>JBQCIU010000001.1:0-4734 GCA_051953395.1 Sphingomicrobium sp.
GCGTGCAGCTGGTTCTCGTCGCGCATCGGCGCGGTGCAGCCTTCGAGGTAGGAGACGTAGCTGCCTTTGTCGGCGACGATCAGGGTGCGCTCGAACTGGCCGGTATTCTCGGCATTGATCCGGAAATAGGTCGAAAGCTCCATCGGGCAGCGGACGCCCTCGGGCACGTAGACGAAGGTGCCATCGGAAAAGACCGCGCTGTTGAGGCATGCGAAGTAATTGTCGCGCTGCGGGACCACGCTTCCGAGATACTTCTTCACCAGCTCCGGATGCTCGCGGATCGCCTCGCTGATCGACATGAAGATGACGCCGGCGGCGGCAAGCTCCTTGCGGAAAGTCGTGGCGACGGAGACGCTGTCGAACACCGCGTCGACCGCGACCTTGGCCGCGCCTTCGACGCCGGCCAGCACCTTCTGCTCCTCGATCGGGATGCCCAGCTTCTCGTAGGTGCGGCGGATTTCCGGATCGAGCTCGTCAAGCGACGTGAGCTTCGGCTTCGTCTTGGGCGCCGCGTAATAATAAGCGTCCTGGTAATCGATCTCGGGGATATCGAGCTTCGCCCAGCTGACCTCCTCCATTTCGAGCCACGCGGCATAGGCCTTGAGCCGCCACTCGAGCATCCACTCCGGCTCTTCCTTCTTCGCCGAGATAAAGCGGATGGTGTCTTCGGAGAGGCCCTTGGGCGCGAACTCCTGCTCGATGTCGGACGTGAAGCCCCACTCGTAGTCCTGCGCGATCTTCTCGCGGATCTCGCGGTTCTTGACGGCTTCGTTCATCGCGCCAGCTCCACGAGCGAAACCGCGCCGAGAGCTCCGCGGACGGCGTTGCCGACGACACCCATGTGCGGCTTCACTCGGCAGTGCGCGTCGAGCGCGCAGTCGGTCCGCCCTTCCGAGCAGACCGTCATTGCGATCGGCCCCTCGACCGCCTCGACGATATCGGCGAGGCTGATCTCGGTCGCCGGTCGCGAGAGCGAGAAGCCCCCGGCAGCTCCGCGTACGCTATCGAGAAGGCCCGCCGTCGCGAGCTGCCCCATCAGTTTCTGCGCGGTCGGGAGCGGAACCCCCGTTTCAACCGAAAGCTCGGTCGCGCTGAGGCGCTCGCCCGCATTGCGGCGGGCGGCGGCGGTCATCAATACGACCGCATAATCGGCTAGGTGGCTCAGGCGCATGACTAATTCGGAGCTTTCCAGTCCGATTTAGGCGCGTTGGCCGTTCAATTCAACTCGGCTCGACGCTATGGTGGGGCGATGCTGGCGATACCGCTCCTGCTCGCACTCGGCGCTCCAGCAGCGGCTGCACAGCTGGACCTCAGCGCTTCGAAGCCCGACCAGGGCTGCGGGGCCGCTGCTCCGGGCGACCTGGTGGTGTGCGGGGAACGCCGGCCGACTCCTTACCGGCTCGATCCGACGGTGCTCGATGCCGAGCGCTCGAAAGCGGCGTCGAACAATCCGTCGCGGACTCAGGACCGGTCCGGCAATGCCGCCCTTTGCGGAACGGTTCGCAACGAATGCAGCGGCGGCACCATTCCGCTGCTTGAGCCAGCGCTTCGGGTCGCCGACGCAGTTGCGAAAGCCGTCCAGGGCGACGACTGGCGGGAAGCCTTCCGCAACGGTCCCAGCGACTACGACCGCTACGAAGAGGCGAGGCGGAAGAGATCGAGGATCAGCGTTGGCGTTTCCGTCGGCAACGGCAACCCGCGCTAACCGGGCGCTAACCGGCGGCGGCTACATTGACGCCATGCACAGATCGATCGCCAGTTTTCTGAACCCGTGGAAGTTCAGGCGCGAGCAGAGGGAACGGCAGCTTGCCGAGCTTCGCCAGCGCGACGGCGACGATTGCCGGCGATGCCGCCGCCCTATCCGCTTCGATCTTCCCGCCGGGCACGACCTCGGCGTCCGAATCGAGCCGATCCGGCCGGCAGCGAACGGGGAGGCCCAGCCGCTCGACAACCTCTGCCTCACGCACGGGCGCTGCAACGCCCGGTCGGGCGACGACACGATCGCGGTTCGCGAGCGGCTCCGGCCGAAGCGCGAGGCGGAGCTGTTCATCAAGGCGCGCCGCCGCCGCCGCGCGGCATAAGCCCGCTAACCACCCGCTAACTTCCAATGCTGTAAGGCAGGCGAATGGCGAGGCCGCTGACCACCGCGAAAAAGACCGTCCAGCTCGATGAGCCGGCGCGCGTGTCGCGAATCCGGCGCGATCCGGTCCAGGTCAAGGAGCTTCAGGGCGAGGCGGAAAGGAAGCTGAGCTGGCGAACGAGCGAGCGCGAGATCTGGATCGCACTGATCGGAATCGTCGCCTTCGCCATCGCCATCGACATCATCGCCGTCGCGATCGCCACCTACTGGAACTGAGCGAATCCGCAGTTACGCGGGTACTCCGCTTCGTGCTGGGCGTCGTTGTCAGGCTTTCCCGATCGCCATCAGCTGCTTCAGCCGGGCATTGAACGCCTGCCGCGCCGGTCCGCTGATTTCCTGCCGCGACTGCATCCGGACGGTCATCGGATCGACCGCCTGCCCATTCACCTTCACCTCGAAATGCAGGTGCGGACCGGTCGACAGCCCGCTCGACCCGACATAGCCGATCACCTGGCCCTGCCGAACCGGCTCGCCGGGCGTTGCGGCGATGCTGCTCATGTGGCCGTAGAGCGTGACGATCCCGCCGCCATGGGCGATCTGGACCTGCCGGCCATAGCCGCCGCCATAGCCCGCAGCGACGACGGTTCCGTCGGCTGCAGCGACGATCGGGCTTCCCCACGGGGCGCCGAAATCGATCCCGGCATGCATCCTCGCGTAATGAAGAATCGGGTGGAAACGCATCCCGAAGCCCGACGTGATCCGTCCAGCAACGGGGGTCATCAGACCCGCCGAGTGCTCGGTCCCGCTGGCATCGGTATCGAACCATCCGGTTTTTCCGCCGACGTTCCACTTCAGCAGCTCCACGTCCGGGCCGACGACCCGGTGGAGCGCCGCATATTCGAGCGGCTGGCCCGGCGCCTTCGAAACGACGAGGTCGAACCGGTCGTAGGGCGCGACGTCCGATCCGACGTCGATCCGCGTGGACAGCGCGTGGAGATAATCCGCAGCAACCTGCGGCGACACTCCGGCATCACGAAGCGACCAGTAAAGGCCGTCGGTCACCGATCCCTGGACCCGGATGTCGGTTCCGTCGGAAGCGATGATTGGCTTGGCAGCCGCTTCCGGATCGGTCGGGAATTGATAGGTTTTGACGGACTCCGGGTCCTTCGTCCCGCCGAGCATCGCGTTCATCTGGAATTGCTGGGTCGGCTCGACGGTCTGCGCCATCGCCGCCGAGAAGGGATCGAAGCCCGGGAAGAACAGCAGCGCAGCGCCGCACAGCGCCGCGAGCGTCGCCGCGCCGCGAAGCCAGCGCTTGCCGACCGGTTCGCTGGACAGATCGACGACCAGGCTGAACGGTGCGGGCAAATCGATGGCGGGCGTCTCGCTCCCCCGGGCGCGGGCAAGCGCGACCCGGGCCGAAGCCTCGGTTGCTGAAAATCCGTCGAGCATCTCGAATCCGGGAATGCCGAAACAGGGTTAAGAGGTCTTTAAAATCGGGAACTTGCGCTTTCGCCGAGCGCTGCCACATTCGACCCAAATGCCACGCGGCGATTCCCCCGTCCGGGCCATCCTCGGACCCACCAACACCGGCAAGACCTATCTGGCGATCGAGCGGATGTGCGGCCATTCGTCGGGAGTCATCGGCTTCCCGCTGCGGCTGCTGGCGCGCGAAGTCTATGACCGCGTCGTCGCGATCAAGGGTGAGGCCCAGGTCGCTTTGCTGACCGGCGAGGAGCGGATCGTCCCGCCCAATGCCCGCTATTTCCTGTGCACTGCGGAATCGATGCCGGTCCCGGGCGGCGACGGCCACGACGGCGATTCCTTCCAGCGCGACTTCGCTTTCGCCGCCCTCGACGAGGCGCAGCTGGGGATCGATCCCGAGCGCGGCCATGTCTTTACCGACCGGATGCTTCGCGTACGCGGCCGCGAGGAGACCCTGATCCTCGGCTCCGACACGCTGAAGCCGATGATCCGGGAGCTTCTGCCCGACGCCGAGATCGTCAGCAGGCCACGCTTCTCGACCTTGCGCTATTCCGGAAGCGTCAAGCTGTCGCGCCTTCCGCCGCGCTCCGCCGTCGTCGCTTTCTCCGCCGAGCAGGTCTACGCGCTCGCCGAGGCGCTTCGCCGGTTCCGTGGAGGCGCCGCGGTGGTGATGGGCGCCCTGTCGCCCGCCACCCGCAACGCCCAGGTTGCGATGTTCCAGCGCGGCGAGGTCGATTATCTCGTCGCCACCGACGCCATCGGCATGGGCCTCAACATGGACGTCGCCCATGTCGCCTTCGCCGGCCTGGAGAAGTTCGACGGCCGCCGCGACCGGCGCCTCACCGTTGCGGAGATGGCGCCGATCGCCGGCCGCGCCGGCCGCCACCAGCGCGACGGAACCTTCGGAACGCTCGGCCTTGGCGATCACAGCGCCGAGTTCACGGATTACGAGATCGAGGCGATCGAGGAACATCGATTCCGCCCGCTCGACTTTCTCTACTGGCGCAATCCCGACGTGGATTTCACCGACGTCGCCGCGCTCATCGCCAGCCTGGAGCGGCCCAGCGACGATCCCCTTCTTCGAGCCGCGCCGGAGTCGATCGATCTCGCCGTGCTCAAGCATATCGCCGAGGACCCTTCCATCGTGGTGAAGCGCGGAGCCGTCGCTC
>JBQCIU010000002.1:0-36966 GCA_051953395.1 Sphingomicrobium sp.
ATTTTCGCTCGGTTCCTGGACGTCACTCCAGAAGAATATGAGCGGGTCAACGACGTCACCTACCTGGGCCAGGTCAACGGAACGCGCGCGGCACTGAAGCGGATGATGCCGCGCAACAGAGGCTCCATCGTGCTCGTCGGCTCCGCGCTCGCCTATCGCGGAATCCCGCTTCAGTCCGCCTATTGTGGCGCCAAGCACGCGATCCAGGGCCTGATCGATTCCGTTCGGACCGAGCTGATCCACGACGCTCCGGGAGTTCACATCTGCATGGTCCAGCTGCCGGGGCTGAACACGCCCCAGTTCGAATGGATTCGCGCGAAGCTGCCGGGGAAGCCGCGACCCATCGGGACCGTGTTCCAGCCCGAAGTCGCGGCGCGAGCCATCTATTTCGCGGCGCACTCAGATCGGAAAGAAGTCGAGGTCGGCTATCCGACGGTCGAGTCCATCTGGGGCGACAAGGTCGCTTCCGCCTGGCTCGACGATTATCTGGCCAGAGTAGGGTTTAAGGGCCAGCAGAGTCCCGAACCGGTGAGTCCCGACCGGAAGGACAATCTCTTCGAGCCCGTACCGGGCGATTTCGCCGCCCATGGCCGGTTCGACGGCGAAGCGCATGAAGATAGCCCGGAGCTCTGGGCCAGCATGCACAAGAAGCAGATCGGCCTTGCCGCCTTGGGAGTTGCGGCTGCGGCCGCCGCCGGCGTGGGTTTCATGCTCGCCGGGCAGCGAAGCTCCGCGCCCACTCGGAAATCGTGAGCAAAGTCCCCGAAAGCATTGCGAGCATTGAGGATCTCCGCCGGCACGCCCACCGGCGGGTGCCGAAGCCGTTCATGGACTATGTCGAAGCGGGGTCCTTTTCGCAGATCACCCTGCATGAAAACCGCCGCGACCTCGATTCCATCCGCTTTCGAGAGCGTGTGATGGTCGACGTCTCAGACCGGAAGCTGGAAACGACGATGCTCGGCGAGAAGGTGACGATCCCTGTCGCTCTCGGTCCGGTGGGGATGTGCGGCGCGGTCTGGTCGAACGGCGAGATCCTGTCCTGCCGCGCTGCGCATGATTTCGGCGTGCCATTCGCGCTGTCGACCAACGCGCTATTGTCGATCGATGACGTGGCGGGGGGCGTGAATCGGCCCTTCTGGTTCCAGCTCTACCTCGAAAAGGATCGCGGCTTTTCCGAACATCTGATCGATCGGGCAAAGGCTGTCGGCTGCCCGGTGCTGATCCTGACGATGGACCTCCATCTCGAAGGCATCCGCTACGCCGACGCGCATAATGGCCTGGGCGCGCCGCCGAAGCTCACCCCCGCAAATATCTGGAGCATCGTGTCGAACCCGAGCTGGGCACTGGCGATGCTGCATTCCAAACGCTGGACCTTCGGCAATTATGTTGGTCGTTCGAAATCCGGGAACGTGAAGGAAATGGCCGAGCTGGTGCGGAGCCAGCTCGACCCCTCGTTCGACGTCAAGACACTCGAATGGGTGCGCTCGCTCTGGCCCGGAAAGCTGATCGTCAAAGGGCTCCTCGATATCGAGGATGCGAAATTGGCAGTGGAGGCAGGCGCAGACGCGATCCTTGTGTCGAACCATGGCGGGCGCCAGCTCGACAGCGCCCCCTCGACCGCGTCAGTGCTGCCGGGGATTGTCGATGCGGTTGGCGACAAGACGGAAATCTACGTCGACAGTGGCGTTCGAAGCGGGCTCGACGTTTTGAAGTTCCTTGGGCTCGGTGCGCGCGGCTGCTTCATTGGCCGAAGCTACATCTACGGGCTCGGCGCCTATCAGCAGGCCGGCGTCACGAAAGCGCTCGAGATTCTTCGAGAGGAACTCAGCATCGCGATGGCGCTGGTCGGCGTCACCGACGTGCATGACATCACGCGCGAGATCATCCTTCGTGGACTCCCTCCACCGGAGGGTCCGAACCGATGCGCCATTCCGCGCGTTGACCTTTCGTAGCAGGAGACAAGAGACATGGCGCAGACCGCCGGCGATATCCTGGTCCAGACTTTGATCGACTGGGGCGTGGACACGATCTTCGGGATTCCCGGGGATGGCATCAACGGCGTCTTCGAATCGCTCAGGCAACGGCAGGACGAAATCAGGTTCGTCCAGGTGCGTCACGAGGAAGCAGGGGCATTCGCAGCCTGTGCCTACGCCAAGTTCACCGGGAAGCTCGGCGTTTGTCTGGCGACGTCCGGCCCAGGCGGAGTGCACCTTCTCAACGGCATCTATGACGCAAAGCTCGACGGCCAGCCGGTCCTCGCGATTACCGGCGCGCAGCATCATGACCTGCTCGAAACGCTGACCCAGCAGGACGTCGAACTGGACAAGCTCTTCATGGACGCGACGGCCTATTCGGCGCGCGTCATGGGGCCTGCGCATATGGAAAATGTGGTCGAAATGGCGTGCCGTACGGCACTGGCCTATCGCCAGCCGACACACATCATGATCCCCGTCGATATCCAGTCGATGCCCGTTGCCAAGAGCCACCGTTCGGAACGCAACGTGCCGCATCACGTGTCGAACCTGATGGCACGCGGCGGACAGATGCCGGACCCGGAGATGATCCAGCGGGCGGCCGACATCCTCAACGCGGCGGAAAAGCCCTTCATCCTCGCCGGGCGGGGCGCGATCGGAGCGGCCAATGAGCTGATCGCGGTCGCGGAACGGCTGCAGGCGCCGATCGGCAAGCCGCTGCTCGGCAAGGCGTCCGTGCCCGACGACAACCCCTATACGACGGGCGGTGTCGGCCTGCTTGGAACGCGACCGAGCCAGGAAGCGCTAGAAGGCTGCGACACCTTGCTGATCGTCGGCTCCAGCTTCCCCTACATCGAATTCTACCCCGAGCCCGGAAAAGCCAAGGCCGTTCAAATCGAGCTCGATCCCAAGCGGGTCGGTCTTCGCTATCCGGTCGATGTTGGGCTGGTCGGCGATAGCCGGCGAGTGCTCGGCGAGCTGCTGCCGCTTCTTCGGAAGAACGACAGCGGCAAGTTCCTCGAACGCGCGCAAAAGGAGATGCGCGAGTGGCGCGAAGTCATGGAGGGGCGCGGGACCCGGCGCGACAGCCCGATGAAGCCGCAGGTCGTCACGCATGAGCTCAACAAGCTGCTCAACGACGACGCGATCGTCATCACCGACAGCGGAACGATCACTTGCTGGACCGCGCGGCACGTCGACATGCGCGGCGACATGATGTTCAGCTGTTCCGGCACGCTGGCGAGCATGGCGTGCGGCCTGCCTTATGCGATCGGCGCTGCCACCGCTTACCCGGACCGGCAGGTCGTCGCGATCATCGGCGATGGGTCCGCGGCGATGCTGATGGGCGACTTCGTGACACTGAGGAAGTACAATCTCGACGCGAAGATCATCGTCATCAAGAACGACACGCTCGGCCAGATCAAGTGGGAGCAGATGGTGTTCCTGGGCAACCCGGAATATGGCTGCGAACTCCAGCCGATCGACTTTTCAAAGGTTGCCGAAGCGGTCGGCATTCCAACCGTTCGAATCGAAGATCCCGCGACCTGCGGCGAGCAGCTTCGCGAAGCCCTGTCCCGCAAGGGCCCGTGCCTCATCGAAGCGGTCGTGGATCCCAACGAGCCTCCAATGCCTCCGAAGATCGAGACGAAGCAGGCGCTCCATTTTGCGGAATCCCTGGTTCGGGGGACGCCCAATGCGAAGAAGATCGCATTGACGGTGGCTTCCGACACTGTCCGCGAACTGGTGTGATCAAGGCGGGAGAGCGGGTCCGGGAATATTCGCCGACCGGGCGGATCTCGGCGGATTATCTGTTCACCCCGAGCGAGCAGGCGCGGTCGCTCGGCGAGGAGCTTCGGCGATCGCTGTCCTGCCCGGTGCATTTCGAAGCGCAGGCGAAGGCGCTCTATGCGGCGGACGCCTCCAATTATCGGCAGGTTCCGCTCGGCGTTGTCGTCCCGCGCAACATTTCCGATGTCGTCGAGGCGGTGGGCATCTGCCGTCGCTATGGCGTCCCAATCGTCGCGAGGGGCGGGGGCACGGCGATCGCGGGACAGACGGTCAACGTGGCCGTGGTGATCGATTTCTCTCGCTACATGAACAAGATCATCGAAATCGACCCGGACCGCAAAATCGCCCGCGTCCAGCCGGGCTGCATCCTCGATCATCTCCGCAAGGCGGCGGAGAAGCATCACCTCACCTTCGGACCCGATCCTGCCACCCACGATCACAACACGCTGGGTGGAATGATCGGCAACAACAGTTGCGGCGTGCATTCGGTGATGTCCGGTCGGACGAGCGACTATGTGAACCGGCTGACGGTCCTCACCTACGACGGCGAACTGATGCAGGTCGGGCCGACGAGCGGGCCGGAAGTTGGCAAAATCATCGAAGCCGGCGGCCGGCGCGGCGAAATCTATCGGCGAATGGTCGAGTTCCGCGACAGCTACGGCAAGCTGATCGAGGAGAAATTCCCGGACATCCCCCGGCGCGTGTCGGGATTCGAGAACCTCGACCGGCTGCTTCCAGGCGCGGATTTCAACGTCGCCCAGGCGCTGACGGGAACGGAATGCACGTGCGCTCTGGTGCTCGAGGCGGAGCTGAACCTCATCCACAGCCCACCACATCGCGCACTGGCGATCATCGCCTTCGACGACGTCGCTTCGGCGGCGGACTCGGTGCCCGGGATCATGGAACATGGTCCTTGCGGCCTGGAAGGCTTCGACAATCTCCTGTTCGACGCGGTGAAGGAGAGCAATGCGCCGCCCGAGGGGCTGCACTATTTCCCCGAGGGGGGCGGGTGGCTCATCGTCGAAATGGGCGGCGATTCGCCTGAAGAGGCCGAAGAGGGCGCCAAGAGAGTGGCGGCCAAGTTCAAGCGGGTCCGGATCGTCACCGACCCCGTCCATCAGCGGCAGGTCTGGGTCGACCGGGAGGCCTCGCTCGGAGCCACCGGTTTCGTTCCGGGCAAGCCGGTGACCTGGGACGGCTGGGAGGACGCAGCCGTGCCGCCCGACAAGCTCGGCGACTATCTCCGGGACTTCCGGGCGCTGATGCACCGTCACGGCTATGAAGCGGCCATCTACGGCCACTTCGGCGGCGGGTGCATCCACTGCCGCATCAACTTCGAGTTCGAAACCGAGGCGGGAATCGCCAAATTCCGCAACTTCGTGACGGAGGCGGCGCACCTGGTCGTTTCCTACGGCGGGTCGCTGTCGGGCGAGCATGGCGACGGCCAGTCGCGCGCCGAGCTTTTGGAGATCATGTACGGGCCGGAGCTTGTGCGGGCCTTTGCCGAGTTCAAGGCGATCTGGGACCCGGCGGGCCTGATGAACCCGGGCAAGGTGGTCGACCCCTATCCGCTCGATTCCAACATCCGGCTCGGGCCCGATTACAAACCGCCCGATCTCGACACCTGGTTCGCTTACCCGAAGCTTGGCGGGTTCGCGCAGACCACAATCCATTGCGTCGGAGTCGGCAAGTGCCGGCGCAAGACCGTCGGGACCGAGGTGATGTGCCCGTCCTACCTTGTCACGCACGAGGAGAAGTTCACCACTCGCGGTCGCGCGCATTTGCTGCACGAAATGGTGCGCGGGGAGGTGATCCGCGACGGCTGGGACAGCAGCGAAGTCGAGGATGCACTGGCGCTGTGCCTCGCCTGCAAGGGATGCAAGAAGGACTGCCCGACGGGCGTCGACATGGCGACGTGGAAGGCCGAGTTCCGGGCTCACCATTATCGCGATCGCAAGCGGCCGCGTTCGGCCTGGTCCATGTCGCACATCGAGCGCTGGGCTCGCCTCGCGGACAATGCACCGTGGCTGGCGAATCTCGGTCTGCGAACGCCGGGGCTCTCGGCCTTGTCGAAATGGATCGGCGGCATCGACCAGAGGCGACAGATGCCCGCCTTCGCTGGCCGGTCTTTCCGCAAGCAATTCCGCCCGAACAGGAATGCCGGCGGCGAGCGGGTGATGCTGTGGGCGGACACGTTCAACAATTACTTTCGTCCCGCCACCGCGATGGCGGCGGCGCGGCTGCTCGAGGCGGCGGGATATGACGTGGTGGTGCCGCGCGACCGGCTCTGCTGCGGGCGGCCGCTTTACGACTGGGGCTATCTCGATGAGGCGAAAGCCCTGTGGGAACGCAGCTTAAAGTCGCTCGCCGGGACGATCGCCTCGGGAATTCCGATCATCGGGCTCGAGCCGGCCTGCACCGCTGCGTTCAAGGACGAATTGGTCGGTCTCTTCCCCGATCGGGAGGATGCGAAGAAGCTTTCGAAGCAGGTCGTGCAGTTCGGCGACTTCGTAGCCGCCAATTTCGACCGCTTCCCCGCGGCGAAGCAGGGCGGCAAGGCCGTCGTCCAGGCGCACTGCCATCACCACGCCGTGATTGGGTTCAAGACGGAAATGGGGCTTTTCGAGCGACTTGGGCTGGAAACGGAGCGGCCGCCGCAGGGATGCTGCGGGATGGCGGGTTCGTTCGGTTTTGCGGCCGAGACGTACGAGGTGAGCGAGCTCATCGGCGAGCGCGTGCTTCTTCCCGCTGTTCGACAGGCACCCCCCGAGACGCTGATCCTGGCCGACGGCTTCAGCTGCCGTGAGCAGATCGAGCAGGGGAGCGGCCGAGCAACGCTGCACATCGCCGAGCTTCTTGCCGAGCGGATGCTCGGCCATTCCTCCCTTCCTTGACGGAGGGGCGGCCAATTGCCCAAAGGGCCGCGTCGCCGGAGACTCGCAAATATGAAACATGTCCTGCTTCTCGCCGCCCTTCTGCTCGCCTCATGCAAGCCGGCGAACGCTCCGCCCGCGGTCAGCATTGATGGCGCCTGGGCGAGGGCGACGGTGCCGGGGCAAATGGGCTCGGCGGCCTACTTCACGATCCGGAATGCAGGCGGCGCCGACACATTGCTGTCGGTGACCAGCCCGGCGGCCGATGCGTCTTTGCATTCGACCAGTACCGATAATGGCGTGATGCGGATGCGGCCGCTCCAGTCCCTCGAAATCCCGGCGAACGGTACGGTCGAGCTCAAGCCGGGCGGGACGCACGTGATGCTGATGGGGCTGAAGCAGCCGCTGCAGGCCGGTTCGACTCTGGAGCTCGATCTCAAGTTCGAGAAATCGGGTGAGCGGAAGGTGAGCGCCGAAGTGCGCCCGGCCGGCGCGGGAGCAGGGATGTGAGACAGGCCCGGCTCGTCATCTGGGCATTGTGCGCGGTCATTCTCGTCGCCCTGGCCGTTTTCCTCCTGACGTCGCCGAAGCCGCAGCAGGCTCCGGCGCGCATGGTGACTTCGACCAGTTTCGGCGGGCCGTTCACGCTCGTCGGGTCTGACGGCCAGCCCTTCGGCACCGATCAGTTGAAGGGGAAGCCCTACGTCCTGTTCTTTGGCTTCACCCATTGTCCGGACACCTGTCCGACGACGCTGGCACGTCTGGTGAAGCTTCGGCGCGAGTCCGGCGGCGACGGCGCTTTCAACATCGTCTTCGTCACTGTCGATCCGGAGCGCGACGGGCCAAAGGAAATGGGCACTTACTCCAAGGCCTTCGGAGCTCCGATCATCGGGCTGACCGGCTCGCCCCAGCAGATCGACCAGGTGAAGAAGGAGTTCGGGATTTTCTCGCAGAAGGTGCCGACCGGCGGCGGCGACTATACGGTCGACCATACGGCAACCGTTTTGCTGTTCGACCGCGACGGAAAATTCGTCGCGACCATCGCGCCCGACGAGCAGGACCAGCCAGCCCTCGACAAGCTGAAGCGGATGATTACCGCTTAAGGACCCGCTGGAGCAGCCGGTCGATCGCCGCGACCGATTCCGGCTCGGCCAGGTCCGGCGCGTGGCCGACGTTCGGAACGACCGCCAGCTCGGCGCCCGGGATGCTGTCGCGCATCCGCTCCGCGGTTTCGGCCGAGAAGAGATCGCTATGCTCGCCGCGAAGGATCAGCAGCGGCTTGCCCGCCAAGCCCATGAAGAGCGGCCATGCGTCGACCGCGGCTGCCGCCGCGTCATCCATCGCCATGAACGGCTCGGCGATCGCCATGTCATAATCGAACTCGATTCCGCGCTCCGTCTCGTGAGCGACACGTTTCGCATAGCCGCGCCAGCCGTCGCGCCCGTAGCCAGGATGGGCCTCTGCATGCCGCGCCGACAGCTTGTCCGTCGCCTCCTCCCAATCGGCGAACAGGAGCGCGTGACCGACATAGGACCGGATTCGGTCGAGGCCGGCCTTTTCCAGTGCAGGCCCGACATCGTTGAGGACCGCGCCCGCGATCCGCTGCGGAGCAAAGCCGGCAACGATCATCGTTACGATTCCGCCCAGCGACGTTCCGACGAAGATCGCCTCCGGAATTGCCAGCTCGTCGAGCAGCTGGAGCACATCCGCCGCGTAGGTCGGCGGGATGTAGCGGCTCGACATCGGGTCACGTTCGCTGAGCCCGCGGCCGCGGAAATCCGGGACGATGACGCGCCAGTCGCCGGCAAGGCGATCGGCGAGCGCTTCAAAATCACGGGCGTTGCGGGTGAGCCCGTGGAGGCAGAGCACCGGCGGGCGGTCGTCTCGGCCCGCATAATCCCGATAGTGAAGCTTCAGTCCGTCGCGGCTCGTCCAATACTCGTCACGCCAAGAGGCCATTGCCGCTTTTCCCACCTGTCTCGCTCCCCTATCGCGGGCGAATGGCGCTCGCGCAATCCTACCGGCCCGACGTGAAGATCTTCGAGCTGGGCGAGCAATTCTATGACTCGGTCGAGCCCGCAGAATTTCCGCAATGCACACCACGGTTCCTGAACCGCCGGGCAGCAGAGACGGTCGGCCTTGGCGAGCTTACGGACGAGGAATGGGCCGCGCATTTCTGTCGCTTCGAGCCGCTTCCGGACAATCTCAAACAGCCGTTGGCGCTCCGCTATCACGGCCACCAGTTCCGCGTTTACAATCCGGACATCGGCGACGGGCGCGGCTTCCTGTTCGCGCAATTGCGCGACGGGCAGGGGCGGCTGCTCGATCTTGGAACCAAGGGTTCGGGCCAGACGCCTTACAGTCGAACCGCGGACGGACGGCTGACTCTCAAGGGTGGGGTCAGGGAAGTCCTGGCGACGGAGATGCTCGAAGCGCTCGGAGTCCAGACATCGAGAAGCTTCGCACTCTTCGAAACCGGCGAGCAGCTGGTGCGCGGGGACGAACCGTCACCAACGCGCTCTTCGGTCCTGACGCGCCTCAGCCACGGCAACATCCGCATCGGCACGTTCCAGCGCCAGGCCTATTTCAAGGACGGCGAAGCGATCGCTCGGCTCACCCGTTACTGCCTCGAACATCTCTACGACGAACAACCGACGGCCGATGACTCGGAAAATGCAGTCCGGCTGTTCGACCTCGTCAGCCGGAGAACGGCCGAGCTTGCCGCAAGCTACATGGCGGCGGGCTTCGTCCACGGAGTGCTCAACAGCGACAATATCAACATCACGGGCGAGAGCTTCGATTACGGCCCGTGGCGGTTCACGCCCTACTGGGACGGCGACTTCACCGCCGCTTATTTCGACCATTTCGGCCTGTACGCCTTCGCCAGGCAACCCGAAGCGATCAACTGGGACCTGGCGCAGCTCGGCGGATGCCTGTCGCTCATCGCCGAAGCGCCGCCGCTTTCGGATATCCTCACCGGCTGGGGTGATCGGTTCGAAGGGGCGCTCGTCGCAAAGCTGCTGTGGCGGCTCGGGCTCGAGGCGACCGAGGTGAAAACCGATCACGAACTCGCGCGGACACTGGTCAACGCGCTCGACGCGAAGACCGCCACCATCGACCGCGTCTTTTTCGATTGGCGAGGCGGGCGCGACCCGGGACCGGAAAGCTACCCCGGCGAGCAGTTTCGGAAACTGGCCGCGCTTCTTGCAGGGCGCGAGCGAACTCCAGTCCACCCTTACTGGTCGGAGCCGGAACCCTGCTCGATGCTCATCGCGGAAGTCGAGGCGATCTGGGACGCGATCGCCGCAAGAGAGGACTGGGCTCCATTCGAAAAGAAGATCGCTGCGGTTCGGCGAATGGGAGAGGCGATGTCCGAAGCGGGCCAGCCGTAACTTGACCGCGCGTGCCTCGCGTGGTGGAGCGCCCTGACATGTCCCAGCGTATCATTTCCACCGAGCCCGCCACCGGCAACGAAATCTGGTCTGGCGAAACGGGCGATGCCGCCGCCGAAGTCGCCGCCGCCCGAGCCGCTTTTCCCGAATGGGCGGGCCACTCGACCGCCTTCCGCTTCGAGGCGCTTCGCCGCTTCGCGAACGTGGTTCGGAAGAAGGAAAAGGATTTCGCGACCCTGATCTCGCGCGAGACGGGCAAGCCGTTCTGGGAGACCCAGACCGAAGTCGCGGCGGTCATCAACAAGGTCGATATCTCCATCGACGCTTACGCGGAGCGGACGCCGAAGCGATCGATCGAAGCGGCGATGGGCAACAAGGTTTCCGTGCGCCACAAGCCGCATGGCGTGCTTGCGGTGCTCGGCCCCTATAATTTCCCGGCGCACCTTCCGAACGGGCACATCGTTCCGGCCCTGATCGCGGGCAACGCGGTGGTCTTCAAGCCGTCGGAAAAGACTCCGGCGACCGGCGAGTTCCTCGTCCAATGCTATCGCGAAGCGGGCATTCCCGAAGGCGTCATTCGAATCCTGCAGGGCGGACCTGACGAGGGGCGGGCGCTTGCGGCGCAGCCTGACATCGACGGCCTTCTGTTCACCGGCTCGGCCCGCGCCGGGCAAGCGCTTCACAAGCAGTTCGCCGACACTCCGCAGAAGATCCTCGCTCTCGAACTGGGCGGCAACAATCCGCTTGTGGTCTGGAATGCGAAGGACATCGAGGGTGCTGCGACCATCGCCGTCCAGTCGGCCTACCTTAGCGCCGGGCAGCGCTGCACTTGCGCTCGCCGGTTGATCGTCGAGGACGGCAACGAAGAGGCGCTGCTCGACTCGATCGCGAAAATGATCGACCGGATCATCGTCGATTCCCCATTCGCCGACCCGCAGCCCTTCATGGGGCCGGTCATCGACAATGCCACGGCGCATCACCTGCAGGAGCAGTGGATGGGTCTGATGATGAAGGGCGGAAAGCCGATCCGGCGGCTCGACCGGCCGTACGACGACCGACCGTATCTCACGCCGGCTTTGATCGATGTGACCGACGCGCGCGACATTCCGGACGAAGAGATATTCGGGCCGGTCCTCCAGGTCATCCGGGTGAAGGACTTCGACTCCGCGATCGAAGCGGCGAACGCGACCCGCTTCGGCCTAGCGGCGAGCCTGCTCGGCGGGACGCAGGAGCAGTACGAGCAATTCTGGACGCACACCAAGGCTGGCGTGATCAACTGGAACAAGCCGACCAATGGCGCGCCCTCGACCGCGCCGTTCGGCGGGGTGGGGCTCAGCGGCAACCATCGCCCCAGCGCTTTCTATGCGGCGGATTATTGCGCCTATCCGGTGACCAGCGTGACGGGCGATCGTATTCGGGGAAGTATCGGGCAGGGCCTGCGCGACCCGAACATGCTGGAAGACTAATCTTCGATCGGGCGGGGCTTGCCTGCATCGTCGAGCGCCACGAAGGTGAATTCGCCTTCCGCGACCAGCTTCTCATCATCGCCGTCGCGGATTCGGGCGACGGCCTTCGCGTGGAGCCGAAGAGAAGACCGCCCTTGCTTCAGAAGGTCGACATAGACGGATAGCTCGTCTCCGACCGCCATCGGTGCAGCGAACTTGATCGCGTCGGCGGCGACCAGGAGCGCCTTTCCCCGGGTCCGCCGCGAAACGAAGGAGCCGCAGGCGAGGCCCATCTGCCCCATCAGCCACCCGCCGAACACGCCGCCATAAGGGTTGGTGTCCGACGGCATTGCCGTGACTCGGATAAGAGGCGTGCGGTCAGGCATCGATCGCTCGCCCGAACCACCAGGCTCCTGCCAGGCACGCAAGCAAATCGATCCCGATCATCGTCAGGCCGCCCCGGCTGAGCAGGTCGGTGCCGCCCATCGTCTGAAGAACCCGATCGAGGAAGCGGGCCTGAGCAACCCACACGGCAAGGGCAATCAGAAGGAAGAAAGCCATGAATGTCATTTCCACTTGTCCATAGCGGTTCGCCACCCAGGCTGCCGCGACATTCGGCATGACGAGAATCAGGGAGACGGGAATCCCCATGATGAAGAGGGCGTACATCGGGATTTCCCCGCGTCCGCTCGGCAGCAAACCCAGTTGCTTCAGCAGTGGACTGATCAGCGCAAAGCCGATGGCCAGAAGCAGCGGAAGCGACGCCGCGTAACGCAGTGGAAGATGCATCAAGGTACCAGCCTCACCTGCGAAGAAAGAATTGCCACCCAAAGAAAGCAATCCAAGGAAGCAACAGAACCGCCGTTATGTAAATCCTGTGCGTTGGCCGGACAAAGAAGGAAGCGACGACGCAGCCCAAGGCAAGGAGGGCGACGCTGTTGCCGATCAGCACGTCATGGCCTCGTCCCGACGAAGTCACGAACAACGCAAATAAGATCGTGAGCACGCCAAGGGAGATGTTTCCGGCCATCAAGCCAACCGATCTCCGCCCGTCATTCGAACACCTTGCGCCCAATCATCACGATCAAGGGCAGGCAGGCCAGGATGATGATCCCCAGCTGCCACCAAAGCAGCGATTGCCGGGTGAGCAGGATCAGCGAATAAGCGGTGGCGGCGAGGCCAAGTCCGCCGAACAGGAGGCCGAGATAGGCCATCGTCTTGCTGCCGCCGGCGCCGCCCCCGATCAGAAGCAGGAAATAGATGAGCGCGCACAGCAACAGCACCAGCGCGAACAGGATTTTGATACCTCCCGGCAAAATCACTAGGCAAGCATTCCCAGTGGGTTCTCGACCAGCCGCTTGAACGCCTGCATCAGCTTGGCGCCTTCGGCTCCGTCGATGGCGCGGTGGTCGAAGCTTCCGCTGGCGCTCATCACCGTTGCGATCTGGAGCGAGTCATTGACGACATAGGGCCGCTTCTCGCCCGCACCGACCGCCATGATCATGCCCTGCGGCGGGTTGATAACCGCGTCGAACTGCTTGATCCCGAACATGCCGAGATTGGAGAGCGAAGCGGTGCCGCCCTGATATTCGTGGGGCTGAAGCTTTCCGTCGCGGGCGCGGGCGGCAAGGTCCTGCATCTCCTTGGCGATCGTCGACACGCTCTTCGTGTCCGCGCCCACGATAATCGGCGTGATGAGGCCGTCGGGGATCGCCACCGCGACAGAGATGTCGGCGCGACTGAACTTCAGCATCTGGTCGCCGGTGAAGCTGACGTTCGCCGTCGGCACCTCCATCAGAGCCATCGCCAGCGCCTTGATCAGAAGGTCGTTGACGGAAAGCTTGATGCCACGCGCCTCGAGACCCTTGTTGAGCTCGCTCCGAAGCTTGAGCAGTGCGTCGAGCTGGATGTCGATCGTCAGATAATAATGCGGGACCGTCTGCTTCGACTCGGTGAGGCGGCGAGCGATCGTCTTGCGCATGCTGGAAAGCTTGACCGCCTCGTGCGGGATTTCGCCTTCCGCTTGCGGGACGGGAGCGGCTGCCTGGGCAGGCGCCGGAGCAGCAGCCTTTGCCGGAGCGGCTTCAAGGTCGGCCTTCACGATCCGGCCGCCCGGTCCGCTGCCCTGGACGGAGGACAGATCGATGCCCTTCTCCTCCGCAATCCGGCGGGCGAGGGGGGAAGCTTTGATTCGAGCACCTTCTTCCCTCGACGGTGCCGGAGGAGCGGCTTTTGCCACCGATGCAGGCGCCGGAGCCGGAGTGGCGGCTTTCGGAGCTTCTTCTTTTTTCGCCGCAGGAGGAGCGGCTTTCGGAGCCTCCGCCTTGGGCGCCGCGCTCGCGGCCGCGCTTACATCTTCACCCTCACCGGCGAGAATTGCGATCGGCGCGCCCACCTTCACGCCTTCGGTGCCTTCCGGAACCAGGATCTTCGCGAGCTTGCCCTCGTCGACCGCCTCGAACTCCATCGTCGCCTTGTCGGTCTCGATTTCCGCAAGGATGTCGCCGGACTTCACCTCGTCGCCCTCTTTCACCAGCCATTTGGCGAGGGTTCCCTCCTCCATGGTGGGAGAGAGGGCAGGCATCTTGAGCTCGATCGACATCTTCGTCCTTCCGGGTGACGCTGGGCACAAAGCCAATGCGGCGGTCAGGGTCAAGTGTGCGACGGCATGAGTCGTTCCGCTTGCGCTTGCCTTCGCTTTCTAGCAGCGTCGCGCCGACACAAGGGGGAAACGCGCGTGCGCACCTATCTCGTTGTCATCGACGACAGCGCCGAAGCGCGCGTCGCGCTTCGCTTCGCCGCCCGCCGGGCCGCGAAGACCAAGGGCAATGTCGAGGTGCTGGCGACCGCCCCGCCTCAGGATTTCGTCCAGTGGGGGGGAGTCCAGGCGGCAATCGAGGAAGAGCAGAAGCTCCGCATCGAAGGCGTGGTCAGCTCCGCGGTCGGGGAAATTTTCGACGAGGCGGGGATCAAGCCCGCCATCGTCCTTCGCCAGGGCGAGCCGGTGAAGACCGTGCGCGAATATCTCGCCGACCGCGATGATATCGCCGCGCTGGTGCTCGGCGCTGCGCCGTCGGGAAACCCAGGCCCGCTGGTCGCGCATTTCACGGGCAAGGACTCGGGCAAGCTCCCGTGCCCGGTCATGATCATCCCCGGGTCGCTCACCGACGAGCGGCTGGAGCAGCTCAGCTAGGCCGTCATCCCGGCGAAAGCCGGGATCTCAGCGGAAGTTCGCGCATACTTGTCCCGAGGTCCCGGCCTTCGCCGGGACGACGTGTCCTTGCCGCCCCCCTTCACCCCCGCTAACCGCGCTCAACGATGAGCGAATTGCCGAAAACCTTCGATCCCGCTTCGATCGAGAAGCGCTGGTATGAGCATTGGGAAAGTGCGGGGCTGTTCCGGCCCGACCGCCCCGAGGCGGAGCCGTGGACGATCGTCATGCCGCCGCCGAACGTCACGGGCTCGCTCCACATCGGCCATGCGCTCGACAACACGCTCCAGGACGTGCTGACCCGCCGCGAACGGATGCGCGGCAAGGATGCGCTGTGGGTGGTGGGCACCGACCATGCCGGGATCGCGACGCAGATGGTGGTGGAGCGGACCATCGCGGGGCAGGGACTGAAGCGGCAGGAGCTCGGCCGCGAGAAATTCCTGGAGATCGTCTGGGACTGGAAGGAGACGTCTGGCGGCGCGATCACCCGCCAGCTCCGCCGCCTCGGCGCTTCGTGCGACTGGAGCCACGAGCGCTTCACGATGGACCCCGGTTTTTCGAAGGCGGTGACTCACGTCTTCGTCGAGCTATGGAAGCGCAAGCTGCTCTATCGTGACAAAAGGCTCGTGAACTGGGACCCGAAGTTCCAGACCGCGATCAGCGACCTCGAGGTCGAGACCAAGGATGTCCAGGGCAAGTTCTGGACCCTGAGCTATCCGCTCGCCGACGGCACCGGCGCGATCCAGGTGGCGACCACGCGGCCGGAGACGATGCTCGCCGACATGGCGGTCGCGGTTCACCCGGACGACGAGCGCTACAAGGCTCTGATCGGCAAGCAGATCAGGCATCCAATCACGAGTCGCCTGATCCCGATCATCGCGGATGAGCATGCCGACCCGGAGCTTGGCTCGGGCGCGGTGAAGATCACTCCGGGCCACGACTTCAACGACTTCGAGGTCGGCAAGCGCGCGGGCTTTGCCCCCGGCGACATGCTCAACATGCTCGATGCGCAGGGCTTCGTCGTCCAGACGCACGACAATCTCGTGCCGGCCGAGCTTCTCGGGCTGGAGCGGTTCGAGGCCCGCAAGCGCGTGGTCGCAATGCTGGAAGCGGACGGCACGTTGGTCTCGGTCGAGGACCGCGTGATCCCGACCCCGTTCGGCGACCGTTCGGGCGTGGTGATCGAGCCGTGGCTGACTGACCAATGGTATGTGGATGCCAAGACGCTGGCGGGGCCGGCGATCGAGGCGGTCCGCTCCGGCAGGGTCAGGGTGGTTCCCGAAACCTGGAAGAAGACCTGGTTCAACTGGCTCGAGAATATCCAGCCCTGGTGCGTGTCGCGGCAGCTGTGGTGGGGCCATCGGATTCCGGCGTGGTACGCCGAGGACGGCCATGTGTTCGTCGCGGCCACGGAGGAGGAAGCACGCGCTCAGGCAGGCGGAAAGCCGCTTCGTCAGGACGAGGATGTCCTCGACACATGGTTCTCGTCAGCACTCTGGCCGTTCGCGACGCTCGGCTGGCCCGATGAGACCGAGGACCTGAAGCGCCATTACCCGAACGACGTGCTGATCTCCGGCTTCGACATCCTGTTCTTCTGGGATGCGCGGATGGCGATGCAGGGGATCGAGTTCATGGGTGAAGCGCCGTGGAAGACGCTCTACCTCCACGGCCTCGTGCGCGATGCCCAGGGGCAGAAGATGTCCAAGTCGAAGGGCAATACGGTCGATCCGCTGGGCCTCATCGACAAGTACGGCGCCGACGCGTTGCGCTTCACGATGGCGGCGATGGAAAGCCAGGGCCGCGACATCAAGCTCGATGAGAAGCGAGTCGAGGGCTACCGCAACTTCGCGACCAAGCTGTGGAATGCGGCTCGGTTCCTGCAAATGAATGGCGTCGGAGCCAGCGAGAGCATCGCCGCGCCCGAAGCTCGGCTTCCGGTCAACCGCTGGATCATCGGCGAGGTCGTGGAAACGCTGGCGAAGCTCAACCGCGCCTTCGACGAGCTCCGCTACGACGACATGGCGAACGCCATCTACCACTTCGTCTGGGACACCTTCTGCGACTGGTACGTGGAGCTGGTGAAGGGGGCGTTCGACCAGGAGACGAAGGCGGTCGCCGCCTGGGCGTTCGACCAGATCCTGGTGATGCTCCACCCGCTGATGCCTTTCATTACCGAAGAGCTGTGGCACGCGATGGGCGAGCGCCCGTACGACCTGATCGTCGCGAAGTGGCCCGAGCCCGAGGCCAAGGTGGATCGAGAATCGAAGGCCGAGTTGGAATGGCTGATCGAACTGGTCAGCCAGATCCGCTCGGCGCGGACGGAGCTCAACGTGCCGCCGGGGGCAAAAGTGCACCTCTTCGCTGGCGAAGCTCCGGAGCAGACGGCCGACCGGCTTGACCGGCATCATCCGATGCTGTCGCGACTGGCGCGGCTGGAATCGATCCAGTTGTCGCGTTTCGACGGGACAGGCGCCGCTCAGGTTCTCGTCGCGGACACGAGTTATGCGATTCCACTCGAAGGAATCATCGACCTCGAGGCGGAAAAGGCGCGACTGGCCAAGGCCGCCGCGGCGGCCGAGAAGGAACGCGACTCCCTCGCCGGGCGTCTGTCCAACCCCAACTTCGTCGAGCGCGCCAAGCCGGAGGCGGTGGAGAAGGCGCGCGCCGACCACGCCGAAAAGTCCGCGGAAGCCGAACGCTACCGCGCCGCGTTGGAGCGCCTCGGCTAAAGGAGCAACTGAATGGCGGATGCCGCAGCGAAACCCAAGCGAGGGAACCTGACCGAAGGGGCTATCGGGCCGACCTTGCTCATGTTCGCTCTGCCGACGCTGGCAAGCTCCATCGTCCAGTCGCTGAACGGCACGGTCAACGCCATCTGGGTCGGCCGCTTCCTCGGCGAGAACGCGCTCGCCGCCACGTCGAACGCCAATATCGTCATGTTCCTTCTGATCTCGTTCGTCTTCGGCTTCGGGATGGCGGCGACGATCCTTGTCGGCCAGGCGATGGGCCGGAAGGATTTGGATGAAGCGCGGCGGGTCGTCGGCACCACGGCGGGCGCCTTCCTTTTGATCAGCGCAGCCGTCGCTGCCGCGGGATGGTTTCTCTCGCCGGCGATCCTCGCGCTCCTCGGAACGCCTGGCCCGGCAGCGCCGCTCGCGCTCGCCTACTTGCGGGTGATCTTCCTCGCGATGCCGGCGCTTCTGCTCCTGACAATGCTGATGATGAGCTTGCGCGGAGCGGGCGACAGCCTGACCCCGCTGTGGTTCATGCTGGTGGCCGTCGTTCTCGACAGCGGCCTCAATCCGGTTTTCATCCTGGGCCTTGGTCCCGCGCCGCGAATGGGGATCGCGGGCTCCGCGACGGCGACGCTGATCGCCAACTACACGGCGCTGATCGGGCTCCTGGCCTACATCTATTTCCGCGACCTGCCGCTCCGGCTCCGCGGCAACGAGTTCCGCTACCTCTGGTGCGACATCGCTCTTCTGAAGACGATCATCGTCAAGGGTTTCCCGATGGGGATCCAGATGATTGTCATCTCGCTGTCCGCGCTCGCGCTGGTCGGAATGGTCAACGGCTACGGGGTCGACACCGCGGCCGCGTTCGGCGTGGCGATGCAGCTGTGGACCTATGTGCAAATGCCCGCGATGGCGCTCGGAGCAGCGGTCAGCGCGATGGTTGCGCAGAACATCGGCGCAGGACTCTGGGACCGCGTCAGCGCGGTCACACGGTCGGGCATTCTCTATTCGGTGCTCATCACGAGCGCGCTGGTGGTGCTGATGACGCTCGCCGACCGCTCGGTGATGGCGCTGTTCATGGGCGGCGACAGCCCGGCGTTGCCGATCGCCCGCCACATCCACCTGGTCGCCACCTGGAACTTCATCCTGTTCGGCATCACCATGGTGCTGTTCGCCACCGTTCGCGCCAACGGCGCGGTCTGGGCGCCGCTGATCATCCTGTGCATCGGCCTCGTGCCCGTGCGCTTCGGATTCATCCTCGGAACCGACCAGTGGCTGAGCGCCGACTCGATCTGGTGGAGCTTCCCCGTAAGCTCCTTCGCGAACGTCGCGCTCTCCGTAATTTACTACCTGCAGGGCGGATGGAAGAAGGCGCGGATGATGGCGACTCCGCCGGCCGACGAAGAGATGCTGGAAGAGGCCCTCGGCACGCGTGAGCCGGGCGGCGCCCTTAAACCCGCCGGTTGACACGCTGCCGAGCAATCGGCATCCAGCGCACATCCATCGAGACCGGCTGAGGGACAGGCCCGAAGACGCCGGGGCAACCGGGAAAGCCCGCCAAAGGCTTTCCAAAGGTGCCAAGTCCTGCGGGGACCTGAGGTCCACCGGCAGATGGTTGAGATTCGTTCCCGTCGGGGGCGAACTGGCTGTCCGTCACCCCGCAAGCCTCGCTGGAAGAGGATGCAGGGACGACGATGAACGCAATCGCGAAACAGAGTGAGATCCGGGGCGTAGTGAAGCTGCGCCTGCCGCTGCGTTACGGCGGCGAGCCGGCTGTGATTGTGCGTTACGAGCTGCTGGGAAGCGGCACGCAAGTGCTGTTCGTCAGTGGCGGCATCTCGGCCGGTCGGCACGCGTTTTCGTCCGGAAACTATCCCGAGCCCGGCTGGTGGGAATCGCAACGGCAGACGTTCGATCGCTCCCGTTACCGCCTTTTGTCGGTGGACTGGATCGGCGCGGACGGTGCAACCGACCTCGTTATTGATCCGGCGGATCAGGCGAAGGCCATCGCGTGCCTGCTCGACCGTCTCCGGATCGATCGCCTTCACGCGTTCCTCGGCAGTTCCTACGGCGGCATGGTCGGCATGCAGCTCGCGGCGCGTCATGCGGGCCGCGTCGGCGCGCTGCTTGCCATCAGTGCTTCCGCCGCGCCGCATCCCTTTTCCAGCGCCTGTCGCGCTCTGCAGCGGCGCGTCCTGGCATTCGGCGAGGCCGTCGGCGAGCCGGCCGCGGGCGTGTCGCTTGCGCGGGCGATGGCGATGCTCACCTACCGGACGCCGGAGGAATTTTCTGAGCGGTTCGCGTCGGGCGTGGAAGTGACCGGCGGTCGCGTTCGCGTCCCGGCGGAATCCTATCTCGAAGCCCAGGGAGGCAAGCATGTTCGGCGCATGAGCGCGGTTGCCTATCGGCGCCTCTCCGAGTCCATCGATCTCCACTCGATCGACGCGGCCGAGCTTCGAGTGCCGGTGACGCTGGTCGGAGTTGATAGCGACGCTCTCGTTCCAGTCGCAGATGTCGAGGCGCTGGCGGCCGCCGCTCCGGACGCCGAATTCCGTCTCATCCATTCCCGCTTCGGCCACGACGCCTTCCTCAAGGAGGAGGCTCAAGTCGGAGCGATCGTCACCGATTTCCTCAATTCCCTGGAGAAACGCCCATGACCCTAACTGCTTCGACGCGCGCCGTTCGCGCTGGAATCGACAGCGATCCCGTCAATCGCGCTGTCGTTCCACCGATTACCTTGTCCGCGACCTTCGGCTTCGCCGGGATCGGCGAGAAGCCGCGCTACGATTACACGCGAAGCGGCAATCCGACGCGCGACGCGCTTGCTGACGCCATCGCCGATTTGGAGGGCGCGGCGGGCGGAGTCGTCACTGCGACGGGGATGGCGGCAATTGCGGTCGTGCTTCATGCGTTGCTCGGTCCGGGCGACCGGCTGCTGGTGCCGCAGGATTGCTACGGCGGGAGCTGGCGCCTGTTCACCGCGCTTGCCGCCAAGGGCGCATTCGACGTCGAGACCTGCGACTATTCGAATCCGACGGACCTTGGCGCCGCGCTGGCCACAAAGCCGCAGCTGGTGTGGATCGAAACCCCATCCAACCCGCTGTTGAAGATCACCGACCTTGAATCCCTGACAGCTGGCGCGAAAGCTGCGGGCGCGCTGACCGTGGCGGACAACACGTTCGTGTCGCCGCTGCTCCAGCGCCCGATCGAGTTCGGCGTGGACGTCGTAGTCCATTCGACGACCAAATATATCAACGGCCACAGCGACATCGTCGGCGGAGCGGTAGTCGCTGCCGACTCGGCAATCGTGGAACAGCTGCAATGGTGGGCGAACGCGCTCGGCCTCACCGGTGCGCCGTTCGACAGCTATCTGACGCTCCGGGGGTTGCGAACGCTCCACGCGCGCATGCGAATCCATCAGGAAAATGCAGCCGCCATCGCCGAGCTTCTGAACGCGCATCCCGCCGTCTCTCGAGTCCACTATCCCGGCCTCGCCGCCCACCCGGGTCACGCCATCGCGGCGCGGCAGCAGTCCGGATTCGGCGCGATGCTGGCCTTCGAACTCGCCGGTGGCGAAGCCGCGGTGCACCGCTTCGTCGACGGCCTGACCTGCGTCACGCTCGCGGAATCCCTGGGCGGAGTCGAAAGCCTGATCGCCTATCCGGCGACGATGAGCCATGCCGCGATGAGCCGCGAAGCCCGCGAACGCGCCGGCATCGGCTCGGGCCTTCTGCGCCTGTCGGTCGGAATCGAAGACGTCCGCGACCTTTCCGCGGACCTGGGCGCGGCTCTCGATCGCGCCGCCTTCGCGAAGGGAACCGTTCGATGTTGAGCGGGGCCACATTCGCGCCGGCGCCTTCGGCCGCGCCGGCGGTAGCCGGGGAGGGCGGGACCGCCCGTCTCGCCCTTCTCGGCAGCGGCACCGTCGGGCAGGCGGTGCTGAAGCGGCTCGAGCAATGGCAGGGCACCGCGCGAGGGGAAGGGCTTCAGCTCGTCTTCGCGGCGAATACGCGACTCGCGCTGCACGATCGCGATGGCCTTTGCCCGGCCTATGCGCGAGCTCGCCTCGCGGAAGCTCCGCAGGACGCGAGCGGATGCGAATCCGGCGCCATGACCCGTGCGCTCGGTCCCGGCGGCGTGCGGATCGTCATCGACGCGACGGCCGATGCACGGGTCGCCCGGCGCCATCCCGAGCTTCTCGAGGCCGGAATCCACGTGGCGACGGCCTGCAAGCTCGCAGGCGGGACATCGCTCGATCTTTGGCGATCGATCGGCGCGGCCTGCGCGCGGCGCGGAAGCCGGTTCGGCGATCGCGCCACGGTCGGCGCGGGCCTGCCCCTGCTTCGATCGATCCGTGAGCTGCAGGGAGGCGGAGACAGGATCCACGCCATTGCCGGCGTAATGTCCGGATCGCTCGCCTGGTTGTTCGACCGCTTTGACGGGTCGCGGCCCTTCTCTGAACTCGTCCGCGAAGCCCGCGACTCCGGCTTCACCGAGCCCGATCCGCGCGAGGACCTTTCCGGCGAGGACGTCCGCAGGAAGATCCTGATCCTTGCCCGCGCCGCCGGCTTTGCAGTCGAAAGCGACGAGGTGAAGGTTCAGTCGCTGGTCCCGGATTGTCTTCAGGTGATCCCCGTCCAGCGCCTGGATGAGGAGCTTCAGGCAATCGACGGCCCATTGGCGGAGCTATTGGCCCATGCGCAACGCTCGGGGCGAAGCCTTCGCTTCGTCGCCCGCTTCGAAAATGGCCGGGCCACGGTTGGGGTCGAGGCTCTCTCGGCGAACGACCCGATCGCCGGTGGAAGCGGCACCGACAACCGCGTCGCCATCTGGTCCGATCGCTATGCGAGGCAGCCGTTGGTCATCCAGGGACCGGGCGCCGGACCCGAAGTCACCGCGGCAGCTCTTCTCGATGATGTGTTGGAGTTGAGGTCGGCGGCATTGGCGCGAGAGCGACTCCGGCGCTAGAGGCGCCGCATGACCAATGCTTCCTTCCCTGCAATCCGCATGCGCCGCGGCCGGTCGAGCCCGTGGATGCGCGCGATGCTCGCCGAGAACCGGCTTTCGCCTTCCGATTTCATCTGGCCGTTGTTCGTCTGCGACGGCGACGGCTGCGAGGAGCCGGTTCACGCGCTTCCGGGCGTCAGCCGCTGGTCCGTGGACAGGCTCGCCGACCGCGCCCGGGAAGCCGCGCGGCTGGGTATCCCCTGCATTGCCTTGTTCCCGAATACCCCGAACGCCCTTCGCACGGATGACGCGCGCGAGGCGCTCAACCCGGACAACCTCATCTGCCGTGCAATCAAGGCGATCAAGGACGCGGTGCCCGAGATCGGCGTCCTCACCGATGTCGCGCTCGATCCCTATACCAGCCATGGTCATGACGGGATTATCGACGGGTCGGGCCGTGTCCTGAACGACGAGACGGTGAAGGTCCTTGTCGACCAGGCGCTCGTCCAGGCGCAAGCCGGCGCGGACATCGTCGCTCCATCGGACATGATGGATGGGCGGGTCGCTGCGATCCGCTCCGCGCTGGAGAAATCGGGGAAGATCGATACCGCGATCATGGCCTATTCGGCCAAATATGCCTCGGCCTTTTACGGGCCATTCCGCGAGGCGGTCGGCTCGCTTGGGCGGCTGAAAGGCGACAAGCGCGGCTATCAGATGGATTCCGCCAATAGCGACGAGGCGCTTCGGGAAGTTGCGCTCGACCTGGCTGAAGGCGCGGACTTCGTGATGGTGAAGCCGGGCTTGCCTTATCTCGACATTGTTCGCCGGGTCAGCGAGCGGTTCGCCGTGCCGACGTTCGTGTACCAGGTGAGCGGTGAGTATGCGATGATCGAGCATGCGGCGGCCGCCGGGGCGGGCGACCGCGACGCGCTCATCCTCGAAACGTTGCTCGCTTTCAAGCGCGCTGGGGCAGCCGGGGTGCTGACCTATCACGCAGTGGACGCGGCCAAGCTCCTCCATGGCTGAAGTGGTCGCCGAGACTGCTCGGCTGCGGTTGCGCGATTGGGACCCGGAGGACGAAGCCCGCTTCTACGCCATCATGAATACGCCGCCCGTCATGCGCTATCTTGGCGGAGTGCAAACTCCGGAGCAGTGGAAGGCGGCCTTCAAGCGGATCAGCGGCTTCACCCGCGATTTCGGCCACACCTTCTGGATCGTCGAGACGAAGGCGGACGGCGAGATCCAGGGCTTCTGCGGGCTCAAGCGAGTGAACGCGCCGGGGGCGGCCGATCTGACCGGAACGCCGGAGATCGGCTGGCGCCTGCGTGAGAGCGCGTGGGGAAAAGGTATCGCGAAGGAAGCTGCAATCGCCAGCCTCGACCTCGCTTTCGGCCGGTTCGGCTATGACGAGGTCATCGCGATGACCATCCCGCCCAATCGCGACAGCTCCGGCCTGATGCTCCGGCTCGGAATGCGCCGCCGGGAGGAGCTGGATTTCGAGGATCAGCGGTTCGGGCCGGAGGTCAATCCGCAGATCGTCTATTCGCTGGATGCCGCCGACTGGCCGAAAGCCCGCGAACGCGCATTTCAGCCCCTCTAGCGGGCGAGCCTCGCCTGGATCGCTTCAATGGCTGCGGCTTCCCGACTGTCGATTCCGCCCACGCGCGCGGCGGCGGTGTCGATCGCCATCAGGTCGCCCGCGGCGATTCCGCCAAGCTTCTGGACTCGTGCCGCCCCGAGAGCATCGATGTCGGCGACCGCCGCCGTCACCGGAGTACGGGCGGCTACCGCCGCTGAAAGCGCCTGCTGGGCAAGGATCCAGCTTTCGCTTTCCCTTGTCCCGGCGGACTCGGCGAGCTGCCGAGCGCGCTCCAGGAGCGGCTGGAAGGCCTGGTCGCCCGCGACCGCCTGCGAAACCAGGCGCTCAAGCTGCGCCTCGAGCGCGGGAGCGGGAGTCATCGACAGGGCGGGCTCGGGAACCGGGACTCGCGGGTCGATCGCCTCCGCGGGACGCGGTGCAAGCGAAGGGACGTTGCTCGGGGTGGCGCAGCCCGCAATGCAGAAGACGGCTGCGAAGATCAGGGCGCGCATCGCCGCTGTCTAGGAAGCGCCGCGCCGCCGCGCAATCGGAAGAAAATGGCGCGCCCGAAAGGATTCGAACCTCTGACCCCCAGATTCGTAGTCTGGTGCTCTATCCAGCTGAGCTACGGGCGCGCACGCCTGAATGGCGCGGGAGCCGGCCACATAAGGACAGCATCAAGGCTGCGCAACCCTGTCGCGCTTCATCGCATGCGCAGGAACGCCCATGCGAGGCCACTCGTTTTCCCGCGGGCATGAGCAGCCCCACATTCGAACCCCCGAACGACGGTTCGCTCAACAGCGCGTTGAGGCGGAACATCGATGCCCTGCGCGAGCGGCGGCGGCGGGAGCTTGAGACGGCGCCGCCGCAGGAGCGGATTGCCCAATTCATCACCGGTTTTACCGGCAGCATGGCCTTCGTCTATATCCACGTCGCGGCTTACGGCTTCTGGATTCTCGCGAATCTCGGCTGGCTCCCCGGGCTTGCGCCCTGGGACCCGACCTTCGTTACGCTTGCGATGATCGCGTCCGTCGAAGCGATCTTCGTTTCGACTTTCGTCCTCATCACGCAGAACCGGATGAGCAGGATGAGCGAGCGCCGGGCGGAGCTTGATGTGCAGATCAGCCTTCTCGCCGAGGCCGAGATCACGAAGCTGGTCGAGTTGGTTTCGGACGTCGCCGACAGGATGGGCGTGCCGGAAAGCCGGCGGCCGGAGATCGAAGAGATGAAACGGGACGTCGCGCCGGAAGCCGTGCTCGACGCGATCGAGGAGGAAGAAGCGGAAAGGCTCGTCTAGGCGAGCGCTGCGGTCGAGCTGCTTGCCGCTCGCTCGGCGAAATCCTCTGCCAGTTTGCTGTGCCACGCCCGCGCGGCCTCTGTGATCGCCCGCTGCGCCGCGACTCGTTCCTCGAACGCCCTGCGGCGATAATAACGCTGGTCAGACTCCATACGCACCCCCTGGTCGGCAACGCACGATGCGCCGGAACCCCTAAGAGATGGTTAATATCCACAGGGCGTCCCGAGCCGGCACAGTGCCGCCTTCGAAGATGACAATCGCACGGCTGAAGCGGAGCATCGGAAACCTATCGAATCACCGCTCGTTGAACCGCTAAAGCTTTGAAAGGAAACACCCCGTGCTGAGTACCAACCGAATGGGCCGGGAGCCGTTCAACCCCAATGCGCGCGGCTACCACGCTTGCTACCACGAAGGCGAAGTGAACCACTGCCCCGGCTGCGGCCGAAGCCACTGGATCATCGGCCGCCTCAGCGCCGAGTGCGCCTTCTGCTCGACCGCTCTTCCGCTGACCGAGGCGCACCGGCAGGGGCAGGGAGCCACCTACACCCAGCGTTCGTGGCCGGTTTACCCGACGCTCGACGCCGCCTGACATCAGCCATTCGCCCCTTTGCGCCACAGTGCGTATAAGGGGCGAATGAACAAGGCTCTTCCAATCGCGCTGTGTGCGCTTGCGTTCGCATTGCCGAGCCCGGGTCTCGCTCAGGCGACCAATTTCACCCTGGTCAACAACACCGACATCGACTTCAGCGCGCTGAAGGCGAGGCGGTTCGGGACGAAGGACTGGCAACCGCTGGCAGTGGCGCCCGTTCCCGTTCCCAAATCAGGCGGGCAGGGCGCGGTTCAGTTCAGCAATCAGGATTGCGCGTTCGATCTTGAAGCCACGCTTCCTGACGGCCGGCTCGTGGTGTGGCCGGGCGTGAACCTGTGCGATGCCAAGGTCGTGACTCTGAACCGGAACGCGAGCGGAGAGCTGTGGGTCGACTACCGCTGAAGGCGGCCTGCGCCTTCGCCTTGGGCGGAGTCGAATCCAGAATCTTGGCGCCGGCGACGAAGACCACGCCGGTGCAGGCCAAAGCGAGAAGATAGCCGCCGTAGCCGGGGAACTGGACGAGGTAATGCTGTCCGCGCTCCGCCGAGCCGACGGCGATGGCATAGATCACCAGCCACGCCTCGAAGCGCGTCTTGATGATAAAAAGCCGACCGATCTTCTTCAGCATCGCCATTCCTTAACGCGTCAACGTCGGAGCGGCAGTTTTGAGCCGTTTAAGTCCTAAGAGACAAGGTTAAAGTCGCGGTAAGCAAGAGGTGCGGCGTCCCGTTTCGGGATTCCGGTTCAGATCAGGTCGGGAAGGTCGAGCGAGCCGAAAAGCGCCGCGCGGGCAGCTTCGACCTGGGCGACCAGCTTCGGCTCCTGCAGCTCGGCGGCGTGAATGGCTTCGGGCCATTCGCGTGCGATGACGGCGGCGATCCGGTCGAGCTTCGCCTCGTCGACCAGGAAGCGCGGGTCGACAGTTCCCGGATCGGCAACAATCCGAAGTCGAAGGCAGGCCGGTCCGCCGCCGTTTGCCATCGATTGCCGAACGTCGACGACCTCGACCTTGCGGATCGGGCCATTGCCGGAAAGGTGGCGCTGCAACCAGGACCAGACGGACGGCGTCTCGCGCGCTTCGCCGGGGACGATCAGGGTCGTTTCATCGTCCGGCGGGCTGACCAGCTGCGCGTTGAACAGGTAGGAACTGACCGCATCCGCCAGCGGCACTTCCGAGGCCGGCACTTCGACCAGCTCAACCTGCGGAAACAGCCGGTCGCACTGCCCGACAACGTGGTCGCGGTTCGCAAAGGCATTTTCGTGCGTAAAAAGCACCCGCCGGTTGGCGACGGCCACGACGTCGTTGTGAAAGGCGCCGGCGGCAATCGCTTCCTGCGACTGCTCCGCGAAAATCGTGCGACCGGGATCGAGGCGGTGAAGCCGGGCGATCGCTTTCGACGCTTCCAGGTTCTGGCGCGCCGGGAAAGCTCCGCCGCTCACTCCGTAGACGAAGATTTCGACGCCCGGCGAATCATAGCCGCTCGCCAGCCGCATGTGGTTGGCGGCACCCTCGTCGCCGAACGCCACCGGGACTGGCGGGTGCACCTCGAACGCCGGGCTGGCGAACGCCACGCGCAGCTGCGCCAGGGTCTCCGGCCATTCGTGGCTCCGGTGTGGCATCGACTTGAGGTTGGCCACGGTCAGGTGGCACTTCCGGTCTGCGCAATCGGCGGCGGGCGAAACCGTCGCCGCGTTGGCTGCCCACATCGCCGAGGCCGACATTGCGCTCGCGGCCAGCTGCGGCTCGCAATCCTCATAGGTGGTGCCGAGCTCCGCCAGCCAGCGCCCGTCGGGCCGGCGATGCGGCAGGAAAATTCCCTGCGCGAGACCGAGGCGGAGGTTCGCGCGCATCTTCTCGATGCCCTGAAGCGCGGCCGCCCGCGGCTGCGACACCTGGCCGGTGTTCCGGGTCGAGGCGAGGTTGCCGAAGCTGAGCCCCGCATAATTATGGCTCGGGCCGATGATCCCGTCGAAATTGATCTCAGTGATGGCCATTGCGGTTCACTGCGAGGATCGGGTCGCCGATTTCGACTTCGAGCAGCTCGGCCGCTTCAGGGTCGATCTGGAGGGTCTTCTTCGGAAGTTTCTTCACGCTCGCGCAGCTTGCACGGAAGTCGTTGAGCCTGCCGCTTGCCGCCAGCACCTTGTGGCTCCCGCCGTCAGCGATCTCGGCAATCGTGTAGGGCTCCGATTCGGCAATCGTGCGGATCTGGTCTGTGGGCGCGGTGACCGTCGGGCCGCCGTCGAAAATATCCACATAGCGATCGAAGACGAAGCCTTCGCTCTCCAGCATCTTCATCGCCGCGCGGCCGCTGGGATGCGGCTGCCCCATCACAGACTTGGCGCTTTCGGCCAGCAAGGCGGTGTAGATGGGCGTCTTCGGCATCAGGTCGGCGATGAATTGCGTGCCGTGCACCGCATTGAACTCGTCGGCTTCGGGGAAGCTCATCCCGAAGAACTTGCCGGCGAGTGAATCCCAGAAGGGCGCGTTGCCGGCCTCGTCCATCACTCCGCGAAGCTCGGCGAGGGTCCGGTCGCCGAACCGCTGCCGGTGCAGCTTGATGAATAGGTAGCGGCTCCTGGCCAGGAGCGCCCCCCATCCGCCCGCCCGCATCTCGGGGTGAAGGAACAGCCCGCCGACCTCGGAAGAGCCTTCGAGATCGGTCGTCAGGGTGAGCATCTGGTTGCGGAACGTCTTGCCGAGCTCCGGGCTCGACTGAGTCAGCGTGCTCAGATGATAGCTGTAGAAGGGCTGGGTCACTCCGACCTGGCCGAAAACCTGGCACGTGCCGCGGATCTTGCCGCTCTTCGGGTCCTCGAGAACGAAGACGTAAAGGTCGCCGCGCTGCTCCTCGACGTCGCGCTCGAACGATTCCGCGGACCGCGCGAGCTTGGCGACGAGGGTCGCCTTGTCGGGAGGAAGATTGGTGAAGCCGCCGCCGGTCAGCTTGGCCATGTTGTAGATGGACTGATAGTCCTCGGCTCGGGCAGGCCGCACCCGGAAGGTCATAGCCGCCCCTCCGCGATCCGCAGGATTGTCAGCGCCGATAGAGCGGCGCGCTCACCGAGACTTTCGGAAATCAGAAATTCCTCCATGCTGTGAATCTTGCCGCCGCGGACTCCCATCGTGTCGATGACCGGCACTCCGCAGGCCGCGATATTGTTGCCGTCGCACACTCCGCCCGTCGCCTTCCATTGAATCGACTGGCCGAGGTCGGCGCCGGCCTGTTTCACCACGCCGAACAGCTTTTCCATGTCGGGCGTCATCGGCTTGGGCGGCCGGCCGAAGCCGCCGTGGGCGTGGATCGTGACATCCCTCTCGACGGCAACGACCGCCAGGATTTCGTCGATCCTGCGTTTCGTGTCGGCCTCGATCTCGGGCGTTCGCGGCCTCAGGTTGACCCGAAGAACCGCGAGGTCGGGGACGACATTGCCTGGACCGCCGCCCTCGATCCTCGAAGAGTTCACGGTGAGTCCGTCGCGAATCAGCGCCTCGAGCCGGATTGCGATCTCCGCAGCGGCGACAATGGCGTTTCGGCCGTCTTCGGGATTACGGCCCGCATGCGCGGATTTGCCGTTGATGACGATGGAGAAATTGCCGCTTCCCGGCCGGGCTCCGGCGAGCGTTCCGTCGGGAAGGGCGGCAGGCTCGTAGGTCAGAGCGGCGCGCTTGTCGCTGGCTGCCCGGGCGATGAGCGGGGCCGAGCCAAGGCTGCCGACTTCCTCATCGCTGTTGACGATGACTTCGTAGCCGATCGAGTTCGCCGCCGCACCTGCCTCGACCGCTTTCAAGGCAGCGAGCATGATCGCAAGGCCGCCCTTCATGTCCGCCACTCCGGGACCGTTGAGAACCCCATCCTCGAGCCAGCGGGTCTGCTGAAATGCATGATCTGCGGGGAAAACGGTATCCATGTGGCCGGTGAAAAGCAGCTGCAGCGCGGCGTCGGGACGGACTTTCAGGTGGAGGTTCCGCCCATGTTCGAGCGCGCTCGTCCGCCCCGCTGAGTCGATCGCCTCCACGGGCGCGGGATCGACCAGCTCCAGCTCCCCTGGAAGCGCGGAGAAGGCGTCGGCGTAAATTGCCGCCATGCGCTCCAGGCCGGCCAGGTTGCGCGAGCCGCTATTGACGGCGCTCCAGTCCAGGACCTGGTCCAGCATCGGCTGGGCAGCCGCGAGCTCGACCGCGGCTTGCTCGGATTTGGAGAGTTCCCCCATGGCCGTTCCCCTAGCTGGGCCGCCGGAGGAACGCCATGCCCGCAAAGCGGGCCAGGCTAGCGAAGCGACGCGATCTCCGACTGCGCGGCTGGTCCGAGCGAGGTGATCTTCACCGGGACATAGCTGCGCATCGGAATTTCTTCTTCCGGAACTGACGCGGCGAGCGAAACCGAATCGCCGAGCAGCCAGCGCGCGAGGCGGGGCGCGTCCTCCAGGCGGACGCACCCGGAGCTCAGGTCGCGGTCATCCTCGTTGAACAGCTCCTTTTTCGGCGTGTCGTGAAGGTAAATCCCGTCGCCTGCAGCGAGGCTGAACTTGATGTGGCCCATCGAGTTGGCGGGCCCGGGCCGCTGCCTCACGAGCACCGTGTCGGTTCCGTCGGCGACGGCCTGCCAATCCACCGTGTCGGGGTCGATGACCTGGGCGTCGGAATCGTAGCTTGTCACCACCTCGTAGCCGTGACTGGTCAGATATCCGTCCCCAAGCTTCAGCACGTTCGGCGCGGTCAGCGTCCGCACGAGGTCCGGCGGCACATGCCAGTAGGGATTTACGATCGCCGCGGTCAGCGATGTCGTGATTTCCGGCGTCGGCTCGCCGGGCTTGCCGACGATGACCTTCATCGAATCGACGATGCGGCCGTCGTCGATCATGTACAGTGTCGCGGAGTTGGTATCGATCAGCACCGAACGTCCGGCGGTCTGCGGGATCAGCTGGGTGACCGAATCGAGATTCGGATAGGCCGCCGAATCGGCGGCAACCGCGGGCGCCATGGGCACGAGCCCAGCCGCCAGCGCCGCGCAAAGCGCGCGCCTGATGAATTTCGTCACTTTTTGTCTTCCAGAAAAACGCGTTACCGCGAAAACGCCTCACCCGTTTCCCGGTTCAATTTGGAAGCGGACGCAGCTTCACAGAAACTCGGCGAAATCGTCCAGCAGGCGCCGGTACAGGTCGCGCTTGAATGGCACGATCATCTCGGGAAGGCGGCTGGGCTCGACCCATTGCCATGCGCGGAATTCCGGATGCTCGGTCTCCAGATTGACGTCGGAGTCCGTTCCAAGGAATCGCGCCAGGAACCAGTGCTGCATCTGGCCCTTCCACTTGCCGCGCCACAGTTTTTCCCGCCATTCGCCGGGAAGATCGTAGCGGAGGCGCTCGGGATGCTCCGCGACATATTCGACCAGCGCCGGCCGGATTCCGGTCTCCTCCTCCAGCTCGCGAAGAGCGGCGCTCCACGGCTCCTCGTCCTCGTCGATCCCGCCCTGGGGCATCTGCCACGCGTCAGCCGGATTATCGATTCGCGCGCCGACCCAGACTTTGCCCGCGGCGTTGAGGAGCATGATCCCGGCGCCGAGCCGGTAGAGATGGTCATCCTCTTCCATCCTATCGTCGTATCGCAGGGGCAGTGTGCATTCCAGTTAGGCGCGCAAGGCGGAAAGGCGATCATGAACGATCCGCGCTTCGCCTTCATACTGCATGAGGCTGTTCAGGAAGCTCGCTACACCGGCAAGATGGAGTCGGAGCTCACGCGCAAGTTCCGGATGTGCACGAAGGTCAGTCGCGACTTTCTTCGCGGTCATTGGATCGAGGCGGAGCAGGCACCGGTGCGGAAGCATCAGCTGAGTGGTATCTCCAGCGATTAGACGGTCCCCGCAGGATTGCCGGATCGCCTGCTGGACGGAGTCGGGAATCACCATCCGTACGTCCTCGCGATAACGGGATGCGACGGCCGTCGAGTTTAGATTCTCCACGTCAAAGGCCATCAGCCGCGCCAGCGGAATGCGCAGCCGATCGTCGTCGACATTGCGCAATTGGTCCGCACCGAACACCGCCGCCCAGCTTTGCGACTGGCCAAGGCCGTGAATCTGGCTCGCTTGATAAGCCGCGATGACGAAGTCGTTATCGCTCACCGAACGGTCGCCGTTCCATGCCGAGAACGCGGTCTCGGCGAAGCGGCGGCTGGTTGCATAATAATCACGTGTATTGGCGGCGAAGTCGATTATCTGATCGATTTCGGGCTCGATGCGCATCAGCAGACGCTGGGTCTCAGCCCGGTTAATCCGGGCCTGGTTCCAGTTCGAAGCCTGGATGCCTACGAACACGCCGATCACGACGATCAGGAAATCGATCGTGACTGCCGTCCAGTTCTGCTTTTTCAAGTTCGCGGTGAGCCGGCGAAGAATCATCGTTTTGCCCCCACGGCCATATTTGCCGGGTTCTGCACGAACTGGAAAGCAGGGTGGCAGAAGGCAGACGCGCCGCTCTGGCATGCGTCTGTCATTGCGAGGCGGGTAAGCCGCCTGCCGATCCGGAAAATCGAACGTGGATTGCTTCGCTACGCTCGCAATGACGAGAGAGCGGGATTAAGTACGCGGCATGGCCACCGCCGAACATCTGATCACCAAAGAAGAATCCACCGCCCATCCCGAGCCGGAGGCGGTCGTCGTCCGCTTCGCCGGCGATTCCGGCGACGGAATGCAATTGACCGGCGGTCAGTTCACCCTGTCCACCGCTCTGGCGGGCAACGATCTTTCGACCTTCCCGGACTTCCCGGCGGAAATCCGCGCTCCGCAGGGCACGACCTTTGGGGTCAGCGCCTTCCAGATCAACTTCGGCTCGACCGCGATCGACACCGCGGGGGATCAGCCCGACGTGCTCGTCGCGATGAACCCCGCTGCGCTGAAGGTGAACGCGCCGCAGGTCCGCGAAGGCGGGCTGCTGATCGTCGACGAAGGCGAATTCACCGCCCGGAACCTCGCGAAAGCGGGCTATGAGAACAACCCGCTCGAGGACGGCAGCCTCGGCAAGTGGCAGGTCATCCACTTCAACATTTCCCAGCTGACCCTGGAGGCGGTGAAACCCTTCGGCCTCGGCAACAAGGAAGCCCTGCGCTGCAAGAACATGTGGACGCTGGGCCTTGCGCTGTGGATGTTCGACCGCGACCGGCAGCCGATCGTCGACTGGCTCAAAGCCAAGTTCGCCAAGGCTCCCGAACTCGCAGAAGCCAATATCGCAGCGCTGAACGCCGGCCACGCTTATGGCGAAACGATCGAGATCGGCGCTCCGGGGATCGTTCAGCGCGACATTGCGCCCGCGCCCGCCGAGCCGGGGCTGTACCGAACCGTGACCGGCGCCGAATCGCTCGCTCTGGGCCTGGTTGCCGGATGCCAGCTCGCCAACGTGAAGATGTTCTTCGGATCGTATCCCATCACTCCGGCCAGTCCTCTTCTCCACCATCTTGCGCGGTTGAAGGAGTTCGGGATCACCACCTTCCAGGCGGAAGACGAGATTGCGGCCGTCGCAGCGGCCATCGGCGCCAGCTATGCCGGGCAGCTGGGGATCACCTCGTCGTCGGGTCCCGGAATCGCGCTCAAGACGGAGGCGATCGGGCTGGCGATCATGACCGAGCTTCCGCTGGTGGTGGTCAATTCGCAGCGAGGCGGGCCGTCGACCGGCCTTCCGACCAAGACGGAGCAGTCGGACCTCTATCAGGCCGTCTATGGCCGCAATGCCGACGCTCCGCTGGTGGTCCTGGCGGCGCGCTCGCCTTCGGACGCCTTCGACGTCGCGATCGAGGCCTGCCGGATCGCGACCCGCTACATGGTCCCGGTGATGCTTCTTACCGACGGCTATATCGCCAATGCGGCCGAGCCGTGGCGGGTGCCGGACATGGCACAGTACGAGGCCTTTCCCGTCAGCTATTTCGACACCCCTCCAGCGGAAGGGGAGGGTGTGATGCCCTACGCCCGCAACGCCGACCTCGCGCGGCCGTGGATCAGGCCTGGCACTCCGGGGCTCGAGCACCGCATCGGCGGGATCGAGAAGCAGCCCGGGACCGGCAACATCGATTACCGGCCCGAAATCCACCAGGAGATGACCGAAACCCGCGCCGCCAAGGTGCAGAAGGTCGCGGAGTCGATCCCCGACCAGGACGTCTGCCTCGGCAACGACAGCGGAAAGCTGGCGGTGGTGGGCTGGGGCTCGACCTACGGGCCGATCCACCAGGCCGTTCGCCGCGCCCGCAATCGCGGTCTCGACGTCAGCCACATCCACATCCGCCACATCTGGCCGATGCCGAAGAACCTCGGCGACCTGCTTCGCGGATTCGACCGGATCCTCGTTCCGGAAATGAACATGGGCCAGCTCAAGACCGTGCTTCGCGACCAGTTCCTCGTCGATGCGAAGCCGCTGTCGAAGGTGGCCGGCCAGCCGTTCCGGATCGCCGAGATCGAAGAGGCGATCGAGGGGATGCTGGAGTGAAGCAGATCAACGTCTTCCCGATGCTGATGATGCTGATCGTGGTGATCGTGCTGATCGCCTGGCTTGGTGGATATTTTTCATGAATGAGATGACGACCGTCACGACCGCGAAGGACTGGGCCAGCGACCAGGAAGTCCGCTGGTGTCCCGGCTGCGGCGATTATGCCGTGCTGAAAGCCGTCCAGCGCACGATGCCGGACCTTGGAGTCGCGCGCGAGAATACCGTCTTCATTTCAGGCATCGGCTGCTCGAGCCGCTTTCCCTATTACAGGGCAAGCTACGGCTTCCACACGATCCACGGCCGCGCGGCCGCGATCGCGACCGGGGTGAAGCTCGCCAATCCGGCGCTCGACGTGTGGATCATCACCGGCGACGGCGACGCGCTCAGCATCGGCGGCAACCACACGATGCACGTCCTTCGCCGCAACCTCGACTGCCAGATCCTGCTGTTCAACAACGAGATCTACGGACTGACGAAGGGACAATATTCGCCGACCAGCCGTCTCGGCACACGGTCGCCGTCGACGCCGTTCGGCTCGATCGACCGGCCGGTGACCCCGTGCATGTTCGCGCTCGGGTCTGGCGCCCGGTTCATTGCCCGCGGAATCGACGTCCACAAGAACCTCGTCGACGTGCTGAAGGCCGCGCACGCGCATAAGGGCGCGAGCTTCATCGAAATCTACCAGAACTGCATCGTCTATAATGACGAGGTGTTCGCCAGCTTCACCGAGAAGCAGAACGCCAGCCAAAAGCAGCTGTGGCTGCAGGCCGGCGAGAAGATGCTGTTCGACGGCGGCACAAAGGGCCTTGCGCTCGACGTCGACAAGCTGGCGCTGAAGATCGTCGACGGCGACGATCCGTCCGTCATCGTCCACAATCCGAAGAATCGCGGTATTGCGGCGATGCTGATCGAGATGCGGCAGGACGAGGGTTTCCCTGTCGCCCTCGGCGTCATCTACGAAGACCCGCGCCCGACCTTCGAAAGCGCGGTCGTGGAGCAAAACGCCAAGGCCGCTGAGGGCAAGACTCCGGATCTCCAGGCGCTGGTCTCCAAGGGCCAGACCTGGATGGTCGAGAAGGAGCCGCACAAGCTCTGACCGACGGCGCGTCCTAGTTGGACAATCTCACGCACACGCTGTTCGGGGTCCTGCTGGGCCGGGCAGGACTGAAGCGGCTGACCGGCCGCGCCACTGCGGCGCTGGTGATCGCCTCCAACCTGCCCGACATCGACAGCTTCATCGCTCCGCTGATCGGCGAACCGTCGATCGAAGTGCATCGCGGCTTTACGCACGGCATCGGCGGAATGCTTCTGCTGCCATTCTTCACTGTCGCAATTATTTTGCTTTGGGAACGATTGCGACCGGGCAAAATAGTGGTCCGGCCCGGGGCGCTGCTGCTCGTGGCGTTCATCGGAGGCCTTGGCCACTCGCTCCTCGACTGGCTCACCAGCTACGGGACGCGGCTTCTCGATCCGCTGTCGCAGCAGTGGTTCTATGGCGACGCCTGGTTCATCGTCGATCCCTGGGTATGGATCGTCATGATCGTCGGGCTCGAGCTGTCGTGGCGCGCGGAACGGCTCGGGCGGAACTGGCACAATCCGGCCATCGCGGTACTGGCGACGGTCTGCGTTTACGCTGCACTGAACCTAGGGATCAGCGACCGCATGGTGGCTGCAACTCGGCAGCGGCTTGTGGCGGTACGGCCGACCATGGTCGTCGCGAACCCCGAGCCGCTGCTGTTCTGGCGCCGGGAGATTCAGTGGCGCAACGCGACGGTGCACGGATCGGGCAGCTACGACCTCATTCGCGGGTTGCGGCTCGACCCCCACGTCGAACCGAACGGGCTCGACGACCCCAGGCTCGCTTCGGCAATCCGCTCCAGACCGGAGGTCCGCGCCTTCCTTTTCTGGTCGCGGATGCCGGTGGTCGTCCGGCGGGACGGCAAGGCCTATCTGACCGACCAGCGCTTCTCGGGCCCTTCCAGCTCGAGGCGCGGCGGCCCCTTCCTGATTCCGCTGGGCTAGGCGTCCACGCGCACGCGCTCGCCGGTCGGCGCATCGGACGTCAGCCGCTCGACGATGAAACGGGCGGGCACCTCGGGCGGCTTTACGCTTTCGGGCTCTTCGCCCGGGAAAGCGAGTTCGCGCATGCGGGTCCGAGTCGCGCCCGGATCGATCACGTGCACCCGGATCTTGCCCAGCCGCTCGGTCTCGTCGCCGTAGGTCAGGACGAGATTTTCGAGCGCCGCCTTCGACGACCCGTAAGCGCCCCAGAAGGCGCGCGGCTCGTGCCCGACGGACGAGGTAATCGCGATCACGTCGGCGCGTTCGCTTCGCCGAAGCATCGGGTCGAATGCCGCGATGAGCGCCTGGTTTGCGGCGACGTTGAGGGTGAGGATCCGCGCATATTCCTTGGCGTCGATATGCTCGACCGGGGTCAGCGAGCCGAGGGTCGCTGCGTTGAGGACGAGAACGTCCAGAGCGTCCCATCGCTCGGCCACTGCGCCCGCGAGCTTGCCGATCGATTCCCCTTCGGTGAGGTCGACAGGAGCGATGGTCGCGCTCCCTCCGGCTTCGTGAATCCGCTCCTCGACCTCTTCCAGTGCTTGCGCGGTGCGAGCGACGAGGATGACGTGGGCTCCGGCCTTGGCGAGCGCTTCGAGGTCGT
>JBQCIU010000003.1:0-61750 GCA_051953395.1 Sphingomicrobium sp.
CGGATCGAAACAGTCGTGGGAGCTCGGCCCCGGCGATTATGCAATCAACCCGCGCGGCGCCTGGCATACAGCCGACGCCGAGGGGCCGGTCGTCGCCTTGTTCATCACTGCGGGGAAGGGCACGACCAACCGGCCGAGGTGATCAGAAAATGGTGCTGCCGGTGAGGATTGAACTCACGACCTCAGCCTTACCAAGGATGCGCTCTACCACTGAGCTACGGCAGCACTTTGACGGAGAAGGCGGCGCTATGGCCAAGCGGCTTATCTCCGTCAACCCGTTGCCGGAGCCGCTTTCGAAGGTCAATGTAAGTCCATGGCCAAACAGGACAAGTCGCGCGACGAAAAGCTGGCGAAGGCGCTTCGGGAGAATCTGAGGAAGCGGAAAGCGCAGGCACGCGACCTCGCGTCACCTCGGGCGGTGCTCGGTGCCCCAGCCGGCGGTGATGAAGAGAGCGAGGACTGAGCCGTCGCAATCCGCCGTGTGCCAGGCGCCGGGCGGATTGATCGCATAGTCGCCGGGGCCGAGGTGGATCGTCTTCTCGCCGCCGCCCGCAAGCTGCTGGTGAAGAGTCATCGATCCCTCAATGCAGCAGACGACCTCGTCGCCGGCGGGATGCATCTCCCAGCTCGTCCACGGCTCGTCGAAGCGGAATAGCGAGACCAGCCGCCCCTCCGGGCCGTCGTCCGAATGGCGCTCCATGTAGGCTTCGTACCATTCCATTCCGCCGGTCATTTCCGGCTCGGCGACTGCGGTCGCGCCGGTGCCGAGGTGGATGGGATGGGTCAGCAGCGAATGCGCCATTGTCGCCTCCTCAAATCGGCGCGCAGGCCTTTTCGAGCCATTCGCGGTCGGAGCCGCTCAGGTTGGGCCCGATCTTCTCAACCACCTGCCGATGGTAATCGTCGAGCCAGGCGATTTCCTCCGGGCTCAGCATGGCCTTGACGATCAGCCGCCGGTCGATGGGCGCGAAGGTCAGGGTCTCGAAGCCGAGCATCTCCTTCTCCGCACCCTCGATTTTTTTGTCGACGACCAGCACGAGGTTCTCGATCCGGATGCCGTACTCGCCGGTTTTGTAATAGCCGGGCTCATTGGAGATGATCATTCCGGCCTGAAGAGGCTCGTCGCCGCCCGACTGCGAGCTGGTCACCGGCGCGATCCTCTGCGGACCTTCGTGGACCGCGAGGAAGCTGCCGACGCCGTGGCCGGTGCCGTGCGCGTAATCGAGGCCCGCATCCCACAGCGGGCGCCGCGCAAAGCTGTCGAGCTGCGTCCCGCGCGTGCCCTTCGGGAAGACAGCGGTCGCGACGGCGATGTGGCCCTTCAGCACCCGCGTGAACCGGTCGCGCATTTCGTCCGTCGGCTCGCCGATCGGGACGGTGCGGGTGATGTCGGTGGTGCCGTCCACATACTGCCCGCCGGAATCGATCAGGTAGAGCGTCCCGGTCTCGAGCTTGCGGTTGGTCTTCTCGCTCGACTTGTAGTGGACGATGGCGCCGTTCGGCCCCGCGCCGGAAATGGAGTCGAAGCTGAGGTCGCGAAGCTCGGGATTCTCGCGGCGGAGCGCTTCCAATTTGTCCGACGCGCCGAGCTCGTCGACGTCGCCCTTGGGCGCTTCCTGGTCGATCCAGTGAAGGAATCGGGCGATGACCGCACCGTCGCGGGTCTGCGCCGCCTGCTGGCCGGCAATCTCGACCCTGTTCTTGAGTGCTTTGGGAAGAACCACCGGATCGCGCAGCGGCAGGACCTTCGCGCCAGCCCTGTCGAGCGCGTCGAAGATCGCGGACACCGCCCGCTCCGGATCGACCGCGACGGTCTTCCCCTTGAACTCCGACAGCGCGCCTTCGAATGCATAGCGGTCGTGGAGGCGAACTCCGTTGCCGAGATGCTGGCGGACGTCCGGCCCGACCTTCTCCTCGGCGACGAACAGGTCGGCGGTGCCGTCCCTGTTGACGATGGCGTAGGCCAAAGCGACCGGCGTATGCGTGACGTCCTGGCCGCGGACGTTGAACGCCCAGGCGATGGAATCGAGCGCGGACAGAATCGCCGCGTCGGCGTCATGCTTTTCCAGCCATTCGGCGATGTCGGTGCGTTTCTCCGCCGCGCCCTTGCCCGCATATTCGTCGGGCTGGACGACGAGCTTCGCCTTCGAGGCTTCGGGGCGGTCGATCCAGATCTTGTCGATCGGGTTCTCGCCGACCGGAACCAGCTCCGCGCCGCGGCTTGCGAGCGCCTCCTTGGCCTTCTTCACCCAGTCGCGGGTGTGCAACCAAGGGTCGTAGCCGATCCGCGCGCCCTTGGCGGCATGGTCCTTCAGCCAGTCGGTGACGCTGGTTTCCGGGACCGACTGGTAGCTCCAGTCGTCGGCGCTCACCTGCTGGCGCACCTGCAGAGTGTAGCGGCCATCGACGAAGATCGCCGCTTCCTCCGGAAGCACCACCGCCGAGCCCGCCGAGCCCTTGAAGCCGGTCAGCCACTGCAGCCGCTGGGCGTAGCTGCCGACATATTCGCTCATATGCTCGTCGGTAAGCGGGACGACGAAGCCGTCGAGCTTCTCGGACTTCAGTTGTTCGCGGAGCGCCGCGAGCCGATCTGCATAGCTGGACATGGGTGCTACCTAGGCCCGCGCGAGTGCGGCAACAAGCGCGCTAAATCCCCTAAGGTCACGCGATGAGCGACCATTTCCGTGTCTTTATCTTCGGCGGCCCTCGCTCCCGCGGAGAGCGGCTGGTCCATGGGCAAGCTTCAATCACGGGAGCGCGGCTTTAGGACAGGAAAATCTCCGCCCCTGTTAAATTGCCGCACAGGCGTCCGCACTTAACTGCCGTATTTCCTTGAGCTTTTTTGATTGACGTCAAGCCCGCGCGGAGTCACTTTCCCCGCGCGATGGGGCGTTTCGTCCGCGCGGGACGAGCTTGGAAGGGGGCATCTTCCATGCGTCAGCTTCATTTGCACTCGGCGGCCTTCGTCGCCGTCCTCCTCGCTTCGGCAGCCAATGCGCAATCCACCGCTCCGATGGTCCGGGCGATCAAGGTCGCTCCGACGGCCGCCCAGAAAATGGGGATCGTGGTTCCCAATGCCGAGCTATCGGCCGACGTCGCGCAAATCGCTCCGGCAGCGGCGGCTCCGGCCCTGCCCGACACGGTCCTGCTGCAAAGCGCCAGCCCGGCCGCGTCGATCCAGCAGCTCCAGGTCGAGCGCCAGCTTTCGGCATCGGACATCGGTTCCACCCGGGCGCTCAAGCTCGGAAGCTCGACGATCGATCTTTCGGCGATGCTGCAGAATCGCGACGCTCTTCCCAACGTCGCCAATCGCCTGAGAGCCGCGCCGGAAGCCGTATCGGTCAAGGCGTCCGACATCACGGCTTATGTCGTCCCGCAGGGCCTCGTCGTCCGAAGCTTCCTCAACTACCAGCTCAAGGCCGGCACCTGCAGCGACGCGGGCCGCCGAAGCCAGATCGAGCAGGCGGGAATCGCCTGCGCCCGGAAGCTGTCGGACAGCGAACGAGTCGCCGGCTATTCCGACCCGTCGTCGCCGCGCTACGTCCAGGACCCGGGCAAACGCGCCGACGCCATCGCCAAGGCCCGGCAGGACTGGGCCGCGCAGGATGCCGAGACGGCGACCCAGATCGCGAATTTCCGGGCGATCCTGGCCAACCCAACCGAGCGGGCGAAGATCGAGGCCGCCATCGGCCCGCAGGAGACTGCGCGGATCGAGCAGCTGAGCGACGACCAGCTCGCCGGAGAGCTGATCAACTCGGCCGAGACCAAGATCGAAGACGTGATGTTCATCCCCAAGGCGGACGTCCTCGACCAGGAAGTGAAGGGCGTAGCGGTGGCCGACGGAGCGACGACCGTTTCATCGGGAAGCCGGCTCCAGGACCTGGCGGGAAGGCTCGGCGGGCGGCTGTCTGTGCTCGAGCCCGCGACCCTTACGCCGACTCCCAACCAGCCGATCGACCCCGTCTTCCTCACCGGCTTCACGCTCGGCCGTCAGTATGAGTGGAGCAAGCGGATCGAGAAGACGATCAACTGGTGCTGGGTGGGCTGCTCGGTGACCTATTATGCGGGGGCGCAGGCCGGCTTCAGCTATGGCTTCGGGCTGCGCTTCCCAATCGTCGTCGACGGCAAATATAGCTACGCCAAGGACGACAGCGGCGAGCACGCCTATCTCACCGCGACGATGACGCCGGTCGACGGATCGCCGGCGCAATATGCGGCGTCCGGCCTCGCTTCCAGCCAGATCTTCAACGGGCAGGAATTCGTCGCCGAGCTGCAGGCGAACGCGGGCTATGAGTACAAGCTTCCGCTGATCGGCGAGGACCAGCACAGCCTGACCGTCGGCTACGATCTCGCGGACAAATTGCCCGCGCCCTACACCCACGGGCAATTCCGGCCGCCGGCGCCAGGCACGAATGCGGGCGAGATCCCCTTCGTGTTGAACGACATCGACCTGCTGGCGGGGTACGGCAACTGGGGGGCGGCCGGAATCCAGGTGCACCCGGCGGTGAAGGTCGGGCTTCATTCCGACGCGCTGAAGCTGATGCTCCACGACAATGTCGCCAACAGCGACCAGCAGATCGTCAACGGCCAGCGGATGCCGCTCGCCATCAACGCGGCGGCGCGCACCAGCAGCTTCTCGATCGGCTCCCCCGTGTACAATCTGGGCTTCATCGTCACTCCCGGGGTCGATGCCCACGCCTTCATCGACGTGGGCGTATGGTCCGACAGCTGGGATTTCCCGGTGTGGTTCCCGGATGTCGCGATCACGCTTCCGCCGGGCGGCGTGGACTTCTCCTGCCACGCAGGCACGGTCTGCCGCCGCGATTACCTCTATACGGCGGCGTTCAGCAGCGATCCGACGGTTGATACCGGCGGGCTCACGGTGAAGGGCGACGACGCCGGCCTGCAGCCGCAGCCGCAACCCGGACTCAAGGACAAGATCCGCGACCTTCGCCAGAATGTGCTGATCAGGCCGAGGGCGGTGGTGAAGCCGAAGCCGGAGCCGACCCCGGAAACGGTGCAGCAGCCGCAAACGCCGCAATAGGGCACCGCCTAACCCCTTCCGGTCTCGGGCGGGGGCGCTAAGACCGGTCGCCATGAACAGAACGACCGAGCTTCCGCCGCCGCCCAGGGCCGAACAGCGCCCGCACAGTTTCGAACATCATGGCCAGAAGGTTGAGGACCCCTGGGCGTGGATTCGCGATCAGGGCTATCCCAACGTCACGAATGAGGACGTTCTCACCTATCTGAAGGCGGAGAATGCCTATTTCGAAGCCTGGAAGGCGCCGCACGAGGGGCTGCTTTCCGAGCTGTTCGAGGAAATGAAGGGGCGGATCAAGGAAGACGAAAGTTCGGTCCCGATCCGCGACGGCGACTGGCTCTATTGGTGGGCGTTCAAGCCCGGGGCGCAGTATCGAAGCTGGTATCGCAAGCCGGTCGCGGGCGGCGATGACGAGCTGATCTACGACGAGCCTGCCGAGGCCGAGGGCAAGGAGTATTTCCGGCTGGGCGCGATGGACGTCAGCCCGGACGGCAAGCTGATGGCGACGATGGTGGACGCCAACGGGTCCGAGCGGTTCGTTCTCAAGATCCGCGACATCGCGACCGGCAAGGACATCGAGACAATCACCGAGGTGGGCATCGGCGCGCCGGTGTGGACCAGCGACAGCACGGGCGTCGTGTTCACCGAAGTGAACGACAATTGGCGGAGCTATCGCGCGCGCTACCACCGGCTGGGAACGCCGGTCAGCGAGGACAGGACGCTCTACGAGGAGACCGAGGATCTCGGCTTCTCGGTCGGAGTCGACGATTCGCAGGACCGAAGCCTGATCTTCATCGCAACGGGCGACAATACGACGACCGAGGTGCGCTTCGTGCCCTCGTCCGATCCGCTAGCCGAGCCTGTGCTGATCGCCCCGCGCAAGGAAGGGCGCGAATATTCGCCCGACGCGGCGCACGGAAAGCTGTGGATCGTCACCAACGACGACCATGTGAACTTCCGGCTTGCCGAGGCGGACATCGCCAAACCGGGCGAGTGGAAGACGGTGATCCCGGGGTCCGACCGAGTCTATCTGATGGGCGCCGCAAGCTATCGCGACCATATCGCCATGCACCAACGGGTCGACGGGCTCGACCAGCTGATCCTCCGCACCTACGAAGGCGAGGAGACGCGGATTCCGTTCGCCGAAGCGAGCTACAGCGCCGGCTTCGCGGGCAATCCGGAGTTCGCTCCGGAGGCCTACCGTATCGGCTATTCGTCGATGGTCACTCCAGGGACGGTGTACGATTACCACCCGGCCAGCGGCGAGCTGGAGGTGCTGAAGGTTCAGGAAATCCCGTCGGGTTACGATGCGTCGCGCTATGCGACCGAGCGGCTGATGGTCCCCGCCCGCGACGGCAAGAAAGTGCCGGTGTCGGTCGTCTACAAGAAGGGCTTCGAAAAGGATGGCGAGGGGAAGCTGTTCCTCTACGCCTATGGCGCCTACGGCCATGCGATCCCGCCGGGTTTCTCGAGCGCGCGGATGAGCTTGCTCGACCGCGGCTGGGCCTTTGCGATCGCGCACATCCGCGGCGGCGACGATCTCGGGTACAATTGGTATCTCGAAGGCAAGCTGACCAAGCGGACCAACGCCTTCACCGATTTCGTGGATTCCGCGAAGGGCCTGATCGACGCGAAGTTCACTCGGGCCGGACGCATCGCGATCAACGGCGGGTCGGCGGGCGGCGAGCTGATGGGCGTCGTCGCCAATACCGATCCCGAGCTGTGGGGCGCGGTCGTCGCCGACGTGCCGTTCGTCGATGTGCTCAACACGATGCTGGACGACAGCCTGCCCTTAACGCCGGGCGAGTGGCCCGAATGGGGCAATCCGCTGAAGGACAAGGCGGCGTTCGAGCTGATCCGGAGCTACAGCCCCTACGACAATGTGAAGCGGCAGGCCTATCCGCCGATGCTGATCACCGGGGGCCTCAACGACCCGCGCGTGACCTATTGGGAGCCGGCGAAATGGGCGGCGAAGCTTCGCGAGTACAAGACCGACGACAATTTGCTGCTCCTGAAGATCAACATGGACGCGGGGCACGGCGGCAAGTCGGGGCGGTGGGAGCATCTGCACGAGATTGCCGAGACCTACGCCTTCGTTCTGACTCAGGTGCGGTGATGCGCTGGCTGCTCGCCCTGCTGGTCGTCTTCGCGGCCCCGGCCCTGGCGACCCCGGAGCCGGTGGCGAAGGTGACGGTGGAGCGCAGCGGCAAGAGCTGGACCGCGGATTATCGGTTACTCGAGAAGGCGCCGGTCTGGGCCTTCGCCAAGTCGGTGCTTCCGCGCGAATCGAAGACGTCTTGGCGGATGGGGACGGTCCGGGTGCTCACCCCCGGAGTGAAGCTTCAGCGAGTCGGCAATTACGATGCTTTGGTTTCGGCAAGGGGACCGCTTCCCCCGCGAGTGAAGATCGCCTTCACGCCTTATCTGGACGATATCGAAGCGGGATACGATCCGGCCCTGGCGTTCGCAGACGGATCGGTCGCGCTCTATGCGGACCAGTTCAAGCTGGTCCCGATCCGCTCGCTCGCCGAGCTTCGCAAGATCGGGCCGGACGGCGACGAGCTTCCCGCGAGTGCGCAGCCCACGCATATGACCTTCGTGGATCGCGCGGGTCCGGTGCTGGTGCACGGGCAACGCGAGACGAAGGCCAACCTTGCCGAAGGCGACGCTTACGTCCTGTTCGGCAAGGCGGAGCCGGTGATCGGGCCGGCGATGACGACGATCCTCGATCCGGCGCTTCCCAAGTGGGTGGCCGACTATCTCAATGCAGAGCTTCCCAAGGTCCTCGGCCGCTATCGCGAGCAACTCGGCCCGTCGCCCGTGGGCCAGCCGACCTTGCTGGTGTCCTGGGCCGGTCCGGCGCCGCACCAGGTCAGCCTCAGCGGAAGCGTTCTTCCGGGAATGGTGGTGATGACCCTGAAGGGCGAAGGGATCGTCCACCCGAACGAGAAGGTCAGCCATTACGCGCACTGGTTCGTCAGTCACGAGGCGGCGCACTTCTGGCTTGGGCAGGCGGTCGCTTATTCCAACCCGAGCGAGAGCTGGATCACGGAGGGCGGGGCGGAGTTGCTGGCGTTCCGGGCGACTGCGGCCGCCGACCCGACGTTCGACATCAAGGCGCGGCTTGGCGAGGCGAAGGCGGAATGCACGCCGTTCCTCGCCAACGGCGGGGTCGCCAGCGCGTATGAGCGAGAAGGCGATTTCCGGGCATATTACGCGTGCGGGGCGATCATCGCGCTTGCCGCGGAGAAAGCGAGCGGCGGCGATTTCGCGGACTTCGTAAAGACTCTGATTAGCCGCTACGGGGCCGATGGAATCGTGACTCGCGCCGAATGGCTGGCGCTTCTCGATGAACGATCCCCCGGAATGAGCCAAGCGGTCGCGAAGCTGCTCGATGACAAGCAGGCCGATCCGAAGGCGGCGCTCGACCAGTTCATCGCCGCCGCGAACATCGGCGACCAGTTTGCGGCGAAATGAGCAGGCCGACTTTCGAGCTGACCTTCACCGCTCGTCCCGAGCACATCGACGAGCTCGGCCACGTCAACAATGCGGTCTGGGTGCAGTGGATGGAGGAGGTCGCGACGACTCACTGGCGGAGCGTCGCCGATCCCGAGCACCAGGAGCGCTACTTCTGGGTCGTCGTCCGGCACGAGATCGATTATTTGCGTGCCGTCCTGGAGGGCGAGCGGATCATCGCCCGCACCTGGGCGGGCGACCGGCCGAACGGCGCGAAGCTCGACCGCCACATCGAGTTCATCGGCGAGGACGGCAAGGTGCGCGTGCGGTCGCGCACCGACTGGGCGATCATCGACAAGGAAAGCGGACGGCCGGTCCGAGTGCCTCCAGAGGTAGTAGCGCCCTTCATTGAGCCGCGTTAAGCATCGCTTTCGATGACACGCGCGATCCTCAACGATTATTTCCGCTCGTCCGCCGCCTACCGGGTCCGCATCGCTCTCAATCTCAAGGGCGTCGATTACGAAAGCCGGCAGGTCGATCTTCGCGAAGGCGAGCAGAAGAGCGCCTCCTACAAGGCGCTGAACCCGCAGGGCTTCGTTCCGATGCTGGAGATCGACGATCACCGGCTGACGCAGAGCCTCGCGATTTGCGATTACCTGGATTCGCGCTTCCCCGATCCGCCGTTTCTTCCCGCCGACCCGAACGACCGCGCGCACGTGCTTGCGATGGCGCTGACGATCGCGTGCGACATCCACCCGCTCAACAATCTGCGAGTGCTGAAATATCTCTCGGGCCCGCTTCAGCAGGACGAAGCGAAGCGCGACAAATGGTACGCCCACTGGATCATCGAAGGATTCGACGCGCTGGAGGCGCTGGCGAAAAGCCGCTCCGGCGGATTCCTGTTCGGCAACCTGCCGACGTTGGCGGACATCTGCCTGGTTCCGCAGATGTACAATGCCCGGCGCTTCGACGTCCCGCTGGAGAATTATCCCACGCTTCTCCGGGCGGACGCCAGCGCCAACGCGATCCCGGCCTTCGCCGCGGCGCACCCTGACAGGCAGGAGCAAGCGACATGAACCGCGTCGACAGCATGAACCGCGGGATCGCGGACGCGAAGGCGCTCGATTCGGTCGAAATCCCCTCGCTCCAGGGCAAGGTCAGCGACGAGGAATGGGCGATCCGCGTCGATCTCGCCTGCGCCTATCGAATGGTCGCGCATTACGGCTGGGACGACCTCATCTTCACCCATCTGTCGGCGCGGATTCCGGGGCCGGAGCATCACTTCCTGCTCAACCCCTACAATCTGATGTTCGAGGAGGTGACCGCGTCGTCGCTGGTCAAGGTCGACGTGCAGGGCAATCCGGTCGAGCCGACCCCGTTCATCACCAATCCCGCGGGCTTCACCATCCATTCGGCGATCCACATGGCGCGCGAGGACGCCCATGCGGTGATGCATCTGCACACGCCGGCGGGACAGGCCGTCTCGGCGCATTCGGAAGGGCTGCTGCCGCTGACCCAGACGGCGATGCTGATCCGCGGCCAGGTCGCCTTCCACGAATATGAGGGCGTGGCGGTCGACCTCGGCGAGCGCGAGCGGCTGGTCTCGGACCTTGGTGAAAAGAATGCGATGATCCTTCGCAACCACGGCACGCTTGCGGTCGGCAAGAATGTCGGCGAATGCTTCATCCGTCTCTATTATCTGGAGCGGGCGTGCCAGGCGCAGATCATGGCATTGAGCGCCGGCGACAATCTCAACAGGCCGCCGCAGGGCTCGCCCGAAATCACCGCGCAGCAGGGCGAGGTCGGCCTTCCGCTGGCAGCCAACCTGCTCGCGTGGCCCGCGCTCAAGCGCAAAGCCTACCGAATGGACCCGGGCTTCGCGACCTAGACCGGCTCGGCGAGCTTCATCTCGTTCCTCTGCTGTTCGAACAGATGGCGGTTGTACTGGCCGCGCGAAGAGATTGCGATCCGGTTCCAGGCATTGATCATCGTCGCTGCGAGCGTGAGGTAGCCGATCTCCTCGTCCGAGAAATGCGCCTTCAGTCCCTCGTAGGACTCCTGGGGCGCATGCGTGTCGGCGATGAGGGTCAGGTCCTCGACCCATTCCAGCGCCGCCCGTTCCTTGTCGCTGTAGAGCGACGATTCCTCCCAGGCGTCGAGCAGGACGATCCGCTCGATGGCCTCGCCGTCGCGAAGCGCCTCGTCCGTGTGCATGGCGATGCAGAAGGCGCAGCCGTTGATCTGGGAAGCCCGCAATTTGATGAGGTGGTAGAGCTTCGGCTCGATCTTGCCGGCAATCGTGCCCTCGAGCGCGACCAGGTGGCGATAGGCTTCGGGTGCGAGCTTCGTGATGTCCATGCGCGGTGCTTCGACCATGCGAGTCCTCCTTTTTGCGGGTCGGCCTGCATATGTGTCGCCGCCCCGACAGAAAAAAGGGCCGAAGCGGCGCATGGGCGCGGACTTGCGGCAAGCCATTCCGCCTGCGATGCCGTTGCCATGACGAAGGCTGCCTGCGTCAGCGATTATCGAGCGCTCGCGAAGGCGCGGCTGCCGCACTTCCTGTTCGAATATCTGGACGGCGGATCGTACGCCGAGGCGACTCTGCGGCGGAACGTCGCCGATCTCGAAGCCGTCGCTCTTCGCCAGCGGGTGTTGCGCGACGTCTCCAGCCTCGATCTGTCGACGGAGCTGTTCGGCCGGAAATGGGCGATGCCCGTCGGCCTCGGGCCGGTTGGGCTGGGGGGTCTCTATGCGCGGCGCGGCGAGGTGCAGGCGGCACGCGCGGCTGCGGCAGCGAACGTGCCGATGGCGCTCTCCACCGTCAGCGGCTGCTCGCTCCGCGAAGTCGCCGCGTCGGGACACGTGCCGTGGTACCAGCTCTATTTCGTCAAGGACCGGGGCTTCGTTGCCGACATGGTGGACCGCGCGAAGGAGGCCGGCTGCGAGGCCTTGATCCTGACAGTCGATCTCGCGGTGCCAGGTTCGCGCTATCGCGATTACCGGGCGGCAGGCGGCGGGCCGCGTCGGATGGCGCAGTTGCTGTCGCGCCCCGACTGGCTTTGGGACGTCGGCATTTGCGGGCGGCCGATCAGCCTCGGCAATCTCGAGCCAATCGTCGGGCGCAAGGCGCCGCTCAGCGATTTCCAGGCCTGGATTCACGCCAATTTCGATCCGTCGGTCAGCTGGAAAGACGTCGAATGGCTGCGGAAGCGCTGGGACGGGCCGTTGATCATCAAGGGTATCCTCGATCCCGATGACGCGCGGCAGGCGGCCATGGCAGGCGCCGACGCCATCGTCGTGTCCAACCACGGCGGGCGGCAGCTCGACGGCGTCATATCGAGCGCGCGCGCCCTGCCGCGCGTTGCCGACGCGATCGGCGGCAAGATTCCGGTGCTGGCTGACGGCGGCGTCCGCTCAGGCCTCGACGTCGTGCGGATGCTCGCGCTCGGCGCCGATTTCGTGCTTCTGGGAAGGGCGTGGGCCTATGCGCTGGCGGCGGCGGGGGGCGCGGGAGTCGCGCATGTGCTGAAGATCATCGAAGCCGAAATGCGCGTGGCGATGGCACTGACGGCCTGCACCGCCGTTTCAGAGATCGACGCGGACGTTCTCGACGGAAAGATGGAATGACCAAGCGATACAAGGTCGGCGACCATGTGAAGTGGAACTCGGAAGCGGGCCACGTCAGCGGCCATATCATCAAGGTCCACACCAGCGACTTCGACTACAAAGGGCACACGCACCGCGCGAACGCGGACGATCCGCAGTACGAGATCAAGAGCGACAAGACGGACCATATCGCTGCGCACAAAGGATCGGCGCTGACGAAGATCTAGGGCGCGGCTTGCCCGGCCCGACATCCGTCGGATCGACGGACTTGGCAGTCCCCCGGACTGCCAAGCTGCGTCGATGGTCGGGGAGAGAGGATTCGAACCTCCGGCCCCTGCCTCCCGAAGACAGTGCTCTACCAGGCTGAGCTACTCCCCGACCGGAACCCGCCGAAGTGCGACTGGAGGGTCGCGGCGGGAGCCAAGGCCGCGGCTAGATAGATTGGGGTTTGCTGGAGCGCAAGCCACAGTTCCTGCCTATCGCGAACCGATGGGGAGGGCCCTAGCGGCCGACGGCCTTCAGCCAGTCCTCGACCCGGACGAACTTCTCGCGCGGCGAGCCCGGGCGGGCGTTGGCCGTCTCCGTCTGCTCGATCCTGCGCCAGTCGTCATAGTCGGTCGGCATCACGTCGCGCCTGGCGAGCAGCGCCTTCAGGCCTTGCGCGCCCTGGCGGTCGCCGGAGCTTCCCGGCGCCATCGCCGCTTCGATCTGGGCGGCGACTTCATAACCGTCGGGGCGGTTCGTGCCGATCGTGCCGCTCGGCCCGCGACGAGCCCAGCCCACGCAATAGAGCCGGTCGGCGATCTTGCCGTTCTCGTTGAGGAATTTCCCGCCCCGCTCGTCATAGGGAACGCCTTCCATCGGCGGCGTCGAATAGCCGATCGAGCTGATCACCAGCGAGGCCGGCACTTCATAGGTCTCTCCGGTTCCGACCGCGCGGGCGCTTTCGTCGAGCCGTGTGCGCTCGATGATGATCCGCTCCGCCTTGCCGTCGCCTTCGATGCGCAGTGGCTTGGCGTAGAAATCGAAGATCATCCGCGTCGGCTTGGACGAGTCCGGCCCATTCGCCGCATAGTCGCGAAGGAGCGAGACCGACTTGCGCTGACCCGGCTCGAGCGCCTCGTCGGCTTCGACACCCGGAAAGTCGGCGGCATCGACGACGGGAGTCGCGGCCTCGATATGCCCAAGCTCGCCCAGCTCCTTGGGAGTCATGGAGATCTGAAGCGGGCCGCGGCGGCCGAGGATGGTGACCGTGCGAATCGGCGACGCGTGGAGCGCATCGAGCGCGTGGTTGACGATGTCGCCGCCCTCGAGCTCGCCGCGGGTCTTGGACAGGATCCGGGCGCAGTCGAGCGCCACATTGCCGTTGCCGATCACCGCCGCGTCAGTGCCGCCGAGCGGCGGATTCAAATCCGCGAATTCGGGATGGCCGTTGTACCAGCCGACGAAGGCCGCCGAGCCAATGACGCCCGGCAAATCCTCGCCGGGGATTCCGAGCTTGCGGTCGTGCGGAGCGCCGATCGCGAGCACAACCGCGTCGTAAAAATCGAGCATCTCGGCAATCGAGACGTCGCGGCCGACGGTGACATTGCCGATGAAATCGACGCCCGCAGTGTCCGCGGTCGTGTCGTAGCGCTTGGACACGGCCTTCAGCGACTGGTGGTCCGGAGCGACTCCGAAGCGGACGAGGCCATAGGGCACCGGGTACCGATCGATGACATCGACCCGCGCCTGGTCGCCATAGGCCTTGTTCAGCGCCTCCGCGGTGTAGAAGCCCCCCGGCCCCGATCCGACCACGGCGAAGTGCCGCATCAGCTCGTGTGATCCTCGAGGAGGATTTCGCTGCCCTTGGCCCGAAGCATCGCTGCTATCGGCTGGGCGAACATGCCGAGCAAGCCCGGCAGGTCGAAATGGCAATGGACCCTGTCGTCGAACACGGTGATGTCGGCGTTGATCGAATCGCCCATGGCGGCAACGGACAGCTTCATGGTGTCGCCCTCCCAATGGGACTGCACCTCGCCGCCGCCGGGAAGCTGCTTGTGAAGCAAGTGGATATTGCTGCCGATGCGGCGCTTCGCTTCCTCTTTCCCGAGCTTGTGCGGGAGGTCGACGTCGATCGGCTGGCCCATAAACTTCGATGTTGCCCAGCGCTGAGCGCTTTTCAAGCCGCGTCACACGAGTATCATCGGCGGCGATGCGCACGATCCTGTTCCTGTCGATCCTATTCGCCGCGCCCGCGGCCGCCCAGACCACCCCGCCGGCAGCTGCGTCCGCAGCCTGGGACCCGGCAGCCTCCTACATCAGCGCCGGGCAGGACGAGCCGGGCTATCGCAACTGGTACATGGCGGCGGACTCGCATGCGGTGCAGGTGAAGGCGTTCAACGATTATCTGGTTTCCGCCGGCGTTGGCGGCATCGTTCCGACCTGGCAGCTGCTCCGCACCGCGACGTCATGGCAGGAATGCGGAGCGCAGCCGTTCGAGGTTCCCCCGACCGAGGAATGGCCGCACATCATCCAGACCCTGCGCTACATCCGCGACTATGTGATCCCGGCGGTGGGGCCGGTCGAGCCGGTCTCGGTCTATCGCAACCCGATGCTCAACAAATGCGCCGGCGGGGCGCCCGAGAGTGCGCACAAGCAGGACAGCGCGATCGACATGGTGCCCTTAAAGCCGATCACGCGCGAGGCGCTTATCCAGACGCTCTGCGCGACCCATACCAGGAACGGCGACCGCTATACGGCCGGCCTCGGCTTTTACGCCTTCCTGCGGTTCCACGTGGACAGCACCAAGTTCCGCCGCTGGAACATGGACCCGGCGGTGCTCGCCTTGTGCCCGCCGATCGTCCATCCGTCGGACATCGCGTCGGTCGGCCAGCCGCTTCCTGTGCAAACGCAAGCCGCGGAAACAAAAGCGCAAACTCCCGTTACCCAACCGCAGGAGATTGCGCCGCCGCAGCACTAGGGCATCGGACCCTTGTGTTGCCGATATGCCACACCATATCGCTCCCGACCGAAGAGGGGGTTCTGAATGGATTTTGAAAAACTGACCGACCGCGCCCGTGGCTTCCTCCAGGCCGCGCAGACGATCGCGGTCCGCGAGCACAACCAGCAGATCACACCCGCGCATTTGCTCAAGGCCTTGCTGGACGACGAGCAGGGCATGGCGGCCGGGCTGATCCAGGCGGCCGGCGGCGACGCCAGGACGGCCAGGCGCGAAGTCGATGCGCTTGTCGCGAAGATCCCGACGGTGACCGGCAGCGGCGCGACATCGGCGCCGGCGATGGATGGCGACACGATCCGGCTGCTCGACCAGGCCGAAGAGGTCGCGAAGAAGGCCGGCGACCAATATGTGACGGTCGAGCGAATCCTTCTGGCGATGACGCTGGCGAAGGGCACGAGCGTCGCCAAGGCGCTCGAGGCCGCGGGTCTCAAGCCGCAGAATCTCAACGCCGCGATCGAAAAGCTTCGCGGCGGGCGGACGGCGGATACGCAGAGTTCGGAAGACCGCTACGACGCGCTGAAGCGCTATACGCGCGATCTCACCGAGGCGGCTCGCGAAGGGAAGCTCGACCCGGTCATCGGCCGCGACGAGGAAATCCGCCGAACCGTGCAGGTGCTCGCGCGCCGGACCAAGAACAATCCAGTGCTGATCGGCGAGCCCGGTGTCGGCAAGACCGCGATTGCGGAAGGCTTGGCGCTGCGGATCGCCAATGGCGACGTTCCCGACACGCTGAAGGACCGGCGCCTGCTCGCCCTGGACATGGGTGCGCTCATCGCCGGAGCGAAATATCGCGGCGAATTCGAGGAACGGCTGAAGGGCGTCCTCGACGAAGTGAAGCAAGGCGCGGGCGAGATCATCCTCTTCATCGACGAGATGCACACGCTCGTCGGTGCCGGAAAAGGCGAAGGCGCGATGGACGCGTCCAACCTGCTGAAGCCGGCGCTTGCCCGGGGCGAGCTCCACTGCATCGGCGCGACGACGCTCGATGAATATCGCAAATATGTCGAGAAGGACGCGGCGCTGGAACGGCGCTTCCAGCCGGTTTTCGTCGGCGAGCCGACCGTTCCCGACACGATCTCGATCCTTCGCGGATTGAAGGAGAAGTACGAGCTTCACCACGGCGTTCGAATCACCGACGCCGCCATCGTCGCCGCTGCGACCCTGTCGAACCGCTACATCACCGACCGATTCCTGCCCGACAAGGCGATCGACCTGATGGACGAGGCGGCGAGCCGAATTCGCATGGAGGTGGAGTCGAAGCCGGAGGAGATCGAGAATCTCGACCGCCGGATCATCCAGCTGAAGATCGAGCGCGAGGCGCTGAAGAAGGAACCCGACAAGGCGTCGCAGGAGCGGCTTGCGAAGCTCGAGAACGAGCTCGCCAACCTCGAACAGCAGTCGAGCGAGCTGACCCAGCGCTGGCAGGCGGAAAAGGAAAAGATCGCCGGCGAGGCGAAGATCAAGGAGCAGCTGGACGGTGCCCGGCTCGAGCTCGAGCAGGCGCAGCGCTCGGGCGATCTCGCCAAGGCCGGAGAGCTTCAATACGGCCGAATCCCGGAACTCGAGAAGAAGCTGGCGGACGCGCAGGCCGCGTCGAAGGGCGCCATGCTCCGCGAGGAAGTGACGGACCAGGACATTGCCGCAGTCGTCAGCCGCTGGACCGGAATCCCGGTCGAGCGGATGATGGAGGGCGAGCGCGAGAAGCTGCTGCAGATGGAGCAGGCGATCGGCGCCCGGGTGATCGGCCAGGAGGATGCGGTGAAGGCCGTCTCCGCCGCCGTTCGCCGCGCGCGCGCCGGCCTCCAGGACCCGAACCGGCCATTGGGCTCGTTCCTGTTCCTCGGCCCGACCGGAGTCGGCAAGACCGAGCTCACCAAGGCGCTCGCCGAATTCCTGTTCGACGATTCGTCGGCGATGGTCCGGATCGACATGAGCGAGTTCATGGAAAAGCATGCGGTCGCGCGGCTGATCGGCGCTCCTCCCGGCTATGTCGGTTATGAAGAAGGCGGAGTGCTGACCGAAGCGGTCCGCCGCCGGCCGTACCAGGTCGTTCTGTTCGACGAGGTCGAGAAGGCGCACGGCGATGTGTTCAACGTGCTGCTGCAAGTGCTGGACGACGGCCGCCTGACGGACGGCCAGGGCCGCACGGTCGACTTCACGAACACGCTGATCATCCTGACCTCGAACCTCGGCTCGCAATTCCTCGCCAGCCTTGGCGAGGACGAGCCGGTCGAAAAGGTCGAGCCGCAGGTGATGGAGGTGGTCCGCGCCCATTTCCGGCCCGAATTCCTCAATCGCCTGGATGAGATCATCCTGTTCCACCGCCTCGGCGCTGCGCACATGGGGCCGATCGTCGATATCCAGGTCGCCCGGCTCCAAAAGCTGCTCGAAGATCGCAAGATCAGGCTGGAGCTAACCCCGGCCGCGCGCGAATGGCTCGGCCGGGTCGGCTACGATCCCGTCTATGGCGCCCGCCCGCTGAAGCGAGCGGTCCAGAAATATCTGCAGGACCCGCTCGCCGATGCCCTCCTTTCGGGCCGGATCAGGGACGGGGAGACGGTGCGAGTCGACGAGGGCGACGGCCAGCTGGTGCTGGAGCCCGCCGGCGAAGTCCGCGAGGCGGCCGAGTAAGGCTCTTCCGGCGCGTGGCGCGCACCGCTACGCAGCGGAGATGGACCCGGAAACGGCGGCATTGCTGGAACGCGCCGGTGCGCTTCGGCGCGCGGGGCGCGTGGAGGACGCGATTGCCGCTTACCGGGCGCTTCTCGAACGCTACCCGGACCTCCCCGACAGCTGGTACAATCTCGGCTGGCTGCAGCGGCAGGCGCGGCAGTACGAGGCCTCGCTCGATTCCTATGGCGAAGCGCTGAAGCGCGGCGTTCGCGATCCGGAGGAAGTGCATCTCAATCGCGCCGTGATCCTGTCCGATCATCTGGCGCGGCATGACGAGGCGGAGGCCGAGCTGGAGGCGGCGTTGAAGCTGCGGCCCGACTACCTCCCTGCCCTGCTCAACCTCGGCAACCTGCACGAGGATCGCGGCAACCGCGAGGCCGCGCGGGCAAGCTATCAACGGGCAGTGGATGCCTCGCCCGGCAATGCGCTGGCGCTCAGCCGGCTCGCGGGCGTCGCTGAAGTCGGTTCCGGCTCAGCAGAGCTCATTGAGCGACTCCGGGCCGCGATCTCGAACGAACGCCAAGCGCTGGCGCGTGCCGACCTCGGATTCGCGCTCGGGCGGCTGCTCGACTCGCGCGGCGACTTTGCGGAAGCCTTCGAAGCCTACGAGGCCGCAAATCGTGCCAGCCGCGAGAGTTTCCCGGCCTACGACCGCGAGATGCAGGAGGGCTTCGTCGACCGCTCCATTGCGGCCTTCCCGGAGCCGGCCGAGGGCAGCCACTCGGCCCGCGCGGGATCGGCCAACGGACATGCACCGGCGCCCGTCCGTGATCCGATCTTTATCCTGGGAATGTTCCGCTCAGGCTCGACTCTTGCCGAGCAAATCCTCGCCGGTCACAGCCGGATCGTCTCCGGCGGCGAGTTGGACCTGATCCCGGCGCTCGTGTCGCGGATTGCACCTTATCCGGAAGCCGTTGCGGACGCCGGCGAAGCGACGGTCGAGAGCTGGCGGCGCTTCTACCTCGATGGACTCGCGCCGTTGGGCCGGCAAGGCGCACTCGTCACGGACAAGCGCCCGGACAATTTCCTCCACGTCGGCCTGATCAAGACGCTCTTCCCAACCGCCAGGATCGTCCACACCCGACGGAGCCGACTCGACAATCTTCTGTCGCTCTATTTCCTGCATCTGGGCCCGGGCATGCCCTATGCGCTCGACCTCACCGATGCCGCGCACTGGCATGGCGAGTACGAGCGGCTGATGGCGCATTGGAAGCAGCTGTACCCGGGCGATATTTTCGACGTCGATTACGATTCGCTGGTGCGGGAGCCGGAACCGCTGATCCGCGATCTCCTCGGCTTTCTCGGCCTCCAGTGGGAGGACGGGCTGCTCGATTTCCATAGCCGGAACGCAGCCGTCAAAACGGCGAGCGTCTGGCAGGTGCGCGAGCCGCTGCACGCCCGTTCGAGCGGGCGCTGGAGACATTATGAAGAGGGGCTCAGGCGAGCCCTCGGAGACTCGATCGGCGACTGATCAGCCGCCGGAGCTCGGTCCCCTGGCGCCCTGCTGGACTCGCTCGAGCTGCTGGCGGTCCTCGGTCGTGCGCTCCTGCCACTGCTGGACGGTCAGGCAGACCTTCTTCGCAGCGAGCCGCGAGCCGATCTCCTCTTCCTTCTTGCAGACGAGCTTGTTCACGTCCGTTTTCGCGGTCGCCGTCTGCACCGGCTGCGGCTGAACCGTCGTTTGCGCGGCCGCAGGCATGGCAACAGCAACGCCGGCCGCGACGAGAATCAAGGACTTCAACATTGCCACCTCACTTCCGCGGGCAAGTTTAAGCCAAATTGCCAAATCGGGCAAATTCAGAGCGGCTTAGGTGGCGGCGGAACTCAGGGGCAGGGAGGATTCGCGCAGACCCGGGTTCCGGACTGGACGCGCTCGGTCTGTTCCCGGTCGGCGTTCGCGCGCGCCTGCCACTCGGCAATCGGAAGGCAGACTTTCTTCGCGCCAAGACGAGTCCCGATCGTCTCCTCCTTCTGGCAGACGATCCGGTTGGGGTCGCCTTTGATGGGCGCGGGATTATCGGTTCGATACGACGTGACGTCCTGGGCCGACGCGGTCGCCGAAAGCAAAAGTGCGGCCAATGCCAAACGCTTTACCATGATCCACCTCGATCCCGCATTAGCACGAATCGCACCATGACGGAAGCCGGCTAGCGGCCGCTCGGTATCTCCACGTCGAAGGCGACCGTGATCCGCTCGCCCTCGCCGAACGGCCGCGTGCCGTGCCACATGTACGACGGGAACAGGGCCAGGCGGCCGGGCTTGGGCTCGACGGTGCGGAATGCGGGCATGTCGATCTGCATCGTTGGCGACGAGGGATCGCCAAGCGCGAGATAGCCCGCTTCGTCCTTGCCGAGATCGGGCGGGAGCACGATGTAAAGCGCCGAGCTGATCCAGCCAGCGGGATGGACGTGGTTGGCGTGGAATCCGCCGGTCTTCAGCCACACCGACCAGGCTCCGGAGAAGCCGATCGGATGACGCGGCGGCCCAAGGAGCGGATGGCGCGGGTCCGGTTCCGGCAATTGCGCCGCATGTTCGGCAACGGTCGCGCGAATCGCCTCGCGAAGCTTCACCAGAACGGGGTCGACATGCATGAAGATGTCGCCCTCCGTCTGGGTCCCGCCGCGAAGCGACTGCTCCAGCGGCTGGTCGTTCAGCGAATGCAGGCTCCTCAGCTTGTCGGCGAGCACATCGAGCGGCGGCAACCGGTCGGCGATGTCGTACACTCCGACGAAACGCTCGTCGCCTTCCAGCCAGTCCCAGCGCGGGTCGCCGAGCATTCGCCAGGCAACCGACGCATAGGGCCAGAACATGAAGGCCTCCGGCCCCGCCGACCAGGCGGTGATGATTGAATCGGCCTGCTCCGGCCGGCCCCAGCGGAGGTAGTTGCGGACCCGGCGCACCTGCACGCTCGAATCCTCGAGATCCGCGAACGGCGCGAACAGCGCCTCCGCTGCCTCGCACTCGCCGGTCTCAGCGGCGATGATCGCTTCGTTGACCGCGAAGATCGCATTCTCGCCTGCCGCTGCGCGGCCCTGGGCGACGACCCGCCGTGCGTCGTCCCATTGCTCCGCATGCAGGAGCGCAATCAGCCATTCGCGCCACAAAAGGAGGTTCTGCGGCTGGGCGGCGACCGCGGCTTCGAAGCTGCGCGCGAACTGCTCCCGTTCCCCCTGCGCCCAGCGAAGGCGGGCGAGCAGCGAATGGCCTTCGACCCACTGTGGGGATCTGGCGAGAAGATTGTCCAGGCCTTCGATCGCGCCCTGCACCTGCCCCTCGGCAGCGCAGGCCGAGATCATGCCGGCAAGGAGCTCCGTATCGCTGGGGGCGAGGCGGATGGCGCGGCCATAAGCGTCGAGGCTCGGAAGCCCGGCTTCGAACAGGGTCCGGGCGAGGGCATGGGCGATTTTCGGCGATGCCGGCGCCAGCTCCGCCGCTCGGCCAAGCGAGCGGATCGCTTCGTCGCGACGGCCGAGCTCGCGCAGGATGAGACCGTTGAGGTGCCACAGCCCGAAATTGCGGGTGCCGGCCTTCATCGCCGGAGCGAGCAGCGCCAGCCCTTTTTCAGGGTCGCCGGAAGCGAGTGCGTCCGATGCGACGTCGAACAGCTCGTCCTCGTTCAGATTCTTGCCAGCGAGCTCCGCCATTGGGGAACGCTAGCCGCCGCCGGGCGGCAGCGCACCAGCAAATTTGGCGAGCGCGCATTGGCATCCGCGCGCCGGCGAATAGAAGGTGCCAATGAGCGACGTCAGTCCCGAGGGCCGAAAGGCGATCGAGCAGGCGCGGCAGGGCGACTTCGACGGCGCGCTGGCGACTGCCACGGCGGCGATCGGGAAGCGTCCCGACGATGCCGGCCTTCGATTCTTCGCCGGAATGCTCCATGTCCGGAAATCGGACTTTCCGAAGGCCGCCGAACAATTGCGCGAGGCCGTCTCGCTGGAACCTCGCGACGGACTCGCCCGCTCCGAACTGATCCGGGTGCTGGTGGCGCTTGGGGAACTGGACGAAGCGGAGTCGCTCCTTGGCCACCCCGGGGTGCAGAACCGCGATCGGCAGCGTCTTGGAGCGGCGGTCGCTGCTCGGCGCGGCGACCACGCAGCGGCAATCCGGTCGTTCAGGGAGGCGGTGGCTCTCGATCCGCAGGATTTCGAAAGCTGGGCCAATCTCGGAATCTCGCTGCTCGCCGTCGGTGGTTCGAGCGACGCCGCCTCCGCCCTCGAACATGCGTTGAAGCTGAGGCCGGCCAACCTGGATTTCGGGAAAAAGTGGGCGGAAGCGCGCGCCGCCGCCGGCACCGCCGACGAGGCGCTCGACGGCCTCTATCGCGATCGGCCGGACGACCCGAATGCCCTCCTGATCGCCGCTCGACTGGAAGATCTGCAGGAGCGGCCGGAGCGAGCAACGGAGAATCTGGAGCGGGTCCTGGCCCGCGATCCGGGCAACGCCGCCGCACTGGCAATGCTCGCCGATCTGTTCGAGCGTGCGAACCGGCTCGACTCGTTCGAATCAGCCGTCGAGCGATTGGGGCAGGCCGCGCCGGAAGCAGCCGAGCTTCCTCTGCTGCGCGCCCGCTCTGCCTACCGACGCGGCGATCTCGACGCTGCGCTCAAACTTGCCGAGCAAGCGCCTGAGGAGGCGGACCCGGCTTCGCGGATGCAGCTCCTCGGCCAGATTCGCGACCGGAGGGGCGAGCCGGACGCGGCATTCTCTGCCTTCGCCGAGATGAACCGGATCGATTCGCTGACCAGCGCCGATCCTCTCGCCAAGGCGGCGGCTTACCTGGAAATGCTGGAGTCCCGGTCGCAGCGGCTGACCAGTTCGTGGCTGGAAAGCTGGGCTGCCGCGCCGGAACCGCCGGTGCGCGAGCCCGCCTTCCTGGTCGGCTTTCCGCGCTCGGGAACGACACTGCTGGACACATTGTTGATGAGCGCTCCGGAAATCGCCGTCTCCGAAGAGAATCCGCTGCTCACCGAAGTCTCCAGGCAAATCGGAAGCTTCGAAGCAATCGCCGATCTCGAGGCTCCCGAGATCGTCCGGTTGCGCGACTTCTATTTTGCCGAGGCGGGGCGCTGGGTTCCGGATCTCGGCGACCGGCTCCTTCTGGATAAATTCCCCTTCGCGTTGAACGTAGCGCCGTTGATCGAGCGGCTGTTCCCCGGCGCTCCCATCATCTTCCTTGCCCGGCATCCCTGCGACGTCGTCCTGAGCTGCTTCATGACCCGGTTCCAGCCGACCGAAACCGGCAGCGCGTTCCTGACGCTCGAAGGGTCGGCACGGCTCTATGCGCGGACAATGGAGCTATGGACGCAAAGCCGGGCTCTGCTTCCGCTTCGGGTGCACGACATCCGCTATGAGACGTTGGTCGACCAGCCCGAGGCCGAGCTTCGAGGCGTCGCCGATTTCCTGGGGATTTCCTGGTCCGAGGAGCTGCTCGACAATGCGCCGACCGCGAAGCGGCGCGGATTCATCAAGACTCCAAGCTATTCGCAGGTTGCCGAGCCAATCTACCGCCGGGCGGTCGAGCGGTGGCGGAACTATTCCGCGCACTTCCAGCCGGTCATGCCGATTCTCGAGCCATGGATCGAGCAGCTCGGTTACGAGGCCTGACCGGCGCTCCGAGCGCTCGACAGAAGGTCGATCCACTCGGGATCGGGCTGCTCCCGGTCGAAATATTCGAAGATGAGATGGATTCGATCGCTTGAGCCGCGATTCTCCACCCCGTGCACGGCCATGTTGTTGACCTCCACGGCTTCACCTTCCGGGAGATGGTAAGCGGTTCCATCGACGAAGAAGCGGACTTCCGGATTGGTTCGGATCGGCACGTGAATCTTGTGCGGCCATTTCGCCGCCGGATTGGCGTCCTTGTGCGGCTGAATCACCCCGCCCGCCGGCATCCTCGCCAGCATCACGCGCGGATATTCTCCGTTGGAATAGCCATAAGGCTCGGTCGCCTGGCGGAGCACGGGCAGCAGCAGCCGGCTCCACTCGCCCCAAAGGGCCCGATCGTAGGACTCGCGCCAGTCGAGGGTGTTGGAAACGAAGCGAAAGACGATGTGGCGGGTGGCATCGAGCGCCGCGAAGCGGTTGGGCTTGGAGGAGTTTTCCTCATCCCACAGGGGCTCGGGAATCGCCGCTACCGCTTGGCGAAGCGCTTCGATGTCCACCCGCCCGAGCTTTCGAACCGACCGCGTCTTGCGCGGGTTCGGCTGGATCCGCGCTTCAGAAATCATAGCCGAACAGCTCGAGGTCGCGGGCGTAGAGCTTCGCGATCGAATCGCGCAGTTGGGCATCGTAATATTGGCGGTAGTCGCCTCGCTTCGACACGTTCGACTTCTCCAGCTCCTCGCGCGGAATGCCGATCCTATCACAGATGCGGTCGAACGAGCCCTGCATGTCTTCTACCCGCCCGATGTCGTCGGCAAGAAGATCGCCGTCCGGCGACGTGACGAAGCTGCTCTGCGGCTGGAAAAGGATGTGCTGGAAGGGCCGCAGGGTGAACAGCACGTGGCGCATCACGGCCGTTGGGTTGCGTGAGAATTCGCCGCCCTCGCGGGTCATGAAGGCGCAATAGGAGACGAAGCGGTCGAACGGATTGCGGACGAACGCGAACTTGAAGAAGGTTTCGAACTTCTCGGGGTCGATGAAGGGGCGAAGCTGCTGGAGGCTGATGTGGCCGTGCTGCAGCTTTGCCAGCTCCGGAATCGGGAACTTCTTCTCTCCGAAGAGCCGCACCTGCTCGATATCCGCATCGCCCATGTGCCTTCGAAGCGCTTGTCTGACCGAGTGCGTGCCGGTCTTCGGAATCGCGACGAAGATGAACTTGTGAAGCTCGGAAATGATCATGCGGGTCGGTCGCGGCTTTCTACAGCGCTTTGTCGAGCGCCGGCGACGCCGATTGCTGGCCGGGGCGGCGCCGGGTCGCCTTGACCGCGGCTTCGGCGATCAGCCTTTCGAACATGTGCAGCACCGACACGCCATTGCCGAGAAGAATGGCGTTGGCCCCGAGTCCGGCGAGATCGCGCTGCGCCTGGACCAGCAGCGGGACATAGGCGCCGGCGGCGCGCTCGTCCTCGCCGAATCGTGCCCACAGCGCCGCCCAATCGTCGCCGAAGCGGTCGATGCGCTTGCGCACCCGATCGAGCGCCGGCCCCGGGGTCGCGCCGCCGAGGATGAAATCCGCGTGGCAGCGGATCTCCCATGGCGACATGATGACCGGGACATTGACCCGCTCGAAGGTCAGAGCCGTTGGCGCCCCGTCTCGCGGCTCCAGGATCGGCGACTCCGCTGCATTCGCCCCCGCTTCGGCAGCATCGATCAGGTCGTGAATCCGGCCGCCGCCGACCGTGTCGAGCACCAGGTGAACGCGCTTCTCCGTCCCGCGGTTATGGACTTCGTGCTTGCGGAAGGAATCGAACACCCAGCATTCGCCCGGCGCCATGTGGACGGTTTCGCCGCCGCAGGTGAACGACACTCCCGGATTGGTGATCACCGGGATGTGGATCCGGATGTGGGTCCGCCAGTAATAATGGCTGTCGATATGGACGGGCACCTCGGCGCCCGCAGCAAGGCCCATGAAGCGGCTACGTCCCCAGACGCAGCCGATCGCCGCCATCGCCTGCATGACATAGGGGCAGGCCAGCAGATATTCGGTCGGCGCCATTTCGCCTTCGATGATGTCGGTTGGCTGACCGCCCTCGGTGATCAGCCGGACGGCGGTATTGCCGTTGAACCGCATCGGATGCCCAACCCACGCGGATTCGGGGAGCGCGCGAACTTCTTCCGCCAGCCGGTCGGCGGAGAAATTTATCGGGAGCCGCAACAGCGGCTTCGAAAAGCGCTTCATTGGAACGGACCAGCTCTGAGGGGCGCTCGAGCGCCCGGCGGAGGACTATTCGCCGGAGCCCGAAGGTAAATCAAGTGAGGGGCGGCCGGGTCAGGCGCCCTTGAAGCTCACACCGGCAGAAGAGATCAGCCTCGCCGCGGCTTCCCGCTCGGCCGGATCGAGCGCCGGTGCCCACAGGTCGAAGATGAGCACGACGCGGAGCTGGTCGCTGTCGTTCCAGGCTTCGTGCTCGATCGTGTCGTCGAAGACGATGGTCTTGCCGACCTGCCATTCGATGGTCGTTCCGCCGACCCGGAAACCGCAGCCATCCGGCACGATGAGCGCGAGGTGCGAAACCAGGCGAACGTTGGCGACGCCGGTGTGCGGCGGGATGTGCGTATGCGGCGCCAGGAGCGAGAACATCGCGTTGGGCGAAGCGGCGGGAATATCAGGCTGCGGGAGCTTCGAGAGCAACTCCAGGGTCCTGGGACAATGCCTCGCGTTCGCCTCGACGCGTTCGCCGTTCTGGAGCAGGTGAATGGCCGTCCAGTCGCGATTGTTGTTCAGCTCCTTCCACTGGGCCAGCGGGACGTGATCCGGATACTGGCTGTAGGGCACGAGCTCGGCGGTCTTGAGCTTCACGAGCGCTTCATATTCCGCCCGGATTTCGTCGGTCGCCGCTTCGAGTTCTCGAATGCCGGGGAACTGCGCCGGGTCGTGGAATTCGATTTCCGGCATCTCCGGGAAATGAAAGCTGGTCGGCTCCTGGTGGAAATGCCGGGTGCGGCGCGCGGTGTTGGAGGCGAACCGCTCCAGCTTCGCTCTCTGCGCCGGCGAAAGATCGGCCGGGAGGCTGTCGAGCAACCTCTTCTCGACCGCGGCCTTGTGCTCCGTCGCACGGAGCTTCGCATGTTCCACGGGACCGGCCATCGCCGGCGGCACGTCCTCGCCGGGAGGAAGCTGGGCGACGGCCTTGCTGAACGCCGCGCCTGATTGCGGGTGGCCCATCCGCTCGAGCAGCAGGGCGCGTGCCAGCAGTCCGGAAAAGTCGAGCGGGGAGAGCGCCAGTCCCCGGTCGAGCGCGTCGATCGCGCCCTGGAGATCGCCCAGAGCTCGTCGCACCGCACTGAGCTTCATCCACAGGTCGAGCGTGGCGTCGCCGGAGGCAGTCGCCTGCTCGAGCGAGCGGCAGGCGCCGCGCAGGTCTCCCGCCGCTGCCGCCTTGTCCGCCTGCGATTCCAGTGCCGAAGCCGTGGTCATGAGCCGATTGTGCCGAGCAGCGATGCAAAATCAATCAGGCCCAAAAGAAAACGGCGGGCCTCCGAGGAGACCCGCCGCAATCTTTGTTTCTTCGCGGGGACTTAGAAGTCGACCGTGAAGCCCGCGAACAGGTAGCGACCCAGAGCGTCGTAAACCTGCGGGTAGGTGTTGCCGTTGCCGAAGCCGGCCGGAACGGCCTGGCTGCCAGCGAGCGGCGGATCGGTGTCGAAAATGTTGTTCGCACCGATGCGCAGGTTGAGGCGCTGGGCCAGACGAGCGGTGAACGACAGATCGAAGAAGTCTGCCGCGCTCAGGCGGAGGTTGCCCGGGATCGGGTTCGCCACCGAGCCGCAACCGGTGTCAAGCGCCGGGTTGCAGTTCACGCCCGAGAAGTGCCGCCAACGGGTCGAGATACCCAGGCCGTTCGGCATCGTCAGACCGACGCGGAGGGTGTGCCTCCACTTCGGGCTCGGAGTCGAGCTTGCGAAGGTGCCCGGACGGCTGTCCGTCGGGGTGCCCAGCTTGGTGACCAAGGTGCCGACGAAGGCGACGTTCAGGGTGCCGACGCCGCCGAGACGACGCGAGTAGTTGCCCTGGAAGTCGAAGCCCTTCGTGAACAGGCCCGTACCCTCGAAGTTCTGGTTCGTGAGGATCACGTAGCCAGCCGTGTCGAGGTCAGCGCCCTGCCACAGCGATCCGGTCGCGGTGTTGCGGTGGATCAGGAGGCACTGCGTCGGATCGGCCGTCTCGCCACCCAAGCCCATGCAGGCGTTCAGAACGCTGCTGAAGCTCGAGGTACCGATCAGGTTCTTCACCTTGATGTTGAAGTAGTCGGCAGTCAGCGCGAGGCCCGGAACGAACCGCGGCTGAATGACGACACCGGCAGTCCAGGTGTCCGCCTTTTCCGGGGTCAGGTTCGGGTTACCACCGAAGAGGCCGTTGTACTGGTTGGCCGGGTTCTTCGAGATGAAGCCGTACTGAGCAGCGGAGACGCCCGACAGCTGGCACTGAGCCAGGGTGGCGAGCGGAGCGGCAGTCGCGCACGGATCGACCGAGCCCGACAGACCAAGCGACTGCGGGAAGAACAGCTCGACGATGTTCGGCGCACGAACCGCCCGGTTGTAGCTGCCGCGGAACCGGATGTCCGGGATCGGCGCCAACTCAGCCTGCAGCTTGTAGGTGTCCGTGTTGAAGCTGTTTCCGGCGACGTGGTAGTTCGAGTAGCGATAGCCACCGGTGATCGAGAAGTCGTCGATGAAGTTGTGCTCCACGATCGGGATCTGGACTTCGCCGAACAGCTCGCGGACGTCGAACTGACCCTGAACCGGCGGGGTCGGACCGCCCTGGCCGGCGAGGTCGCCGGTGGAGAAGGCCTGGTCGACTTTGAAGTCGAGGCTTTCCTTGCGGTACTCGGCACCGACGTTGATGCCGATTCCGGTTTCGGCCCACGGCATCCGCCATCCATATTCGTCGCCGTTGATGGTGAAGTCCGCGTGAGCGATCGTCTCGTGGATCTCACCGCGCTGGAAGCCCGGCGTCTGGAGGTAGTTCAGAGCGTCCAGGTTGACCGCGCCAGCCTGGAAGATGTTGTACGGGACGCAGTCCGTGTCGATGCCGGTGTAGGCAGCGCGGCACATGATCTCCGCACCCGGGGTTCCCGGAGCAACTTCAAGACCGGTGGTCGGATCGACCGCAATCGCGTCGATCGCGCGGCCGAGACGAGTGACCGAGAAGTCGTTGAAGTAGGTCTCGTTACGAAGCGTACGGCCGAACTGGTAGTAGGCGTCGTAGGAGATGCCGCGGGCGGCGTCGCCGCGCATACCGCCGACCAGGCGGTAGTCGGTGTGGCGGATATCGTCGTCACGGCCACCACCTTCGACGTTACGGCGAAGGATGTAGGTGAACGTCTGCTGGACGTTCGCCATGCCGTTCAGCGAGTCGCTGAAGGTCGGGTCGAACACGACACCACCGCTGGTGTAGGTGCCGCACAGACGGTCACGCTGCGCCGCGGTGAGCAGGGCGTTGTCGCAGGCGATGCGGTTGGTGTTGCCGAAGTCACCCGACGGCGCGATCTGCGCATCCGAGCGGTCGTCCATGAACATGAGTTCCATGTACGGCTTGAAGGCCGGGCTGATCTCATAGTCCGCGAACGCGCCGAAGTTGTAGCGTTCGTCAGGCCGCTGGAAGTAGTTGTACGGGTTGAAGTTGAACGCCGTGTAACCGTCGGCGAACCCGTTGCCCTGGACCTGGAAGACGTCGATGAACCGATAGTTCTGGTTCGGATCGTACTGCAGGAAGGTACCCGTCGCCGAGGTCAGCGAGCCCGAGCAGTTGAAGTGGCGCTTGTTGGCGCTGGCATTGATCGCGTTCTGGGTGCGACCGGTGAGAGCGCAGAACGAATAGTCGCGGCTCGACTGAAGCACCGGATCCTGGGTGCGGTAGGTCGCATAAGCCGTGACGTGGCCGCGGCCGTCGTCGAACGACGCACCGAACATGCCCGAGATGTCCTGGGCGCCACCGTTGGTGCTCCAGCCACGCGGCGGCAGGAACCCACGATCGGTGTTCGCTGCGATGATGTCGTCGGCAGCGCTGTTGTGGTGGTTGAACACGCTGGCCTGGCCGTCGATGCGGAAGCCGGTGAAGGTCGTGTCCATGATGAAGTTGACGACGCCGGCGACCGCGTCCGCACCGTACACCGACGATGCACCGCCCGTCAGAACGTCGACGCGCTTGATCATCACGGCCGGGACGAAGTTGATGTCCGCAACCGGGTTGCCGGTGTCACCGGCCTGCAGGCGCTTGCCGTTGACCAGCACGAGGCTGCGCTTCGAGCTGAGGCCGCGAAGGTCGATGGTGGCCGTTCCGCTCGCGCCGTTCGAGATGTTCGAACCCTGGGTCGCGAACACCTGCGGCAGCGAGTTGATCAGGTCTTCCGTACGGGTCGTACCGGAAACCTTCACTTCCTGGCTGGTCACGACGGTGACCGGGCTGGCCGATTCGAGGTTCGGCTGAGGAATACGCGAACCGGTGACGATGATGTCCTGGCTGCGCTTGACCGTCTCACCGGTGGCCGACGTGGTCGGAACCGGAGTGCCCTCGACCGGAGCAGTGGTCTGCGGAATCGTCGGAACCGCGCTCGTGTCGGGCGGGTTCGTGTTCGGATTCGTGTCCTGCGCAAAAGCAGGCGTGGCGACCGCGCTGGCGCCGACGAGAAGCGTCGTTGCGAGAAGACGCTGACGGAAATCGAGCTTCATAAAATCCATCCCCTTATAGGGCCGTGCCACCGAGGCACGACCGCCATGGCGCGACAGCGCAAAAACTGCCGAACTGCCCCGGTTGATAAGTTAAGGGCCAAGCCGCTGGCAACGCTTGGCGGCCATGCGGGGTGAAGTTGTCAAAGCGCTGTATCAAATTTGCAACAGCGCCCCTCTTGCCGCGATTGCCGGGCCCGGCCTAGTGTGGCGAGCGTCGATCGGCGAGGGATGAGATGGGCAAATTTCCAGTTGTCGCGGGCGCTTGCGCGCTCATTGTAGCGGGGACGGCTGACGCCTCCGGGCCGGTCGCAACCGGCAACCCGGCGCAGGTCCAGCGCTTGATGGCCTGCCGCTCGATTGCGGCCGCCGACCAGCGGCTCGCCTGCTTCGATCGCGAAACCGCGGCGATGGCGGACGCCATCCAGGCGAAGAACCTGGTCTTCGTCGATCGCGAAAAGGCGCGCGCTGCCAAACGTTCGCTGTTCGGCTTCTCGATCCCGGATTTCGGCGGTCTGTTCGGCGGCGGCGACGACGAGGTGAAGCAGATCGACAGCACCATCAGGAGCGCGAGCCACAATCCCGACGGAAGCCTTCTGATTACCCTCGCCGACGGATCGGTATGGAGCCAGACCGACGATTATCCGGGCCTCGACCCAAGGCCGGGAAAGAAGGTCATCGTGAAGCGCGGATCGCTCGGCACCTTCTGGCTGAGCATCCCCGGCCAGAGCGGGATCAAGGTGAAGCGGGTCGGCTGACGCCTACAGGTTGCCGGCGCGTTGCTCGGCCTTCAGGCTGGCTTCGGCGTCGACATAGGGTTCCTGGCGCTCGACGCTCCAATATTTGAGATCGTTGAGAGCGATTCGGGCGCCGGTCACGGCGCAGACCACATGGTCGCCATTGCTGAGCACCCGGAATGTCCCCGGCAGGTAGCGCACTCGAGCCGGCGCTCCGCTTCCGCTCATCAACATCGCCTGTCGCCTCCTTCAGTCCGAGCCCTGATCGAACAGTCCCGGCTGCGGAGCTACATAGGAAGGGCGGCGCTTGCGCTCAACCGGAGCGCCCGCTGAATCCGTCGCCGCAGCGACCTGCCCGTCGCCGAAGTTCAGGGTCAGAAGCCTGGCCGCGATCGCGTCGGCTGCCCGGCCGAGAGTCCTTCCGCTTCGGTCGGTGACGCGGACGAAGCCGCGCGAAAGCGGCCGGTCGGGATGCACGAGCTCCGCCATCCTCCACAGCGAATCCAGCCTCTCGGAGGCTCGCTCGACGCGATCGAGAAGGAGCTGCGAGCGAAGGCGCGGCGCAACTTCGTTCAAGTCCGCGCGCGCATTACCCGCACGCGAGGACAGCGCCCTTGGAAGCCGCTCGCCGACCTCGTCGAGCCGCTGCACTGCCGGCGCGAACAGCGAGTCCGGCTCGGGCCAGCGGCAGACCGTCAGCTCGAGCCGCTCCCGAGCGCGATCGGCCATGCGCGACAGGCAATTCGCCGAACGCCGTCCAAGCTCATCGACGAACGCGAACAGCTCTGCCCTGACCGGCACCGCAATTTCCGCAGCCGCGGTGGGGGTCGGCGCGCGCCGATCCGAAGCATGGTCGATCAGCGTCGTGTCGGTTTCATGGCCGACTGCCGAGATCAGCGGGATGGTGCATTCGGCGGCGGCGCGAACCACCTCTTCCTCGTTGAACGCCCAAAGGTCTTCGATCGAACCGCCGCCGCGAGCGACGATCAGCAGGTCGGGACGCGGAACCGGGCCACCCGCCTCTATGTCCGAGAAGCCGCGAATGGCCGCGGCGATCCTTGCCGAAGCGCCCTCGCCCTGAACCGGCACCGGCCACAGCAGGACCTGCGTCGGGCAGCGGTCCTCCAGCCGGTGGAGAATGTCGCGAATGACCGCGCCGGTCGGCGACGTCACCACGCCGATCACCTTCGGAAGAAACGGCAGCCGGCGCTTCCGGCTCTCGTCGAACAGGCCCTCGGCCGCCAGCGCCTTCTTGCGCCGTTCGAGAAGCGCCATCAGCGCGCCTTCGCCGGCGAGCTCCAGCCGCTCCACGACCAGCTGGTATTTCGACCGGCCGGCGTAGGTCGTCATCTTCCCGGTCGCGATGACCTCCGCGCCATCCTCGGGGCGGAAGGCGAGCGAATTGGCGCTTCCCCGCCAGATCACAGCATCGATGCAGGCGGTCTCGTCCTTCATCGAGAAATAGCAGTGGCCGGAGCTGTGGCGCTTGAACCCTGAAATCTCGCCGCGGACCCGAACCTGGCCGAATTCGCTTTCGATCAGCCGCTTGAGCGATCCCGCGAGCTCGCCGACGCTGAGCGCCGGCGAATTGTCGCCGGGCGGCACGTTGGCTAACAGGCCGGAGCGCGTGTCGTCAGGAAGGTCCACTTGAAAATACTTCTCCTTGGTTCGGGCGGTCGGGAAGATGCGCTTGCATGGCGGCTGAGGCAATCGCCGAGCTGCGAAACGCTTGTCGCCGCGCCGGGCAATCCGGGAATCGCGCGCTGGGCGGAATGCGTTGCAATCGATCCCTGCGACGCGCGAGCCGTGGTCGACCTGGCCCGGGAGCGATCGATCGACCTGGTCGTGATCGGGCCGGAAGCGCCGCTCGTCGCCGGCGTCGGCGATTCGCTCCGCGAGGCTGGATTTGCAGTGTTCGGCCCCAATGCGGCGGCAGCGCAGCTCGAAGGCTCGAAGGGCTTCACGAAAGACCTGTGCGAGGCGAACGGGATCCCGACCGCGGGCTATGTCCGGACCGGCAATGCCGCCGAAGCAATGGCCGCGCTCGACCGCTTCGGGATCCCTGTCGTGATCAAGGCCGACGGGCTCGCGGCGGGAAAGGGCGTGACCGTCGCCATGACGCGCTCCGAGGCTGAGCAGGCAATCGCCGATGCCGGCGATTCGCCGCTCGTGATCGAGGAATTCCTGGAAGGCGAGGAAGCGAGCCTGTTCGCGCTGGTGGATGGCGATCAGGCGGTGCTGTTCGCCACTGCACAGGACCACAAGCGCGTCGGCGAAGGCGACACGGGGCCGAACACCGGCGGCATGGGCGCCTATACGCCGGCGCCGGTGCTGACGCCCGAGCTCGAGCGGCGGACGATGGAGGAGATCGTCTTGCCGACGGCGCGCGCGCTGGCCGATGCGGGAACGCCCTTCTCCGGCGTGCTTTATGCGGGGCTCATGCTCACCGCCGCCGGCCCCAAGCTGATCGAATATAACGTCCGCTTCGGAGACCCGGAGTGCGAGGCGATCATGCCGCGTGTCGAAGGCGACTTCGCCGAGCTGCTGATGGCTGTTGCAAACGGCAGGCTCGCCGAGATCAAGCCGTGGCTGTCGGCCGATTATGCGGTGACGGTGATCGTCGCGGCGCGCGGCTATCCGGGCACTCCGGTCAGCGGCGGCCCCATCCGCGACCTCGAAGCCGCCGAACAGGTGGAGGGCGTCACCGTCTTCCAGGCGGGTACGGCCGAGCGTGATGGCGGGCTGGTGGCCAAGGGCGGCCGGGTGCTCGCGGTGACGGCGACAGCCGACACGTTCGCCAACGCCCGGGCGCGCGCCTATCGGGCGGTCGACCAGATCGACTTCGCCGACGGATTCCACCGCCGCGATATCGGCTGGCGCGAAGTCGAGCGGGAATCCGCATGAGCCCGCTGTGGACCTATTTCTGGCCGGTCTTCGGCTTCGGGCTCGTCGTTGGGCTGGTTGGCGGGGTCATCGGCTTCCGGCGGAAGCGCAGGTGGGCCTGGGCTGTCGCGGTGGCGCTCGGGTTGGGAGCCACGGCGCTTTGGCACGGGCCGATCGGAGCCGCGGACCGTTTCAGCCAAAGCGTCGAAGCCTCGGCGCGGGAGACGCTCGTCAATTACGAGATGACCCAGGTGACCGCGCACCTTCACCACGGTCCGCTGACCCGCCGGCTGATGCTTTCCGGCCAGGCGGACGATTTCCAGAGTTCACAGCTGGTCCTGATCCTGAGCGACCTGCCGGGCGTCAGCAAAGCGACCTGGACGAACTCCGGAGGCATACCCTTGTTGGCCGAGGCGGAAATCGTGTCCGTCCTGGGCTTCCTCGCCGGCCTTCTTCTCGCTTATCTGATCGAGTTGAGGCGCCGCTACAACGCGCAGTGGAAATGGTGATCGAATGGATGTCCTGAACGCATATTGGCCCGCGATCCTCGTCGCGGTCGTTATTCTCGTGATCGTCGCGCTGGTCCTCCTCCGGCCCAGGCAGCGGGTTCAGCTGACCCGCGACGAAGCCCCGTCGCGCCCGCACATGCAGCGGCAGCGCGAGCATGAAGGGCGCGGAATCGCGGCCGAGGCGGCAGCAGCCGTCGGAGATGTCAGCGGCGAGATCATCGGCGCCCCGGTGCATGAGAATCTGCCGGGGGCGTCGGGCCCGCCGGACGATCTCACGCTGCTCAAGGGGGTCGGGCCGAAGTTCGCCAGGCTGCTCAACGATCTCGGGATCACCCGGTTCGAGCAACTCGCGAAGCTCAGCGAGGGCGATCTCGACCGGCTCGACCAGCATCTCGGCGCCTTCAAGGGCCGCCTCGAACGCGACCAGGTCCCGCTTCAGGCCGATTACCTCGCGCGTGGTGACGAAGACGGCTTCGAGCAGCGGTTCGGCAAGCTCTAGGAGCCCTGCTCCGGTACCGGCTGCGGCTCCTTTCGGGCGCGCTTCTTCTGCGCCGCGATGAGCTTGTCGATCTTGCGGCCGTCCATGTCGACGATCTCGAACGTCCAGCGGTCGTGGGTGAATTTCTCGCCCGTCTCCGGCAGATGCTTGAGCACCTCGAGGGCGAAGCCGGCGACGGTCGAGAAATCGCGGTCCTGCGGAAGCTGGATGCCGAGTCGGTCGGAAAGCACGTCGGCGCTGGCCGCGCCTGACAGCAGATAGCTTCCGTCGTCGCGCTCGACGATGTCGGGCTCCTCTCCCTCGACAATGTCGTGGCGGAAGGCTCCGGCAAGTGCCGCGATGATGCTGCCGGCCGTGACGATGCCGTCGAAATGGCCATATTCGTCGTGGACCAGCGCGAGCGGCACCTCCGCCGAGCGGAGCACCACGAGCGCGTCCATCGCGTCCATGAGATCGGGGATCACGGGCGCCGGGCGCGCCAGCCGGTGAAGGTCCAGCGGCTTCTTGTCGAGCGATGCTTCGAGCAGGTCGCGCACCTGGACGACTCCGACGATGTCGTCGACCGATCCGTTCGCAACCGGGATTCGGCTGTGCGGCGTCGCCTTCAGCGCCTTTCGCAGGGCGCTTCCGGAAGCCGAGATGTCGATCCAGTCGACGTCCGTGCGCGGGGTCATCACCTCGCGAACCGGCCGGTCCGCAAGCCGTACGACTCCGGAGATGATCGCCCGCTCGCTTTCCTCCAGGACTCCCGCGGTCTTCGCCTCTGCAACGACCAGGTGAAGCTCCTCGGCCGTCACCGCCTTTTCGGATTCGCGGTTGAGGCCGAGCATCTTGAACACCAGCGCGCTGGTGCGGTCGAGCACCCAGACGAACGGCGCCGCGGCCCGGGACAGCCAGCGCATCGGTCGCGAGATGATGGCCGCGATCGGCTCCGGCGAGCGCAGCGCAAGCTGCTTCGGCACCAGCTCTCCGATGACGAGCGAAACGTAGGTGACGAGAACGATGACGAGTCCGAACCCGACCTTCCGCGCGGTATCCGGTTCGATTCCGGCAAATGCGTGAAGCCGTTCGGCGGTGGGTTCGCCAAGGCTCGCTCCGGAATAGGCGCCGGCGATGATCGCGATCAGCGTGATCCCGGTCTGGACGGTCGACAGGAACCGCCCAGGATCGGAAGCGAGATCGAGCGCGCATTGCGCTCCGCCGCTGCCGTTCCGCGCCATCGCCTTCAGCCGCGCCTCGCGTGAGGAGACGATCGCCATCTCGCTCATCGCCAGAACCGCGTTGAGGACGATCAGCGCCAGGATGACGACGACGTCGATCCACGGGAATGGGGAGAGATGGTCGCTCATGGCGGCGGCGAGTTCTTGCCCGCAAACGCACGCTGCAGCAAGCGGGGGCGCGCAGTCAGCTCCGCCGCTCCTCGAAAAACCGCTTCAGCATAGCCGCGGATTCGCCTTCGCCGATTCCGGCGAGCACGTCGGGACGATGATGGCAGGTCGGCTGAGCGAAGATGCGCGCGCCATGGGCGACTCCACCGCCCTTCGGATCCTCGGCGCCGTAGCGGATCGCGTCGAGACGAGCGATCGAGGCGGCTGCAGCGCACATCGCGCAGGGCTCCAGAGTCACCCACAAGGTGCAGCCGTCGAGCCGGGGCTGCCCAAGCGCTTCGGCGGCGGCGCGAATGGCGACGATTTCGGCATGGGCCGTCGGGTCGAGGGAGCCGCGCATGGCGTTCCTCGCCTCCGCGACAATGGCGTCGCCTCGAGTGACCACAGCGCCAACCGGGACCTCTCCGGCCGCTGCAGCCTCGGCGGCTAGATCGAGCGCTCGGCGCATGGGCGAAGGAAGCGGGAATGCCATTGCGACCGCGTAGCGCGGCGTCCGCGCACTGTCATCGGCGCCGCGATCAGCCGGCAGTGTTGGTGACGTTCTGGTCCTGCTGGTTCGCCTCGGCGGGCGGATTCACCTGCAGGCTGGGCACCGCGACCTGGCGCTGCTTCGTTCCGACCGAGACAGAACCGGTTTCCACGTCGAAGGCGGGCGTGCGGCCGCCGCTGGCGCTCACCCCTGTGCGGTTGACGCTGACGTCGGGCGCGGCGGCGGTCCGGGTCTGGCTGATATGGAGGAAGCCGGTTGCGATCGCGATGATGAAGGCGATCACCACCAGGATCAGGATTAGCAGGACTGCGCGCATGTCGCCGTTGTGCAATTCCGTCGTTTCAGGAAAAGGGCAAACGCAGGAGCACGCCCGGAAGTTTCTGCCGCGCATTGACGAGCGCAGGAGCAGAGGGTAACGGGCACACCGCATTTCGGGGCCATATGGCCCGGCAAAAATCAGGATCAGACCATGTCGCGCGTTTGCGAGCTGACCGGCAAGGGCCGGCAGGTGGGCAACAATGTTTCCCACGCCAACAACAAGACCAAGCGGGTGTTCCTGCCCAACCTGCAGGACGTCACGCTGATTTCCGACTCGCTCGAGCGGAGCGTGAAGCTGCGCGTGTCGACGCACGGCCTGCGCTCGGTCGAGCATGTCGGCGGCCTCGACAACTGGCTGCTCAAGACCTCGGACGAGAAGCTGTCGCTCAAGGCCCGCAAGCTGAAGCGCGAGATCGCCAAAAAGCAAGCGGAAGCAGCGGCTTAAGCCAAAGCTGATTGCCGATTAGCTGAACGCTGGCTGCAAAGGCAGTTCAGCGCCCGTTTGCCGCGACTCGGGCATATGTCCTGCCACGTGGCAGGGTTTCCCCCTTTCTCCCTGCCGCCATGGCGCGGCAGCGATGCCGCAAGTGTCCCTCGTGTCGCTTATCGAGGGTGAGCCCGGCGCGAGAGATCGTGCCGGGCTCATTTGATTCACGGCGTCTCGAACAGCCTTGCGAGCTGCTCGATCATCGCCCCGCCCAGCTGCTCGGCATCCATGATCGTCACCGCCCGGTCGTAGTAACGGGTCACGTCGTGGCCGATCCCGATGGCGACGAGCTCGACCGACGATTTCTGTTCGATCCAGGCGATCACCTGGCGAAGGTGCCGCTCCAGATAGGTCCCGCCATTCGCCGAAGCGGTCGAATCATCGACCGGAGCACCGTCGGAGATCACCATCAGGATGCGGCGCTCCTCGGGCCGGGCAAGCAGCCGCTGGTGCGCCCAGAGCAAAGCTTCGCCGTCGATATTTTCCTTGAGCAGGCCCTCGCGCATCATCAGCCCAAGGTTGCGACGCGCTCGGCGATACGGTTCGCCGGCCTTCTTGTAGACGATGTGGCGGAGGTCGTTGAGGCGCCCCGGGTGCGGCGGGCGACCGTCGGCGAGCCAGGTCTCGCGGCTCTGCCCGCCCTTCCATGCGCGGGTGGTGAAGCCGAGGATCTCCGTAGCGACCCCGCAGCGCTCCAGAGTCCGCGCGAGGATGTCGCCGCAAATCGCCGCGATCGCGATCGGGCGGCCGCGCATCGAGCCTGAATTGTCGATCAGCAGCGAGACCACCGTGTCCTTGAACTCGGTCTCGCGCTCGATCTTGAACGACAGAGCATGGCGCGGATTGACGACGACGCGCGCCAGGCGGGCAGCGTCGAGAAGCCCTTCCTCCTGGTCGAAGTCCCAGCTGCGCGCCTGCTGCGCCATCAGCCGGCGCTGCAGCCGGTTGGCGAGCTTGGTGACCACTCCCTGAAGCCCGCCGATCTGCTGGTCGAGATAGGCGCGCAGGCGATTGAGCTCCGCTTCGTCGCACAGCTCGTCGGCTTCGACGATCTCGTCGAACCGCGTGGTGAAGGTCTTGTAGTCGGTGGGAGGCGAAAGCTCCCAGTTGCGCCGCGCCTGTCCAGGTTGGCCGCTGTCGCTGGTCTCCTCCCCGTCGGCCAGATCTTCGTCGCTCGATTCGTAATCCTCGACCGTCTCGCTTTCGTCGGAGCTGTCCTCGGCCTGCTCGGCGCGCATTTCGGCGTCGCCTTCCTGAGGCACAGACTCGCCTTCGTCCTCGCCTTCGTCGCCGGCGGCTTCGTCGCCCTCCTCGTCGCCGCTCTCCTCCGCATCGTCGGCGCTCTCTTCGGGAGCGGCGGCGAGCTCCAGATCCTCGAGCAGCTGGCGCGACAGCCGGGCGAACGCAGCCTGGTCGTCGAGGGTGAGCGCAAGCGAATCGAGATCGGCCGACGCCTTGTCCTCGATCCACGGCTCTACGAGCTTCAGACCGGCCCTTGCCGCCTTGGGAGGCGCATCGCCGGTCAGCCGCTCGCGGGCGATCAGGCCGACCGCCGTTGCCAACGGCACTTCCTCGGCATTGCGCGCCCGGACGATGGCATCGGTTCGGACTCGCGCGTCGGCGAGCTCGGCGAGGTTGGCGCGAACGCCGCTCATCGCGCGGGCGCCGAGCGCCTCCACGCGCGCGGTCTCGAGCGCATCGAACACCGCCCGCGCTTCGGGATCGGCGGGCGCGAGCGACGAATGCAGCCGCACGTCGTGGTAGCGGAGCCTCAGCGCCGCCGAATCCGCAGCGCCGCGGGCTTCGGCGACCAGCCTGGGCTCCAGCCCCGGCCCCGGCGATGGGACTCGCGCCGCCCGGCCCGCCGGAGTCGCGGTCTCGGACGCGAAGACGACGTCGATTTCCGGATCCTTGGCGATCGCCCGCGCCGCCCCCGCGAGCGCGCGCCGAAAGAGATCGATTCGCTCGGCCATGTCAGGCCGCGCCGACGACGCTTTCAGGAAGGTCGCTGCCGAAGACCCGCTGGTAATATTCGGCGACGATCGGCCGCTCCGCCTCGTCGCACTTGTTGAGGAACGACACGCGGAAGGCGAAGCCGACGTCCCCGAAGATCAGCGCGTTCTGCGCCCAACTGATCACGGTGCGCGGGCTCATCACGGTGGAAATGTCGCCGTTGATGAAGCCCTGGCGCGACAAATCCGCGACCTTGATCATCTTCTCGACCGCAACCTTGCCGTCGGGATTGTCATATTCGCCGGACTTGGCGAGCACGATCTGCGCCTCCACCGCGGCGGGCAGGTAATTGAGCGTGCTGACGATGTTCCAGCGGTCCATCTGGCCCTGGTTGATCGCCTGGGTGCCGTGATAAAGCCCGGTCGTATCGCCAAGACCGATGGTGTTCGTCGTCGCGAACAGCCGGAACCAGGGGTTTGGACGGATCACCCGGTTCTGGTCGAGAAGGGTGAGCTTGCCTTCCGCCTCCAGGACTCGCTGGATCACGAACATCACGTCGGGTCGGCCCGCATCATATTCGTCGAAGACAAGCGCCACCGGGTGCTGAAGTGCCCACGGAAGAAGCCCCTCGCGGAATTCCGTGACCTGCTGCCCGTCCTTGAGAACGATCGCGTCCCGGCCGACAAGGTCGATGCGGCTGATATGCGCGTCGAGATTGATCCGGATCAGCGGCCAGTTGAGCCGTGCCGCCACCTGCTCGATGTGAGTCGACTTGCCGGTGCCGTGATAGCCCTGGATCATCACCCGCCGGTTCTTCGAGAAGCCGGCGCAGATCGCGAGCGTGGTGTTGGCGTCGAACACGTAGCTCGGGTCGAGATCGGGCACGCGCTCGTCGGCCTCGCTGAAGGCCGGCACTTCCATGTCGGAATCGACTCCGAACGCATCGCGGACCTTCACCATCCGGTCCGGCGCGGCCATCACGGTTTCGCTCCGGCTTTCAGGGTTCACGTTGGAGATTTCGTTCATCGGTTCGGGCCTTAAGCCAGAGGCCAGGCAGCCTCAAGGCATGGGTTGTGGGGTGGGCTCAGGCGACCTTCGGCGGCAGTGGGAACAGCGTCACAAAACGCTTCGCAAGCGCGAGGTCTCCTTCGATGCTTATAGCATCGATCGGGGCGCCGCCATAGAGCACGCCGGCCACCGCCTCCGGCGCCGCAGTGACCGTGAAGTCGCACGATTCCACCGGGCCACGCTTCACGTCGATGCGCCCGTTCCGGATCTCCGCAGTGTAGGTCGTGTCGCCGAAGCGGAAGCCAGCTCTGGCGCCGAAATCGCCGGCGAGAGCCGGATCGAACATCGTCTGCATCGACATCATGATCGAGACATGGCTGACGGGCCGGCTCGGGTCATGGCACTGGCTTCGGACGGCCCATTTGCCAAGAGCGCGCAACATCGGCGCAGCCTCCAGGCCCCACTCCGTCGCTTCGTACACCTGCACCGATGCGGGCGGCGGCAGCTTCGTGCGCCTGACCAGCCCGCGCTCCTCAAGCTCGGCCAGCCGCTGGGTCAGCACGTTGGCGCTGATCCCGGGCAGATCGCGCCTCAAGCCCGAGAATCGGCGCGGCCCGAACATCAGTTCCCGCATGACCAGGAGCGCCCAGCGTTCCCCGATCAATTCGAGCGCATGCGCTAGCCCGCAGGCGTCGTCATACCCGCGTTTTCCGTCATTTTGTCGTGTCTTAGTTATTTTTTCTAACTCCACGGTTGCAATTTAGAACTTCAGCGCGCAAAAAACAAGCGAATCGAGTCGCGGATCAGGAGGGAAATGACTCGGCACGGACGAAATCGCCAATGCGCCAATCCGAGCGCAAGGCGCGCCGCAATGGCCGAGATCACTACTGAACTGTCATGGAAACAGGCGTATGGCGTGCTCGCGCCATGGGCCGGCACCGAGGAGGGAATCCAATGCCGCTGAACCCCAACGCTTCGATCGAGATCACCGCCTTCCGCTGGGTCCCGGAATTCGCCCAAGGCGTCGTCCGCGACCTGCGCGCCCGTTGGGCGCTCGAGGAAGCCGGGCTCGACTACAAGGTTCGCCTTCTCGACCAGGAGCGGCCGCCGGAATATCTGAAGGAGCAGCCGTTCGACCAGGTGCCGGTCCTTCGCGACGGCGACCTGCAGATTTTCGAGAGCGGCGCCATCGTCCAGTATATCGGCGAGAAGAGCGAAGCCCTGCTGCCGAGCGATACCGCCGGCCGGTTCCGAGCGATCCAGTGGACCTACGCTGCGGTCAACAGCGTCGAACCCGCCCTGATGAACGTCGTCCTGGTGGACGTCTTCTATGCCAACGAGGAATGGGCGAAGCTTCGCCGCCCGGGCGCCGCCGATTTCGCCAGGCTCAAGCTGAGGCGGATTTCCGACTGGCTCGGCGACAAGCAATGGCTCGAAGGCGACCGCTTCACCATCGGCGACCTGATGATGGTGACGGTGCTCCGGCTGTTGAGGCACACCGACATGGTCGCCGAGTTCCCGAGTCTCGCCGCCTACCTGAACCGCGGCGAATCGCGCCCGGCGTTCAAGCGAGCCCTCGCGGACCAGCTCGCGGTGTTCGCGGCCAACGAGCCGCAACCGGTCATCATCCCCCAGCAGGAAGGAGCAGCAGCATGACCTATTTCGAAGGATTTATTGCGCCCGTTCCCGAAGCGAACAAGGACGCCTACCGCAAGCATGCGGCCGATGCCGCCGAGGTGCTCCGCGACGTCGGCGTCGTCCGCCACGTCGAGGCGTGGGACAGCGACGTTCCCGAGGGGAGGGTCACCGACTTCCGCAAAGCGGTCGAGGCGAAGCCCGACGAGAAGGTCGTCTTCGCCTGGTTCGAATATCCCTCGCGGGAAGCGCGCGACGCCACCAACGCAAAGATGATGAGCGACCCGCGATTCGAACAATTCGCCGACATGCCGTTCGACGGCAAGCGCATGGTTGTCGGCGGCTTCGACGCTATCGTCGAGGAAGGCAGTGGGCACGGCGGCTATGTCGACGGATTCGTTGTTCCGGTCCCCGAGGGCAATCGCGAGGCCTACCGGCAGCTCGCGTCGAAAATGGCGAAGGTGTTCCGCCAGCACGGCGCGGCCCGCGTCGTCGAGGCGATCGCCGACGACGTCCAGCATGGGAAGGTCACCGACTTCTACCGCGCGGTGAAAGCCGAAGATGGCGAGACCGTCGTCTTCTCGTTCATCGAATGGCCCGACAAGGCGGCGCGGGACGAGGCCTGGCAGAAGATCATGGCCGACGAGAGCCTGAAGCCGCAGGGCGACATGCCTTTCAACGGTCAGCGGATGTTCTGGGGCGGGTTCGATACCGTCCTCGACACCGCCGAGCAGCCGGCAATCCAGGCCGGGGCGCCGATCGGCGCCTGAGCGGCCGGCGAATTCAGGAAATCAAAGGAGGCGAGCATGACCGACGTTCGCACGGATACCCAGGCTGCGCCCGCGACGCAGGGCCGCGGCAACCCGCAAGGCGACTTCATCTGGTATGAGCTGATGACGCCCGACCCGGACGGGGCGAAGGCCTTCTATGACAAGGTAATCGGCTGGAACATCGGCGAGCCGATGCCGGGGCCGATGGATTACCGCATGATCGGCCGCGCCGACGGCGGCAATGCCGGTGGGGTGCTTCGCCTGACGAGCGACATGGCGAGCCACGGCGCGAAGCCGATCTGGCTCGGTTATATCCACGTCCGCGACGTCGACGCCGCCGTGTCGGCGACCGAGAAGGCGGGCGGTCAGGTCTACATGGCCGCGTCGGACATTCCGGAAGTTGGCCGGATCGCAATGGTGACGGATCCGCAGGGCGCCCCCTTCTACCTGATGAAGCCGACGCCCCCGGCCGACAAACCCGACGCAAAGAGCGACGTCTTCGCTCCGAACGCGCTGGGGCGCTGCGCGTGGAACGAGCTTGCGACGTCCGACCAGAAAGCGGCGCTCGATTTCTACACCGGCCAGTTCGGCTGGACCGCGGGCGATACCATGCCGATGGGCGACATGGGCGACTACCAGTTCATCATGCAGAACGACGTGATGATCGGCGCGATCATGACGAGGGCGCCGGAGAACCCGGTCCGCTGGCGCTTCTATTTCCGGGTCGCCGACGTCGACGAGGCGAAGGCGGCGGCCGAGCGCGGCGGCGGGACGATTATCCACGGCCCGCAGGAAGTGCCCGGCGGCGACCGGGTGCTGATCGGGCGCGATCCACAAGGCGCCGAATTCGCCGTGGTCGGCAAATGAGAACCGCCGCAATCCTGATCGCCCGGCTGATCTTCGCGAGCGTCTTCGCAATGGCGGCGAGCTTCAAGTTCGCCGCCATGGGGATGACAGCTCAGGAGATTGCCGGCGCGGGATTTCCAATGCCCTATCTGCTCGCCTGGCTGGCTGCGATCTTCGAGGTCGCGCTGACGCTCGCCTTCCTGACCGGCGCCTTCTTCACCGAAGCTTGCGTGCTGGCGATCGTCTACGTCCTGTTCCTCGCGTTCAGCTTCCACGGGCCGAGCCGATGGACCGGCAATCCGATGGAGTTCGGCTTCTTCGTCGACCATTTCACCTTCACCGCCGGCCTGTTGTTCGCGGCGGTGCACGGACCCGGCACCGCCCTCGCGCTGCGCTGGAACCTCATCAACCGCAACAGGAGAGACCGATGACCGACAAGATGATCACCTGCCTCTGGTATGACAAAGGCGAAGCCCGCAAGGCCGCCGAATTCTATGCGTCGGTCTTCCCGGACAGCCATGTCGGCAGCGCGATGAAGGCGCCGAGCGACTTCCCGAGCGGCAAGGAGGACGATGAGCTGACCGTCGACTTCACCGTGCTCGGCCGCGCCTTCGTCGGCCTCAACGGGGGCCCCAATTTCACGCCGAACGAGGCCGTCAGCTTCATGGTCGTGACCGAGGACCAGGAAGAGACCGACCGCTACTGGAATGCGATCGTCGGCAACGGCGGCCAGGAGAGCGCCTGCGGCTGGTGCAAGGACAAATGGGGCTTCTCCTGGCAAATCACGCCGCGAGTCCTGCTCGAAGCGAACACCAGCCCCGACAAGGCCGCTGCCAAGCGCGCCTTCGAAGCGATGATGACGATGGGCAAGATCGACGTCGCCAGGATCGAGGCAGCGGTGAAGGGCGAGACCGCGGATGCGTAAGATCACCGGCGCGGTGTTCATCTCGCTCGACGGAGTCATGCAGGCACCGGGCGGCCGCGAGGAGGATCCCACCAGCGACTTTCGCCACGGTGGCTGGGTGCAGCCGCTGTGGGGCGCCGACATGGGCCCGTTCGAAGGCGTCATCACGGGCGATTACGACCTTCTGCTCGGCAAGCGGACGTACGACATCTTCGCGGCTTACTGGCCCTACAACCAGGACGACCCGATCGGAGAGAAATTCCAGCGCATCAACAAATACGTGCTGACCCATTCGGACGAGCCGCTGGAGTGGGAGAACAGCCATCGCTTGTCGGGCGATACGGCCGAGGCGGTGGCGGAGCTGAAGAAAAGCGAAGGCCGCGATCTGCTCATCCAGGGCAGCAGCACGCTCTATCCCTCGTTGCTGTCCGCGCGCCTGATCGACCGGCTCATGCTGATGACGTTTCCGATCCTGCTCGGCCATGGCAAGAGCATCTTCGACGGTTCGGAGAAAGCAGGGACAATGAAGCTGGTCCATCATTTCGTGAGCAATTCGGGCGTCGTGATGACGACCTATGAGCCGGCGGGCGACGTCGAGACCGGCAGCTTCGAGACGAAGCCGCCGAGCGAGGCCGAAATGGAGCGGCGCGCGAAGATCAGGGAGGGCGGCTGGTGACGCTCGCTCTCTACGGCCACCCATTCTCCTCCTACACCTGGAAAGTGCTGATCCCGCTCTACGCGGACGGGACCGAGTTCGAATTCCGCCAGGTCCCGGAGAACGAGGAGACTTACGCCGAGCTCAAGCGGATCTGGCCGTTCGGCAAGTTTCCCTTGCTTCTCGACGACGGCGAACCGGTGATCGAGACCACGCCGATCATCGAGCACCTGCAGGCCCATCATCCGGGACCCAATGTCTGGATTCCGGACGGCGAGCTGGGCCGGCGGGTCCGCTTCCTCGACCGGTTCTTCGACCTTCACGTGCAGGGCAATATGCAGCCGTCGGTCAATCACGCGCTGCGTCCGGAGGGTCAGGGCGATGCCTATGGCGCAGAACTTGGCCGCAAGAACCTGCACATCGCTTACGACTGGCTCGAGGCGAACCTCCCGGATAGCAAGTGGGGGGTTGGCGACACGTTCACGCTCGCCGACTGCGCCGCGGCGCCCGCCCTCTTCTACGCCGACTGGGTCGAGGAAATCGGGCCGACGCGCCCGAAGCTGGCGGGCTATCGCGCCCGGCTGCTCGCCCATCCGGTCATCGCGCGGGTGGTCGATGAGGCGCGGCCCTATCGGCCTTACTTCCCCTTGGGAGCGCCCGACCGGGATTAGGCGAAGGCTTTCGCTTTCTTCAGCGTCTGCCACGCCTCGATCACTTCGCCGAGCTTCTTTTCCTGACTTCGGTCGCCGCCGTTGCGGTCGGGATGGAAGCGGCGGACAAGCCGGGAATAGCTGGTCCGCACCGCGTGCAGGTCGACGTCCTCGCCGAGGCCGAGGATTCCGAGCGCTCGCTGTTCATTGCGGGTGAAACGCTGCGGCGGCCCGCGATCGGCGCGACGGAAGTTGGCGGCGATCGCGTCGAGCGGGTCGGCGAAGTCGTTCCATGCCGGCATCGGGTCGGCGCCGTTATGCGCGAAGCGGCGGCTCGGCCGCTCCCACCCGGCAAGCGGGCTCTGCGCGTCGCTGATCTCTTCGGGGCTCATGCCCTCGAAATAATTATACTTCGAATTGTGCTCGCGGACGTGGTCGAGGCACAGCAGCCGGTATTCGCCCGGGCCGTCGAAATTCGCCGGCTGGAGAGTCGCCTTGTACTCGCCCAGCCGCCGGCATCCCGGGACCGCGCAGCGGCCCGTGGCTCCCTCGACCTTGCCGTGCATTTTCGGATTGCGTGACGCCACCGACTTCCTCGTTCTCCCAACTCCCTTATATAGGAGCGATGGACGTCGCTTCCACGGGACCGGTCGCAACCGAAATGCTCCAGCGCCTCGGCTCGGCGTTTCCGGGCGCGAAGGTCGAGCTCATCGACGACAGCGAGAAACATCGCGGCCACGGCGGCTACAATCCGGCGGGCGAGAGTCACTTCACGCTGTTGATCGAAAGCCCGGATTTCGCGGGCAAGTCGCGCGTCGACCGGCAGCGGATGATCCACGCCGCGCTCGGCGAGCTCGTCGGCAACCGAGTCCATGCATTATCGATCAAGGCAAAGGCACCCGGCGAATGAGCGACGACATCCTCCTCTCCCTCGCTCCGGTCACGCATGACCTCGGCGGGTTCAAGGTGCACCGGACGCTTCCGCACAAGCAGCGGACGATGGTCGGCCCATTCATCTTCTTCGACCAGATGGGCCCCGCGCATCTGTCCGCGGGGCAGGGCATCGACGTCCGCCCGCACCCGCACATCAACCTGTCGACCGTCACCTTCCTGTTCGCCGGCGCGATCATGCATCGCGACAGCATCGGGTCGCACCAGCGGATCGAACCGGGGGCGGTCAACCTGATGACGGCAGGCCGCGGGATTACCCATTCGGAGCGTTCGCCGCATGACGAGCGCGCGGAGGGCCCGCATCTGTCCGGGATCCAGACCTGGCTGGCGATGCCGAAAGCGAAGGAAGAGATGGCGCCGGCTTTCGAGCATACGCCCGCTGCAGACCTGCCGGTGATCGACGTCGACGGGACCGAGGTTCGGCTGATCATGGGCGAAGGCTGGGGTGCGGCGTCCCCCGCTACCTCTCATTCCCCGACGATCTATGCGTCGATCCTCATGCCGCCGGGTTCCGCATTCGAGGTACCGGCCGATGCCGACGAACGCGCGCTCTACCTTCTCGACGGCGATGCGACCGTGGGCGGGACGGCCATCGAGCGACAAAATCTCGTCCTCCTCGCGCCAGGCCACAAGCCGCTGCTCAAGTCCAAGGAAGGCGCCCGGTTGATGCTGTGCGGCGGCGCGCCGATGGACGGGGAACGGCACGTCTGGTGGAATTTCGTTTCCTCCAGCCGAGACCGGATCAACGAGGCGAAGCGGGCGTGGCGGGCTGGCGAATTCGCGCTTCCTCCCGACGACCATGACGAGTTCATCCCGCTTCCCGAGATTCCGATGACGGTGAGCTATCCCTGACGGCAAGCCGCCGCTACAGCCCCGCCAAATGACGACCGCCTCCCGATCGAAGTCCCGTTCCGCCGCCCGGCTTGCCGCCGTCCAGGCGCTCTACCAGCAGGAAATGGAAGGCACGCCGCTTCCCCGCCTGCTCAAGGAGTTCCACGACCACAGGCTCGGGGCGACCATCGAAGACGAGCAATATCACGAGGCGGAGCGCGATTTCTTCGACGACATCGTGATGGGCGCCGACGCCCGAAAGGCCGACATCGACAAGGCAATCGCCGGCAAGCTCGCCACCGGCTGGACGCTTGAGCGGCTCGACCGCCCGATGCGCGCCATCCTTCGCGCCGGAACCTATGAGTTGCTCGCTCGCGCCGATGTGCCGATCGGCTCCGTCATCTCCGAATATGTCGACGTCGCCCACGCCTTTTACGACAAGCGCGAGAGCGGGTTCGTCAACGGGCTCTTGGACTCGATCGCAAAGGACGTCCGCTCCTAAGGCGGTTGCGAGGAGCGCAGCGACTCGGCAATCGAGTTTGGACCCGAGCACCGGATTGCTTCGCTTCGCTTTCAATGACTGAATCCCGGATCATCGACCGACTGAGGCGGATCGCCACCCACCCGGGCGCGCGCGACCTTCGCGACGATGCAGCCGTGCTCGATGGCCTGGTGATCACGCACGACAGCGTCGCCGAAGGCGTTCATTTTTTCCCGACCGATCCGCCCGCAAGCGTCGGCTGGAAGCTTGTCGCAGTGAACCTTTCCGATCTCGCTGCGAAAGGCGCGAAGCCGGTCGCCGCATTGCTGTCCTTCTCGCTGTCCGACACGGACTGGGATTTCGGAGTCATCGACGGCATCGAAGCGGCCTGCGAGAGCTACGGGGTATCGCTGATCGGCGGGGATACGATCGCGCTTCAGCCCGAAGCCCCGCGGGTTTACGGCCTCACAGCGATCGGCCGGGCGGGCGACACCGTGCCGAGCCGGTCCGGCGGGAAGGCGGGCGACCTTTTGTGGGTTGCGGGGACGCTCGGCGACTCCGCGCTCGGCCTTTCCCAGCTGATCGACGATCCGGCCGCGGACGGCCCTCTGGTCGACATCTACCGGCGGCCTGTGCCGCTTCTCGAAATGGGCGGTGCGCTGGCGGGCGCGGCGACGGCGATGATGGACATTTCGGACGGCCTGCTCATCGACCTTTCGCGCCTGTGCCTTGCCAGCGGATGCGGCGCCGAGGTCGACCTGGATTCGCTGCCGCTGTCGAGCGCGTTCGTCGCCGAACGCGGCCAGGACCGGGCGGCGCGGATGTTCGCGGCGACCGGCGGAGACGACTACGCACTACTCGCCGCCTTCCCGGCCGATCTCGACCCGGTAAGCCTTTCTTTACCCAGAGCGCCGAATCTCGCCTGCATCGGGCGGCTCGTCGCCGGAAGCGGTTTCATGCTCCACGACCGCGACGGCGACGTGCCCCTACCGAAGAGGCTTGGCTATGAGCATCGCGCTTCGACTGCGCCAATGGACGATCGGCTTTAGCGGTCTGGCCTTCGGAATGGCTGCGGCCGTCCTCCTCCTTCGCTAATCCCTCCCCGCGGTTGCCAGCCGCGCTAACCCGCCATAAAGGGCGAAAATCCGCTGGCTGCGACCCGCACGCCGGCTCTTGCTTTTGCCGCCAACGGGGAAAGACATGAACCTCACTCTGATCGCCATTATCTGTGGCGTTATCGCCGTGCTTTACGGCGTCATCACCAGCCGGCAGGTGCTCGCATCGTCGCCCGGCAACCAGCGCATGGTCGAGGTCGCGGGAGCGATCCAGGAAGGCGCAGCCGCCTACCTTCGCCGGCAGTATACGACGATCGCCATCGTCGGCGTCGTCGTTGCCGTTCTGATCTACTTCTTCCTTGGCGGCCTTTCGGCGATCGCCTTCCTCGTCGGCTCGATCCTTTCGGGCGCTGCCGGATTCATCGGGATGAACATCTCGGTCCGATCCAACGTCCGCACCGCGGAGGCTGCGCGCAAGGGCCTCCAGAATGGGCTCACCGTCGCCTTCCGCGCCGGCGCCATCACCGGAATGCTGGTGGCGGGCCTGGCTCTCCTCGCGATCGCGGTGCTGTTCTGGTACCGCACCGGTCCGGGCGGCTATGCACCGAACGACCGCCCGGTGGTGACCGCGCTCACCGCTTTGGCGCTCGGCGCGTCGCTGGTTTCGATCTTCGCCCGTCTCGGCGGCGGCATCTTCACCAAGGCCGCCGACGTCGGCGCCGACCTGGTCGGCAAGGTCGAGGCCGGAATCCCCGAGGACGATCCACGCAACCCGGCCGTCATCGCCGACAACGTCGGAGACAATGTCGGCGACTGCGCCGGCATGGCCGCCGACCTGTTCGAGACCTATGTCGTTACCGTCGGAATCACGATGGTGTCGGTCGCCCTCGCGCTTGGCACGGGCGCGCTGCTCGTTCCGCTGATGACCCTTCCGCTGCTCATCGGCGGCGTGTGCATCATCACCTCGATCATCGGGACCTACATGGTTCGCCTCGGAGCCAAGGGCTCGATCATGGGCGCGCTCTACAAGGGCTTCTGGACCGCGACCCTGCTCGCCATCCCGGCGATCTACGGGGCTGCCTGGTATGCGCTCGGCGGCGATCTCGGCCAGACCGTGACGACGACTTCGGGAACCAGCTTCCCGGTCCTTCACCTCGTCTGGGCAAGCTTCATCGGGCTTGCGGTCACGGCGCTCATCGTCTGGATCACCGAATATTACACGGGCACCAACTATCGCCCGGTCCAGTCGATCGCCAAGGCTTCGCAGACCGGCCACGGAACCAACATCATCCAGGGCCTCGCGATCAGCCTCGAATCGACGGCTCTGCCGACGATCGTGATCATCGTTGGCCTCATCGCCAGCTTCCAGCTCGCCGGCTTCCTGGGCGTCGCCTATGCGGCCTCGGCAATGCTTGCTCTTGCAGGCATGGTCGTCGCTCTCGACGCCTATGGCCCGGTGACCGACAATGCCGGCGGCATTGCCGAAATGTCGGGCCTCGAGGATGAAGTGCGCCACCGCACCGATGCTCTGGACGCGGTCGGCAACACGACCAAGGCGGTGACCAAGGGCTATGCCATCGGTTCGGCCGGTCTTGCCGCGCTCGTCCTGTTCGGCGCCTACACCGCCGACCTTCGCGAGTTCGGCGATCAGATCGGCGTGACGACCAACCTCGACTCGCTGTTCACCCTGTCGAACCCGTATGTGATCGTCGGGCTGCTGCTCGGCGCGCTGCTTCCGTACTTGTTCGGAGCGATGGGCATGACCGCGGTCGGCCGCGCCGGTGGCGCAGTCGTCGAGGAAGTTCGTGGCCAGTTCCGCGACAATCCCGGAATTATGGATGGCTCGGTTCGCCCCAACTACGCACGGACGGTGGACCTCGTCACCAAGGCCGCGATCCGGGAAATGATCATCCCGTCGCTTCTTCCGGTGCTCGCCCCGATCGTCGTCTACTTCGTCATCGGCTGGGTCGGCGGCAAGGAGAACGGCCTGGCCGCGGTCGGCGCCCTCCTCCTCGGAGTGATCGTCTCCGGCCTGTTCGTCGCAATCTCGATGACGAGCGGCGGCGGAGCCTGGGACAATGCCAAGAAATATATCGAAGACGGCAATTACGGCGGCAAGGGCTCCGAAGCCCACAAGGCAGCCGTGACCGGCGACACCGTCGGCGATCCCTACAAGGATACCGCGGGACCAGCCGTCAATCCGATGATCAAGATCACGAACATCGTGGCCTTGCTCCTGCTCGCGGCGCTTGCGGCTCACGCCGGCGCCTGAGGCAACGCATCGCAATTGAGGGAAGCCCCGCCCGGCACTGCCGCGGCGGGGCTTTTCTTTTGCGCCTTTCGGGCGTTGAAGCGGCGCCATGCCGCACGCGATCCGAATCCATCAGCCGGGAGGGCCCGAGGTCCTCGTGTGGGACGACGTCGAAGTTGGAGAGCCAGGCCCGGGCCAGGTGAAGCTTCGCCAGGCCGCGGCGGGGCTCAACTTCATCGACGTCTATCACCGCACCGGCCTCTACCCGCAGCAGATGCCGTTCACGCCGGGAGTGGAAGGCGCCGGCACGGTCGAGCGCGTGGGCGACGGGGTGACCGGCCTGAAGCCCGGCGATCGGGTCGCCTACGCCGGCCCGCTCGGCAGCTATGCCGAGCAACGGCTGATCGATGCGGACAAGCTGGTGAAGCTTCCCGACGCGATCGGCTTCGACGAAGCGGCGGCCATGATGCTCCAAGGTATGACCGCCCGGATGCTCCTTCGCGCCGTCTATGCGGTGAAGGAACGCGACATGATCCTGGTCCATGCTGCCGCGGGCGGAGTCGGGCTGATCCTCTGCCAGTGGGCGAGCGCGCTCGGAGCGACGGTGATCGGCACCGTCTCGACGGAAGAGAAAGCGGAACTGGCGCGAGCCCACGGCTGCGCTCATCCGATCCTCTACACGAAGCAGGATTTCGCCGAGGAGGTCGACAAGCTGACCGCTGGCCAGAAGCTTCCGGTCGTCTACGACTCCGTCGGCAAAGCCACTTTCATGAAGTCGCTCGATTGCCTCAGGCCGCGCGGACTGATGGTCAGCTTCGGCAACGCGTCGGGACCGGTCGATCCGTTCAGCCCGCTGATCTTGTCGCAGAAGGGGTCGCTGTTCCTCACGCGCCCGACGCTGTTCCACTACATCGCGACCCGGCCGGAACTGGAGCAGGCGGCGGGCGACCTGTTCGACGTGGTTCGCTCCGGCAAGGTGAAGATCGAGGTCAAGCAGCGCTTCCCGCTTTCGAAAGCCGCGGAAGCCCACCGCGCGCTCGAAGCCCGCGAGACGACAGGCTCGACCGTCCTCACGGTCTAGGGGTGCCCGCCTTCACATTTGACAGCCGTACCGCTAAGGCACCGCGTCTTTTTCAAGAGGAAATGAGGTAGAGTTTGGCCAAGGAAGAACTTCTCGAGATGCGCGGGCAGGTGGTCGAGCTGCTGCCCAATGCGATGTTCCGCGTGAAACTCGAGAACGGCCACGAAATCCTCGGCCACACCGCGGGAAAGATGCGCAAGAACCGGATCCGGGTGCTGACCGGCGACGAAGTCCTAGTCGAAATGACGCCCTATGATCTCACCAAGGGCCGGATCACCTATCGCTTCATGCCCGGCCGCGGAGGGCCGCCGGGCCGTCCGTAAATGCGACGGCTGATCCTCGCCTCGGCGAGCCCGCGGCGCCTCGACCTGCTGGCCAGAATCGGCGTCATTCCCGACGAAATCATTCCCGCCGACATCGACGAAAGCGTCCCCAGGGGGGAGCTTCCCCGCGACCATGCGCTTCGCCTCGCCAGCGAGAAGGCCGGAGCCGTTGCGGAGAGATACCCGGACGACCTCGTGCTCGGGGCCGACACGGTCGTCGCTGTAGGTCGACGCATTCTCCCGAAGGTCGAGGATGAGGCGACTCTGCGCACCTGCATGAAATTGCTCTCCGGCCGCCGGCACCGCGTTCTGACGGGCGTCGCGCTCGCGGCACCCAATCAGCCACTGCGCACACGGCTGGTGGAGACGATGATCGCGATGAAGCGGCTGTCGGACGAGGAAATCGATTTTTACGCCGGCCATGGCGAATGGCGCGGCAAGGCCGGCGGCTATGCGCTCCAGGGCTATGGCGAAGTTTACGTTCGGTACATCGCCGGAAGCTATTCGAATGTGGTCGGGCTCCCGCTGGCGGAGACCCGCAATCTGTTGAAGGCTGCCGGATATCCAATTGCCTGAATGGATCGTCGAGAAAGGGGTAGGCGAGACCCGCGCGGCGCTGGTCGACGGGGACCGAATCCTGGAAGCGCGCGTGGAGCTGGACGGCACGATTCCGGCCCGGACCATCCTTGAAGCGCGGCTCGTCCAGGCCGGAAGCAGCGGACGCAACGGGATCGCGCGCGATGCGGCCGGGACAGATTATCTGCTCCCTCATGTCCCGAAGGAAATCACCGAAGGCGCGGCGTTCAACATCGAAGTGACCCGCCCTGCCCTCGCCGGGCCGGAACCATGGAAGCGACCGCTTGCGAAGGCGACACGCGACGAGCGGCGGCGGCCGCAATCGCTTGCGGAGCGGCTCCGCTCGACGGGCCACGCGGTGCGCAAGATCGCCTTTCCGGCGCCGCGCGACGAGTTGGCGGAGCTGGGGTGGGACGCGCTGGTCGACGAAGCCCGCAGCGGCAGGATCGATTTTCGGGGCGGCAGCCTCGGCCTGTTCTTCACTCCGGCGATGATTCTGATCGACGTGGACGGCACCCTGCCCGCGCCGGATCTGGCGGTCGCCGGTGCACGCGCGGCGGCCGAGGCGATCCGCAGGCTCGACATCGGCGGTTCCATCGGTATCGACCTGCCCACCGCGCGGGGCAAGGAGGCACGGAGCGCCGCTGCGGCAGCCATCGACAACGGGCTCCCGCAACCGGTCGAGCGAACCGCGGTCAACGGTTTCGGCTTTCTCCAGATTGTCCGGCCGCGGCCGCGGGTTTCGCTGCTGGAACTGGCCCAGGACCGCGCCGCCTTCGAAGCGCGGGCGCTCCTTCGCCGAGTGGCTTTCGACGCTCCGGGGCCGAAGCGGATCGTCGCCAATCCGGCCGTCATTGCGGCGATCGAGGGCAATCCGGCATGGGTCGACGAGCTTGCGAAGCAGATTGGCGGCGCGGTCACCTTGCGCGCGGAGCCTTCGCTCCCCATCCATGCAGCCTATGCCGAAAAAGGCTGACAAGCCCTGCCCGATTTGCGGGAAGCCGCCGTCGAGCGACCACGCGCCCTTCTGCTCTCGCGGATGCAAGGATCGCGACCTGCTGAAATGGCTCGGGGAAGGCTACCGGATCCCCGGTCCGCCGGCGGAGCCGGATGCCGGCGACGCCGACTAGAAGCTGATCATCCTGGCGGACGTTGCCTTGGTGGGTGGGGGCGCCGCTGCGTAGCTGATTCTCCACACCGTATTGCCGACGTCGTCGGCGACCAGAAGCGCTCCGGTGCGGTCGATCGCCACGCCGACCGGGCGGCCGTGAGCCTTGCCGTCCTTGCCGATGAATCCCCAGACGAAGTCCATCGGATTGCCGACAGGCTTGCCGTTCTGGAAGCGGATGAAGACCACTCGATATCCGTTGAGGTCGGGCCGGTTCCAGCTCCCGTGCTCGCCGACGAATGCGCCGCCGCTGAACTGCGCCGGGAAGCTGTTGCCGGTGTAGAAGGTGAGGCCGAGCGGGGCGACGTGGGAGCTCAGCGAATAATCCGGCATGATGGCTTTCTTCACCAGCTCCGGCCGCTGTGGGCGCACGCGCGGATCCACATGCTGTCCCCAGTAGCTGTACGGCCATCCGTAAAAGGCGTCCGGCGTTACTGAGGTCATGTAGTCGGGGACGAGATTGGGCCCGAGCTCGTCGCGCTCGTTGACCACCGTCCACAGCGTGTTGCTGCCCGGGTAGAAGGTCAGCCCGTTCGGATTCCGAAGGCCGCTCGCGAAAGTTCGGTGGGCGCCGGTCTTCGGATCGACTTCCCAGATCTGAGCGCGCTCGAACTCGGCCGTTTCGCCGCGTTCCATCGCGTTGCTGTTCGAACCGATGCCGACATAGAGCTTGGAACCGTCCGGGCTCGCCGTCAGGTCCTTGGTCCAGTGGTGATCGATCGGTCCGGCCGGAAGGTAGGTCACGACATCCGGCTTGACCGTGATCTTCGTCTGGCCGGGACTGAAGGGATAGCGAAGGATCGCGTCCGTGTCGGCGACATAGAGATAGCCGTTCAGCGCGACGACTCCGAAGGGCGCGTTGAGATGATCGACCAGGACCGACTTCGAATCGGGCATGCCGTCGCCGTTCGAATCGCGGAAAAGCAGAAGCCGGTTGCTGTCGCCGCCGCCGCTTCCGCCGTGGGCCATGGATTCCATCCAGTCCATGATCGGGCGCTTGGGCCGGTCGAGCGGCTCGCTTCCGCTCTTCTGCGTTTCGACGACGATCACGTCGCCGTTTGGAAGCGGGTAAACTCGGCGCGGATTGGCCAGTCCGATCGCGAAGGCCTCGATCTTGAAGCCCTTCGGCACCGTGGGAGTCTCTCCGGCCTTCCAGCCGACCACCTTCGGGATGTGCATCCGGACCAGCAGGGCGCGCGAGGGATCGGGAAGGTTCGGATTTGGCCCGAACTGACTGGTGGGGTCGATTTTCTGGCTGCTTCCGCAGGCCGCCAGCGCCAGCGTCGCAGCGCAGGCGAGGAGCTTATGCGCGGTCATTGCGAATCTCCCTTGCCGGGACCCAGGCCACTGGAACGAAGAAGACAGTCGCAACCGCGAGAACCGCGAGGATGCTGCCGATGATCGACAGGACAAGGCCGGTTGGGACGACAGCGGTCCAGCCGTCGATGCTGTGGACCAGGGCGTTGAACAGCTCGACGATCATCGCCGCCCAGAACAGGAAGATATGGCCCCAGCCGACGATGTTCGATCGCAATGGGGCGGCGGCGATCAGCTCCACCAGCGAAGCGATGACGGCGAAAGCGCCGAACACCAGCCCGGCGGCGATCAGCCACTCGGAGAAAGCCAGCCACTGGATGACGGCATTGCTGGCGTAGGTGAGGTCGGTGAGCAGCGCGCCGATGAAGCAGACCACCGGAATGGGAAAGAGAAGCAGGTAGACGGGGCCGGTGACGGCTGCGACCGGGCTCGTCGTTTCCTCGACGATTTCAGCCATTCTCGTGTCTCCGAAGCAATATGTCTGTCGGGATTACGACTCCCGTTCTTCGAAGGTTCCAACTGTTGATCCCCGGTAAGGCCGTTTCGAACGCCGGGGTGGACAGGAATCGGCGCGGCGGGTAGGAGCCGCACCGCTCACACGGCCGACCGGCCGATGCGGCAAAAGCCCAGGTAGCTCAGTTGGTAGAGCACGTGACTGAAAATCACGGTGTCGGTGGTTCGATCCCGCCCCTGGGCACCAGCCTCACCCAGAGGAATGTCCGGGGGGACATTCCTGGATGAGGCTCAAAGCCAGGTCGCCCCTAGGCCTTCCACCATCCCGGATAATCGCGCTTCAGCTTCGCTAGCTTCGGCAGGTCGTTGACGACGACATAGGGTGCGTCCGGGTGCTTGCGGACGTAGCCCTGGTGATAGGCCTCGGCGGGATAGAAGCCGCCGCTTTCGATGCGCGTCGCGATCGGTTTTCCCATGGCCTTCAGCTGCGCGATGGTCTTCGACGCGATTGCCTTCTGCTGTGCATCCTGCGGGAAGATCGCCGAACGATAGCTGGGGCCGACGTCGGGGCCTTGGCGGTTCACCTCGCTGGGATCGTGAGCGACGGTGAAATAGATTTTGAGCAGGTCGAAATAGCTGATCTTCGACGGATCGTACGTGATCCTGACCGCTTCCGCATGGCCGGTGCGCTCGCTGCTCACGTCCTGGTAATCGGCGTCCCTCGCCGATCCGCCGGCGAAACCGGAGACCACGTCGGTGACGCCCTTCACATGCTCGAACACCGCCTCCATGCCCCAGAAGCAGCCGCCGGCAAGGACCGCCGTCGCAAGATGCGGCTGGGGTGCAGCCGCCGCCGAAGCGCCCAGCAGGGCGAGACCGGAAAGAGCGAAATTCACAAGGCGGTTCATACCTATGTCCTTCAGGCGGGCCGGAATCGGAGCGCGAGGCCGTTCATGCAATAGCGCAGGCCTGTCGGCTTCGGCCCATCGTTGAAGACGTGACCCAGATGGCCGCCGCAGCGTCGGCAGAGCACTTCGGTCCGCTCCATCAATAGGCTTCGATCGGGCCGGGTGACGACGGCATTCTTCAGCGGCGCCCAGAAGCTCGGCCAGCCGGTGCCGCTGTCGAACTTGGTGGTCGACGGATAAAGCGGAAGGGCGCAACCGGCGCAGCTGTAGAGGCCCTTGCGATGCTCTTCGTCGAGGGGACTGGAGAACGGGCGCTCCGTCGCGGCTTCGCGCAGCACAGCATAACGCTGCGAGCCAAGAATCCGCCGCCATTCGTCCGGGCTGTGAGTGACCGGGAACGCGCTCGGGCGAGCGGCCGCGGGTACTCGGCTCAGCAACAGCAAGACTGCAGCCGCGCCTGCCGTTCCAAGCAATTCCCTTCGGGCGATCGGTCGAACCATCACCGACTCTCCTCAGGGACCCTGTTAGGCGCTCTCGACTGAACAGCGCCGAAACGAACCGCGCAACGGCTCGTTGAGGCGCGCGTGAACAAGGCCAGCGATCAGCCCCAGCTCAAGCCCAAGGAACAGCAGGAGGCCGAGAAGCGGTCCGGCCCCGAGTCGCTTGTCCTGTACCAGGCGGTCGTCATCAAGGGGGAGCATGAGCTCGGCCGGCCGGCACGGTCGCTCATGTGGTCGGGCCTGGCCGCCGGAATCGCCGTAAGCGCGTCCTTGCTGGCCGAAGGTGCGCTTTACCAGCACTTGCCGGATTCGCCGTGGCGGGAGCTGGTTACCGGCTTCGGCTATTCGGTCGGTTTCCTGATCGTCATCCTCGGGCGGATGCAATTGTTCACCGAGCACACCGTCGTCGCGGTCATGCCTGCGCTTGGAGTTCCGTCGCTGGCCAATTTGCAGAAGCTCGCCAGGCTCTGGGGGATCGTGTTCCTCGCCAACCAGGTCGGCGCGTTCATCGCTGCGTTGTCCTTTGCCTGGCTGGGACTGACCGGCCCGCAACTGACCGCAGCGATGGTCGAGGTGAGCCGGCCCGCATTCGATCGCGGCTTCGTCGATACGCTGCTCCAGGGCATTCCGGCGGGTTTCATCATTGCCGCCATTGCCTGGCTGATCATCGCCGCGAAGGGCGGGCATTTCTGGATCGCCACCTTGCTGACCTACGTCATCGCGATCGGCGGGTTCGCCCACGTGGTAGCAAGCGCGGCCGGCGCCTATCTGCTGGCGCTTACCGGCAATGTCCCGCCGCTCTGGCCGATTACCGGCTTCGTCATACCGGCGCTGATCGGCAACATTGTCGGCGGCACGGGGCTGTTCGCGATCCTGAATTACGCGCAGATCAAGGAGGAAATCTAAGCCACCGAGCGTAGTGAGGCCGACGCGCAGCGGCGCCCGAACAGCGCGAAGAGCTGGCGCAGATCGGCCGCCCTCCGAAGGAGGAGCGACGGCGCGAATTCACTTCGCGCCGGCTAGGCCTTCGGCGTCTCCATGATCTCGGTCAGCACGCCACCCATGTCCTTCGGGTGGACGAAGAAGACCGGCGTTCCGTGCGCTCCGATGCGCGGCTCGCCCAGGATCCGGGCGCCCTTCGCTTCGAGCTCCGCCTTCGCCGCGTGGATCTCCGGCACTTCGAAGCAGACATGGTGCTGCCCGCCGGCCGGGTTCTTCTCGATGAACTTCGCGATCGGGGAGTCCGCCCCCAGCGGCTCGATCAGCTCGATCTGCGAATTGGGCGTGTCGACGAAGCAGACCCGGACGCCCTGCGCCGGAAGATCGAACGGCTCCCCGTGCGGCTCGGCGCCGAAGAGGGTGCGATAGGTTTCGAGGCTCTTCTCGATCGACGGGGTGGCGACACCCACGTGGTTCAATCTGCCCAGCTTCATGCGTTCACCGTCATCCCGGCCTTGAGCCGGGACCTGCCTTTCTCGATCGCCGTAAGAAGTGAAGGCGGGTGCCGGGTCAAGCCCGGCATGACGACTAGGCGACCGACACCTCGGTCGTGACGCTGTTGGCGATGAAGCATTGATCGTGGGCTTTGTGGTGCAGGTCGGCGATTTCGGCTTCGCTCGGCCTTTTGTCGCCCGAGAACTCCACGCGCGGATGCATGGTCACTCGGCTCATCCACATCTTCCCGTCGTTGCGCTTCTCCAGAACGCCCTCCGCCTCATCGACGTAGCTGTCGACCACGAACCCGACGCGCCGCGCGAGGTCGACGAAGAACAGCATGTGGCAGGACGCGAGCGAGGCGACGAACGCCTCCTCCGGATCGACCGCGCTCGTGTCGCTCCATGGCTGCGGGACGACGTGCAGACTGGGCGAAGCGGGGATGGTGACGCCGCCATCGAACGCCCACTCATGCGCGCGGCTGTACTGGCCGCGGGTGAAGTCGGTGCTCGGATCGCGGGCCCAGCGGATGGTGGCGGTGTAGGTGCTCATTATGCAGCTCCGCGCCAAGAGAAGAACGCAAACAGGGCGATTATGAGAAGCGCAGTGATGAGGCCGCGCTTCGTGCCACGGTGCCACCAATAGAAGAACGTCGCGGCAGCGCCGAGAACTAAGCCAAAAAGGGCATAAAGGATTAACCGATCTCCGGTCGTAGCGGCCATATTTTGCCTTTGAATTTCGGCATTCGCACCCGGAATAGATGCGATCGCTGCAATCGCAACGAACGCGGCGAATGCCTTGAGGACGGCTGGCCTTCCGTCCTTAGAGTGGAATATTATCATGCTTCTTCCACGGGTTCTCGAGCTGCTTGTCGCGCAGCTTCCTCAGCCCCAGCGCGACCCGCTTCCGCGTCGAATGTGGCATAATCACTTCGTCGATGAAGCCCTTGCTCGCGGCCACGAACGGGTTGGCGAAGCGCTCTTCATATTCGCGGGTCTTCTCGGCGATCTTGGCGGGGTCGTCGGCTTCCTTGCGGAAGATGATCTCGACCGCGCCCTTGGCGCCCATGACCGCGATCTCGGCGGTCGGCCAGGCATAGTTCAAGTCGCCGCGAAGGTGCTTTGACGCCATCACGTCATAGGCCCCGCCATAGGCCTTGCGCGTGATCACCGTGATCTTCGGCACCGTCGCCTCCGCGTAGGCGAACAGCAATTTCGCGCCGTGCTTGATGATCCCGTGATGCTCCTGCCCGACTCCGGGAAGGAAGCCCGGAACGTCGACGAAGGTCAGGATCGGAATGTCGAAGGCGTCGCAGAAGCGGACGAACCGCGCCGCCTTCTTCGACGAATTGATGTCGAGGACTCCGGCCAGCACCATCGGCTGGTTGGCGACGACTCCCACGGTTCGGCCCTCGATGCGGATGAAGCCGGTGAGGATGTTGGCGGCGTGAGTCGGCTGGATCTCGAAGAAGTCGCCCTCGTCGGCCACCTTCCGGATCAGCTCGTGCATGTCATAGGGCTGGTTGGCGCTCGGCGGGATCAAGGTGTCGAGGCTTTCCTCGATCCGGTCTGCGGGATCGTCGGTCGGGCGAACCGGCAGGTCGTGGCGGTTTGACAAAGGCAGGAAATCGAAGAAATCGCGGGTCGCGAGCAGAGCGTCGATGTCATTCTCAAACGCGACGTCGGCGACGCCCGACCGGGTCGTGTGCGTGACCGCTCCGCCAAGCTCTTCCTGGGTCACGACCTCGTTGGTGACGGTCTTCACCACGTCCGGGCCGGTCACGAACATGTAGGAGGAGTCCTTCACCATGAAGATGAAGTCGGTCATCGCGGGCGAATAGACGGCGCCGCCCGCGCACGGGCCCATGATCAGGCTGATCTGTGGGATGACTCCGCTCGCGAGCACGTTGCGCTGGAACACCTCGGCGTAACCCGCGAGGCTCGCGACGCCCTCCTGGATTCGCGCGCCGCCGCTGTCGTTCAGGCCGATCACGGGTGCTCCGACCTTCATCGCCATGTCCATGATCTTGCAGATCTTCTGCGCGTGGCGTTCGGAAAGCGAACCGCCGAAGACGGTGAAGTCCTGGGCGAAGACGTAGAGCAGCCGCCCGTTGATCGTCCCCGATCCGGTGACGACGCCGTCTCCGGGGATTCGCGTATTGTCCATACCGAAGTCGGTCGCATTGTGCTCGACGAACATGTCATACTCTTCGAACGAGCCCGGATCGAGCAGGACGCTGAGGCGCTCCCTCGCAGTCAGGCGGCCCTTCGCGTGCTGCGCCGCAATGCGCTTTTCCCCGCCGCCAAGACGCGCGAGCTCGCGCCTTTTCTCGAGTTCCTCGATCGTCGTCGCCAACGGCCTCTCTCCTCAGGCTGCCGCCTTTCCACGCGACGTTCGTCGGGTCAATCGGGCGGGCTGGCGTTTGTTGCGGTGCAACAATGACAATAACGCGCTAACCGAGATCAATATTGCGGAACCGTAATGCGAGTCGCTCCGTTCAGCAGTTGGGTATTTCAGAACACGGAGGTTTAACGAAAAATGCTGACTCGCGTCGGGGTGCCAGTGGAGTACGAAGCCGAGCC
>JBQCIU010000004.1:0-20038 GCA_051953395.1 Sphingomicrobium sp.
CCGGTCAGCGCCTTCGACCCGACCGGAAGCCCGCGATCGAGATAGGCTTCGACCACGAGACCGAAGATCTCGCGCATGCGGTCGGTCAGCTCGCCGATTTCACCGCTCATGGACGCGCATCTAGGATTGCGGGGCCCACCGGTCTAGGGACGCCCGTTCAGCAGTACCAATTTCCAAGGAGTTATCATGCGCCCTTCCGGCCGCGCGCCCGACCAGATGCGTACCATCGCCTTCGAGCCGAACTTCACCCGCCATGCCGAAGGGTCGGTGCTGGTGAGCTTCGGCGACACGCGGGTGCTGGTCACGGCTTCGGTCGAGGAGAAGGTGCCGCCGTTCCTTCGCGGCAAGGGCCAGGGGTGGGTCACCGCCGAATATGGCATGCTCCCGCGGGCGACTCACACGCGCGGCGCGCGCGAGGCGGCCAAGGGCAAGCAGTCGGGCCGCACGCAGGAGATCCAGCGGCTGATCGGCCGTTCGCTCCGCGCGGTCGTCGATCTGCCGAAGCTCGGCGAGCGCCAGATCGTCCTCGACTGCGACGTGATCCAGGCCGACGGCGGGACCCGCACCGCCTCCATTTCCGGCGCCTGGGTCGCCCTGCGGATCGCGGTGGACAAGCTGCTGGCGTCGAAGGCGCTGGCGGAGGACCCGATCCGTACCCAGGTCGCGGCGGTGAGCTGCGGCGTGTTCAAGGGCACCGCCGTTCTCGATCTGGACTATGACGAGGACAGCAGTGCCGGGTGCGACGGCAATTTCGTCCTGACCGCCGATGGAAGCATCGTCGAGGCGCAGGTCACCGCCGAGGGCGAATGCTATGACGAGGAGCTTCTGCTCCGGATGCTCCGGCTCGCCCGCATCGGCTGCGGCGAGATTTTTGAGGCGCAGCTGAAGGCGGCGGGCAAATGAGGGAAATCGGCGACAAGCTGGTCATCGCGACCCACAATCCCGGCAAGCTTCGCGAGATCGCCGCGCTGATCGAGCCGCTGGGGATCGCCTGCGTCGGCGCGGAGGAGCTTGGCCTCCCCGAGCCCGAGGAGATCGGCAACACGTTCGTCGACAATGCCGATTTGAAGGCGCGCGAGGCGGCGGACCTTTCCGGCCTTCCGGCGCTCGCCGACGATAGCGGCCTGGCGGTCGATGCGCTCCACGGCATGCCGGGAATCTTCTCCGCCCGCTGGGCCGAGGATTCGGAGGGCAAGCGCGACTGGGCGCGGGCGATGGAGAAGGTCTGGGACGCGGTCCAGGAGACCGAACCCGACGCGCCCCCCGCCGCCCATTTCGTCTGCGCCCTGTCGCTGGCCTGGCCGAATGACGGGCAGACGGAGGCTTTCGAAGGACGTGTCGAAGGCACGCTGGTGTGGCCGCCGCGCGGCGACAGGGGCTTCGGCTACGACCCGATCTTCCGTCCGGCCGGCCGCGACGAGACGTTCGGCGAGATGGACCCGGAGCTGAAGCACAAGATCAGCCACCGCGCGGACGCCTTCCGCAAGCTGGTGATGGCGCTGAAGCGATGAACCAGGAGGGTCTCGCCCTCTACATCCACTGGCCGTTCTGCGTCTCCAAATGCCCCTATTGCGACTTCAACAGCCATGTCCGCTCGCAGATCGACCAGGACGAATGGCGCGAGGCGCTGCTCGCCGATCTCGCGCATGAGGCGGGCCTACTTCCGGGCCGCCGGCTGACCTCCATCTTCTTCGGCGGCGGGACTCCCTCGCTGATGGAGCCGGCGACGGTGGCGGCGCTGATCGCAGCCGCCCGCCAACACTGGTCCGCGACCGACGACATCGAAATCACGCTGGAAGCCAATCCGAACTCCGTGGAGGCTGCGCGCTTTGCGGACCTCGCCGCCGCGGGCGTCAACCGCCTCTCGCTGGGGCTGCAGAGCTTCGACGACGAGGCGTTGCGCTTCCTCGGTCGCGCCCATAGCGCGAAGGAGGGGCTGGCAGCGCTCGACATCGCGCAGGCCCATTTCCCGCGCGTCAGCTTCGATCTGATCTATGCGTTGCCCGGCGACACTGAAGTGAGTTGGCAAGCGGACCTTCAACGCGCGCTGGCGCTCGGGACGACGCACCTCTCGCTTTATCAGCTGACGATCGAGCCCGGCACGCGCTTCGCGAGCATGGTCGGGCGCCACGATTTCGAGCCGCTCGACGGCGACACGGCCGCATCGCTCTACGAACTGACCGACAGCCTGACGTCAGCCGCGGGCCTCCCGGCTTATGAAATCAGCAACCACGCGGCTCCGGGCGCGGAGAGCCGGCACAACCTCACCTACTGGCGCTACGGCGATTATGCCGGGGTCGGTCCCGGCGCCCACGGCCGCCGGCTCGGCGCTCGCACGGTCCGTCACAAGAAGCCCGAGAATTTCCTTTCGGCGCTGCGCCGCAACGGGAACGGAATCGTGGAGGAGGAGCGGTTGGCGATTCGCGAAGCCGCGGACGAGGCGCTGGTCATGGGACTTCGCCTGAGCGAGGGCATCGATCTCGTCGCGGCGGAGCGGCGGTTCGGCATCCCCCTCGCCGATCAGCGCAAGATCGCCAGCCTCGTTTCGAGCGGGCACCTCACCCGCTCGGGCGATCGAATCAGCCCGACTTCGGCCGGAAGGCTGGTCCTCGACCGGATCCTCGGCGAAATCGCCGCCTGACTATTTCGGCTCGGTTGGCTGAGCCGCGGGAGTCGGCGCCGGCTTCGACAGCTTGGCCGCAGCCTCCGAAGGAAGGTCCGCCGAATATTTGTCGTTCCATTCCTTGTAATAATCGCTGACCTGCTGGCCGGCGTCCGACGCGGAATCCTTGCGCGACATTCCGTGCTGGGCGTTGGCGCTGGTCAGGGCCGCTTTGAACGGCTCCTCGGCTCCGGCGCAGGTCGATTGAGCGAAAGCAATGAAGCCGTCGGCGCCGATCTTCTTCTGCTGCGCCTCGATCGAGGCGCTCTTGAGACAGGAAACGAAGGTCTGCCGAACGTCGACGTCAGAAGCGGCAAGCATCATGGCCGCTGCCAGTACAATCATCAGGCGTCTCCCCTTTGAAGCGCGATGATTGGCGGAGAGTGACTCTTTTCCGTCGCCGGATCAAGCGCTTGGGCTGCGCTTGCTAAGCAGGCAACGGCAATGCGAGGGTGCGCCATGGACAAGCCGCTTGAACCCGGTCTCTACATCGTCGCCACGCCGATCGGGAATCTGGGCGATCTCAGCCCGCGCGCGGCCGAGACGTTGCGCAAGGCGAGCCTGGTGCTCGCCGAAGATACGCGAGTTACCGGCAAGCTTCTCGCCCATGCCGGCGCGAAAACCCCGATGCGGCGCTACGACGACCACGCCCGCGATTCGGATCGGGACATGATCGTCGATCGAATCGCCACTGAAGCCATCGCGATCGTCAGCGATGCCGGCACGCCTCTGATCTCGGATCCGGGTTACAAGCTGGTGCGCGCGGCGCGCGAAGCCGGTCGCCATATCACGACGATTCCAGGGCCCTGCGCGGCTATTGCGACTTTAAGCATCGCCGGGCTTCCGACTGACCGGTTCCTCTTCCTTGGATTCCTTCCCGCCAAGGAAAAGGCTCGAAAGGATGCAATCGCCGAAGTTGCGGACGTCCGCGCAACGCTCGTGTTCTACGAAAGCGGGCAGCGGCTGGGCGGTACGCTCAAAGCGCTCCTCGAATTGCTCGGCGAGCGCGACGCCATCGTCGCTCGCGAACTGACGAAATTGTACGAAGAGAGCTTCAGCGGCACCCTGGCCGAACTCGCGGAGCGGTTTGCCGAAGCTGTGCCCAAGGGCGAGATCGTGATCGCAGTCGGCCCGCCGCAAGAGGCAGCGAGCGCCAGCGACGCGACGATCGACGAAATGCTGCTATCGGCAATGAAGCGGCTGTCGCCGTCGCGTGCAGCGGCCGAGGTCGCCGAGCAGCTGAACATCCCGCGCAAACGCGCTTACGATCGCGCGCTGGACCTGTCGAAGACGTGAGACGCCAGAAAGCGGAGAAGCGCGGTCGCGCGGCCGAAAGCCTGGGCTGCTGGTACCTGCGCATCAAGGGCTGGCGGATTCTCGCCCGCAGGGCTCGCGTTCCGGGCGGCGAAGTCGACATCGTCGCCAGGCGCGGGCGCGTCCTGGCTTTCGTCGAGGTGAAAGCGCGGGCGAGCGACGAAGCGGCGGGCTTCGCGCTGGACCGCTATCGGCTTCGGCGCGTCGCCGTCGCAGCGGAACGGCTCACCGCAAGATATATGCGCGAGGGCGACGACGTGCGCATCGACGCATTGTTCATCGTCCCCGGCAAGCTGCCGCGCCACTTGGCCAACGTCTGGGAAGGGTGATAGGCGCGCTTCCATGCCATTGCGCGTCGCTGTCCAGATGGACCCGCTCGAGCGGATCAACATCGCCGGGGATTCCACCTTCGCCATCATGCTGAAGGCCCAGGAGCTGGGGCATGAGCTTTTCCATTATTCGCCGGAGGACCTCAGCTGGGCTGAAAACCGGCTGTGGACCATGGGCTATCCGGTGAAGGTCCAGCGCGTGGCCGGCGATCACTACAGCTTCGGTGAGCCGCGAATCCTCGACCTCGGCCGCGACGTGGATGTGGTGCTCATGCGCCAGGACCCGCCATTCGACCTTGGCTACATCACCGCGACTCATCTTCTGGAGCGGATCGAGCGCGAAACGCTGGTGGTGAACAACCCGGCCAGCGTCCGCAATGCGCCGGAAAAGATCTGGGTCCTCGACTTTCCACAGTTCATGCCGCCGACCGCGGTCACCCGGTCGCTCGGCCTCGCGCGCAAATTCCTCGCGGAGCATGGCGACATCGTCATCAAGCCGCTGCACGGTTTCGCCGGAGGTTCGGTGTTCCGAATCGGCTCCGACGGCCGCAATCTCGCGTCGCTGATCGAGCTGTTCAACCGCACCTATCGCGAGCCGCACGTCATCCAGAAGTTCCTTCCGGAGATCGCCAAGGGCGACAAGCGGATCGTGCTCGTCGACGGCGAGGTCGCGGGTGCCGTCAACCGGGTCCCAGGCGAAGGCGAGATCCGATCCAACCTGGCCGTGGGCGGAACCGGCAACAAGGCCGAGCTGACCGACCGGGAAAAGGAAATTTGCGCCACTTTGGGTCCGGAACTGAAGAAGCGCGGCCTGCTGTTCGTCGGCATCGACGTCATTGGCGGGCAATGGCTGACCGAAATCAACGTCACCTCGCCGACTGGAATCGTCTCGATCGACCAGTTCAACGGGACCGACACGCCCGCGCTGATCTGGCAGGCGATCGAGCGGCGGGTTTCGGCGTCCTAGCCAATCGGCTCCGTTTCGGAGCGACCCTATCGATTTGTTTTACGGCCGATGAGCCAGAGCGGTTTCGCCGCGGGGAGCGAAGCCTCCCCCACGAGCAAAGCTCTCCCGCGGCAAGTCTCTTACGCTCTTGGATGGGCGTGGCGATAAACGTCGAGAAGATGCGCCGCGTCCACCTTCGTGTAGATTTGCGTCGACGACAGGCTCGCGTGTCCAAGCAGTTCCTGGAGAGAGCGCAAATCGGCGCCGCGTGCGAGCAGGTGGGTTGCAAAACTGTGCCTGAGCGCATGCGGCGTCAGCGTCTCCGGCAAGCCGAGCCGCACGCGTGCCGCCCGAACCGCACGCCGCACCAGGTCGGCGCTCAAAGGTCCGCCCCTCGCTCCCCGGAACAGAGGCGAATCTCCGGCGATCGGGTAGGGACACTGCCGCAGATAGTCCGCGATCGCTTCCCGAACCGCTTTCACGACCGGTACGATTCGAGTCTTCGATCTTTTGCCGGTGACGCGGATCGCATCCCCGATGGGCAGGTCGCGTCCGGTCAGCGACAAGGCCTCGGAAACGCGTAGCCCGGAGCCGTAGAGCAGAAGCAGAATGGCGAGGTCGCGCGCGCCGATCCACGGCTCGGACGCGAAGGCCCCGGCATCTTCCGCAAGCGCAATCGCCTCGTCGGGGGCTGCGGGTCTGGGCAGGGTCTTCGGCCGCCTGGGTGCGCGGGTCCTGGGAACGGCTGGCGCCCTGCCCTGCTGCTCGGCGGCATAAGCCAGGAACGCCCGGACGCCCGACAGCTCGCGCGCGGCGGATGAGGCGCCGAGCCCCGACATCCTGCGAGCAGCAAGGAATGCGCGCAGATCGGCCGCGCTCACCTCGATCAGGCCGGACTCCCGAATGGTCTCGCCGCGATATTGTCCGAGGAAGTCGATCAGCCGGTGCGCAGTCCCGACGTACGCGCGCACCGTGTGCGCTGATCGGCGACGGTCATGCGCAAGATGGCCTGCCCACTGGGCGACGAGCGCGGACGCCGGATGCGGAAGATCCCCCACGTTGGAGAGAATCCCCTTTCGCGAGTCCTAGTGCAAGCCCGCTATTCGACGTAATTCGCCGACGTCTTCTCGCGCACTTCTTCCTTCGTCACTCCGGGCGCCAGCTCGATCAGCCTGAACGGGCTGTCATGGTCGGGCCGCTGGAAGACCGCGAGGTCGGTGATGATCATGTCGACGACATTCTTGCCGGTCAGCGGAAGGGTGCATTCCGGGATGAACTTGGGCCCGCCCCCCTTCGACACATGCTCCATGACGACGATGATCTTCTTGACGCCCGCGACCAGGTCCATCGCTCCGCCCATGCCCTTGATCATCTTGCCCGGCACCATCCAGTTGGCGAGGTCGCCTTTCTCGCTGACCTCCATCCCGCCGAGCACGGCCAGGTCGATATGGCCGCCGCGGATCATTGCGAAGCTCGTCGCGCTGTCGAAGAAGCTCGTCTGCGGAAGCTGGCTGACCGTCTGCTTGCCGGCATTGATCAGGTCGGGATCGACCTCGTCATCATAGGGGAAGGGTCCGATGCCCAGCATCCCGTTCTCGCTCTGCAGCGTAACCGTCATTCCCGGCGGCACGCAGTTCGCGACCAGAGTCGGGATTCCGATTCCGAGGTTGACGTAATAGCCGTCGCGGAGCTCCTTCGCCGCGCGCGCCGCCATCTGGCTGCGATCCCAAGGCATCAGGCAGCTTCCCTTTCACGCACCGTCCGGAATTCGATCTGCTTTTCGTAGGGGCTGCCGTCGATCAACCGGTTCACGAACATGGACGGCAAATGGATGCAGTCGGGATCGAGCGAGCCTACGGGCACGATCTCCTCGACCTCGGCGATGCAGACCTTGCCGCAGGTGGCAGCGGGCAGGTTGAAGTTGCGCGCCGTCTTGCGGAAGATGAGGTTGCCCGTCTCGTCGGCCTTCCAGCCCTTGATGATGCTGACGTCGGCGCGGATGCCGCGCTCCAGCACATAGGTCTCGCCGTCGAACTCCTTCAGCTCCTTGCCCTCGGCAACCTGAGTCCCGACGCCGGTCTTCGTATAGAAGCCCGGAATGCCGGCACCGCCGGCACGCATCCGCTCGGCAAGCGTGCCCTGCGGCGTGAACTCGACTTCGACCTCGCCGGCCAGGAATTGCCGTTCGAATTCCTTATTCTCGCCGACGTAGGAGCTGATCATCTTCTTGATCTGGCGGGTCCGCAACAATTTCCCGAGGGCAACATTGTCGATGCCACAATTGTTGGATGCCACAGTGAGGTCCTTGACCCCGCTCTCGACTAGAGCATCGATCAGCCGCTCGGGGATTCCGCACAGGCCGAAGCCGCCCGCGGCGATGGTCATTCCGTCGAACAACAGCCCGTCGAGCGCCGCCTTCGCGTCCGGATAGATTTTCTGAGCCAACTTACCCTCTCTACGAAATGGTGAAATCCGACCGCTGCCAGCCTTCCGCTTCGAGCGTCCGAGCGACCGCCGGGCGGTCGAGCACCCGATCGACGAGTGCCGCCCAGCGCGAATAGTGCGCCATGTCGAACTCGAGCCTTTTGCCCCAGCGGAAGAAGATCAGCAGGTACGAATCTGCCGCGGTGAACGTGCCGCCGGCGATCCAGCCGTCGCCGCACTTCCCGTCGATCTCGTCGAAATGCTTGAGAAGCGCGGCGCGCCCGCCCTCAGTCACGGCATCGTGGGCCGACTCGTCGGTAACGAACCTGGCGGGACGGAAGATTTCGGCGAAAGCGATGTGAACCGTCGACGCGAACCAGCCGAGAAGCTCGTTGCACTTCGCGGCAGCATAAGCATCGCCGCGCGGCACCGAACCCTCCTTGCCGAAGCGGTCTGCGATGTAATTCACCACCGCGATCTGCTCGGTGACGACGCCCTCATCGGTCGCCAGCGCCGGCACCCGCCCATGCGGATTGATTGCCAGATATTCGGGCTTCAGCTGCTCGCCCTGGGCAAGCATCACCCGCACCGCTTCGAAATCCGCTCCGGCTTCGTTGAGCGCGATATGGCTGACGATCGAGCAGGCGCCGGGCGAATAGAAAAGCTTGAGCATCAGCCGCGCAGCTTCGCGAGAACGCCCTGGAGCTGCATTGCGTTCGACATGTCGCCGTCGATCTTGAGCTTGCCGGTCATGAAGGCGGTCATGCCGTCGAGCTCGCCCGCCGCCATCTTCTGCCAGTCGTCCCAGCTCGTCTTGATCGTCGTGTCCGCCGGTGCGTCATTCTCGCTCACCTGGCTGGACGCGCCGTCGAGCAGGATCACGCCCTGGTCGCCGAAGTCGAGCTTCACCGTCTTGCCCGGCACCCACGCCTGGTTCTCCTGCATCTTCCCGACCAGTTCCTGCTTCGTCATGGCAAGTCTCCTCTGGCCATTCGCCTAGCGAGCCGTTGCGGGCGCATCAAGGCGCGCCTATCTGGCCCGCATGGGATACGAAGCCGACCTCAAGCTTTTCATCAATGGAAGCTGGCGAACCGGCGAAGGCCGCGACAGCTTTCCCGTCGTCAACCCGGTCACTGGTGAGGGTATCGCCGAGCTGCCGCTCGCCACCGAAGCCGATCTCGACGAGGCGCTGGAAACCGCCAAGCGCACTTACCCCGAATGGCGGGCGACCGACGTCGACAAGCGCAGCGCGATCCTCCACAAGACCGCGAAGATCCTGAAGGAGCGGGCGGACGAGATCGGTCGCACGATGACCCAGGAGCAGGGCAAGCCGCTCGCCGAGTCCAAGGGCGAAGTGTTCGGCGCCGCGTCGCTGTTCGACTGGTACGCCGAGGAGATCAAGCGCGACTACGGCCGGGTGCTCGTTCGGCCGCCGGGCCAGCTCAGCCGCGTGATGCACGAGCCGGTCGGCCCGGTCGCGACCTTCACGCCGTGGAATTTCCCGATCTATCTGCTCGCCAAGAAAGTCTCGGCCGCGCTCGCCGCCGGCTGCTCGGTCATCGCCAAGCCGCCGGAGGAGACTCCCGGCAACACCGTCGCGATTGCCGAGGCGCTCGACGCTGCCGGGCTTCCCAAGGGCGTGTTCCAGCTCGTCCACGGCGTCCCCGACATGGTCAGCCGCAAGCTCATCGGCTCGAAAATCATCCGCAAGGTCAGCTTCACCGGCTCGATTCCCGTCGGCAAGCATCTGATGAAGCTCGCCGCCGACAACGTCACCAAGATCACGCTCGAACTCGGCGGCCATGCGCCGGTGCTGATCTTCGACGATTGCGACCTGGAGAAGACTCTCGACATGGTCGTGCCGCAGAAGTTCCGGAACGCGGGGCAGGTCTGCGTCTCGCCGACCCGCTTCTACGTGCAGGACGGAATCTACGACGCCTTCATCAAGGGCTTTGCCGAGCGAACCAAATGCCTGAAGGTCGGCAACGGCCTCGACGAAGGCGTGAAGATGGGCCCGCTCGCCAACACCCGCCGCCCGGAAGCGGTCGGCGCTCTGGTCGACGATGCCAAGGCCAAGGGCGCGCGCGTGCTTGCCGGCGGCAACCGCGGGGACAGCGGCTTCTTCTTCGAGCCGACCCTGCTCGCCGACGTCCCGCTCGAAGCCGAGATCATGAACAACGAGCCGTTCGGCCCGGTCGCCGTATCGCGGCCGTTCAACGATTTCGACGAAGCGATCGAGCAGGCCAACCGCCTGCCCTACGGCCTCGCCGCCTTCGCCTTCACCGAGAACGGCCGCCGCGCCAACCTGCTGGGCGACGCGATCGAGGCCGGCATGGTCGGGATCAACACCTTCGCCATCTCCATCGCCGATGCGCCGTTCGGCGGAGTGAAGGAGTCAGGCTTTGGCTCCGAAGGCGGCAAGGAAGGGCTTGAGACCTATCAGGTGGTGAAGGCTATCCACCAGGCGTGAGGCGCGTGCTTAAGGCACCGCCGTATTGAACTGCATCACCGGCTTGACGCTGGTGAAGTTCGCGATGTCCTCGGCAAGCGCCTTGCCGCCATCGGAAGCGACGGCCTCGCGCGCGCCCTGCTCCTCGCGGAAGCTCAGGATCGTGATCGCGAAATAGGCGGGATCCTTGCCGTCCAGGCTCTCCTCGCCCTTGAGCACGCTGGCGAATCCGAGGCCAAACTGTCCGAACGCCTTGCCGACTTCGGGCAGGTGCTGCTGGCGGAAATAGTCGAAGTCGAAGGTCGCGCCCTTGGACTTGGGATAGGTGATGGTGAGGATGTACATGGGCGCCGCCTAGCCCGTTTTCACTTGCCCTGCCAGCGGCTACAGCGCGCTCCATGACCAAGCGCACCGGCGGACGAATCCTTGTCGACCAACTGAAGATCAACGGCTGCGACCGAATCTTCACTGTGCCCGGCGAAAGCTTCCTCGCCGTCCTCGACGCGCTTCACGACACGCCGGAAATCGCTGTCACCGTCTGCCGTCAGGAGGGCGGAGTCGCCTACATGGCCGACGCCGATGGCAAGATGACGGGGCGGCCGGGCGTGGCCTTCGTAACCCGCGGCCCCGGCGCGACCAATGCCAGCGCCGGAGTCCATGTCGCGTTCCAGGATTCGACCCCCATGATCCTGTTCATCGGCGACGTCGCGCGCGGCGACCGCGACCGCGAGGGCTTCCAGGAAATCGACTTCCCGGCCTTCTTCGGCCCCATCGCCAAATGGGCCGCGCGGATCGACGATGCGCGGCGGATTCCCGAATATGTCGCACGCGCCTGGCGCGTCGCGACGGCCGGCCGCCCCGGCCCCGTGGTTCTCGCGCTTCCCGAGGACATGCTGCGCGACGAGGTCGACGTTCCGGACCGACCGCCCGTCCCGCCCGTCGCCGAAGCGCCCGATCCCGGCGCCATCCAGGCGCTCTTCGAGCTTCTGAAGGAAGCCTGTTCGCCGGCCGCGATCGTCGGCGGCGCCGACTGGAGCCCGCGCGCGGCGCATCATTTCGCCAACTTCGCCTTCCGCTACGGAATTCCCGTCGCGGCCTCGTTCCGAAGGCAGGATTCGGTCGACAACGATTGCGGAGTCTATGCGGGCCAGCTCGGCTATGGCCCGAACCCGAAGCTCCAGCAGCGAATCCGCGAAGCGGACCTGGTCCTCGCCATCGGCACTCGCCTGGGTGAGGCGACCACCGACGGCTACACGCTCGTCACGCCCGATCACCCCGGTCAGACGCTGGTGCACGTCCATCCGGATCCGAACGAGCTCGGCCGAGTCTATCACGCGGATTTGCCGATCTGCGCGGACATGGGCGAGTTCGGGGAGATGATCGACGAGTGGATCGACCCCGATCTCGTTCGCTTCTCCTGCGGCGAGCAGGCGCACCAGGAATGGCTGGAATGGAGCGAGCCCAAGCCGCGTGACGGCGTGAAGCTCGACCTCGGCCCCTGCGTCGCTGCGATGCGCGAGAAGCTCCCGCACGACACGATCATTTGCAACGGCGCCGGCAATTTCTCCGGCTGGTGGCACCGCTACTGGCGCTACGGCCCAATGCCGACGCAGCTCGCGCCGACGAGCGGGACGATGGGCTATGGAGTCCCCGCATCGGTCGCCGCCGCGCTCCGCTTCGGCGATCGGCCCGTCGTGGCGGTTGCCGGCGACGGCGACTTCATGATGAACGGACAGGAGCTGGCGACGGCTGCGCAATATGGCTGCGACCTGCTCGTCGTCCTCGTCGACAACGGAAGCTACGGCACGATCCGCATGCACCAGGAGCGCGAATATCCCGAGAGACTCAGCGCGACTGAGCTGAAGAACCCGGACTTCGCTGCCCTCGCCCGCGCTTATGGCGGCTGGGCGCAGACCGTCGAGAAAACCGAGGAATTCGCGCCCGCACTCGACCAGGCGCTTACGAAAAAGGGCATTCGCCTCCTTCACTGCAAGACCGACGTCGAGCAGATCAGCAACGCGACCACCATCACCAATATTCGCGGAAAGTCGAAGAAAGCCTAGGTTCATCACGGCGGCGCAATGAGCGCCGCCGACCATTCATTTCCGGGGGGAAGTGTTGCGTAAGGCCATCCTCATCGCCGCGGCGCTCGGCGCGGTTGCCATTCCGTCGTTTGCACAAACCAGCGCGCCGGCTACCGCGGCAGCCTCCACTCCTGCAGAAAGCGCAACGCGGGCCGTGCTTGCCGCCATCAACGGCAACCACGACGCCCGCTCGACGCTGGTGAACGGCGCCTTCTCGACGAAGGCCCTCCAGAATGAGAGCGCCGACAGCCGTTTGAAATGGCTCGACCGGATTGCGAGCGATTCCGGCGGCCTGGCACTTGTCTCCTCCTCCTCTCAGGGCGAGCGAATGGTCGAGGCGATCGTCCGGACCAGCCGCGGCGGGAAGTTCGGCAAGCTCGTCGTCTTCACGGCGAAAGCGGAGCCGGGGAAGATTGCCGACATCTTCCTGCTCGCCGCGCGCGATCCGGCCAAGGTGAAGGCGGAAGCGTGGCCGGCGGGACCGCTGCCGCTAACGCGCGTCGCCAGCGAAATCGAAAAGCACGCCGCCGCGCTGGCCGCGGAAGACAGTTTCTCCGGCGTGGTGCTTGTCGCCAAGGGCGACAAGGTGCTGGTCAATCGCGCCTACGGGCTCGCCGACCAGGAATGGAAGGCGCCAAACCGCACCGACACGCTCTTCCACATGGCCTCGGTCGGGAAGATGTTCACAGCGGCCGCGGTCCTGAAGCTCGCCGGCGAGGGCAAGCTGTCGCTCGACGACACGCTCGCCAAATGGGTGCCCGAATATCCGCACCCCGAAGCGGCGAAGATCACGCTGAAGCAGCTGCTGACCCACAGCGCCGGGATTGGCGAATGGGACGTTCGGCAGAAGACGGCCTTCACCGGCGCCGAGACCGCCGCCCAGATGACCCAGCCATTGTTGTTCGAGCCGGGCAGCCGCTTCGCCTACAGCAACGCCGGCTTCGTTCTGCTTCAGGCAGTCGTCGAGAAAGCGACGGGCAAGCCCTTTGCCGGCGCTCTTCAGGATCTCGTTTTCGGGCCAGCCGGGATGCGGCATACCGCCCTTCTGCCGGTCACCGCGATCGTGCCGAACCGCGCTACGGGTTACCTTCGCCCCGAGGACGACCCGCTCGGGATCGGCCCACGCTTCTCCAACGCGCAATTTCTCGGTTTCACAGGAGACGGCGCGGGAGGAGAATATTCGACTGCCGCCGACATGCTCGCGTTCAACCGGGCAATCGCGAGTGGGAAGCTGCTCGGTAAGGACCTCACGGCAGAGATGCTGACGCCGCGCATCGATTTCGCGGGCGCGCAACGGCCCAGCAAATACGGTTACGGCGTCGATCTCGGCCAATGCTCAGGCCACGGCACCTTCGGCCACGGCGGCGGAGGCCCGAACAGCGGTGTCTCGTCGGTGGATTATTACGTCCGCGACAGCGGCTGGAGCATCATCGTCCTGTCGAACTACGACCCGCCCGCAGCCGAAGACCTGGCCTTTTCCATTTGCGAGTTCGTCGCCGGCCGCTGAGCCCGTTCGAAGAGCGCCTGGTGCGGGTCGAAGGGCTGCAGTGCTTCCTGCTTTGCCTGCTCGAGCATCTCCTCTCGCGGCTGCTCGTGCTTTCGGCGGTGCGCGAAGCGCGTCAGCAGGTCGTTCCAATCTTCCTGAAAGCTTCCGCGGCGATGCGGCACTGGCTCCTCCAGACTCCTGTCGTCGAGTCTACGGCCCGAGCAATGCCGCGGTTCAGGACAACAACATCCGTTATCGACCGAAGTTTCGCCCTCAGGCGAGGAATCGCATCGCACCGAAGATGAGCGCGAGTGCTGCCAACAGGTTCACGTGCCACGAGGGCGGGGCCAGCTTCTCGCCGACGATCACGACTCCCAAGAGCGCCACCCACGCCAGATTCATCACTCCGCCGGCGAACAGCAGGAGCATCAAGGCCCAGCAACAGCCGAGGCAATAGAGCCCGTGCAATAGGCCGAGGCGCAAGGCGCCCGCGGGCCCGGGTCGCCAGTTATTGAGGACGAACAGCAGGGGGTTCTGGCACTTGTCGAGGCAGACCGCCTTGGCCGCGGTCAATTCGTAGGCCGCGGCGACGAGCAGGATCCCGGCCGCCAGGACATTGCTTCCGAGCGCAAGGTTCACCGCGGAAACCAGGCCGCCTTTCACGAGAAGGGCCTGAGCCAGCGCGGCCGCCAGGGAGAAGAGCGACCAGACAAACAGATAGCCGGCGATGAAAAGCACACTGTTCAGCCTCCGCGCGCCCAAGGTCGGCGACTTGTCGATTCGCGCGTGCAGGAGGAACATCGGCGCGGCCGAGGGGACCATCATCGCCACCATCATGATCGCCCACATGGCGAAGGCCGGAATGAGGTAAGCCGCCGAAAGCGGGTCCGGCATCACCATCGCCTGCATCGTGCCGCCGGGCGCCTTCAGGAGCCAGGCCCAGGCGAGCAGCGCCGCCAGCGCGAGCGCAGCCGCAACGATCAGGATCTCACGCGATAAGACAGACTTCACTGGCGGAGCGGCGACCGCCCCTTCGGGATCAGTGGACGACACCGCTCTCGGTCATGTGGATCTTGGCGAACTGGGCATGCGAGTCGCTCAGCTGCACGTCGACCGGTCCCTTGGTTTCCGCCCACCCGCGCCCGACTTCGCAGACGTCATATTCGAAGCCGTTGGGGAGATTGATCCGCGAACGGCTTTCCTGGCCAGTGACCGCATTGCGAATCGGCTCGCCACGAGCGTCGACCCAGCCCGGAATGTGCAGCCGCGCGGAACGGCCATCGATATCGATATCCAGCTCGATCGGAGCAACTACCGGTTCGTGGACCTTCTCATAGGTCGTCGAAAAGACCTGGAAGACGGTCGCGCCGGGAACGGTGTCCTCGCCGCTCATGATCCGCAGCAGCGCTTCACGCTGCTTGTCGTCGGCCCGCTCATCGACGATCGGGACGATGTGGCCGCCGCCCTGGTGAACCGCTCCCGGCCAGGCGACGATCGCCGCAAGGTTCAGTCCCGACAGATCGGTATCGCCGTGCCGCCCCTCCTCGATGATCATCGACAGGACGGCCTTGCAATCGCCGTTCGTCGGCAGGGCGTTGAACTGGCATGGGCACCCGTAGGCGCAATTGCAGTGGACGAATTCCCGTCCCTTGATGGTCCAGCGCGTATCGGTCATCGCCACCTCCGTCTCGCCCACGCGAGCGCTTTAGCAGCATTTCCGAGTCGGCTTAAGCGCCAGCCTAGAGACCGAACGGGTAAGTCTCATCATCTCCGGGCCGCTGTTCGCCCGGAAGCGGGGTGACCGCCTTCGTTTCGTCGAACCACACCCAGCCGTCATACTGACGCGGCAGGATGCAGTTGGAATAATGGCTCCAGCGCTCCGTGTCCGGCCGATAGATGACGCCGATGAAGCGCTGCAGCCGCGGCTCCATCAGCGTCTCGCGTATTTCGCGGCCGATTTCCTCGGGGCGCAGGTCGAGCAGGAAGCGCGGCAACCGACTGTCGTGCGACACCCGCTCGTAGCTTTCGGGCATCGATGGATTGACCGCCTTGATCTTCATCGGCTGGTCCCAATCGTCCGCTGCGGCCACCGTGCCGGTGTGCGTTCCGAAACCAATCAGCCGAGCCTTCGCGTCGAACCTGTCCTTCACCAGCTGGCCGATGTTCAGCTCGCCCCGCACCTGTCCCATCTCGGTGTAGGCGGCGTTGCCGATGTGGCTGTTGTGCGCCCAGACGATCGCCTTGGAGTTCGGGCCCTTGGCGTCGAGCAGCTGGGTCAGGGTCTCGAACATGTGGGTATCGCGGAGATTCCAGCTCTCCTCGGCGCCCTTGTACATGACCCGGTAATAGGCCTCCGCGTTCTTGACGACCCGGGCGTTCGACGCCGCGTCCAGCCATTCGTCGCAGTCTTCGGACAGGCCTTTGAAGTGCCGGGACATGAGGTCCATCAGCATCTGCGTGACCGGCACCTCGCAGCGCGCATAGCCTTCGTAGAGCGCCATTGCGCCATAGCGCTGCGGCTCGTCCGCCCACGGATCGAGGCAGCCGTAGCGCGTCTTCGCGACCTTCGCCGCCTCGGGATCCTCCTCCTCCAGGAAGTCGATGACGGCGCGCATCGACATACTCATGTTGTAGAGGTCCAGTCCGTAGAAGCCGGTCATTTCGGAATAGTCGCGGCCATGGTTGTGGCGGCGCATCCAGCGGATGAAGCTGTCGAATTCCTTGTTGCGCCACATCCAGGTCGGGAAGCGCTCGAACGCCCTTTGCTCGCCCTCGCGCGGCTCACGATGGCGGACATAGCGGTCCACGGTCGCGGCGTCCGGCCAATCGGCCTCGACGGCGACGATATTGAACCCATGATGGGCGATCAGCCGCTTCGAAATCTGGGCCCGCGCGCGGTAGAATTCGGTCGTTCCGTGGCTCGCTTCGCCGAGGCAGACCAGGCGCGCATCGCCGAACCGATCGAAGAAGGCACCGAAGCGGTCGTCCTCGATCTCCGGAAGCGGATCGACCGAATCGCGGAGCAGCTCCTGCGGCGTCCGGGTCAGCGTATCAGGCATCGTTCCATCCTTCCTCTCCGATCAAGGGAACGAAACGGACGCCGCCAAGGTCCTCGGTGATAAGCTTGCCGCCAGGTCCCCGGGTCACCTTGATCAATTTCTGCACCCAGTCGGGCTCGCCCACTGGCATGACGATGCGACCGCCGTCCGCGAGCTGCTCCACCCACGCCTGAGGGACGTGGCTTCCGCTGGCGGCGGCAAGGATCGCGTCATAGGGCGCCTCGGCTTGCCACCCGCGCGTGCCGTCGCCCTCGACGATCCGGACGTTGTCGAAGCCAAGCCGCCGCATCCGCTCCTGCGCGACCTTCACCAGGTCCGGCTGCCGCTCGATCGCGGTCACGCTGCCGGCGATCCGGCTCATCACGGCGGCTGCGTAACCGGAGCCTGCGCCGACCTCGAGGACGTTGTCGCCCGCCTTCATCTCGGCGGCCTGGATCATCAGAGCGACGATATAGGGCTGGGAAATGGTCTGCCCCGCCTCGATCGGCAGCGGGTGGTCGCCGTAAGCGAGGTCGGCATATTCGGCCGACAGGAATTCTTCGCGCGGGACGGCGCGGAACGCTTCGAGGATCGTCGGTTCGCGGATGCCGCGGCTGGCGATCTGCCGCTCGATCATCGCTTCGCGCTCGGCAGTGTAGTCGGTGAGGGTCTCCACCATGGTGCACCTCCGCGCATTCAACGCGCGGGGGCAGAGTCGCGTTGCTAGATCAGTCCCGCCAGCGGGCTGCTGGGATCGGCGTAGCGACGCTTGCCCATCCGGCCGGAGAGGTACGCCATCCGTCCCGCCTCGACCGCCGATTTCATGGCGCGCGCCATCATCACCGGGTCCTTCGCTTCGGCGATGGCGGTGTTCATCAACACCCCGTCGCAGCCCAGCTCCATCGCCACCGCCGCGTCGCTCGCGGTCCCGACTCCGGCATCGACCAGCACTGGCACGTTCGCGCCCTCGACGATAAGCCGGATCGTCACGCGGTTCTGGATTCCGAGGCCTGAGCCGATGGGGGCGCCTAGCGGCATGATCGCCACAGCGCCCGCTTCCTCCAGCTGCTTCGCTGCAATCGGATCGTCGACGCAATAGACCATCGGCTCGAAGCCTTCTTTCACGAGGGTCTCGGTCGCCTTCAGGGTCTCGCGCATGTCGGGATAGAGAGTCTTGGCCTCGCCCAGCACTTCGAGCTTCACGAGGTTCCAGCCACCCGCCTCGCGTGCGAGCCTCAAGGTCCGGATCGCTTCATCCGCTGTGAAGCAGCCGGCCGTGTTGGGGAGATAGGTGATGGTCTTCGGGTCGATGAAGTCGGTCAGCATCGGCTGGTTCGGATCGGCGATGTTCACCCGCCGAACCGCGACGGTGACAATCTCCGCGCCCGACGCCTCGACCGCCGCCGCATTTTCCTCGAAGCTCTTGTACTTGCCGGTCCCGACGATCAGCCGCGACGAGAACGTCCGGCCCGCGACGGTCCAGGTGTCAGCGGCAACGGATTGCGGGGCATTCACTTCAACCACCTCCAACGAAATGCACGATTTCGAACTGATCCCCCTCGCTCACGATGACGGCGCCAAGAGTCGAACGCGGCACGACTTCCAGGTTGCGCTCCACCGCCACCTTGCGCGGATTCAGCCCGATCGCTTCCAGCATCGCGGCGATGCTGCTCCCTGCGTCGACTCTGCGCGCTTCGCCGTTCACCTTTATGGAAATCGACGCTTTCTGGGCCGTTTCAGTCATTTACGCCAACGCGCTTTGCCGCATGCCATATCGCTCATATAGAGCGGCGGCGCCCCGGCGCCAGCCGCGGACCCGGACTGGACGCGGCGGCGCTGCTCTGCAAGGGGCGTCACGCCACAGGCGCGCCGAATTTTCATTAGGGGAGTAGAATGGCCGGACCAGCCAAAAAGGACGGCGCGACGAACGGGATGCGTATCGATCCCGCGCTCGTCCGGGAGCTCGCGGAGCTCCTGACCGAAAATAATCTGACCGAGATCGAGGTCGAGGACGGCGACAGGAAGATTCGCGTCCAGCGCAGCCTTGTCGCCGCTGCGGCGCCCGCTCCGGCGGTTGCCGCCGCGCCGGCCGCGCAGCCGATGATGGCGCCGCCGATGCATGCGGAAGCGCCGGTCGGAGAGCCGGAGGGCGAGAGCGTCCGCTCGCCGATGGTCGGGACCGCCTATCTGGCGCCCGAGCCCGGCGCCGCGCCGTTCGTCTCTGCCGGCGACAGCGTGAAGGCCGGCGACACCTTGCTGATCGTCGAGGCCATGAAGGTGATGAACCCGATCACGGCGCCCCACGGCGGTGTCGTGAAGCAGGTCCTGGTCGAAAGCGGCCAGCCGGTGGAGTTCGACCAGCCGTTGGTCGTCCTCGGCTAAGCGAAGATGGCCATCCAGAAGCTTCTCATCGCCAACCGCGGCGAAATCGCGCTGAGGATTCACCGCGCTTGCCACGAAATGGGCATCCGCACCGTCGCGGTTCACTCGACGGCCGACTCCGACGCGATGCACGTCCGACTCGCTGATGAAACCGTGTGCATCGGCCCGCCTGCGGCGGCAGAATCCTATCTCAATATCCCCAACATCATCTCGGCGGCGGAGATCGTCCATGCCGATGCCGTTCACCCGGGCTATGGATTCCTTTCGGAGAACGCGCAGTTCGCCGAGATCGTCGAAAGCCATGGAATCACCTGGGTCGGTCCCAAGCCGGAGCATATCCGCACGATGGGCGACAAGATCGAGGCGAAGCGGACCGCCGCCAAGCTCGGACTCCCGCTCGTCCCGGGCTCGGACGGTCCACTCGAGGACATCGCCGAGGCCAAGGCGCTGGCAAAGACGATCGGCTATCCCGTCCTGATCAAGGCGGCATCCGGCGGCGGCGGCCGGGGCATGAAGGTCGTGCCCGAAGAAGACCAGCTCGAAAGCCTGATGAGTCAGGCCGCGTCGGAAGCGCGCGCGGCGTTCGGCGACGACACCGTCTACATGGAAAAATATCTGGGCAACCCGCGCCACATCGAGTTCCAGGTGTTCGGCGATGGCGACGGCAATGCGATCACCATCGGCGAGCGCGACTGCTCGCTCCAGCGCCGCCACCAGAAGGTGCTCGAGGAAGCCCCGTCGCCCGTCATCACACCCGAAGAGCGGGCGCGCATGGGCGAGACCATCCGCAAGGCGATGAGCGAGATGGGCTATCGCGGCGCCGGCACGATCGAGTTCCTGTACGAGAACGGCGAATTCTACTTCATCGAGATGAACACCCGGCTTCAGGTCGAGCATCCGGTGACGGAGATGATCAGCGGCATC
>JBQCIU010000005.1:0-6730 GCA_051953395.1 Sphingomicrobium sp.
AGGGACTGGGGTGCATTGTGTTGTTTTTTCCGTCTTGTCCCCCGCGCCGCCCCCCCCGGGGGGGGTGGCCGCCGCCCGGGCGGCCGGCGGCCGCCCCCCCCCTCTGGCGCTTCGCGCCGTCTCCCCCTGAGGGGGAGAAGCTTGGCTTTTTTCGTGCTCCTCCTCGCCTCGTGCCGAGCGGCGCCGGATGAGCACCACTTTCCGAAAGCCAATCGTCCCGTCGCGGCCATCGTCGGCGAGACCTTCTCGACCGAAGATGCGCGCGACCGGATGGGCGAATTCGAGAAGGTGGTCACGCTCGCGGGCGTGAAACCGGGCATGTGGGTGGCGGATGTCGGCGCCGGCGAAGGCTATTATTCCGTGCGCCTGTCGCCCGTGGTCGGGCGACGCGGGCGCGTTCTGGCCGAAGACATCCAGGCGGACGTCACCGATCAGCTTGCGCAGCGCGTGCAGCGCCAGAATCTCGACAATGTCGCGGTGATGCTCGGCGAACCGGACGACCCCAGGCTTCCGGCGCATTCGCTGGACCGGGTCTTCCTTGTCCACGTCTATCACGAAGTGCAGTCGCCTTATGCCTTCCTGTGGCATGTGCGCGAGGCGCTGAAGCCCGGCGGACTGATCGTGGCGGTCGACGCCGACCGGCCGCCGCAGCGGCACGGAATCCCGCCCGCGACCCTGCGCTGCGAATTCGCCGCGGTCGGGCTGCAGATGCGCGCATTCCAGACCATCGAGGATGGCGACGCCTATTTCGCCGCTTTCGCCCCAGTCGGCGAACGGCCGAAGCCGAGCGAAATCAAACCCTGTAAGGCTTAGGCCGCCTCGAGCTTCCGCGCGGCGCGCTTGCGCTCGTGCGGATCGAGATGCCGCTTGCGGATCCGGATGTTCTTGGGCGTGACCTCGACCAGCTCGTCGTCCTGGATGTAGGCGATCGCCTGCTCCAGGGTCATGCGCCGCGGCGGAGTCAGGCGAATGCCCTCGTCCTTGCCCGACGCGCGGAAGTTGGTGAGCTGCTTCGACTTCAGCGGGTTCACCTCGAGGTCCTGCGGCTTCGCATTCTCGCCGATGACCATGCCCTCGTAGAGATCCTCGCCCGGCGAGACGAACAGGATGCCACGGTCCTCCAGGGCGTTCAGCGCGTAGGCGACGGCCTTGCCCTGCTCCATCGAGATGAGGACCCCGTTCTGGCGTCCCGTAATCGGGCCCTTGTACGGTCCGTATTTCTCGAACAGCCGGTTCATGATCCCGGTGCCGCGCGTGTCGGACAGGAACTCGCCGTGATAGCCGATCAGGCCGCGCGAGGGCGCCGAGAAGGTCAGGCGGGTCTTTCCGCCGCCGGACGGGCGCATGTCCGTCATCTCGGCCTTGCGAAGCGCCATCTTGTCGATGACGGTCCCGGAGAATTCGTCGTCGACGTCGATCACCACCGTCTCGTACGGCTCTTCGCGGCCATTGGGGCCGTCGCGGAACAGGACTCGCGGGCGGCTGATCGAAAGTTCGAACCCCTCGCGGCGCATGGTTTCGATGAGGACGCCGAGCTGGAGCTCGCCGCGGCCGGCGACTTCGAAACTGTCGTTGTCGGAAGCGACCGTGACCCGGATCGCGACATTGCCTTCGGCCTCGCGCTCCAGCCGCTCGCGGATGACTCGGCTTTGCACCTTGTCGCCGTCGCGGCCCGCATAGGGGCTGTCGTTGACCGCGAAGCTCATCGCCAGCGTCGGCGGATCGATCTCGCGCGCGTGAAGCGGCTCGGTGATCTGCGGCGTGCCGATCGTGTTGGAAACGGTCGCCTTCATCAGGCCTGCAATGGCGACGATGTCGCCCGCCCTGGCCGTTTCGACCGGGACCCGCTCCAGGCCCTGGAAGGCGAACAGCTTGGTGACTCGCCCGTCCTCGACGACATTGCCGTTCACGTCCATCGCCCGGATCGGGTCGTTGACGTTGAGCGTGCCGCTTTCGATGCGCCCAGTGAGGATTCGCCCGAGGAAATTGTCGCGGTCGAGCAGCGTCGCGAGCATCTTGAACTCGCCGGCAGGATCGAGCGCGGGCGCGGGCACGCGATCGACGATCGCCTGGAACAGCGGTGTCAGATCGCCTTCGCGAACGGTGTCCTCGGTGCCGGCATAGCCTGCGCGGCCGCTGGCGTAGAGTGTCGGGAAATCCAGTTGCTCGTCATTGGCGTCGAGGTTGATGAACAGCTCGAACACCTCGTCCAGGACTTCCGCCGGACGCGCGTCGGGACGGTCGATCTTGTTGACGACGACGATCGGCTTGAGCCCGAGCGCGAGCGCCTTGCCGGTGACGAACTTGGTCTGCGGCATCGGCCCCTCGGCGGCGTCGACCAGGAGGATCACACCATCGACCATGCTCAGGATGCGCTCGACTTCGGCGCCGAAATCGGCGTGGCCGGGCGTGTCGACGATGTTGATGTGCGTACCGTTCCACTCGACCGAGGTGCACTTGGCGAGGATGGTGATCCCGCGCTCTTTCTCCAGGTCGTTCGAATCCATCGCGCGCTCTTCCACGCGCTGGTTGTCGCGGAAGGTGCCCGACTGGCGGAACAGCTGGTCGACAAGGGTCGTCTTGCCGTGATCGACGTGGGCGATGATCGCCACGTTGCGCAGGTTCATTGGATTGTCCTGAAAATTGAGCGGCGCCCCTACAGGATTCGCCGCATTGTTGCAATGCAACATGGGGCGAAAGCCCCGATTTACAAGCCGCGCTCCAGGATCTCGATCGCACGCTCGACGGCGCGGAGCTCGCTGTGGGCGAGGCGTTCGAATTTCGTCCGAAGAGTCCGGTTCGACGCCGGGCTCCGTGAAAGCTCGTCCTGCCCCGCCGACGAAAGGCGAAGGGCAAGCCGCCGCCGGTTGTCGGGATCAGCCTGGCGCTCGACGAGCCCGGCGCGGACCAGAGCGTCGACCGAGCGGCTGACCGCTGGCGCGCCCCGGCCGACCTCGGCCGCGATTTCATTGAGGGTCGCCGGCCCCTTGTCGCCGATGGCGGAGAGCAGCTTGCGCTTCGCCGCCTCGGCGCGTTCGGCGGGACCGTCCCCCACCCACTTGTGAGCGACCGTGGTGAACCGCGTCGCCAGTGCCGACGGGCTGTGCGAAGTCGTGAATTGCTGCACGGCAAATATTTCAACATCAATACGGTTGTTCGAGTCAAGTGGCTCCGCCGCTTGCGCTTTTCCGTTCGGGCCGCAATGCCCTGCCAATGAGCCCAGCCGAGCCCCGTCCCCGCCTGCCGCGCAACATCTGGGTCCTGGGCTTCATCAGCCTGTTCATGGACCTGTCGAGCGAGATCTATCACGCTCTGCTTCCGGCCTTCGTCACCATCGTCCTCGGCCTGCCCGCCACCGCGCTTGGAGCGATCGACGGAATCGCGGAGGCGACCGCCAACTTCGCCAAGCTCTTTTCCGGCCGGCTTTCGGATCGAAGCGACCGACGGAAGCCCTGGATCATGGGCGGCTACGGCCTCGCCGCCGCCTCGAAGATCCTCTTCCCCCTCGCCGCCAGCGCCCCGGCGCTGATGCTCGCCCGGTTCACCGACCGGATCGCCAAGGGCATACGCGGCAGCCCACGCGACGCGATGGTCGCCGACGAAACGCCTCCCGAAATCCGCGGCCGGGCGTTCGGGCTCAGGCAGGCGCTGGACACTGTGGGCGCCCTGCTCGCACCGCTTGCGGCGATCGCTCTGATGGCAATCTTCATGAGCGATATCCGGGCGGTCTACTGGATCGCGATCATCCCCGCGGCCATATCCTTCCTGCTTGCCTGGCTGGTGCTTCGCGAACCGGAAACGCACGTCGAGAGCGGGAAGAAGGCGCCTTTCTTCCAGGGTTTCCGCGAACTGGACAAGGACACCAAGCGGCTGCTCGGAGTGGGCTTTCTGTTCACCCTCGCCCGCTTTTCCGAAGGCTTCCTGATCCTCAAGGGTATCGACATCGGGCTGAGCGAAGCCATGTCGCCGCTGACGCTTGCGATCTTCAATCTCGCCTATGTGGCGCTGGCCTATCCGGCAGGAGCGCTCAGCGACCGAATGAGCCCGCGAACGATCCTGATGGCCGGCATCGCCGTGCTGATCGCCGGCGATCTCTTTCTCGCCGCAACGGGAAGCTTCGTCGGGCTCGTGGTCGGCGTCGCCCTTTGGGGCGGCCACATGGCGATGACCCAGGGGATTTTCGCGCGGATGATCGCCGACAGCGCCCCCGCGGAGCTTCGGGCAACCAGCTTCGGAGCCTTCTATTTCGTGACCGGGATCGCCACCCTGCTCGCCAGCCTTGGGGCCGGCTGGCTGTGGGACCGCGAAGGCGCGAGCGCAGTCTTCGTCACCGGCGCCGGAGTCGCAGCGCTCGCCTGGGCGATGCTCAGCCTGCTTCCGGACGAGCGGTCAGCCGCGTCCAGATAATCCACGCCGAGGCGGCGGCGATGACGATTCCCACGACCGGTATCAAGGCGTCGATGCCGGTGCGAACCCATTCGGGCCAGGTGTCGTCGCCGAAGACGAATGCCCAAAGGATGCTGCCCAACCCGACGAACAGGGCGATCGTCAGCACGAAGGATGCGACGATGCCGCCGGCAATCGACAGCAGGAGCGCCAACCAGCGGTTCAACGCGTGAACTTCTCGCCCGCCTCGGCCTTTTCCAACAGCAGCTTCGAGAAGCTGAACTCGGGCTTCATCCGTTCTTCCTGCTGCTTCAGCCCGGCGACGATCTTCGCCAGCCCCTCGATATTGTCCGCCCAGTACATCGGGCCGCCCTTGTAGACCGGCCAGCCGTAGCCATAGACCCAGACGACATCGATGTCGGAGGCGCGCTGGGCCATCCCTTCCTCGAGGATCTTCGCGGCTTCGTTGACCATCGGGTAAATGGTGCGCTCGACGATCTCCTGGTCGGAGATGGTGCGGCGCTCGATTCCTTTGTCGGCGGCGAATTTCTCGATGATCTGCTGGACCACCGGCGACGGGCTCGGGCGGCGCGTCTCGTCATAATCGTAGAAGCCCGCGCCCTTCTTCTGTCCCCAGCGCTCGATCGCGCACAGCGCATCGCGTAGCGTCTCGATCCGGTTCGGATCGCGGTGCCAGCCGATGTCGACCCCCGCGAGGTCGGCCATCTGGAACGGGCCCATCGGCATCCCGAAGTCGACGTGCACCTTGTCGACCTGCTCGGGCGTGGCGCCCTCGAGCAGCAGCTTCGTCGCCTCGATCTGGCGAGGCATGAGCATCCGGTTGCCGATGAAGCCGTGGCAGACGCCCGCGACGACGGGCACCTTTTTCACCTTCTTGCCGATCTGCATGGCAGTCAGCAGCACGTCGGGCGCGGTCTTCGCTCCGCGCACCACCTCCAGCAGCTTCATCACATTGGCCGGCGAGAAGAAGTGCATCCCCAGCACGTCCTGCGGCCGTGAGGTCGAGGCGGCGATCTCGTTGACGTTGAGATAGGAGGTGTTGGAGGCGAGGATGGCGCCGGGCCTGGCGATCCTGTCGAGCTTGCCGAACACCTCCTTCTTCACGTCCATATTCTCGTAGACCGCCTCGATGATGAGGTCGCAGTCGGCGAGCGCTTCGAAGTCGAGCGTCGGCGACAGCAGGCCCATCGCCTTCTCCACCTGCTCGGACGTGAAGCGGCCCTTGGCGGCGCTCGCCTCGTAATTCTTGCGCATCAGGCCGGTGCCGCGGTCGAGCGCTTCCTGCCCCATCTCGACGATCGTCACGGGAATCCCGGCGGTGAGAAAGTTCATCGAAATGCCGCCGCCCATCGTCCCGGCGCCGATCACGCCGACCTTGCGGACCGGCCGCGGTTCGGTGTTCTCCGGCAAGTCCTCGATCTTCGCCGCCTTGCGCTCGGCGAAGAAGAAATATTGCTGCGCCTTGGCCTGCTGGCCGCTCATCAGCTCCATGAACAGCTTGCGCTCTTCGATCACGCCTTCGGGATAAGGCTTCTGGGTCGCCACCTGCACCGCTCGGATGTTCGCTTCGGGCGCGTCGAAGCCCTTGAACTTGCGCGCATTCGCCTTGCGGAATTCGTCGAAGATCGCCGGATCGACATCGTCCATCCGGTCGGTCCGCTCGGACGATTTCTGGAGTGGGCGAACGTCGCGCACCTCTTCGGCGAAGGCGACCGCGTGCGGAAGCAACTCGCCTTCGACCAGCCGGTCGATCAGCCCCGCTTCATAGGCCTCCCTGGCGCCGATCGGCGTGCCGGTCGCGCACATCTGCAGCGCCTTTTCGACGCCGGCGACCCGCGGCAGCCGCTGCGTTCCGCCCGCTCCCGGCAACAGGCCGAGCTTCACTTCCGGAGTGCCAAGCTTCGCGGTCGGCACTGCGACCCGATAATGACAGCCGAGCGCGACCTCGAGCCCGCCGCCGAGGGCGGTGCCGTGGATCGCCGCCACTACCGGCTTGGTGCAATCCTCGATCCTGTCGACCACCTGCGGGAGCCACGGCATGATCGGCGGCTTGCCGAACTCGGTGATGTCCGCCCCGGCGAAGAAGGTCTGGCCTTCGCAGGCGATCACGACGGCCTTCACATTGTCGTCGGCTTCGGCCTGCTCGATCGCATCGACCAGCCCCTGCCGGACCGCTGCGGAAAGCGCGTTCACCGGCGGGTTGTTGGATTCGATGATCATCACGTCGCCGTGGTGCCGGGTGGAAATCGGGTTGGTCACTTGGAGGTTCTCCGAAATTCAGGCCGAGGTGCGGCCATAGTCCTGGATTGAAAAGGGATGGGAG
>JBQCIU010000006.1:0-42442 GCA_051953395.1 Sphingomicrobium sp.
CCAGGCGCTGCGCAAGCTCACCGGCTCGATCAACCGCTCGCGCACGATGGTGATCTTCATCAACCAGGTGCGCATGAAGATCGGCGTGATGTACGGCAATCCGGAGACGACCACGGGCGGCAATGCGCTCAAGTTCTACGCGTCCGTCCGGCTCGACATCCGCCGCACCGGGCAGATCAAGGACCGCGATGAGATCGTCGGCAACGCGACCCGTGTGAAGGTCGTCAAGAACAAGGTCGCGCCGCCGTTCAAGCAGGTCGAATTCGACATCATGTACGGGCAGGGCGTCTCCAAGGTCGGTGAGATCCTCGATCTTGGCGTGAAGGCCGGCCTCGTCGAGAAGTCGGGCGCCTGGTTCAGCTACGACAGCGTCAGAATCGGACAGGGCCGCGAGAATGCCAAAGTCTATCTCCAGGAAAATCCCGAGGTCGCGCAGCGGCTTGAAAATGCCATTCGCGGCCGCACGGAAGAGGTCGGCGAAGCGATGATGACTGGCCCCGACAGCGACGACGTCGCCGCTGAATAGCTTCGATTAAATCTCCGGGGGCGGCTCTGCCGCCTCCGGGGGAATTTCCTCGCGCCGGATCGGGCCGGCGAACAGGCGCTTCGGCTCCGTCAGCAGGACGAGGACGAACGCGGCGCAAGCGCAGCCCGCCATTCCCCAGAGAAAAGGCTGGGCCGTTCCGTCGAAGGCTTGGCCGACCAGCAGCCCGATCAAGCCTCCGCCGATGGTCGCGACCACCCCCTGCACCGAAGACGCGGTTCCGGCGATCCGGCTCATATGCTCCATCGCCAAGGTGCTGAGATTGGCGGAGCAAAAAGCGAAGCAGACCATCGCCAGCCCCTGGAGCACGACGAACAGCGGCAGCGATTCCGCGCCCGACCAGCCGACCAGTGCATGGACGAGAGTAACCGCTGCAAAGCCCGCGATTCCGCTGTGGCCGACCCGGCGAAGGCCGAACTTGCCGACGACGCGGGAGTTCGTCCACGAAGCAAGCGCCATCGGTGCGGCGATCGCCGCGAACACCAGACCGATCGCCGCCGGGCGGTCGAACGCCTGTGCGACGATCTGCTGGATCGAGGAAATGTAGGCGACGAGGCAGCCGGACGCGAGCGTCAGGGCCAGCGTGTAGCCGCGCGATTGCGGCTCCTTCAGCGACTCCCAGCTCGCCGCCGCGATATCGCGCCACTTCAGCGTTCGCCGATGTTCGTCGCGGAGCGTTTCCGGCAGCCGAACCATCGCCCAGCCCAGCATGATCAGCCCGTAAGCGGCAAGGACGATGAAGATTGCCCGCCACGGCGCGACGAGCAGGATTCCCTGGCCGATGCTGGGCGCGAGGACCGGCATCACCATGAACACCATGAACGTCAGGCTCATCACCCGAGCCATTTCTTCGCCTTCGAACAGGTCGCGGACCATTGCGACGACCAGCACCCGAGTCACCGCCGCGGAGGCGCCCTGGAGCGCTCTGGCGGCGATCAGGAGCGGAAAGGTCGCGGCGAGGGCACAGACGAGCGCGAAGGCGGCATAGAGCGTCACTCCAGCGCCCAGGATCGGTCGTCTTCCGAAGCGGTCGGCGAGCGGCCCCCAGATCAACTGGGTCGAGCCGAAACCGAGGAAATAAGCGACCACCACGAGCTGTGTGGCATTGGCGTCGGCCACCCCGAGCTGCTGCCCGATCTCCGGCAGCGCCGGGATCATCGCGTCGATGGCGAAGGAGTTGAGCGCCATCAGGGCCGCGAGCATCGCCACGGTCTCCTTCGGCCCAAGCGCCTTTCGAGTGGATTTTGTGGATGCGCCCCGATTCATCCGCGGGTGCTGGCCGAAGCGCGCGTCGCGTGCAACAGTGTTCGCCAGGAGGGGCAATGACCGCACTGACACTTCACCGCCGTGGATTCCTGGGTTCCACCGCCGCCGCCGCGGCGCTCGCCGCGCTTCCGCTGAGCCGCGTTGCGGCTGCAGCGGCCGAAGAGCTTGCGCCGATGAAGCTCCCGCCGCCGATCACGACCGCGGAGCGGCTCGCCCGGCTGGCCAAGGCGCGCGGGCTGATGAAGCAGCACGGCATTGGCGCCATCGTGATCGAACCGGGCGCAAGCCTCGATTATTTCACAGGCGTCCAGTGGTGGCGCTCCGAGCGGCTGACCGCGGCCGTCATTCCCGCCGACGGCGATCCGATCGTCGTCACGCCGTTCTTCGAGCGGCCGTCGGTCGCGGAGACGCTTTCCATTCCCGCGGAAATTCGAACCTGGAACGAGGACGAGGAGCCGCTGAAGCTCGTCGGCGACTTCCTCAAGGAGCGCGGCATTGCCGGCGAGCCGATCGGGTTCGAGGAAACCGACCGCTTCTTCATCTTCGATCGCCTTCGCGGCCAGATCCCCGCGCTCAAGGCGGTCAATGCCAATCCGGTGGTCCGCGGCTGCCGGATGATCAAGACTCCGGCGGAACTGGCGCTGCTCCAGGCCGCCAACGCCATTACGATTGCAGCCTTTCGCTACACATATCCGCGAGTGAAGGCCGGCATGGGGCCGGGCGACATGGACGAGCTGATCGGCACCGCGACGCGGGCTCTCGGCGGCGGATACGACGGTGGCCTGGTGCTTGTTGGGGAGGGGACCGCCTATCCGCACGGCAGCAAGCAGCCGCAAAAGGTCGAGCCGGGCGCCGTCGTCCTGTTCGACTGCGGCTGTTCGGTCCACGGCTACCAGTCCGACATCTCGCGGACATTCGTCTTCGGCGCCTCGCCCACGGCCGAACAGCGCAAGGTCTGGGACCAGGTGCACCGCGGTCAGCAGATCGCGATTGCGGCCGCGAAGATCGGCGCTCCCGCCGGAAGCGTCGATGACGCGGTCCGCCGCGCCTATGAAAGCTGGGGCTACGGACCGGGCTACAAGCTTCCCGGCCTGTCCCACCGGACCGGCCACGGAATCGGGATGGAAGGGCACGAACCAGTCAACCTGGTCCACGGCGAGATGACGCCACTCGCGCCCGGCATGTGCTTTTCGGACGAACCCGGAATCTACATCCCGGGCAAGTTCGGAATCCGCCTGGAGGACTGCTGGCACATGACCGACAGCGGGCCGGAATTCTTCACGCAACCGCCCCCATCGATCGACAATCCGTTCGGCTAGCCCTGCTCCGACCCCGGGGCGGGCGGCGGAATGTGCGCCGGCGCGTGGGGCGGCTCGATATCGGCGGGTTCGCGAGGGTCGAGCGTTCCTTCCCACTTCGCGACCACGACCGAAGCGACGGCGTTGCCGACCACGTTCGTCCCTGAGCGCCCCATGTCGAGGAAGTGATCGACTGCGAGGATCAGCAGCAGGCCGGCCTCGGGGATGTTGAACATCGACATGGTCGCCGCGAGCACGACGAGGCTTGCCCGCGGCACTCCGGCCATGCCCTTCGAGGTCACCATCAGCACCAGCAGCATGGTCACCTGCTCGCCGAGGCTGAGGTGAAGTCCATAAGCCTGCGCGATGAAGATCGACGCATAGGTCATGTACATCATCGAGCCGTCGAGATTGAACGAATAGCCCAGCGGAAGGACGAAGCTGGCGATCCGCGGCGGAACGCCGAAGCGCTCCAGTGCCTCCAGAGTGCGGGGATAAGCGGCTTCGCTCGACGCGGTGGAGAAGGCCAGCACCACCGGATCGCGGATATAGCGCACGAGGTGGCGGGTCCGCGGGCCGACGATGACGAATGCCGCACCGATCAGGAGCAGCCACAGGGCGAGGAGCCCGACGTAGAAGCTTCCCACGAACTTGCCGAGCGTCGCGATGATTTCCGGCCCTCGCTCCGCAAGCGCGCTGGTGACCGCGGTGAACACCGCAAGCGGAGCGAAACGCATCACATAGTCGGTGATCTGGAGCATGACGTGCACGAGTGATTCCACGCCGCTGACGATCGGCTTTCCCTTTTCGCCGATCGCAGTGAGGGCCACCCCGAAGAAGAGCGAGAAGACGACGATCGGAAGGATCTCGTTCTTGCTCATCGCTTCGAAGATTGAAGCGGGGACGACGTGCGTCACGAAATCGTTGAGGTTGAACCCGCCAGTGTCGACGCCGCTCGCGGCGGTCGCCGGCGGGATGGCGAGGTTGAGCCCCACGCCCGGGGCGAAGAGATGGACCAGGATGAGGCCGAGAGTCAGCGACACGAGGCTCGCTCCGACGAACCAGGCCAGCGAGCGAATGCCGACCCGGCCCAGCGCTGCGACGTCGCCCATGTGGGCGATACCCGCGACGAGCGTCGAGAACACCAGCGGCGCGATGATCATCTTGATCAGGCGCAGGAAGAGCGTGGTGACGATGCTCAGATAGTCCGCGATATCCTTGAGGCGGGCAGCCGCCTCGGGCGTGCCATCGTCGAGCGCCGCGTTGATCGCCCATCCGGCGATGATTCCGAGGACGAGCGCGATGAGGATGTAGCGGGTGAGACGTTTGGCCACGCAATTCTCCGGGAGGTTTCGCGGGACACAAGCTGGCGCCTTGCCATTCGTCAAGCTTCACAGGCGCGGGCGCTGTAGCTAGGGCGCGGATGTGGACGCGAAATCCGGCGACGATATCCTGAACTTCGGGCGGGGAATCCTGCACGACGAGGCGCGCGCACTCGATGCGTTGGCTGACAGCCTCGGTCCCGAATTCACCCGGGCGATCGAGCTGATCCTGGATTCGACCGGGAAGCTGATCGTCGGCGGGCTCGGTAAATCCGGTCATGTCGGCCGCAAGATCGCGGCGACATTCGCTTCGACCGGGACGACAGCGACCTTCCTGCATCTCGCGGAGGCGATCCACGGCGATCTCGGAATCGCGGCGAAGGGCGACGTCGCAATCCTGATTTCACTCTCGGGAAAGACGGCGGAGCTCGAGCCGGTGATCGACCATTTCGACGCCGTCGGGATCCCGATTATCGGAATCACCGGGAACGCGCATTCGCCGCTCGGACAATCGGCGGCGGCTCCGCTGATCCTTCCGCACTGGCCGGAAGTGGGCCCCGAAGCCGTCGCTCCGACCACTTCGACGACCATGAGCCTTGCACTCGGCGACGCTCTGGCAATGACCGTGATGCGGCAGAAGGGGTTCACCAGGACCGATTTCGGCCGCCTTCATCCTGGCGGGACGCTCGGCGCTCGTCTGAAGCCCGTGCGGCGTCTCATGCATTCGGGCGACGAGCTTCCGCTCATCGGCCAGAATGCGTCGATGCACGACGCCGTCGTGGTGATGAGCGAGAAGCGGCTGGGAGTCGTCGGCGTGACCGATTCCGCCGGCCAGCTCGTCGGGGTGATCACCGACGGAGACCTGCGCAGGAACATCGAGCGCGGGCTCGACCACAGCGCGGCCGAATTCATGACGGCGAATCCGAAGACGGTTTCCGCCGACGCGCTGGTCGGAGACGCGGTGGCGCTGTTCGACGAGTATCGAATCACGTCGCTGTTCGTGGTCGATTCGGCCGGGGGCAATCGGCCGGTCGGAGTGCTGCACATCCACGACTGCCCGGCGGCAAGGTAGCCCGAGGCAGTGAGCACGGTCATCCTGATTCCGGCGCGCTATGCATCGAGCCGTTATCCGGGAAAGCCGCTGGTCGGCCTCAAGGGCGCGAGCGGCGTCTCGAAGCCGCTCCTCCATCGAAGTGTCGAGGCGGCGCGCCGGGTCGCCGGCGTCGATGGCGTCTATGTCGTTACCGACGACGATCGGATCGCCGATTCCTGTGCGGCAGCCAAGGTCGGCGTGCTCATGACTTCACCCGAGTGCCGCAACGGAACGGAGCGCTGCGCGGAGGCGCTGAGCCAGCTTCACGATCCGGAGCTCGTCATCAACTTCCAGGGTGATGCGCTGCTCACGCCACCGCGTTTCGTCGAGGCGCTGATCGATCGCATGCGCCGGGCGGACGTCGATGTCGCAACGCCCGCCATGAGGCTGCGAAGCGCGGAAGTCCGCGGTCTCCAGCAGGAAGAGGCCGCCGGGCGGGTCGGGGGAACGACCGTCGTCACGGACTCGGCCGATCGAGCACTCTATTTCTCCAAGCGGCTGATCCCCCACCTGCCCGAGAGCGCGCTTTCCGGCGAGATGTCGCCGGTCCGCCTCCATGTCGGTGTTTACGCCTACCGCCCGGCGGCGCTTGCCACCTATGCCGCGACCCCACCTGCCGAGCTCGAAGAGCTCGAAGGACTGGAACAGCTGCGGTTCCTGGTCGCGGGAATCCCGGTGGCGGTCGTCGATGTCGAACCCCCGGAATTCGCTCTTCGCGAGCTGAATAATCCGCAGGACGTCGGGCCGATCGAGGAGGCGCTCGCCCGCGCCGGACTCGAATGAGTCTCGACTCGGTCGAGCGTCACTACCGCGTCGTCCTCTGCGACATCTGGGGCTGCATTCATGATGGAGTGCGCTTGTATCCGGGCGCGCAAGACCGTCTGCGCCGCTGGCGCGAAGAGGGCCTGGTCACCATCCTCATTACAAACGCGCCGCGGACCGCCGAGGCGGTCGCAGGCCAGTTGCTTCAACTCGGGCTGGAGTCCTCCCTCTGGGACGGGATCGCCACGAGCGGCGACGCAGGCATCGAACGGCTGAAGGGCTGCCCGAAGCCGGTGGGGTTCATCGGCACCCGAAGCGACCGGGCGATCCTGGAAGGACGGGGTGTGCGCATCGCCGAGGACGGCGATTTCGACGATCTCGCCTGCGCCGGGCTGGACGAGACCAGGCGCAGCGTCGAAGACTATCGGAGCCAGATCGAACCGCTCGCATCGCGCGGCGTGCTGATGCACTGCCTCAATCCCGACCGGATGGTCATCCGCGGCGGCAATCCGGAGCCCTGTGCCGGCGCGATTGCGGACCTTTATCTGGAGCTTGGCGGCAGCGTCGAATATTACGGGAAGCCCTATCCGGCCATCTACCGCCACGCGCTGATGCTGGCCGGCGAGCCTTCGCCCGCAGAGGTGCTGGCGATCGGCGACGGACTCAACACCGATATCCTCGGCGCCGCGCGCATGGGTTTCGACTGCGTCTATGTGACTGGCGGAATTGGCCGGGGAGAGGGAATCCCGGAGGACTTCGCGGCCGCCAACGATCTTGGCGACTGGCGGCCAGTGGCGGTTGTCGACGGCCTCGCCTAAAGAGCCGCAATGAACCTGCTTGGACATGAGGTCGGCCTCGACCGGCCATTTTTCCTGATCGCCGGCCCCTGCGTGGTCGAGAGCGAGGAGCTGCAGCTTCGGACCGCCGAACGGCTGAAGGCCATTGCCGACCGGCTGGGCATTTTCTTCATCTTCAAATCCAGCTTCGACAAGGCCAATCGCTCGTCGGACAAGAGCTTTCGCGGACCGGGAATGGACGAAGGGCTGAAGGTGCTCGCCAAGGTGCGGGACGAGCTTGGCGTGCCGATCCTCACCGACGTTCACGACATTCCGCAGATTGGGCCCGTGGCGGAAGTGGTCGACGTCCTCCAGACGCCCGCCTTCCTTGCCCGGCAGACGGACTTCATCCACGCGGCCGCAGCGTCGGGGCGCCCGGTGAACATCAAGAAGGCGCAATTCATGGCGCCGCACGACATGGTCAATGTCGTCGCCAAGGCGCGCAACGCCGCGCAGGCCGCGGGGATCGGCGAAGACACTATCATGGTCTGCGAGCGTGGAGCGTCGTTCGGCTACAACAATTTGGTCTCGGACATGCGCAGCCTGGCGATCATGCGCGAAACCGGATGCCCGGTGGTATTCGACGCGACCCATTCGGTGCAGCTTCCGGGCGGGCAGGGCACCAGCTCGGGCGGGCAGCGCGAGTTCGTGCCCGTTCTCGCGCGTTCGGCGGTGGCGGCCGGGGTCAGCGGGCTCTTCATGGAAACGCACCCGGATCCTGCGAACGCCAAGTCCGACGGGCCCAACGCCTGGCCGCTGGACCGAATGGAATCGCTCCTGGAGACGCTGGTGGCGCTCGACCGGACGGTGAAGGAAGCGGGGTTCGAGGAATCGCGGCTGTGAAGCCGACGGTCTTCATCCAGGCCAATGAGCGCCAGCAGCTTGGCGCGAAAATCTCCGCTCACAGCTACAAGCGCAACGCCCGCGATCCGGACAGTTTCGACGTCCGGATTCTCCACGTCCGCGATTTCCCGCGGCTCGCCGATGGGAACCAGACCTATTTGCGTGCCGGCGAGGTCACCCGCTGGAATCCCGACGACCTGCAGAGCTTCACTCCGCTGCGTTTCTATCCTCCGCAGGCGATGGGTTTCGAAGGCATTGCGGTCGTCACTGACCCCGATGTTTTCGCTGTCGGCGATATCGGCGATCTGTTCGAGCGGGACCGGCACGGGAAGGCGATCTGCGCCGTGAGCCGGCCCGGTCGTAACAAGCGGCCGGATTATGTCGCGACCTCCGTCATGCTGCTGGATTGCTCGAAGCTCCGCCATTGGAATTTCGATGCCTATCTCGACGGGCTGTTCGGCCACCGCTTCGATTATTTCGACTGGATGCATCTGGCTCGAGAAGCGCCGGAAACGATTGGCAGGCTGGAGCCGGAATGGAACGATTTCGACCGGCTGACTGCCAAAACGAAGCTGCTCCACACCACCAAGCGTCGGACCCAGCCCTGGAAGACGGGCCTGCCGATCGATTACACCGCCGAGGTTCGTACGCCCGTGCAGGCGCTCGGCCGCCTGTGGCCCTGGTACCGCCAGCATCCCGACCGCAACCAGGAGGCGCTGGTGTTCTCGTTGCTTGCCGACTTGGTGGACTCCGGCGAAGTCACCCGTGAGGAGCTCCAGCTGGAAATGGAGGCGAATCACATTCGCCACGACTCCCCGCGGCTGATCGACCGGTATCGCGGCTGGGACGTCCGCCTGGCTCTCGCCGCCTGATCTAAAGAAGCCTGCGGATCGCAGAAACCGCTTCGGCGACAGGGTCGACGCCGAGGCGGCCGGCCACCGGCTCGTCCACGGTCCCCGCCAGGCCGCGCTGCCGGATTCCCCACCAGAAGCGCCGGACATCGCGCACGGGCACCTTCAAACCGAGATTTTCGAGGCCGTAGAACAACCGTCCCGACCAGCTCTTTGCCGGCTCGATGAGACCAACCGGCTTGCCCGAGGCTATTGCGTCGGAGATCATCGCGACGCTGTCGGCAGTGACATAAATCTCATCGGCGTCCTCGATCAGCACCGGATAGCGAGGAAAGCGGCCGCGGACGAACCCGTGCCTGCTGCCGGCGAGCGCGGCTTCGACCGCATCGAGCATGGATGCGCGGCTTCGCCCGCTTCCCACGGCAATGACGCTTCCGGACCTGGCACCGAGGTTGCGGACCGCCGGAAGAACCTGGCTGGCGCCAAGAGTCCACATGAATGTGTCACCCCCAAGGAGCAGGAGGCGGTGCGGACGCGGGAGATTGTCGAGCCATTGGCTTTCCTCGGGGGTCGGCTCGAGCTTCGCAGCGGTGCTGATCCCGACCGGCAGGCGAAGGACGTTCGGCGCATCAGGGACGCCATATTGCGGAGTGGTGATGACGAGGTCGACTTGACGCGGCTCGACACGCGGATTGCCGAGCCGGACGACGCGCGTGTCGCCGCCGGCAAGCTCACGGATCTTCAAGGCGGCCGGAACGCTTCGGTGGCCGATGCCGAGCACCAGGCGCGGCCAGGGCGGCCGGATCAGCCGGCGAGAAGCCGTGTCGAGGCTCGCGAGGCTGGCCCCCAGCACCGAAGGCGGCGCGAGCCGAAGGGCATTGTAGCGAAGGTCCAGCGTGCGAAACGGAAGCCCTAGCTCGGTTGCAAGACGAAGTAGCTGGTTGTTGTCGCCGGTGCGCTGGCCGAGAAGGACCCAGACCGGAATATCGACCATCAGGCGGGCAGCTTTCCGAAGCTGGATTCGAGCAAAAGCCGGATTTCGTCCGCCGCCCCGATCACCGGATTGGGCGTTTCGCTCGAACGGGGCTGGTCCATCCAGCCGGCAAGCTTCTCGTCGATGAGATGATTCCAGAATCGCCGAAGGTCCCGCTTCGGGTTGCTCTCCACGACCCTGGGGCCGAGAGCGATCCTGCCGATCCAGTTCATCTCGATCGGCACGATCCCCACAGGCTTGCCGGTGATCACGGACTCGGAAATCATCGAAATGCTGTCGGCGGTGGGAAACAGTTCGTCGCCGTCGGCTAGAAGCAGGCAGAAACGCGGGAATTCGCTGCGAACCACTCGCCACTCGCACTCCGCTCGCTCAAGCCGCCGTTCAAGCTCGTCGAGGACCTCGTCGGTCGTCCGGGCACTCCGAGCGACGATCAACGATCCTCCCGCACTGGCGGCGCGGCGTGCCAGCTTCTCCGCGATGGCAGCGATGAAGTCGGGGCGCATCGCCCAGTGGCGAGTCTTGCCGCCGAGCATCAGCAGCAGGCGCGGGCGGGGCAAGGCGTCGAGCCAGCCGCTCTCGCGTTCGCTCGGCTTCGGCTCTTCGCGATAGCGGCTCATCGCTACCGGCATCAGCCGCATCTGCGGCCCGTCCGGAGTCCGATACTGCCGAGTGGTGAAGACAAGGTCGAAAGTTTGCGGCGCGACCCGCGGGTGACCGACGAACACGAGCCGGGTGCGGCCGCCGCTCTGGCGCTGCACCCAAAGCGCAGTCGGGACGGCGCGCCGTCCCACCATGATAATGAGGTCGGGCCAGGGCGGGACGATCGTCTTCTCGCGAAGCTCCTTATCGACCGCGATGGGACTTGCGCCCTGATATTTGCCGCTTAGCCAGAAGCGCCAGTTGAAACGCAGTGTACGCGTTTCGAAGGGAAGCCCCAGCTCCTCGGCGAGCGCATAGACCTGAGCGTCGTCCCCGGGGCGATTGCCGGGGATGACCCAGATGCGCGGGAGGCTCACCAAGCGCGGACCCTGACATGTTCGTTGCGGAGCTGGATCGCGAGCACCGCCACCATCGCAGCATTGCCGATGACGAATGCGCCCGCGGCCCCGTTCAGGCCGAATTGCCAGGCGAACGGCGCGACGATGAGGAGGTAGAGGACGGTCCCAATGACGCGGGCGAAGAGAGGAGCATCCGGCCGATCGAGTGCATAGAGCATCGGGGCGAACGGGAAGCTGATGACCAGCAGCAGTGCGACGATCATCAGCACCATTAGAGGGGGATAGGCGCCGACGAAATTCTCGCCGAAAATCAGCTCGATCAGCGGTCGCCCGGCGACGATCATGATGAGGATCGCGGCGAACCCGACGCCGGCCGCGATCGCCGATCCGCGAAGCATCAGCTTCCACGGCCCCTTGGTCGAGAGGTCCATCCGCGCCACTTCGGGATAATAAGCTCGACTGAGGAGATCCGTCGGCTTCTGCACCGCGTCGGCCAGGTTGGAAGCGACACGGTACAGCGCCGCTGCAGCGGGCCCGAGAAGGCCGCCGACGATGAGCCTCGCAAGCGGTCCCCAGGCGCCCATCAGGCTCGCGGTCAGGTTGACGTGGGTCGCAAATCGCCACGCGCCCGGAAGCGACTTCGGCCAGAGGATCGGCCGAATGCCTTTCAGGAGGCCGCGCCGCTTCAATTCGCGCCAGGTCAGGAACGCCATGTACAAATCGCCCACGAGATCGGTGACGAACCAGATCAGGATATAGGCTTCGAACGGCCAGTCCAGGAACCAGGCGAAGGCGACGATGATCGCCCGAAGGATCGGATAGACGCAGCCCGACCAGCTGATCAGGTCGAAACGGTCGAGCGCCCGGAGGACTCCGCTGGCGGTCATCGACGCCATGGTCGGAAGAAGGGTGCAATAGAGGATCGCGATGGTCAGATATTTGTCGGGAATCCCGAACCAGTGGCCGATGAACGGCAACAGGACCATCGCCACGACCATCCCCAGGAATCCACTGGCGAGATCGAGACCGAGAGCGAAGCCGGTCGCCGTCTTGAAATCGGTCGGATCGTCGGTGACGAGGATGTCGCCACCATAACGGACCACCAGCTGCCACGACTGGAATTTTGTCAGGCTGCTCGCCGCCTCCACGTAGGAGTGGATCAGGATCAGCAGGCCGAACATCTCGACGCCGAGCGCGCGGCCGGTAAAAGCGAGCGTGATCAGCGAGGCTACCGCCGCAACGGCGCGCGAGGCGCCCAGATAGCTGCTGTTCTTCAGCAGCGACCGCATATGCTGATCTTTGAACCAGTGGCGCATTGGGCGGCGATTAAGCGAAAGTGAAACGGCTGTCGCTAGTCAGTACCGCGCGAAGCGCCGGTCGAGGCTGAACTTTTCTTAATTTGATCCCAGCCGGTGCGGGCCGCACCTAGGCAGTCGGGGCTGGTCGCGATTGCGGAGCAACGGCCGCATGTGCGGAATTTTCGGTTCGGTGGGCCATGTCCTCTCCGACGAAGCGGCGCGCAACGTCCTGCGCATGCTTCACCATCGCGGGCCCGATGGCGACGGCCTGTTCGCGGACGAATCCGCGCGGATCTCGCTAGTCCACACCCGCCTTGCCGTCATTGACCTCCAGACGGGCGGGCAGCCGCTTCACAGCCGTGACGGCAACCTCACATTGATCTGCAACGGCGAGCTCTACGACTTCGAGCGAATCCGGGCGGAGCTCGAGGCCAAGGGCTACAGCTTCAAAAGCAAGAGCGATTCCGAGGTCATCCTGTACCTGTACGAGGAATATGGGCTCGGCTGTTTCGAGCATCTGAGGGGTGAGTTCGCTTTCCTGCTCTACGACCGGTCGAACCGCCTGTTCCTCGCGGCGCGCGACAGGTTCGGGATCAAGCCGCTCTATTTCTCGACAGCCTCCGGCGGATTTGTCTTCGCTTCGGAGATGAAGGCGATCTTCGCAAGCGGTCTCGTCGAGCCGAAACTCAATGTCGCTGCCCTCGACCCGGTCCTGAACCAAGACCCGGCGCAGATGCGTTTTCCATTCGAGGGAATCGAGCACGTCCCGCCCGCTTCCTTCATGGCCGTTGACCTGGATACCTGGGAATCGACGACGACCCGATACTGGTCGCCGGAAATCCCGTCCGAGACCGCGCAGCCGGTGAAGGGTCCGGTCGACGATGCTGCCGAGCGTTGCGCCCGGACGGTGCTCGAGGAACTCGACGAAGCGGTTCGCCTTCGACTGCGGGCGGACGTGCCGGTCGGGCTCTATCTCAGCGGCGGACTCGATTCCGTCTTCGTGGGCGCCCTGATGAAGCGCAATCTCAACGCTCGCTTTCACTCCTTTTCGATTTCCTTCGTCGGCAGCGAGAAGAATGAAGCGGATTTCGCGCGCGCCGCATCCGATTTCATGGCCAGCAAGCACCATGAGCTGCCGGTCACCAAGGGGATGCTGTGGGACAATCTCGAAGATTGCTTGTGGGCGACCGAGCTCCCGTTCGTGTCGCTCGCACCCGTCGGCAAATTCCTTCTGTCGAAGGCGGCGAGGGAGCATGTCACCGTCGTTCTGAACGGGCAGGGCGCCGACGAGGTCTTCCTGGGCTACCGCGCCTTTTTCCAGAAGGCGATCGACGACACGCGCAAGGGTGCGCGCCGGGATTCCGCGCTCGTCAGGCGCCTCGATCTCGGCGGCTCGAAGGGCGCGGTGCTCAAGGGCCTGTCGCTGCTGCTCGTCGATAAAAGGCAACGCGCGCAGCTCAGGTCGGCCCGGGCGGTGCCAACCAAGCGGCAAGCTTCGGCGAAACCGCTCATCAACGAGGTCCAGGAATCGCGGATCGCGGAGATGCCGGTGGATATTCTGGGCTTCCTCGGAGATCGCGTGGAAATGGCCCATTCGCTCGAGGTTCGAGTGCCGTTCCTGGACCACCATCTCTACGACAAGGCGAAGACGATCCCGATCGACTTCAAGATGCGCGACGGCATTGAAAAGGCTGTGCTGAGGGACGCCGGGAAGGGCATCCTGCCGGAGGTTCTGCGGCTTCGTCGAAAGCGCGGCTTCATGTTCACAAGCGATCCGATCGACTTCGACGGAACCGACAGGCCGTTGACCGGAAGGCTCCGCCGTCACCTGTCGAGGGATGCGTTCGAGCGGTCCGGGATTTTCTCCTACCCGGCCTATCGGGCGGTCAAGCTCCTCGCCCGCTTGCCCGCGCGGCGACTCCGGCGAACCGCGAATAGCGTCATGATGTACATGATGCAGGTTCACATGCTGCACGACATGTACATCGCCAATCCGCGCTGGGCGGAACCGAAGCTGCCCGGGCGTTCGGCCGCCTAGGCGGGTTCCGGCACCCGCTGCACGACCTTGTCGGCCAGCGGCCCATTGAGCTCCGCCAAATGATCGAACTCGGCTTCGTAGCTTGCGAGGCCCTGGCTTTGCGAGCGAAGCTCGGCCTCGAGACCGGACAGCTCGGCTTCGGGAAGAACCGCTTCGATCCGGTCCCATCCGGTCCATCCGTCGCGCGGGCCCATGCCGAGCATCTGTCCGCGCCTGCTTGCCACCGCAGAGCTGACCCGGCTGGTCGCGCTCGACGGGCAGACCACGGTCACCTTGTGCATCGGTTCGAGCAGGTGCGGATGCGCGGCCGCAAGGGCTTCGCTCATCGCCAGGCGCCCGGCCAGCCGGAAGGCGAGCTCCGAACTGTCGACGCTGTGGTAGCTGCCGTCGACCAGGACGACCGCGACGTCGACCACCTGGAATCCGAGCGGGCCCTTCGCCATGGCCTCCGCTACCCCTTCCTCGACGGCGGGAATCCATTGCCGGGGTATGGCTCCGCCGGTGATCTTTTCGCTGAACTGGAAGCCGGAGCCGCGGGGCAGCGGCTTCACCTCGATGATCACGTCGCCGAACTGGCCGTGGCCGCCGGACTGTTTCTTGTGGCGGCCCTTCTGGGTGACCGGTTTGCGGATGGATTCGCGGTAGCCGATCGTCGGCGCGTGCGACTTTACCTCGACCCCATATCGGCGCTTTAGCCGGGCGAGCACCGTCTTCAGATGCTCGTCGTTGATTCCGCGAAGGCGCATTTCGTGCGAGCCTTCGTCCTGTTCGAGGATCAGCGCCGGATCCTCCTCGAGCAGCCGGTGAAGGGCGCCGGAAAGCTTCACGTCGTCCTTCCGGTCCACCGGCTCGATCGCGAGCGCGCAATTGCGCGACGGGTAGGGGACGTCGACGGGTGGCGGCATTGCGCCGCTGCTCAGCCATTCGCCCGACTTGATCGTGTCGATCTTCGCGACGGCGACGATGTCCCCGTTGCTTGCCTCGGAGACTTTCTGGGTCCTGTCGCCCTGGACCCGGAACAGGGCGCCGAGCCGCGCCGTCTCTCCCGACCGGCTCTTCAGGTCCGATCCTTCGCTGATCCGTCCGCCCAGCGCCCGGGCGAGCGCAAGACGGCCGACAGTTCCGCCATTGCTGATCTTGAACACGTAGAGCGCCGGATCGCCGACCTGAAGGCGCGCCGCCGCTCCGTCGGGCGCTGGTGTCTCGTGGCGAAGAGCTTTCAGCAGCCGGCCAATCCCCCAGCCGCTTTCGGCCGAACCGAACAGCACCGGGACGCCCAGGCTCTCGCCGGTTTCGCGGGCCAGGTCCTCAAGGACCCGGTCGCGCGGAGGCTCCTGCTCCATCACCAGCTGCTCGAGAAGGTCGTCGTCATGGTCCGCCAGGCGCTCGAGCATCTGGTTGCGCGCCTCGTGCTCGCGCTCCTGGAGGTCGCCGGGAATGTCGATCTGTTCGCTGTCCTTGCCGTTGTAATGGAACGCCCGTTCGAGCGCGAGATCGACGAAGCCGGTGATCTTTTCGCCGTCGCGGATCGGGATCTGGCGCGCGATCAGGGGTGAAACGCTGATCGGCTGGAGCGCGGAGAGGAGGTCGCGGATTCGTCCGTGCGCCTGATCGATCCGATTGACGAAGATGATGTGCGGAATGCCCTGTTCGTCGAGTGCCCGGAGCGCTGGCGCTGCGAGCGGGGCTCGGGCGGGGTCCGGGTCGACCACGACGATGGCGAGATCCGCCGCCGCGACTGCGCGGTTGCCGTCCGCGGCGAAGCCGACGGAGCCCGGCGCGTCGATCAGCGCGAAATGATCGCCGAGATAGTCAAAATTGTAGAGATTGAGCTCGGTCGAGCCGCCTCGGGCGCGGGCCTCGGGGCTGGAATCGCCGATGCTGGTGCCGTTGCCAACGGAGCCGTGGCGGTCGATCGCACCGGCGGCATAGACGATGGCCTCGGCAAGGCTGGTCTTTCCCGCGCCGGCCGGTCCGACCAGCGCGATTGCTCGAGTGCCGTTGGTTTTAGCGCCGTTGGTGGTGGGCATGCGACTCTCCTCTCGTCCGTTTCTACGGGCGCCCGAGTCGCGTGAAGGCGCTCGCGGCGCTCTTCGAAACGAACAGCGTCGGACGGAATCAAGGCGAAGGCAAGCCCCCCGGAACGCGGCTTCGCCTCAAGTTTTCTTCGGCTGATGGCAAATTCGAAACGCGGGCAGGACGACAGCAAAGGGCACCACGCAGCTTCGCCGTGGCAGATGCCGCTCGCGGCCTGGAAGGACATCGCCGCCCGAACCTGGAAACGCACCTGGCAGGATAATGTCGGACTCGTGTCGGCCGGGGTCGCTTACTACGGCTTTCTCGCGATCGTTCCGCTGCTTGGCCTGATCGTGCTCGGCTACGGAGTGCTCGCCAACCCGGCGGTGGTGGTCGAAGACTTCCAGATGCTCACGGTAATCTTCCCGGCGGATGTCGCCAAGCTCATCGCCGAACAGATGCTGGGCGCGATCCGAAGCTCCCAGGAAACAAAGGGCATCGGCATCCTCGTCGGCCTGGTGATCGCGCTCTACGGCGCGACCAACGGCGCGGGTGCAGTGGTGACCGCGCTCAACATCGCTTATTCCGAAAAGGAGAAGCGAAGCCTTCTGCGTTTTTATCTCACGACCATCGTCATGACCCTGATCGCCGTCGCGCTGGCCATCGCAGCGCTTACCGCGATGACCGTGCTCGCCTTCCTCGGCCGCTTCTTCCCGCACGCTTCAGCCGCAGCAATCTCGCTGAGCCGCATTGGCGGCCTGGTCGGTCTCGGGCTCATAGCGGCGGCGGTCGCCGCTTCGCTCTACAGGTTCGCGCCGTCGCGGGAGGAGGCGCGGTGGAGCTGGATTACCCCGGGATCGCTGTTCGCCGGGGCCGCGTGGGTCCTGCTGACGAGCCTGTTCAGCTATTATGTGACGAACGTCGCCAACTACAGCGCGACCTACGGATCACTGGGCACCGTCGTCGTTCTCCTGACCTGGATCTACCTGTCGGCCTATGCCCTGGTGTTCGGAGGCGAGCTCAACAGCGAGATCGAACACCAGACGGCCCACGACAGTACGACGGGAGAGCCGCTGCCCATGGGCGACCGAGGCGCCTGGGCAGCCGACCATGTCGCTCGAAGTGACGAAACCGATCGAAGCGATGCACCCTCGATGGCCGAAGCGACCCCGAAGGCGCCGACCGCCAAGACGTCCTAAGCGGCCGGAAGCAGCTTCTTTTCGCCGGCCAGCTTGATCAGGCCCGCCTGCAGCTTCTCGAACGCACGGACCTCGATCTGGCGAATCCGCTCGCGGCTGACTCCGTAGACCTGGCTCAGCTCCTCGAGAGTCTTGGGATCGTCGGTCAGCCGGCGTTCGGTCAGGATGTGGCGCTCACGCTCGTTGAGCCCTTCCATCGCATCCATCAGTAGGTCGTGGCGAACGCGGCTTTCCTCGTCCTCCGCGATCAGCTCGTCCTGAAGCGGCCCGCTGTCGACGAGGAAATCCTGCCACTGGCTTTCTCCGCCTTCGTCGCCCTTCAGGCTGACATTGAGCGAGGTGTCGCCGCCCATCGCCATCCGGCGGTTCATCGACACGACCTCTTCCTCGGTCACGCCGAGGTCGGTCGCGATCTTGGTCACGTCGGCGGGCTTGAGGTCGCCTTCCTCGAACGCGTCGATCTGGTTCTTCATGCGCCGAAGGTTGAAGAACAATTTCTTCTGCGCCGCCGTGGTGCCCATTTTCACCAGGCTCCACGAACGCAGGATGAATTCCTGAATCGACGCCCGGATCCACCACATCGCATAGGTGGCGAGGCGGAATCCCCGATCGGGCTCGAACTTCTTCACGCCCTGCATCAGGCCGATATTGCCTTCGCTGATCAGCTCGCTGACCGGCAGGCCGTAGCCGCGATAGCCCATCGCGATCTTCGCAACGAGGCGCAGGTGCGAATTGACGAGCTTCGCGGCTGCTTCGGTGTCGCCATGCTCCCGCCAGCGCTTGGCCAGCATGAATTCCTCCTCGGGGGCGAGGATCGGGAACTTCTTGATTTCGGCGAGATAGCGGTTGAGCCCCGCCTCACCGCCCGAGGCGGGGAGCGACACGGTTCCGCCAGATTGTCCTGCCATTCGATCCTTCTCCCTGGGCCGGCGCCTCTTTCAGAGCCCCTGGCCATTCATTCTTATACACGAAGTTGGTTGAACAGTTCCTGCATGTCCGCTGGCATGCCACTAGAGAACGACAGGCGGTGCTTCGTTACGGGGTGGGTAAAGCCCAGCCGCGCAGCATGCAAAGCCTGACGACGGAAATCCAGTTCTTTCAGAAGCTCGCGTTGTCCCTTGGACCGCCCATAGACCGGATCGCCAAGCAACGGATGGCCGATCGAGGCCATGTGGACGCGCACCTGATGGGTGCGCCCGGTCTCGAGCGAGCATTCGACAAGTGCGGCGCGATCGAGGATTTCGAGCCGCTTCCAGTGCGTCACCGCCCGCTTTCCGCGGCCGTCCTCCACGATCGCGATCTTCTTGCGGTCCGCCGACGAGCGCGCGAGGGGCGCGTCGATCGTTCCTTCCGCCGTCTTGGGAAGACCCGAGACAATCGCCAGATATTTGCGCTCGATGCTGTGGGCGGCAAATTGCTTCGCCAGCCCCTCGTGCGCGACATCGGTCTTGGCGACCACGAGGAGGCCCGACGTGTCCTTGTCGATGCGGTGGACGATTCCGGGACGGGCCACCCCGCCGATTCCCGACAACGAATCACCGCAATGGTGAAGTAGCGCATTCACCAGCGTGCCATCTCGGTTTCCAGCGGCCGGGTGGACGACGAGCCCGGCGGGCTTGTCGACGACCAGCAGGTGCGGGTCCTCGAACACGATCTGGAGCGGAATATCCTGCGGCTCGTTGTGCGCGGGCTCCGGCTCCGGGACCTGGAGGCTGAAATGTTCGTCCCCGCGAACCTTGAGGGCCGGGTCGCGCACCTCGATCTGTCCGCGAGTGAGGCCGCCCGACCGGATCAGTGCCTTCAGCCGCTCGCGCGACAATGTCGGCACCGCCGCGGCAAGCGCACGATCGAGGCGCCAGCCGGAGTGCGCCGGCTCGAGCTTCACCTCGATTGTCTGCGTTCCCCCCACAGACAGGATATTGGGATTGCGAAACGACCATTCAAGCGCGGCCGGGATGACGATTGCGGCGAACGCCGTTACTAGGGCGCCTATGGATTCCGTCGACCTTGCGAGCCTCCTCTGCTCCCGCCTGTGCCACGACCTCATGTCGCCCGTGGGAGCGCTCAACAACGGCATCGAATTGCTCGCCGACGAGCAGGATCCGGACATGCGCGACCGCTGTCTCGACCTTCTGTCGGACAGCGCGCGCGCCACGGCCAACAAACTGAAATTCTTCCGGCTGGCGTTCGGGGCAGCCGGCGGGTTCGGGGACGCGGTCGATACGAAGGAGGCGCGAACCGCGCTGGAAGGACTGCTCGGCCACGAACGCAAGATCGAGCTCGACTGGATGATCGCCGACGACAAGCTGTCGAAAGGCGCGACCAAGCTTCTTCTGAACCTCGCTCTCATTGCCGGCGATGCGCTGGTTCGTGGCGGTCGCCTGGACATCGGCGTCGAGAAGGCGGGCGGAGTGGAGATCGCCATCCGCGCCGAGGGCCCGCGGATCGCGCTCGACGACAGCATCCGTGAAACTCTGCTGAAAGGCGCGGAGGCCGCGGTCGAGGCGCGAACCGCCGGCGCATGGCTGGCGCACAGCCTGGCGGCGGAAGCCGGCGGCGGAATCCAGATCAATCGGCCGTCCGACGATGTGCTCGTCATTGGAGCGGCGCTCCCGGGACAGGGCTAACGAGCCGTTAACTCCTGCCCGCCATAAGGCCAGTTGCATTCCGCTTGGGGGCAGTTGCGCCAATGGACGACCTGATTGCCGATTTCGTTGCGGAGTCGCGCGAGATGCTCGAGGCTCTCGGCGGCGAGATCGTCGCGTGGGAGGCCAATCCCGACGATCGCGCGCGGCTCGATTCCATTTTCCGGTTCGTCCACACTGTAAAGGGCAATTGCGGCTTCTTCGATTTCCCGCGGCTGGAGGCGCTCAGCCACGCCGCCGAGGACGCGCTTGCCGACGTCCGCGCCGGCCGGCGCCACCCCGACGGCCCGCTCGTCAGCGCGGTCCTGGCGATCATCGACCGGATTGCGGAAATGATCGCTGCCATCGAAGCGGGAGCCGAGTTTCCCGACGGAGACGATAGCGCGCTCATCGATTCGCTGGAGCCCGGTGCCGAGGGCACGGCAGCGCCGGTCGTGACCGCCGTCGCCGAACAGGCGAGGGGGGCCGCGCCGCGCACCATCCGCCTTTCCGTCGAGCTCCTCGACCGGGTCATGAGCACCGTGTCGGACATGGTCCTTGCCCGCAACGAGCTTGCCCGGCGTCTTCGCGAAACTTCCACCGACGTGTCGGTGGACGGCGCGTTCGAGCGGCTTTCGGCAATCATCGCCGAGATGCGCGACGCGATCACCCGCACCCGGATGCAGCGCATCGAGAATCTGTTCGTGGCGCTGCCGCGCATGGTCCGCGACCTGTCGGCCGAGCTGGGGCGCCAGGTGCTGGTCGACATCGAGGGCGGCGACGTCGAGCTGGATCGCGAAATGATCGAGATGATCCGCGACCCGCTGACCCACATCATCCGCAACGCGGTGGACCACGGGATCGAGACCCCGGCGGAGCGGCTCAAGGCGGGAAAGCGCGAAATCGGAATCTTGTCGGTCTCCGCGCGTCAGTCGGGCAACCAGATCCTGATCGACATCCAGGATGACGGGCGCGGCATCGACGGTAGCAAATTGGTCGAAAAGGCGATTGCAGCCGGGATTCTCGACAAGAAGGAAGGCGCCAAGCTCGCACCCCGCGACCAGCTGGCGCTGATCTTCGAAGCCGGGCTTTCGACCGCGAAGGAAGTCACCGCGATTTCCGGTCGCGGCGTCGGCATGGACGTCGTCCGTTCCAATATCGAACGCATCGGCGGTATCGTCGAAGTGGACAGCGCGCTCGGCGAAGGCACCCGGATGACGCTGCGGGTTCCGCTGACCCTCACCATCATTCCGGCCTTGACGGTCTCGATCGGATCGCAGCATTTCGCGATTCCGCGCTCGGCGATCGTCGAAATCGTTCGCGCCAACGGCGAATCGGTGACGCTCGACAGCCTCGGCGGGGCAGGGGTGGCGACGATCCGCGGCAACCGCGTTCCCGAAGTGGCGCTCGCCGATATCCTTGGATTGGAAAGCGCGGTCGCCAAGGAAGATCGCAATCTCGTCGTTCTGAGGCCTGCCGGCGGCGACGTCTATGCGCTCGGCGTCGACAAGATTCACGATCACGAAGAGCTGGTGGTCAAGCCGGCTGCTCCCCAGGTGATGGCGACGGGGCTGTACGCCGGGACCACGCTTGCCGACGACGGCAGCCCGATCCTGCTGTTCGATCCGTCGGGCCTTGCCGAGGTCGGCGGGGTCAAGCTCGAGGCGCAGGACCGGACGGCGCGGGTCGCCGAAGGCCCGGCCGCGGCCGCTTCCAAAGCCGTCTCGGTCCTCCTGTTCCGCGGCCTCGACGGCGCCCGCCGCGCGCTTCGGCTGGCGGTGGTCGACCGGATCGAGGAAGTCCCGGTCAAGGCGATCAAGCCCGGCGCCGGTCAGCTTCGAGTCCAGCTCGGCGAAGCCATCCTGCCGCTCGCGGGCGTCAACGACGATCTTGGCAAGGACAAGGTGCGGGTCTTCCGCCTCAACGACGGCTCCCACGAGATCGGCTATGCATTCCGCGAGGTCATCGATCTTTCCACGATCGAAAGCGACGTGATCCCGGCGGAGAATCCGGCGGAAATCAGCGGCGTCACCTTGATCGGCGGCGAGCCGGCCGAGCTGGTCGACGCGCACTGGCTGTTCGCCCACCATCTCGGCTCGACCGGGTCGGTCCGGGCGGAGCAGCCCCTGTGCCGGCTTCCGAACGGCGACCCGTGGATGCAGAACATGCTTCGGCCCATCGTCGAAGCTGTCGGTTACCGGGTGGTCGGCGAAGAGCATGACGGCGTGGCCGATCTTGTGATTACGTCGGAGCCGAAGAAGGCCGGGAAGGCGGCGAGGACGATCGTGCTCCGTTCCGAGCCCGAAGCTTCCGGCAAGGGCGACGACAGCATTTACCGCTACGACCGCGCGGGGCTCCTGATGGCGCTCAAGTCGACCGGAGGAAGAGCCTGATGAACGAGCTTCTGCTGATCGTGACCATCGCCGGGCAGCGGGTGGCCTTGCCGGCGGCCGCCGTGGAATCGGTGGTCGAGCTCGACACGCTGATCCCGGTTCCGCGGGCCGCGCCGCATGTCGCCGGCCTGTCGGCACTGCGCAGCCGCGTGCTCACGGTGATCGATTGCATGCGGTCGCTGGAGCTTGGGACGAACGACACCTCGGACGGAATTCGCGAGGCCGCCGTCGTCGAGCTCGAAGGGCATCATTACGCTTTGATCGTCGATATCGTCGAGGATGTGGTCGAAGCGCTCGGCGATCCGTCGCCCGTGCGCGCGGCGATGGGCGACGGCTGGGAGCGAGTGTCGAAGGGGATGGTCGAGACGGAAGTCGGGCCGTTGCTCCTGATCGACGTGGAGGCCCTGGTGACCGGGGTCGAAGCCCGTGCGGCTTAAGCTCTTCGTTACCCTTCCGTTGTACATCACGGCCAATTCGAGCGGGAAAGCCTGAAGCATGAAGAGCTGTTTGATCGTCGATGACTCGAAGGTGATCCGCAAGGTCGCCCGGCACATCCTGGAGACTCTCGAATTCGAGGTTGAGGAAGCCGGTGACGGCCAGGAAGCGCTTTCGCGCTGCGAGCAGAAGATGCCGGACGTGGTCCTGCTCGACTGGAACATGCCGGTGATGAGCGGGATGGAGTTCCTTCGCCTGCTCCGCCAAGGCGGCCACGGCGACCAGCCGAAGGTCGTCTTCTGCACTACCGAGAACGACATGGCGCACATCCGCGCCGCGCTCGAAGCCGGTGCCGACGAATATGTGATGAAACCGTTCGATCGAGAGACGCTGCACGTCAAGCTTCAGCTCGTCGGCGTCGCTTAAGAGTCCGCGTCGTGGAGCGGGCGCTCGCCAGAACGCGGGATCGCCAACCGGGCAATCCTCCCAAGCGCCGCAAGATCCGCCTGATGATCGTCGACGATTCGATGGTCGCCCGGGCGGTCTTGTCGCGCATGGTGGCAAGCGATGACGCCTTCGAAATCGCTGCCGTGGCCGGGACCGCCGAGGACGCGATCGATGCCCTGCAGGCGGTAAAGGTCGATATCGTCCTTCTCGACCTGGAGATGCCGGGTGCGGGCGGGCTCAAGATGATCCCGAAGATCCTCGATGCGGCCGCCGGCGCTCGAGTGATGATCGTCTCTTCCGTCGCCGATGAGGGCGCGGCGCAAACCGTCGCCGCGCTGGCGCTCGGCGCTGCGGACGCAATGCCCAAGCCCGGGACAGGGCGATTCAATGGCCGCTTCGCCGAAGTACTCCTGTCGCGTCTCAAGGCGATCGGATTCGCGGACGAGCAGACGCCGCTCGCAGAGCCGATCCGGCTTCAGGGCTATGGTCCCCTTCGAGCGATGTCCGCGAATCCGATGGGCTTGCTCGCGATCGGCGCGTCCACCGGCGGAATCCACGCCATCGCCGCCTTGTTCCAGGCGCTTCCGGCGAAGATCGGAGTTCCAATCCTCGTCACCCAGCACCTGCCGTCGCCGTTCATGCCGGTCTTCGCCCGCCAGCTCGGGATTGCCGCCCGGCGCGAAGCCCTGGTCGCGGAGGACGGAATGAAGCTCCTCCCGGACCGAATCCTCATCGCCCCGGGCGACGCCCACCTGACGATCGAGACGACCGAGCGGGGCCATTTTGTCAGGCTCGTCCGGGGCCCGTCGTCCAGCGGATGCCTTCCGTCGGTCGATCCGATGTTCGCTTCCGCCGGCGCGGAGTTCGGAGAAGCTGCGATCGGCGTCGTGCTGACCGGAATGGGCCGCGACGGAGTGGAGGGCGCCTCGAAGCTGGTCGCCTGCGGAGGATCGGTCCTGGCGCAGGACGAGGCGAGCTGCGCCGTTTGGGGGATGCCGCGCGCGATCATCGAGGCGGGACTCGCCTGCGCGGTGATGTCGCCGGAGAAAATGGGCCGTCGAGTGGCCTCCCGAGTGGGGGAGGCATAGGTGCAGGTCAGCGACAGCTCGAGCCGGATTCTGGCCGGCCTTCTCGAGGCTCGCACGGGCCAGCAGCTGACCATGAATCGCCGCTGGCGGATTGAAACGGCGCTATCGGCGCTGCTCCGCGAGCGCGGCATTTCCACCCTCGACGAGCTCATCACGATCCTGGTGATGGGCAAGGAGCCGGGCCTTTCGAACCAGGTCGTCGAGGCATTGCTGAACAACGAAACCTATTTCTTCCGCGACCGCTCGCCTTTCGACCTGCTTGCCCGGCACGCGCTGCCGCAGCTCGCCACCATGCGCCAGTCGAGCCGCCGCATCCGGATCTGGTCCGCGGGATGCTCGACAGGCCAGGAAGTCTATTCGATCGCGATGCTGTTCGCCGAGGAGCCGGCCAAATGGCGCGGCTGGACCGTCGACGTGCTCGGCACGGACGTCTCGTCCAACGTGGTCGATCGCGCTCGGGCCGGGCTCTACAGCCAGTTCGAAGTGCAGCGCGGACTTGGAATCAACCAGACGATCCGCTGGTTCGAGGAATGCGACGACGGTTGGCGGGCGGTCGAGGACCTGCGCAAATCCGTTCGTTTCCAGGTCCACAATCTGCTCGAAGGCCCGCCGCACCCCGGCGAGTTCGACATCGTCCTGTGCCGCAACGTTCTTCTCTACTTCACCGGCGACAAGCGGCGGACCGCCTTCGACCGGATCGCCGCCGCGATGGCCCCGGACGGCTGGCTGATGCTGGGGGCCGGAGAGACGGTGATCGGTCAGACCGAGCGCTTCGGCGCGGATATCGAGGCGCGCGGCCTCTATCGCCGCACCGATGGAAGCGTCGCCGTCGAAAAGCGCGTCGGCGCCGACCGGAGGGCTGGCTCGAAGGCTTGAGTTGCGGGCAATTCTGTGCGCCTTCTTGGCGCATGGATTTCGTCGAGCGTCCCTCGCCCAATTTTGACGAGCGCGCGCTCCCCGTTTCGATGATCGTGCTCCATTATACCGGAATGCCCAGCGCGGAGGGCGCGCTCGACCGGCTTACGTCGCCGGATGCGAAGGTCTCGTCGCATTATTTCGTCGACGAGGACGGCACGGTTTATCGCCTCGTCGACGAATCGAAACGCGCCTGGCACGCCGGCAAGTCGCGCTGGCGCGGGATCACTGATGTCAATTCCGCCAGCGTCGGGATCGAAATCGTCAATCCGGGCCACGAGTTCGGATACCGCCCGTTTCCCGACGAGCAGATCGCGGCCCTGATTCCGCTGGTCGCCGACATCAAGGACCGGCACGGAATCGGGCGGGGCAATGTGGTCGGTCATTCCGACGTCGCCCCCGCACGCAAGGAGGATCCGGGCGAGCTTTTCCCGTGGGAGGCGCTGGCGAAGCGGCGGCTGGCACTTCCAAGCCCGACGCGCGAGCTGGTCGATCCCTTCTGGACGGACGCGGGGTTCCTGCTTGCGCTCGAGCGCTTCGGCTATGACGTGACCGAGCCGCAAAAAGCCGTGATGGCCTTCCAGCGCCGGTTTCGGCCCGATCTTATCGACGGGATCATCGACGGCGAGTGCCGGGCCAAGCTCCTGGCCTTGTTGCTTCCAAGGCCACAGTAAGTGCCGTCATTGCGAGCGTAGCGAAGCAATCCAGTGCGCCTGGATTGCCGCGTCGCCATCGGCTCCTCGCAATGACGAAGGAATTTGCTATATCGGCCCCGCCAGAGGGCCGGGCGGCCGCGGCTCGCGCAAGCGGGGCGAGGAAAGTCCGGGCTCCATGGAACGACGGTGCCGGGTAACGCCCGGCCGGTTTCACGAGAGTGGGGCCGAGGGATAGTGCCACAGAAAGAATTCCGCCCGACTTCGGACGGGTAAGGTCGAAAGGGTGCGGCAAGAGCGCACCGCGTCCCTGGCAACAGGGGCGGCACGGTAAACCCCACCGGGTGCAAGACCGAATAGGGGCGGCATATGGGCTTGTTCCGGTCCGCCGCCCGGGTTGGTCGCTTGACCCCGAGCGCAAGTTCGGGGCTAGACGAATGGTCGCCGCTTCCGCCTCGCGCGGGAGTACAGAACCCGGCTTACAGGTCCTCTGGCGCATTTCTCGACTGGCGCGGCTTCGGCCGCTACTAACTTTGGATAAGATGGCGAAGCAGAAGCGCTCCGACGACTGGGGATTTCCGCGCTGGCGTTCCTACGGGAAGGCCGGCCGAGCGGCTGCGCGCGTGCGCCTGTGCGATCGCGAGGGTTGCGAGGAGCCGGGAGACCGCCCGGCGCCCAAGGCCCCGAACAGCCGCGAGCGCTGGTACTTCTGCGAGAAGCACGCTGCGGAATATAACAAGAACTGGAACTACTTCGCCGGGCTGAGCCCGGAAGAAGCCGCAAAACGGGCCGCCGACGAAGAGAATGGGGCCAGCGGCTTTCGCCGCTCGGCACATTGGCAGTGGGCAGGGCCGGGAGACGGCAGCCGAAGCCGCGACGAGATGCGGGCGCTGTCGGTCCTGGAACTCGATCCGGACGCCGACTTCAAGGCCATCCGGACCGCCTACCGCCAGCTTGCCAAGCAGCATCACCCCGATCTCAAGCAGGGCGACAAGGAGGCGGAGGCGCGCTTTCGCGAGATCCAGGCGGCTTACGACGTGCTCAAAGCGGCTGAGGACAGACGGATGGCGCTCGGTTCTAACGATTGATCATGAAGGTGGCGGCGCTGAGCGCGATCGGCCGCGCCTCGTCACCCCCATGCGCCATTCCCCGAACGAACGCGATTCGCCGGGTCACCTTCACGCATTCGCAGCGGGCGATGATCGTCTCGCCCTTCGCGGCGGGCCGAAGATAGTCGAGCCTCAGATCGACGGTGACGATCGGGACGAACCGGTCGAGCGTGACCCACACCGACGTTCCGCTGGCGGTGTCGATCAGGCTGACGATCGCACCCGACGCCAGAACGCCGGTCTCCGGAACGCCGACCAGCTCCTTGCGCCAGGGAAGGGCAAGCTCGGCCCAATTCTTCCCCGAATCCCGGAATTCCAGGCCGAGAGCGCGTCCGTGGCCGATCCGCCGAGCAAGCTCGAAGAATGCGACTGGATCGAAGCCGGCCACCGTCTCGCCGCTCATGCCGCGAGCCGCCGGGCGGTGTCGCGGATCAGCTGGATCATGTTCGGCACACCCTGAGTCCGGTTGGAGCTCAGCTGCCGCGAGAGATCGAACGGTGCGAGCTCAGCGGCGATGTCGGTGCTCGCGACATCCTCCGCCGGCTTGTCCTGCACGGCCGAGAGCACCAGGGCGACGATTCCCTTGGTGATCGCGGCATTGCTGTCGGCGAGGAAGTGAAGCCGGCCGTCGTCGGTCGTCGTCGGATAGACCCAGACCGAGGCCGAGCAGCCGCGGACCTTCGTCGCTTCGGTCTTCAACGCGTCCGGCATCGGCTCAAGCTTGCGGCCGAGATCGATCAGCAGCCGGTAACGGTCCTCGCCGTCGAGGAACTCATATTCGTCGAGGATAGCCGAAAGAGGCGGCAGACCGCTCATTCGCTGCGCCTAGCAGGGGAGGCGGCGGCCTTCTAGCGGTCGCGAAGGTTCTCGATCTCGCGCGAAAGGCTGTTTTCCTTTTCGACGGTGATCCGCTCGAGCACCTTCAGCCGCTCCTTGAGCTCCTTCACCTCCTCGCGAAGCCGAAGCGTTTCCGCTCTCTCCTCGGGCGACGAGCCGGACTCGATTCGGCGGCCGGAACGCGAATAGCCGTATCGGGCGCGAACGATCGACGCGATCATGACGATCGCGACGATCAGGACAACCATCACTTGCCCGCCTTCCATCGGCTCAATCTCCTTCGCTGATTTGGTCGCGCTCGCGCAGCGCCTCGATCTGCGCAGCCGTATCCGCGCCCCGGTCGGTGACAATGCGCTCGAGGATGTTGATGCGGTCCTGCAGTTGCTTCACGTGAGCCCGCAAACGAGCCGTCTCCTCATCATCTTGCGTCCCATATTTCATCTCGCGCATCGAACGCGGACGGATTCCCATCTTCTGCATGACGATGCGCGACACCAGGAGCACGACCAGGAGCGCGAGTACGAACTCGAACGGGTTCATTTAGCGGGCTTCTCCATTCTCGATGACGCGCCGCTCGCGGAGCGCCTCGATCTGGGTCGCGGTCTGCGCTCCGGCGTCGGTCACAATCTGCTCCAGCACTCGAACGCGCTGTTCGAGATCCCTGTTCGCGACCGCATATTCCGCTGCGCGCTCCGCCGCCATCCTGGCGTTCACCTCAAGCTGCTTTTCCTTGTACGAAAACCAGCGGCGAAAAACGTAGAGCAGGAAAACGGTCGGAAGGAGGACCGTGATCAGCAGGGCGAGGACGTCACCGGGTTGCATCAGGCGCGCCCTCCCTTGTCGACCAGCGCGTCGATGTCGCGGGCGAGGCTGCTCGGCTGGTCGGTAATGATCCGCTCGACCGTGCCGAGGCGGTCCTTGAGCGATCCGATCTCCGCGCGGAGCTCGGCATTCTCGTTGGTCAGGAGCTTGATCCGCTCCTTCGCTTCATTGCTCACCTGGGGATGGATCGGGCGGCCCCAGGAAGTCTCCAGGGGATAGCCATGCTTGATCCGGAGCCAGGTGGTGAAAACCCATCCGCCGATGGCCATGAACCCAAGCAGCAAGCTGCCGCCGATGATCCAGGGAAGGTTCGGTATAAGCACGACGTCAGCCAACTCCTGGTGCATGTTTGCGCCCCCGTTCTGAAAATTAACGAAGCTGCTCGATCTCGCGGGCGAGCGAGCGGTTTTCGATCGTCACATAATGCTCGATTTGCGCGAGCCGCCGGTCGATGTCCCGGAAGCGCGACTTGATGTCGCGCGTGGTCCGCGACGGCGACTGGCGCACGCCCTGCCAGAACTTCTGATCCTCGGGATCGCTGTCGCGAAGCTCGCGCGGCCGGTCCGACGCCACCCAGCCGGTGATGAAATAGGCGGGGATCAGGACTCCGGCGCCGCCGCAGACGATTGCCAGGATCAGCAGGATTCGAACCAGCGTGACGTCGAGGCCGGTGTAGTCCGCCATGCCCGCGCACACGCCCATGACCTTGCCGTTGCGCTTGTCGAGGTAGAATCTCGTCCTGCTCGGAGGCTGCGTGCTCATGCTTTCTCTCCGCGGCGGCTGCGGGTCGTCAGGATATCGTCATGGAGCGGGGTTCCGGCGTCGGGAAGGCAGGTCTGCTGCCAGTTCGGGTTCTCCGCGTTCATGATCCGCTCGATGGTGCACAGCCGGTCGTCAAGGCGGCGCGCCATGTCGTGAAGCTCGTCGAGAAGCTTTTCGTCTTCGCCGCTGAGAGTCGCCGAGGATTTCCACTTGGTCACATAGTGGAAGATGATCCACGGAAGGCCAAGGAACAGGATCCCGACGACCAGGATCGGAACGAGTGTGTCTTCCATTATTTAGACCCCTTCGCGGCCAGCGCCGCCTTCATCGCTTCCAGCTCGGCGTCGACCTTCTCGGAGGCCTTCAGCTCGGCAATCTCTTCCTCGAGGCTCTTGGGGCCGGTCATTCCGAGCGCCTCGGCGCGGCCTTCAGCGAAGTCCGCCCGGCGCTCGAGCACGTCGAAGCGGCTGAACGCGTCTTCGGTCCGATTGCCGTTCAGAAGCTCGCGCGCCCTGGCCCGGGTGACCGCACTCTCAAGCCTATGGGCGATGGCGTTCTGGCGGGCACGGGCTTCGCGAAGCTTGCCCTGGAGCTTGGCGATATCCGCCTCATAGCTCTTCAGCGTGTCGTCGAGCTGCTTGATCTCGTCCTTCAGGCCCTCGGCCATGTCGGCGGCCTTCTGCCGCTCGATCAGCGCCGCCTTCGCCAGGTCCTCGCGGCCCTTGCTGAGCGCCAGCTCGGCCTTCTCCGTCCAGCTCGTCTGCATTTCGTCGAGCTTGTTCAACGTCCGGCGCATGTCCTTGCCGTCGGCGATCGTCTTGGCCGCGCTCGCTCGAACCTCGACCAGGGTCTCTTCCATCTCGAGGATGATCATCCGGATCATCCGAGCGGGATCCTCCGCGCGGTCGAGAAGCTCGGTCATGTTCGCCGCGAAGATGTCCCGCGTCCGGGAAAAGATACTCATCTTTGCACTCCGCAATTCATTCAGGGGCCCTTTCGCAATTTTCTATGCACGCGGCGTGCCAGTTTCGGAAAATCGCGAGAAGCCGAGAAATTCGCGAAAATGTGCCGACATTCGAAGCGAAATATCTTGCCAACTGATGGTATTCGGCACCAACAGTCGGGCAGATTTTTCGGCCAGAGGGCATGGAGCGGAGCGAAACTTTCGTCGGCCAGAGCAATGCCGTCCTCGACGCGATCGAGCGGGCGAGCCGCGCGGCCGCGCTCAATCGCCCGGTGCTGGTCATCGGCGAGCGCGGAACGGGCAAGGAGCTGGTGGCCGAGCGTCTCCACCACCTGAGCCCGCGCTGGTCGGGGCCGCTGGTGGTGATGAACTGCGCGGCATTGCCCGAAAATCTGATCGAGGCGGAGTTGTTCGGCCACGAGGCCGGCAGCTTTACCGGAGCGACAAAGACCCGTCACGGTCGGTTCGAGGAAGCCGATGGGGGGACCCTGTTCCTCGACGAGCTGGGAACGCTCTCGGCGCCCGCCCAGGACCGCCTGCTTCGCGCCGTGGAATATGGCGAGATCACCCGCATCGGCGCGTCGAAGCCGGTGTCGGTCGACGTCCGGATCGTCGCTGCAACGAACGAGGATCTTCCGGCGCTGGTTGAGCGGGGCGGATTTCGCGCCGATCTCCTCGACCGCCTTTCGTTCGAGGTCATCACGCTTCCCCCGCTCCGCGCCCGGCAGGGCGACATTCCGCTCCTTGCGGAGCATTTCGGGCGACGGATGGCGTCCGAGCTGGAATGGCCGAACTGGCCGGCGTTCAGCGAACAGGCGATGGCACGGATGGAGGGCTATCCGTGGCCGGGCAATGTTCGCGAGCTTCGCAACGTCGTCGAGCGCGCCGTCTATCGCTGGGAGGATCCGGAGCGGCCGGTCGATTCAATCCAGTTCAATCCTTTCGCTTCCCCCTGGGCGCCGAGCGCGAGCCTTCCGCCGACCACAGGCGAGCCTGCGGATGTGCCCGTGGAGACTCATTCCGACGAGCACGCCGCAAGATCCGCGGATTTGCAGACGGACGATTTCAGAGCCTCGGTCGATGCGTTCGAACGGGCCCTCCTCGAAGAGGCGCTGAATGCGAATCGCTTCAATCAGCGCGCGACTGCGGCCGCGATCGGCCTCAGCTACGATCAGCTCCGCCATGCGTTGAAGCGGCACAAGCTGCTCGACGCGAGCGCTCGCTAGCTCGCCAATTTCGCTTGCCGCGTCCCCGCGCGGGGCATAGTCGCGGGTCGTTACGGCGGCGGAGCGGTCGCTTCGAGCTCATGGACCCCTGCGGGGGAGCATCCGGCTTGCTCGACCGTTTCAGAACCGACACGCCAGAGCGAGGAGAAGACCATGGCTTTCCAGCTGCCCGAACTGCCTTTTGCGCGCGATGCGCTCGAACCCGTGATGTCGGCGGAGACGCTCGATTTCCACTACGGCAAGCATCACAAGGCCTATGTCGACAAGACGAACCAGCTTCTTGCCGCGAAGGGCGGCGGCGGCTCGCTCGTCGAAGTCGTTCAGCGCGCCCGCGAGCAGGGCGACAACAAGCTGTTCAACAATGCCGCGCAGCTGTGGAACCACAGCTTCTTCTGGCAATGCCTCGCGGCGCCGGACGGTCAGAAGCCGGGAGGCAAGCTGATGCGGATGGTCGAGGAGAGCTTCGGCAATGCCGAGGGCATGCTGAAGGCGCTTCAGGATGAAGCGGTGAACCACTTCGCAAGCGGCTGGGCCTGGCTGGTCCTAGATGGCGACCGGCTCAAGATCACCTCGCTTCACGACGCCGACACGCCGCTTGTGCACGACGGCATGAAGCCGCTGTTCACGCTCGATGTGTGGGAGCACGCTTATTACATCGATTATCGCAACGAGCGGCCGCGTTATGCGGAGAGCGTGCTTGCGAAGATCGTCAACTGGGACTTCGTCGAGATGAACCTCGACGGGAAGGGCGCCGATCGCGCCGACCAGGAAACGTCCTCCGAGACGATGGCTGACCAGCGGCAGAAGCAGGAAGCCAAATAATCCTTCCCGGACGGGGAGGAGCCTATTGTTTCAGGCGATACCCCGTCCGGAACATCCACGCGATGACCGCCAGGCACACCGCGATGATCCCCAGCGTGACCAGTACGCTGGACCAGACCGGGACGTCCGTCACGCCATAGAAGCTCCAGCGGAAACCGCTGATCACGTGGACGATGGGGTTGAACAGGGTCACGGTCCGCCACGGCTCGGGAAGCGCCTTTACCGAGTAGAAGGCGCCGCCGAGGAAGGTCAGCGGCGTGATCACCATCATCGGGATGATCTGCAGCTGCTCGAAATTCTGGGCCCACACGCCGATGGCGAAACCGAACAGGCAGAAGCCGGCGCTGATCGCGACCAGGAATCCCAGCATCGCCAACGGATGATCGATCCGGACGTCGACGAACAGATAGGCCGTGGCAAGGGTAACCAGCGCCAGGATCACCGACTTCGTGACGGCCGCTCCGACATAGGCGAGGACGGCTTCCAGGCTGGAGATCGGAGCTGAGAGAAGTTCGTAGATCGTGCCGGTAAACTTCGGAAAATAAATGCCGAAGCTGGCATTAAAGATCGACTGCATGAACACTGCGAGAAGCGTCAGGCCGGGGACGATGAAGGCGCCGTAGCTGACGCCCTCCATGGCCGTCATCCGCGAGCCGAGAGCCGAGCCGAAGACGACGAAATAGAGCGCGGTGGTGATCACCGGCGTGATAAGGCTCTGCCACAAGGTGCGGCCCCAGCGCGCCATCTCGAAGCGGTAGATCGCGATGATGCCGTGACCGTTCATGCCTGCTCTCGCGGCTTGTGAACCAGCTCGACGAAGATGTCCTCGAGGCTGGATTGATGGGTGGAGAGGTCCTTGTAGGCGATCCCTTCCTCCGACAGCTTGCGCATCAGCGAGGCGATTCCGGTACGCTCCGCATTGCTGTCGAATTCGTAGCAAAGGACGTGGCCGTCCTTTTCCAGCCGCAAGTTCCAGTCCGCCAGGCCGGAGGGGACAGCGTCGAGCGGGTCGGCAAGCACGACGTCGAGCGTCTTGCGGCCCATTTTCGCCATGAGCGCGCTCTTGTCGTCGACGGCAATGAGCTCACCGCGGCTGATCACTCCCACGCGGTCGGCCATCTCCTCGGCTTCCTCGATGTAATGCGTGGTGAGGATGATGGTCGTTCCGTCGGCGCGGAGTTTCCTCACCAGCTCCCACATGTCGCGGCGGAGCTCGACGTCGACGCCGGCAGTCGGCTCGTCGAGGAACAGGATCGCCGGCTGATGGCTCAGCGCCTTGGCGATCATCACCCGCCGCTTCATTCCGCCGGAAAGCTGCATCATGATGGTCTTCCGCTTGTCCCAAAGCGACAGGCGCTTGAGCAGGTCTTCGATATAGGCCTGGTCCGCCGCCTTCCCGAACAGGCCGCGGGAGAAGGTGACAGTGCGCCACACCGGCTCGAACGCCTCGGTGGTCAGCTCCTGAGGGACGAGCCCGATCCGCTCGCGGGCATAGCGGTAATCGGCCTGCCAGTTGCGGCCGTCGACCAGCACTTCGCCCGCGCTCGGCGTGACGATCCCGCACACGATGTTGATGAGGGTCGTCTTGCCGGCGCCATTGGGCCCCAGGAGAGCGAATATCTCGCCGCGCTTGATGTCCAGGTCGACGGACTTCAGCGCGTCGACGCCGGTGCCGTAGGTCTTGCGAAGCCCCCGGATCGAGAGAATGGGCTCGTCGCTCATTCGACGGGTCCTGCTTCGTGCGGCGCCGCTTCCCCGCTGTTGAGACCGTGGCGGAGAAGCATCGGGACGTTGGCGGCCGCGAACAGGAAGGTGAGCGGGATCGCGCCCCAAAGCTTGAATCCGACCCAGAAGTCGGTCGAGCTGTTGCGCCACACCGCTTCGTTCAGCACAGCCATGAAGGCGAAGAAGATTGCCCAGTTGCGGGTGAGCTTGCGCCAGCCCGTCTCGTCCAGACCCGGGTAGGTGCTCCCCAGAACCCGCTTCAAAAGCGGCTTGTCCTTGACCAGGCCGAAGGCGAGCAGGGCGGCGACGAACAGATAGTAGAGCGTCGGCTTCATCTTGATGAAGGTTTCGTTGTGAAGCCACAGCGTCACTCCGCCCATCACGACGACCAGCACGCCGGAGAACCACAGCATCGGCGAAATCCGGTGGAAGCGTATCGCCGAGTAAAGCATCGCCGCGATCATCGCGGCCATGAAGGCGCCGGTGGCGACGAAGATCTTCAGCGCCGGTGCGACCGGAGCGAAGAAATTGGCTGCGAAGAAGACGAGCAGGGGCCCGACGTCGATCAGCAGCTGCGAAGCGCTTCCGTTCGGCTTTGAATCGCTCATTCGGGCGGCAGTCCTGCAATGGCGCGGGCAACGGCCCGAGGGTCGAACGGACGAAGGTCGTCGGCGCTCTCACCGACACCGATGGCGTGGATCGGAAGGCCGAACCGCTCGGCCGCTGCGACCAGCACCCCGCCGCGCGCCGTCCCGTCCAGCTTCGTCATGATGAGGCCGGTTACATTGGCGGTCTCGCGGAAGACCTCGACCTGGGAGAGGGCGTTCTGCCCGGTCGTGGCGTCGAGGACCAGGAGCACGTCCTGCGGCGCTTCCGGGTTCAGGCGGCCGAGCACCCGCCGGATCTTCGAAAGCTCTTCCATCAGGTGCGACTTGTTCTGCATCCGGCCGGCGGTGTCGACGACGAGGACGTCGATTCCCTGCGCGGTCGCCTGCTTGACGCCATCGAACACGAGGCCCGCGGGGTCGGCGCCTTCCTTCCCGGAGATGACCGGCGCGCCGATCCGGTCGCCCCAGATCTGGAGCTGCTCGATCGCTGCCGCCCGAAAGGTGTCGCCGGCGCAGAGCAGGACCCCGTAATCCTGCTCCTTCAGCCAATGGCCGAGCTTGCCGATCGTGGTCGTCTTGCCGGAGCCGTTGACGCCGATCACCAGGATCACGTGCGGACGCGGAAAGCCCCAGATTTCCAGCGGCTTGGCGACTGGGGCTAAGATCTTTTCGATTTCTTCCGCGAGGATTGTGCGAAGGCCGCGCTCATCCAGCTTCTCGAACTTCTGGCGGGCGATCGCCTCGCGGATTCGCCGCGACGCCTCGGGACCGATGTCGGAAGCGATCAGCGCTTCCTCGATATCGTCCAGAGTCGCGGTATCGAGCGCGGCGCGGCTCGTCAGCCCGGTAAGATTGTCGGCGAGCTTGTCGGCCGTCTTGGAAAATCCGCCCCGGAGGCGGTCGAGCCAGCTCACGCGCGAACTCCGACCAGGTGATCGCCGTCCCGGCCGATGATCCGGGCGCTGAGCAGTTCGCCGCGCGCCGCTTCGGAAACGGCGACTGGGGCGAAGCCGTCGGTGTGACCCTTGCCGCCGCTTTCCATCAGCACGGATTGCGATGAACCGACGAGCGTGTCCAGCCAGCGCTCACGCCGGGCATCCGCCGCTTCGCGGAGCTTCGCCGCGCGAGCTTTTACAAGCTTCGGGTCAAGCTGGGGCATGCGGGAAGCCGGCGTGTCAGGGCGCGGCGAGAAGGGGAAGATATGCGCGGCGACAATGTCGCAATCATCGAGCAGTTTCAGGCTGTTCAACGCCATTTCCTCAGTTTCCGTCGGAAATCCAGCGATGAGGTCGGCACCGATCGTCGAATCCGCCCGAACGGCCTTGATGCGCTCGACCGCTGCGACGGCCTGCGCTCGGCTGTGGCGGCGCTTCATCCGCTTCAGGATCATGTCGTCTCCGGCCTGAAGCGACAGATGGAAGTGAGGCATCAGCCGCTCGTCCGGGAGCAACTCGAACAGCGCATCGTCGATCTCGATGCTGTCGAGCGACGACAGGCGAAGCCGCTTCAACCGCGGCTCGGCCGCGAGAAGCCGCTGGCACAGAGCGCCGATCCCGCCGGCGTAGTCGGTGATATCGACCCCCGTGAGGACGATCTCCCCGGCCCCCCGATCGAGCTCCCGAGCGATCGCGCCGCGGATCGCCTCGAACGGAAGCGAAACGCTCGCACCGCGCGCCTGCCAGATGGAACAGAAGGTGCAGCGATGGTCGCAGCCGTTCTGGATCGCGACGAAGCTCCGGACGTGGGAGTGCGTGCCTGACGCGACAGGTGACGTCTTGGCGTCAAATACCGTCAGCTTCCGCGGATTGCCGACGACCCGCGCGACCTCCGGCATCCTTTCGAACGCGGTGCGGTCGAGCTCGGCCGCGCAGCCGGTGACGAGGATTCGCGCATCCGGTCGGCGGCGATGCGCGTGCCGGATCGCCTGGCGTGTCTGGCGGACCGCGCGATTGGTCACGGCGCAGCTGTTCACGACGATCCAATGCTCGCCGTCGGGCGCGGTCCTGGCGATCGTCTCGGCTTCGGCGAAGTTCAGGCGGCAGCCGAGGCTCACCGTCTCCGCAGTCATCGAAGCGCCCCCGTATCGAGATCGCCCGAGAACACATGAGTGGCGGCGCCCCGCATCCGCAACTCCTCGCCCGGCGCCCACGAGACCGTGACTGTCCCGCCAGGCATGTGCACGGTCACCGGGCTCGTGGCCCGCTTCGTCGCGATCGCAGCGACCGCCGTCGCGCAGGCGCCGGTGCCGCAGGCCAGCGTCAGGCCCGCGCCGCGCTCCCACGAGCGCATGTGAATGCCGTCGTCGCGGATGGTGGCGACATGGACGTTGATGCGCTCGGGGAAAGCCGGATCGTTCTCGATGCTCGGCCCGTGGGTTTCGAGATCGACCTTGTCGATATCGTCGACGAAGAAGACGACGTGCGGATTTCCGACATTGACGGCGAAGCCGTGCTTGAGCTCGCCCCAGGCCAGCGGAAGGTCGGATGCGTCCATTGCGTAGGAGATCGGGATATCCGCCCAGCCGAACCGCGGCTCCCGCATCGTGACCTCGACCTCGTCGCCGGCCGACGATCCTTCGATGACGCCGGCCGGAGTCTCGATGGACGTCGCCTGGGTCAAGGCAACGACGCAGCGCGCCGCATTGCCGCAGGATTCTACCTCGCCGCCGTCATGGTTCCAGATCCGCATCGACACGTCGGCCTTGTCGGACTTGCCGATCAGGATCAGCTGGTCGCAGCCGACTCCCAGGTGCCGGTCGGCGATTGCGCGCGCCAGATCGGGCGTCATCGAAACGCTCTGTTCGCGCCCGTCGACGATCACGAAGTCGTTGCCGAGGCCGTGCATCTTGTGGAAGTGAAGTGCCATGGGTCGGTCGCGCATCTAGGGGGCGCCCGATTGAGTGTCCACCATCCGGCGTCATTGCAGGCGCAGCGAAGCCATCCAGCGCAAGCGAAATGGATTGCTTCGTCGCACAGCGTCTCGCAAGGAGCGGTCGAGGAGCTTCCAAGTGCAAAGACCAGCGAACGAAGTGATGCAGGCGATCATCTTCTCGGCGGTGCTCGACGCCGTGGAGTCGCTGAAGAAGGCGTCCGGCGGGTTGCCGAACCAGCTTTTGCGCGACGTTCAGGCGATCCACCGCAACGTCACCTTCGCGGATCTGCCGAAGGAGCTGCAGGACGCGATCGTGGAGAGCACGCGCACCGCGTTCACCCAGCTCCTGAAGGAAGGCTATGCGGTTGGCCCGCGCCAGCAGATGCAGCAGTCGCGGCCGATGGATCGCGTCCCGGAACGAGACCGGCGCGGCCCCCGAGGTCCGGCGGAGGGCCATCGCCGCGGTGGGCGTCCGCCCAGGGGCGGTGGTCCCGACAAGCCGGGCGGCGGCGATCGTCCCGGTGGCGGACCCAATCGCCCGCGCCGCAAGCCCAAGGGCAAGCCGCGGCTGAGTTGATTCGAAACGGCGCTTCCGCTACTGGCGCGCCGTCCTAAGGACATACATGACTGGAGCACGCCTCGGGATGAGGGGTGCGCGCTGGCCGACGAGGTTTCGTCCGCCGGCGTAATTTGCGTTGTGGCACCCCATATGGGCCGCTCCGGCATGTTGGGAGATTTGAGTGTTCGATAATCTGAGCGACCGCCTTTCCGGCGTCTTCGACAAGCTTCGCGGCCGCGGCGCGCTGACCGACGCCGACGTGCGCTCGGCGATGCGCGAGGTGCGCGTGGCGCTGCTCGAAGCCGACGTCGCTCTTCCGGTCGCCCGCGATTTCGTCGACCAGGCCACCGAGAAGGCGGTCGGCCAGGAAGTCCTCCGCTCCGTCACTCCGGGCCAGATGGTCGTCAAGATCGTGCACGACCAGCTGGTCGAGACGCTCGGCTCCGACGCGTCCGAGCTCAACGTGAACGTCAACCCGCCCGCGATCGTGATGATGGTCGGCTTGCAGGGCTCGGGTAAGGCCACCACCACCGCGAAGCTGGCTAAGCGGCTGACCGAGAAGGACCGCAAGAAGGTCCTGATGGCGTCGCTCGACGTGGCCCGCCCGGCCGCGCAGGAGCAGCTGGCCGTTCTCGGGCGCCAGGCCAGCGTCGACACGCTTCCGATCATTGCGGGGCAGCAGCCGGTCGATATCGCCAAGCGCGCGGTGCAGGCGGCGAAGCTTCAGGCTTACGATGTCGTCCTGCTCGACACCGCGGGCCGTCTTCACGTCGACGACGCGCTGATGGCCGAGATGAAGGCGGTCGCGCAGGCGTCGAACCCGACCGAGACCTTGCTGGTGGTCGACAGCCTTACGGGCCAGGACGCGGTCAATGTCGCGAAGGGCTTCAGCGGCCAGGTCGATCTTACGGGCGTCATCCTCACTCGCCTCGACGGCGATGCCCGCGGCGGCGCTGCGCTGTCGATGCGGGCCGTCACCGGCAAGCCGATCAAGTTCGCCGGCGTCGGCGAGGGACTGGACGCTCTGGAGGCGTTCCACCCCGAGCGCATCGCCGGCCGAATCCTCGGCATGGGCGACGTGGTCAGCCTGGTCGAGAAAGCCGCCGAAACCATCAAGGTCGAGGATGCCGAGAAGCTGGCGGCCAAGATGGCCAAGGGCAAGTTCGACCTCGACGACCTTCGTGCCCAGATCGGCCAGATGCAGCGGATGGGCGGGCTCGGCGCGCTCGCCAACATGCTTCCCGGCATGAAGGGCATGAAGGACGCGGTGAACAAGGCGCAGGATTCGAAGGCGCTGGTCCATCTCGAGGCGATGATGAGCTCGATGACCGCGAAAGAACGGGCCAAGCCGGAGCTGATCAACGCCAAGCGCAAGATCCGCATCGCCAAGGGCAGCGGCACGACCGTCCAGGAAGTGAACAAGCTGCTGAAGATGCATCAGGAAATGTCGACCGCGATGAAGCGGCTGAAGAAGATGGGCGGCTTCGGCAAGCTCGCCGCCATGTTCGGTGGCGGCGGCGGTGGCCTGGGCGGAGCAGGCGGTCTTCCGGACCTCGGCGGCGCTGGCGGTGCCGGGGGTCTTCCGGGTCTCGGCGGAAGCTCGCCGTTCAACCTGCCTCCCGGTTTCGACAAATTTTCAAAGAAATAAACGAACGCACTGAAAGGAAACACTTTATGGCTCTAGCAATTCGTCTTTCGCGGGGTGGCGCAAAGAAGCGCCCTTATTACCGCATCGTGGTCACCGACAGCCGTTCACCCCGCGACGGCCGTTTCATCGAGAAGGTGGGAACCTATAACCCGCTTCTGGCGAAGGATTCGCCGGAGCGCGTGAAGCTCGACAGCGATCGCATCTCGCACTGGCTGAGCGTCGGCGCCCAGCCGTCGGACCGCGTTCTTCGCTTCCTCGACGCCGCCGGAATCAAGGAGCGCGCTGCTCGCAACAACCCGAAGAAGGCGGAGCCTGGCGAGAAGGCCAAGGAGCGCGTTGAAGCCCGCGCCGCCAAGGAAGCCGAAGCCGCCGAGGCTGCTGCCGCGCCGGCTGAAGAGGCTGTCGCCGACGATACCGCCGCCGCTGAAGAGGCGACCGAAGTCGCTGCCGCCGACGAAACCGTTGTCGAAGAGGCTGCCGCTGCGGAGGCGCCGGCCGAGGAAGCTCCCGCCGCAGAGGCAGAGCAGCCCGCGGAGGAAGCCGCTGCTGAAGCTCCCGCCGAGGAAGCGGCCGCGGAGGCCACTCCGGCGGACGAGGCGACCGACGTTGGCGTTTCGGCCGAAGAGCCCGCCGAAGGCGCCGACGAGAATACGCCGGCCGAAGGCGCCGAGCACGCCGAGAAGGCGGAGTAGTGATCAGTTCCTCCCTATCGCAAAGCGATGGGGAGGGGGACCGCCGAAGGCGGTGGAGGGGTAGGATGCGCCGGCGCCCGTTACCCCTCCACCAGCTACGCTGGTCCCCCTCCCCACGAGCTTTGCTCGCAGGGAGGAATAGTTGAAGCGCATCGCCCTTGCCGCCGTCGCCGGAGCGCATGGCGTCAGGGGCGAATTGCGCCTGAAGCTGTTCACGGACAGCGCCGAGAATCTCAAACGGTACGAGACCGTCTATGTCGGCGGCGCCGAGCGGAAGCTGGAGAGCGTCCGACCCGGCCCAGCCGGCGCTGTCGTCCGCATTCAGGGCGTGGTCGACCGCTCGGCCGCCGAGGCCCTGCGCGGATCACTTCTCGAGGTCGATCGCTCTGCTCTCCCGCCGCTCGAGGAGGGCGAATATTATCACGCCGACCTGATCGGGCTCGTTTGCGTCGACCGTGACGGGAAGGAGCTTGGCCGCGTCGTCGCTGTCGAGAATTACGGGGCCGGGGATCTGCTCGAGGTCGAAGCATCCGGCGGCAAAACGTCGCTGATCCCGTTCAAGCCCGGAATCGCCGAGCTGGAGGGCGAGCGGATCGTCCTCGATCCGGAATTCCTCGCTTAGCGGAACAGCGGCTCCCGTTCCGCGAGGTCGTTCCTGATCGTCGTCGCCGCTACCCCGCCTTCGCCCATGGCGTGGCTGATCTGGTCGAGGCCGATGACAACATCGCCCGCGGCGTAGACCCCCGGCACGTTCGTGCGCTGGTGCCGGTCGACGATTATGCAGTCGCTTCCGGTCAGCGCGGCATCGACCTGCTTGGCCAGGAGGACGTGCGGATCGGAGCCGAGCGCCGGGTACACCGTGTCGAACGCGTGGGTCCCCTCGGCCGTCTCGACCACGATGCAATCCCTGGAAATCGCCACGGCCTGGGCAGGCCCGTCGATGCATTCCACCTGGGCGGCCTTAAGCTTCGCTGCGTCGTTTGAACTCAGCTGCATCGCCTTGTCCGGGGCGATCAGGGTCACTTGCGGTGTATAGCTTCGGATGAACAGCGCCTCCGCCACTCCGTGGCTGTCGCTCCCGATCACGCCCACTTTCTTGTCGGTCACCTCATAGCCGTCGCAGATCGGGCAGTAGCGGATGAGGCCGCGCGCGAGCGCCTCGTCATGAAGCTCCTCGTCCATCGGCGGCCGGCGATTGGTGGTGCCGGTGGCAAGAAGCACCGTCTTCGCGTCGATCGAGCCTTCGCCCGAGGTCGCTCGAAGACCGGTTTCCGTGCGGTCGAGCCGGCCGACATAGCCCTCGTCGAATTTCGCCCCGTAGAGCTGCGCCTGCTCGCGCATGCGCGCCAGCACGTCCTTGCCGCTGATCCCCTCGGGAAATCCTGCGAGGTTGCGCGTGCACGGGATGCTGGCGGCGCGTCCCTTGCCGTCGTCGATGATGAGCACTTTCAGGTGGAAGCGGGCGAGGTAGATGGCGGCGGTCAGGCCCGCGGGCCCGCCGCCGACGATGAGGCAATCGAGTGGTTCGTCCATGCGACGCCCAATGGATTGTGATAGCGGCGGTTCCGCCATGCCGTTTCGAGCCTCCATCCTGACCCTCTATCCGGAGATGTTTCCGGGGCCGCTCGGTATCAGCCTTGCCGGGCGGGCGCTGGAGGAGGGAATCTGGGCGCTCGATACGGTCCAGATCCGAGATTTCGCCACCGACAAGCATCGCAGCGTCGACGACACGCCCGCGGGCGGCGGCGCCGGCATGGTGCTTCGGCCGGATATCCTTGCCGCGGCCGTCGACACCGTGGCCGATGGGCGTCCGATTCTGGCGCTTAGCCCGCGCGGGAAGCCGCTGACCCAGGAGCGGGTACGCGAGCTCAGTTCGGGCGAGGG
>JBQCIU010000007.1:0-22283 GCA_051953395.1 Sphingomicrobium sp.
AGTACCAGTTGCCCGAGCTCCCGAACCGCGCCTCCAGCTCCGCCAGGCTCCAGGTGCGCAGGTCGGCGCCCGTCGAGATGCCCAGGGCCTCCATCTTGCGCGCCGTCACCGGTCCGACTCCGTGGAAGCGCGCCACCGGAAGCGAAGCGACGAACTCGGGCCCCTGCTCCGGCCGGATGACGGTCAATCCGTCGGGCTTGCGATAGTCGGACGCGAGCTTGGCGATGAACTTGCAGTAGGAGACCCCGGCCGAGGCGGTGAGATTCGTCTCTTCGCGGATGCGCCTTCGAATATCCTCGGCGATCGCCTTCGCGCTGCCGAGCCCGTGCCGGTCTTCAGTGACGTCCAGATAGGCTTCGTCCAGGCTGAGCGGCTCGATCAGCTCCGTATAATCGGCGAAGATGGCGCGGATCTGGTTCGACACCTCGCGATAGGCGTCGAAGCGCGGCTTCACGAACACCAGCTCGGGGCATTTTCGCTTCGCCGTTACCGACGGCATGGCCGAGCGAATCCCGAACCTCCGCGCCTCATAGCTTGCGGCAGCAACCACTCCGCGATGCTGGCCGCCAACCGCGACCGGAAGTCCGCGAAGCTCGGGATTATCCCGCTGTTCGACCGACGCGTAGAAGGCATCCATGTCGACATGGATGATCTTGCGGGTGGGGGCGGAGTCGCTTTGCATCGCTGCGCTGTTCTGATTAAGGGCGCAGCCCATGAACATCCATGAATATCAGGCGAAAGAGCTTCTCTCGAAGTTCGGAGTGCCGGTGCCCGCGGGCTTTGCCGCGATGAGCGTCGACGAAGCGGTCGAGGCCGCGAAAAAGCTTCCGGGGCCGCTTTGGGTCGTCAAGGCGCAGATCCATGCCGGCGGCCGCGGCAAGGGCAAGTTCAAGGAACTCGCTCCCGATGCCAAGGGCGGCGTCCGACTCGCCCATTCGATCGACGAAGTCCGCGAGAATGCGGCCGAGATGCTCGGCAACACGCTGGTCACGGTCCAGACCGGCCCGCACGGCAAGCAGGTCCAGCGGCTCTACATCACCGACGGCGTCGACATCGCCAAGGAATTCTACCTCGCGCTTCTGGTCGACCGCGAGTCGAGTCGGATCGCGATCGTCGCCTCGACCGAGGGCGGAGTGGAGATCGAGAAGGTCGCGCATGAAACGCCGGAGAAGATCGCGACCATCACCGTCGACCCGGCAACCGGGCTGATGCCCCACCACGGCCGCGAAGTGGCCGCCGCACTGAAGCTCGACGGCGATCTCGCCAAGCAATGCGCGAAGACGCTGGCGAAGCTTTACGACGCATTCGTCGGGACCGACGCTTCGCAGATCGAGGTCAATCCGCTGGCGGTGACCGACAAGGGGCAGCTGCTGGTTCTCGATGCAAAGGTCGGCTTCGACAATAATGCCGAGTTCCGCCACCCGGAGCTCGAGCAGCTCCGCGATCTCACCGAAGAAGACCCGATGGAGATCGAAGCGTCGAAATACGACCTCGCCTACATCAAGCTCGACGGAAACATCGGCTGCATGGTGAACGGCGCCGGCCTCGCGATGGCGACGATGGACATCATCAAGCTCAATGGCGCCTTCCCCGCCAACTTCCTCGACGTCGGCGGCGGCGCCAACAAGGAGAAGGTGACGGCGGCCTTCAAGATCATCCTCAGCGACCCGGCGGTGAAGGGCATTCTCGTCAATATCTTCGGCGGGATCATGCGCTGCGACATCATCGCCGAAGGCATCGTCGCCGCGGCTCGCGAGATGGCCATCAAGGTGCCGCTGGTCGTCCGCCTCGAAGGCACCAACGTCCAGCAGGGCAAGGACATCCTCGCCTCGTCCGGCCTTGCGATTATCCCCGCCGACGATCTTGGCGACGCGGCCCGCAAGGTCGTCGCCCAGGTGAAGCAGGTCGAGCCGGCCTAAGGTTCAGGAGCAAGCCAGATGAAACTCCTCGTCGCGGTAAAGCGCGTCATCGACTTCAACGTGAAGCCGCGGGTGAAGATGGACGGCTCCGGGGTCGATCTCGCCAACGTCAAGATGAGCATGAACCCCTTCGACGAGATCGCCGTCGAGGAAGCCATCCGGCTGAAGGAAAAGGGCGTCGCGACCGAGATCGTCGCGGTGTCGATCGGCCCGGCGAAGGCGCAGGAGACCCTTCGTACCGCGCTTGCCATGGGCGCCGATCGCGCAATCCTCGTCCAGACGGACGACGAAGTGGAGCCGCTCGCCGTCGCGAAAATCCTCGCCAAGATCGCCGAGGAAGAAAAGCCGGACATGGTCGTTCTCGGCAAGCAGGCAATCGACGACGACAATAATGCGACCGGCCAGATGCTCGCTGCGCTTCTCGGCTGGCCGCAGGGCACCTTCGCGTCGAAGATCGAGGCCGGCGGCGGCAAGCTCAAGGTGACTCGCGAGGTCGATGGGGGTCTCGAGACCGAGGAGCTGAAGATCCCGGCTGTCGTTACGACCGACCTTCGCCTCAACGAGCCGCGCTACGCCTCGCTTCCGAACATCATGAAGGCCAAGTCGAAGCCGCTGGCGACCAAGACTCCCGACGAGCTCGGGGTCGACACCACGCGCCGTCTGGAGACCATCAAGGTCGCCGAGCCGCCGAAGCGGCAGGCTGGCATCAAGGTCGGCTCGGTCGACGAGCTGGTGGACAAGCTCAAGGGCCTGGGAGTTGCGAAATGAGCGTACTGGTCCTCGTCGAACATGACGGAAAGAGCGTCCGCGACGCCACCCTTCCGGCCGTCACCGCAGCCTCGAAGCTGGGCGAAGTGCACGCACTGGTCGTCGGCTCCGGCGTCGACTCGGTGGCCGGCGAAGCAGCGAAGATTGCGGGCGTTTCGAAGGTGCTTGTCGCCGATGCAGCGCACCTCGATCACGAGCTTGCCGAAGAGATCGCCCCTGTCGCCGCAAAGCTGATGGACGGCCATGACGCGTTCGTCGTTCCGGCGACGACGACCGGCAAGAACATCGCTCCGCGCGTCGCCGCTCTGCTCGACGTGATGCAGGTCAGCGACATCCTGTCGGTCGAAGGCCCCGACACCTTCACCCGGCCGATCTATGCCGGAAACGCGATCGCGACAGTGAAGTCCAATGATCCCAAGAACGTGATCACCGTCCGCACGACCGCTTTCGACAAGGCGGCGCGCGAGGGCGGAAGCGCATCGGTCGAGAAGGTCGACGCCGGCCAGGCGGCGGGCCTTTCCACCTTCGTCGGCCTCGAAGCCTCGGAAAGCGAGCGTCCGGAACTGACCAGCGCCGGAGTCATCGTATCCGGCGGCCGCGCCTTCGGCTCTTCGGAGGACTTCCACAAGCTGCTCGACCCGCTCGCCGACAAGCTCGGCGCTGCGGTCGGGGCATCGCGTGCAGCGGTCGATGCTGGCTACGCGCCCAACGATTATCAGGTCGGCCAGACCGGCAAGATCGTCGCTCCGAACGTCTACATCGCGATCGGCATTTCCGGGGCGATCCAGCACCTGGCCGGAATGAAGGATTCCAAGGTCATCGTCGCGATCAACAAGGACGAGGAAGCGCCGATTTTCCAGGTCGCGGACATCGGCCTGGTCGGCGACCTGTTCAAGATCGTGCCGGAGCTGACCGAGAAGCTCTAGCTTGTTGGAGCGGGTTGCGGCTCTTCAGCGAAGTCCTCGGCGAAGATTTCCAATGCCTCGTCGCGATCGTCTTCGGGAACGAACGGCTCGGAGAAATACAGGACGGCCCAACCCGCGAAACCGGCAACGAGCGAGCCGAGAATTGTCCCGAGATGGGCGAGTTCGACAGCGTTGCCATCGTCGGGGAACGCCAGCCCGCCGATGAAAAAGCTCATCGTGAAGCCAACACCCGTCAGCAGCGCCGCTCCGTAAAGCTGGATCCACGGCGTCGACGGATCGCGCTTCGCGCCGCCCAGGCGGACCATCAGCCAGATGGACCCGAACACCCCGACCTGCTTGCCAATCAGAAGGCCGGCCATGATCGCCAGCGGCAGGGGCGTCAGGACTTGCTCGATGCCGTCGATATGAACCCCCGCGCTCACCAATCCGAACAGCGGCACGATCCCGAGCATCACCCACGGATGAATGGCATGCTCCAGCCGCTTCAGCGGCGACCCCTGCGTGTCTCCACCGAGCGGGATCGTCAGAGCCGTTAGGACTCCGGCAATCGTCGGGTGAATGCCGCTCGCGAGCATCGCGACCCAAAGGAACGCAAACCCGACCATATAGGGCAGCAGGCGCTTAACCCCCGCGCGGTTCATCAGCGCCAGGACTCCGAGTAGCCCGGCCGCCACCGCGATCGCCGCTCCATTCGGAGTCGTCGTGTAGAAGAGCGCGATGATGACGACCGCTCCGACGTCGTCGATGATCGCAATCGCCACCAGGACGAGCTTGAGCGATGGATTGGCCGCTTTGCCGAGCAGAGCCAATATTCCGACCGCAAATGCGATGTCGGTCGCTGACGGGATCGCCCATCCGCGCATCAGCTCGGGATTTCCGCTTGTCACCGCCAGGTAAATCAGCGCCGGCACCGCCATCCCGGCCCCGGCTGCGATCATCGGCAGGGTCCGCTCGGCGGCAGTCGAGAGCCGGCCGTCGTACCACTCGCGCTTCACTTCGAGGCCAACAAGCAGAAAGAAGATGGCCATCAATCCATCGGCGATCCATTGATGGAGCGTCAGGCTGCCCAGGCGCGGCAGTGCCGCTCCGATTCTGATGTCGAGCGCCGAATGATAGGCCGTAGCGAGGCCGCTATTGGCGATCAGCAGGGCGGCGACTGCGGCTGCGATCAGAAGGACCCCGGCAAGCTTCTCTCGTCTTTGAACGTCGCCTTGGTCGGGGGTCATCGAAATCCTTTTGGAAAGGACCTTCTCTAACGGGACAGCCGTTCAAGAAAAAGCCCACCGCCGATTGGGGCGATGGGCCGTTGGCGCCGAAAGCCGGCGCGGAGAGCTGCTGAATTAGCTGGCGTGCTCGGGCTTACCCTTGCGCTTGGTCGAGGCCATTTTCTCCAGCTCCTTCTCGCTCATCGACATCATCGATTTCGATGCGCCCTTGAGCTCGCTCTTCGGTGTATCGCCGCGTTTCGCGGAAAGAGCGGCGCCGGCAGCCTTCTGCTGAGCCTTTGACTTGGCAGGCATAACCATTCTCCTTTCGGAGAAGAAAACGCTTCAGCGTCGGATACGGTTCGTCAAAAGGCGAGATTGCGGACGATCACCCATTTGTCCTTCTGCCGATGCCAGACGGTCAGGAAACGCCCGAGGGTGCGGCGGCTCGTTCCGGAGTCGGTCTTCACCGTCGCCGACGCGCTTCCCCATTCGTAGACATCGTCAGGACCGGCCGCGACCCGGCCGTCGCTGGTTGCCGTGGCGTCGACGATTTGCGCGCGTTTGGGACGAGAAGCGTACATCCGCCGGATGGCTGCCTTTCCTTCGACCGCCTTGCCGTCCGGCAGGACGAAGACTCCGTCATCGGCATAGGGAGCAACAATCACATCGACGTTTCCCGCGACGATGGCCGTGCCCCATTCGGCATTCGCCTTGTCGATGAACGGGGCGGCTTCCAGCAAGGGGTTCGGGGCGGCGGCGAGCAGCGGTGCGCCGGTCAACAAAAGTATCGGAAGGAGAACAGGCTTCATTGGGACACTCCCCGACTGAAGCGCAAATCTACACTCGCGGAACCAGCCGCCGTCAATTCACCGTCAGTTGGCGATGAACCGTTCGACCGCGGCAAAGGCCTCGTCGTCGGTCAGCTGCTCGGGCGGATGCTTGCAGAAATAGGAGGCGGCGGGCTTCACCGGCCCAGCGAGCCCGCGATCCTTCGCAATCCGGGCGCAACGGATCAGATCGATGGCGACGCCAGCGCTATTGGGCGAATCTTCCACCGAAAGCCGCAGCTCGAGATTCATCGGGACGCCGCCGAACAGCTGGCCCTCCATCCGGATGAAGCAGACCTTGTTGTCGTTCTGCCAGGCCACATAGTCCGAGGGGCCGACATGGATGTCTTCGGGATCGAGCCGGTGCTTGGCGACCGACTGAACCGCTTCCGTCTTCGAAATCTTCTTCTGCTCCAGCCGGTGCCGGTTGAGCATGTTGAGGAAGTCGGTGTTTCCGCCGGTGTTGAGCTGGTACGTCCGGTCCAGCTTCACTCCGCGCTTCTTGAACAGGTCGGTGAGCACTCGGTGAACGATGGTCGCGCCGAGCTGCGATTTTATGTCGTCGCCGATCACCGGGACTCCGGCCTCCTCGAACTTCCTCGCCCATTTGTCATCGCTGGCGATGAAAACGGGAATGCAATTGACCATCGCAACGCCCGCTTCGAGCGCGCATTCGGCGTAGAATTCTGTCGCTTGCTGCGATCCGACGGGCAAATAGTTGATCAGGACGTCGGCATTGGTTTCCCGCAGCACGTCGACAACGTCGGACAGTTCGGGCTGCGGTTCGGATGCGGGAACGAAGCGGCGGTCTTCGTCGAAGTCCGCCATATGGTCCGCAACCCCGTCGAGAATCCGACCCATCCGCACGGTCGCGCCGGTCGGCTTCACATGGTCGCAGAAGATCTTCGTGCAGTTGGGCTTCGCGAAGATCGCGTCGGCGACATCCCGCCCGACCTTGCGTTCGTCCACGTCCCACGCAGCGACGACCCGTATGTCCTTCGGCCGATAGCCGCCGAGGTCCCAGTGCATCAGCCCGATTTGTTCGTTGGCGCCGCCGTTCTGATAATAAGCGATGCCCTGGAGCAGGGAGCTGGCGCAATTGCCGGTTCCGACGATGGCGAGATTGATGTCGGTGCGCTTGGGATCGTGAAGGCTCATGCGACCTTCCTTTCGCGCTCCGCAGGCGCGTAGCGCTCGATCATCTGCCCGCAGAATTCGGCGAAGCTCTCCGGACGTTTCGGCGGACTTGTGTGGTGGGCCTCCAGCCCTTCGCTTTCGGGCGTGAAGCAGAAGGTCAGCAGCACGTCGAAGTCTTCGAGCGCCTCCATCTGGCGGTCGAACCAGTCCTCCCAACCGGGGCGGCAGGTGTCGGACCAGCTCAGGCCCGTGCGCAATTTGGTGACCCCGAGGTCCTTCAGCCATCGAACCGCGTCATCGAGACGCGGATCGTTGAAGTGGAACCACTGCATGATCCCCATCTCCGGCGAATGCTTTCGGAAGTGATCGAGCGCGAGCTTGGGCGTGCCGTCGTGACGGATCAGACCCATGTAGAAATGGCGGTAGTAGCTGGAACCCTCGGCTTCCTTGTGCCGGGTCGTCGCTCCCCATTCCTGTGGAAGGTCGAACAACGAATACCAGTAAACCCGCGGAACCCTGCCCAGCAGCAGGTCGGCCGTTCGGTCCACGCCGAACACCTGCACTTCCTCGGCGCCAAAGCTTCCGACGCCGACTTCCGTGACCCAGATGTCGTGGTCGGGAGCGACCGCCTCGATCTCGGCAATCCGCTTCGGCCATTCGTCGATCGGCCACAGGTTCCAGTCCAGCGGGAACCCGTGCACCGCCACCACATCGACGGCTTCGAGGACTCCATAGCCCCTCATTCGCTCGACGAAATGCGGGTCGATGGGCGACATTCCGCCCAGGACCCGAGTGACATCCGGATTGGCCTGGTGGATTGCCTCGCCCGCAAGCTTCGCCATTTCCGCGAAGCGCGACCATTCGGGATCGAGCTCGGGGTCCCAATGGGATTTGTTGTTCGGCTCGTTCCAGATCATCGCCGCTTCGATCATTCACTGGCCCCTTTTGCTGGATAGACGACGGCCGGGCCCCACTCGCCGTAAGGACGGTCGGCCACGTTGCAGAGATAGACTTCCTCCTCGATCCGCTCGCCGATCTCGAACCCGGCCGAGCGGAGCATCGCTTCGGAGCAGGCGCGGTTCGGGATCCACCAGTTGGTCCAGTCGCCCGAATATTCGCGTTCGACGAAATGGAGCTTCGGGTAGCTCGCCTCGAAGAAGAGGTCGGTCTCGGAAAAGTCGTAATCCTCGTCAAGCTTGAGCACGTTCTTCGAGCCCCGTTGCATCGACTGGAACAGCAACAGGTCGTCGGCGACATGCTCGCGGATCAGATCGAGCGCCAGCAGCGGATGCCGCAAATGGTACAGCACGCCCATGAAGATCACGAGATCGAAGCGCTCGCCGAGCGCGCCGACATCGTAGACGTCCAGCTTCCTGAACTCGATATCGGGGAACCCCAGCACCTCGCTCGCGAGCCTTGCCTGCGCGAGATAGCGGTCGTCGGAGTCGATACCGACGACGCGATCGGCCCCGCGGCGCTTCATCTCGATCGAATAGAAGCCGGCGTTGCAGCCGATATCGAGGACGGTCTTGCCTTCCAGGCTCTTGGGCAGGTGCGGAGCGAAACGCTGGAACTTCGCGCCGGGATAATCGCCGAGAAAATGATCGGGAGCAGTCTCTATGCCGTTCAGGTCGATATTGTGGAACCAGGGCCCGAGCGCATCCACCCGCCGCTGAAGGTCCGGGTCGCGCACACGCCCTATCGAGCGTTCGGCAACGGTCATTGATACAGCCTTTCGTTGATCGATCCGATCCGTGCTCCCCAGCGGCCAAGGGCCAGGGTCGACACCGAAGCGGGATCGACGTCGAAGCGGAGCACGTTGTCGAGCGGCATCCCGAGATAGTGAGCGAGGGCGCCGCGGATGATGTCGCAATGGGTGACCGCGGCGACCGTTTCACCGTCGTGCGAGTTTGCGATTTCCTCCAGCGCCGCCGTCGCCCGCGCAGCGGCCTCGGCCATCGACTCGCCGCCCGGGCAGCGGGCGCTACCGCGCTCTTCGTTCCAGCGCTGCCAGTCCTCGTCGCCTTCGAGCTCCGAGAAGCGCGCGCCGGTCCATTGACCGAAATCAATTTCATCGAGAGCGTCGATCACGTTGACCGCCAGCTGGTGCGGTTCGGCAATGGCATTCGCGGTGTCCCACGCGCGCTCGCGCGGGCTGGAATAGACTGCGGCGATGGGCAATGTGCCGAGCAGGTCGCCGACGATCGCCGCCTGCTCCAGGCCATCATCGCTCAAGCCCACATCGCGCCTCCGTCCACTAAGGAGTTCGCCCAGCTCCAGATGGGCGGCGTGACGCACAAGAAGGATTGTCGCGCTCACCGCTGCGAAGCCGGATCACCAAGCATCCACAAAGCTGAATGAGCCAATTCGCCCAATGTTCCCGAGGGTTGCGCGAGCGTCGGTAAGCCGCGCCGGAACATTCGCGCTCCCAACCCTGTTCGCAATTGGCGATGCTGGTTTACGGCGACCACAGCGAAACGACGGCTCCCGCAGACCGGATCGCGCGCCTGCGCGCTGCAGCCCAGCGATGCTCCGCCATGCCGCCGGGGCTCGAGCGCCACGCCGCGATCGCTTCGCTTCTCATCGAAGGCGGTCGGCTGCTCCAGGGAATCGCCGACGCCGAATTCGAGCGGGCGCGCATGGATGATCCCGGCCCCGGAACCAAAGCGCTGAGCGAATGGCTGATCGCGATTGGAGCTGCGTTCACGCGATCGTGGGACAGCGGCTTCGAGGATGCCGGCGACTTGCCGCGTGCGCCGACGCCGGAGGCGCTTCCGGACCGCGTCACCCTTCGGCACCCCGAAGGCTACGCCTTCTACGCTCTCTATCCAGAGGCCTATCTCGGCGCCGCTCGGAAGGTGCGCCTGCTGGGACCAGCGCGGGTAATCGGGATCCGGAGCATCGGTACCAGCCTTGGCGCGGTGGTCGCCGCCGCTCTTGGGCAACACGAGATGCTGACGGTGCGGCCCTTCGGCGACCCATCGGCTCGCGAGATCGCTATTTCCGACGATGCGCGATCGAGCTTCGCAATTCCCCACGCCCACTATCTCATTGTCGACGAGGGGCCGGGCCGGTCGGGCAGCTCGTTCGCTGCAGTCGCCGACTGGCTGCAGTCGACGGGCATCCCGGCCCGGCGGATCACGCTGCTTCCGAGCCATGCCGCAGAGCCGGCTGCAGCTTCGCCGAATGAACGGCAGCGTTGGCTTCGGCGTGAGCGGATCGTCGCCGATCTAAGTCCCGAGCTGCCCGATCTTCTACGGCGGTGGCTCCTCGACCGGATTGGCCCGGTGGAGCGGATGGAGGACATTTCGGCCGGGCGATGGCGCGAGCAGGTCTACCGCTGCGCGAGCGAGTGGCCACCCGTCTTCCTGCTGTGGGAGCGGCACAAGTTCCTCGCCTGGGCCGGCGGCAAGAGGTGGCTGGTGAAGTTCGCCGGGCTGGGAAGGATCGGCGAACGCAAGCTCGAGCGCGCCCGGCTGCTCTCGTCGCACGGGTTGGTGCCAAGGCCTGCGGCCTTGATTCACGGCTTCCTCGTCAGCGAATGGCAGGAAGGGCAGCCACTTTCGGTGAGCGAAAAGCCGCTGGCGGAGATCGCGGAATATCTGGCGGCACGGTCGCGACTGTTTCCCGGCGGCAGCGGGGCGAGCGCCGGCGCGTTGCTGGAGATGGCACGTCGCAACATCTCCCTCGCGCTTGGGCCAGAGGCATCGGCGAGCCTGGACTATTGGGAACCGAAACTGTCGAGGCTCGATCGAGCCACGGAGCGGGTCGGAATCGATGGACGGATGGAGTCTCACGAATGGATCCGGACCCCGTCCGGGAAGCTTCTGAAAACGGATGCCCTGGACCACGATTGCGCACACGATCTGGTCGGTTGCCAGGACATTGGCTGGGACGTTGCCGGAGCGATCGTCGAGTTCGAGCTTTCCGCGGCGGAGTCCGGAAGCCTCACCCACGCGCTCGAGCGGCTTCGGGGACGAGCCGTCGACGGCGAGCTGCTGAAATTTCTCACCACCGCTTATCTCGCCTTCCGCATCGGGCAGTGCACCATCTGCGCAGAAGCTGAGCCCACTGACTCTGCCGAACAGGCTCGGCTGGTCCGCGCCCGGGCGCGCTATGAGAATGCGCTTGCGCGATTGCTCCCCGAGAAACGGCGCAAGAACGAACGGCCCTCGCAGGGCGTCGGTGTCGAACCGCAACGAAATTCGCTTCGGAACAATCCGGCAATGGGATCGGTTCAAGAAGAAGAAGCCGTCCCAAGCTTCTGAAGAACAACAGTAATCAATCAAATGACAGGGAGGCGGAATCCTTGGCGGAAACGGTCTTGGTCACCGGCGGCGCGGGTTTCATCGGCAGCAATGTAGCGGGCGAGCTTTTGAAGCGCGGCAACAGAGTGCGTGTGCTCGACAGCATGATCGAGCAGGTGCACGGCGACCGAGACCGGCCGGAATTCCTGCCCCAGGATGCCGAGCTGATCCGAGGAGACATCCGCAACAAGGACGTCGTCTCGCGTGCCCTGAAGGGCGTCGACAGCGTCGTCCATCTGGCCGCGGAAGTGGGCGTCGGCCAGTCGATGTACGCGGTCGAGCGCTACACCTCGGTCAATGAAACCGGCTCAGCTGTTCTGTTCGAAGCGTTGATCGACCAGCCCGTCAGGCGCGTCGTCACGGCGTCGTCGATGAGCATTTACGGCGAGGGCCTGTATCGCGATTCCGACGGCAATTTGGTGGAAGACGCCGAGCGGCAGCCGCGCGCAGCCAATGATGATGGCTGGGACCCGGTCGATGCTCACGGGCGGCCGCTCAGCCCAATCGCGACGCCCGAATGGAAACGGCCGAGCCTCGCCTCGATCTATGCGCTCGGCAAATATGTCCAGGAACGCCAGACGCTGATCATGACCAAGGCGTATGGGATGGAGGGCGTCTGCCTCCGCCTGTTCAACGTCTACGGTCCCGGGCAGGCGCTTTCCAATCCCTATACCGGCGTGCTCGCGATCTTCGCCTCGCGGCTTCTCAACGGACAGCCGCCGATGATCTTCGAGGACGGCGAGCAGCGCCGCGACTTCGTCCATGTCGGCGACGTCGCCCGTGCCTTCGCGGATGCGCTCACCTCTCCGGATGCTAATGGCGAGGTGTTCAATATCGGGTCCGGCCACGATCGAAGCGTGACCGAAGTCGCCCTGGATCTGGCTCGGGCGATGGGCCGCGAAGGCATCGAGCCGCAGATCGCCGGCAAATCGCGGACAGGCGACATCCGCCACTGCTTTTGTGACGGAAGCAAGGCATCGGAATCGTTGGGATTCACGGCGTCGAAGAATTTCGCCGAAGGCCTGGCCGAGCTCGCCGAATGGCTTGCCAGCCAGACCGCTGACGACCGCGTCGACCAGGCGCGTGCAGAACTCGAAGAACGAGGGCTGGTGGCATGATCGCTAGAGATTCAAGGCCCATCCTGATTACCGGCGGGGCCGGCTTCATCGGTTCGAACCTGGCCGATCGATTTGCCGGCGAAGGGCATGAGGTGCTGCTGTTCGATGCGCTGTCGAGGCCCGGCGTGGAGCGCAATCTTCAATGGCTGAAGGCGAACCACGGCAACCGGATCAGCGCGATTGTCGGCGACACCCGCGATGAAGATGAGCTGCGGCGTGCGGCAGCGGAAGCCAAAGCCGTGTTTCACATGGCGGCGCAAGTGGCGGTGACGACGAGCATCGTCGATCCGAGAGACGATTTCGAAACCAACGTGCGGGGCACCATCCACGTGCTCGACGCCATTCGTACGCGGGGGGAGCCGGTGCCCGTGATCTTCGCCTCCACCAACAAGGTCTACGGCGATCTCGGCGATCTCGATTTCGAGCCGGAGGGAGACCGCTACGTCCCGCGGAGCGACCTCGCCCGCACCGGGATCAGCGAAGCCCGATCGCTGGATTTCCACACGCCTTACGGCTGCTCGAAGGGTGCGGCGGACCAATATGTCCTCGATTACGCGCGGAGCTACGGGATTCCGACCGTCGTGTTCCGGATGAGCTGCATCTACGGACGGCGGCAAATGGGGACGGAGGACCAGGGCTGGGTCGCCCACTTCCTGATCCGCGCGCTCGCCGGCGAGCCGATCAGCATTTATGGCGATGGCCGACAGGTCCGCGACATCCTCGACATCCGCGACACCGTGGACGCGTATGCCCGTGCGCTCGACCGGATCGGCACCGTCAAGGGACGGGCGTTCAATCTCGGCGGAGGTCCGGCGAACGCAATCAGCCTGCTCCAGCTGATCGACGAGATCGCCAACATCACCGGACGACGGCCGGAGCTCAGGTTCAACGACTGGCGCCAGGGAGACCAGCGCTGGTACGTTTCGGACACCAGCGCCGCAAGACAGGCGCTTGGCCTTCCCCAGCCTCGTCCGTGGCGCGAAGGTGTCGCTGCCCTCGCCGACTGGCTCCGCTCCGAACGGGCCGAGAAGGTCGCAATGGAGCCCGTCCTGACGAGCGCCGCGGAATGAGCGACGGACTTCGATTGATGCTCGTCGCCGACGCGGTGGGCGGAGTCTGGACCTACAGTGTCGAGCTCGCTCGCGCCCTGCGCGAATGGGATATCGAGACGGTCCTGGCGGTCATCGGGCCATCTCCCTCCCCGAACCAGCGCCGCGAGGCGGGAGCAGCGCAGATCGTCGAGACCGGCCTGGTCCTCGACTGGACCGCGCGGCGTCCTGACGAAATCCGCAGGACCGGTTGCGCGCTGGCCGAGATCGCCGACCGCGAGAGCGCAGACATCGTCCAGCTGAACAGCGCTGCAATCCTTGCCGATTGCGAATTCTCCCAGCCGGTCGTCGTCGTCCAGCACAGCTGCGTCGCGACCTGGTGGAAGGCCGTCCGCGAGGGACCGCTGCCAAAGGACTTCACGTGGCGGCGAGACCTGATCGAGTCCGGGCTGAGTGCGGCCGACGCCGTCGTCGTTCCGAGCGCCGCGTTCGCGGCCTCGCTGGCCACGGTCTACAGCCTCTCACGTCCAGTCCGCTGCGTGCACAACGGGCGGCGGCCGCTGCCAATGAAAAGACGCGGCCCCGAGGATTTCGTCTTCACCGTCGGGCGGTTGTGGGACGACGGCAAGAATGTCTCGACGCTCGACAAGGCGGCAGCGAAACTGAATGTTCCGGTCGAGGCCGTCGGTCCCCTTCGCGGTCCCAACGGCGCCGCCGTGGAATTCGATCACCTGCAAACGCCAGGCGAGCTTTCGCTTGGGCAGATTGCCGATCGTCTTGCCGCGCGCCCGATCTTCGCCTCGTCGGCGCTCTACGAGCCGTTCGGTCTCTCCGTCCTCGAAGCTGCGCAGGCTGGCTGCGCGCTGGTGCTGTCAGACATCTCGACCCTTCGCGAGCTCTGGGGTGGAGCGGCCCTCTTCGTCCAGGGAAGCGATGCGGACGGGTTCGCGGATGCCGTCGAGCAGCTACTGGCCAGTCCGGAGCGCCGGGCCGATCTCGCGATCGCGGCGCGCATGCGGGCCCTTCGCTACACTCCGGAGGCGATGGCGTCGCGAATGGCGCAAATCTATTCGGACCTGCGACCATCGCAGGAGGCCGTTCAGGCGGACCGCTCGGCCGCTTTCCAGATTGCCGGAGCAGCGGCATGAGGATCGCTTACTTCACCCACTCCCTGCGTTCCTGCTGGAACCACGGGAACGCGCATTTCCTTCGCGGCGTACTGCGCGAATTGAAAGCGCTCGGGCACCAGGTGGAAGCGTTCGAGCCTGCAAGCGCATGGAGCGTCCAGAACCTCCTCGCCGATCATGGCGAGCAAGCGCTCGACCGCTTTGCCAAGGACTTCCCCGAACTTCACCCGACGGTTTACCAGGCGGGCGCCGATCCCGCCGAGCTAGTCGATGGCGCGGACCTCGTCATCGTCCACGAATGGAACGAGCCCGAGCTGGTTGCGGCGCTGGGGCACCTTCGCGAGCGAGGAGCGGATTTCACGCTCCTGTTCCACGACACGCATCACCGCGCGGTTTCCGCGCCGAAGGAGATGCGTGCCTACGACCTCGAGCATTACGATGGAGTGCTCGCTTTCGGCGAAGCTCTTGCCGCAGTCTATCGCCAGTGGGGCTGGGGCGAACGGGTCTTCGTCTGGCACGAAGCGGCCGACACCCGGCTTTTCCACCCGCCTCTTCACGATGCTCCCCGCGAGGGCCTGGTCTGGATTGGCAACTGGGGGGACGGCGAGCGCAGCGAAGAGCTCGCCGACTTCCTGCTTCGGCCAGCGCAATGGGCGGACATCCCGCTCGACATCTACGGCGTTCGCTATCCGGCTTCCGCTCGCGAGACGCTGTGGCGTTACGGCGCCCATTATCACGGCTGGCTGGCCAATGCCGCCGCCCCGGAGGTGTTCGCCCGCAAGATGGCCACCGTCCACGTGCCGCGCCGCTTCTATACCGAGTCCCTTCCCGGCATCCCGACCATCCGGGTTTTCGAGGCGCTCGCTTGCGGAATTCCTCTGGTCTCGGCGCCATGGAAGGACAGCGAGAACCTGTTCCGCGTCGGCGAAGATTTCCTGATGGTCGAAGACGGACAGCAAATGACGGACGCTTTGTTGCAGCTGAAGAATGAGCCCGGACTTCGCCGGTCGCTGGCGGCCAAAGGCTTCGAAACCGTCCGCAGCCGCCATACCTGCGCCCATCGCGCCCGCGAGCTGATGAACATCGTCGAGCAGGTCGATGCACCGGCTCTGGAGAGCGCGGCATGAAGATCGCTTTCTATGGGTCCAGCCTGCTGTCTTCCTGGTGGAACGGAGCTGCGACTTATTATCGCGGACTGCTTCGGGACCTGGCCGGCCGCGGGTACGAGATCACCTTTTACGAGCCCGACGCCTTCGACCGACAGGAGCATCGCGACATCGACCCGCCCGCCTGGGCGACCTCCGTCGTCTATCCCGCGAGCGACGATGGCCTGCGCGCCGTCCTCGCTTGCGCCGGCGAAGCCGACGTCGTCGTGAAGGCCAGCGGAGTCGGAGTCTTCGACGAGGAGCTGATCGACGGAATCGTGGCCAGCGCGCGGGAGGATGCGCTGAAGATCTTCTGGGATGTCGACGCCGCCGCCACCCTGGAGGAAATGCGCTTCGACGAAATGCACCCGGTGCGGCGCAATCTCGGCTCCCTCGACATGGTGCTGACCTATGGCGGAGGACCGCCGGTGGTCGAGTCCTACCTTGCCGCTGGTGCCCATTCGTGCACGCCCATTTACAACGCGCTCGATCCCTCGACCCATCACCCGGTCGATCCGAATCCCAACTTCGACGCCGACCTGTCCTTCCTGGCGAATCGCCTTCCGGATCGCGAATCCCGAGTGGAGCAATTCTTCCTTGCCCCTGCGGAAGCGCTTCCGGACAAGACATTCCTGATCGGCGGCAATGGCTGGGAGACGCGTCCGATGCCGGCAAATGTCCGGCAGATCGGTCACGTTCCGACGGCGGACCACAATGCCTTCAACTGCACGCCGCTCGCGGTCCTCAACGTCGCCCGGGACAGCATGGCAAATGTCGGGTTTTCGCCGGCAACCCGCGTCTTCGAAGCGGCAGGCGCGGCCGCCTGTCTGATTACCGACGCATGGGAGGGTATCGAGCTTTTCCTTCGGCCCGAAACCGAGGTTCTCGTTGCGCGCGACGGCAGGGACGTGGCCGAATATGTGTCGGCGCTTACCCCGATTACCGCGCGAACCATCGGCGAGGCCGCGCTTCGGCGCGTGTTGGCGGAGCACACCTATACCCACCGCGGGCAACAGGTGGACGAGCTGCTGTGCCGGGCACTCGAGGCGAAGCGCTCGGCGATGCCGATTGCTTCTGCGGGTGTGCCGGCATGAAGCTCGTCGTCCTCGGCCTCAGTCTGTCTTCGACCTGGGGCAACGGCCACGCGACGACCTATCGCGCGCTGCTCCGCGCCTTCGCTGCCATGGGACACGAAGTGCTGTTCCTCGAGCGCGACGTGCCTTGGTATCGCGATCAGCGCGACCTGGTCGATCCGGACTACTGCCGCCTCGAATTTTACGGCTCTCCGTCGGAACTCGGCAGGTGGCGCGAGGAAATCGCGGCGGCGGATTGCGTCATCGTTGGATCCTATGTGCCGGACGGCGTCGCCATCGGCGAGTTCGTGCAGTCCAACGCCCGTGGGGTGACGGGATTCTACGACATCGACACGCCGGTCACATTGGCGAAGCTCGATGCCGGGGATTTCGAATATCTCTCGCCGGAGCTGATCCCCGGATACGATCTCTACCTGTCCTTCACCGGCGGCCCAACGCTCAAACGCATCGAGAGGCGCTACTCCTCTCCGGCTGCTCGATCGCTTTATTGTTCGGTGGACCCGGACCTTTACCTGCCGCTGGAACGGCCCAAGCAATGGGACCTCTCCTATCTCGGCACCTATAGCGCCGACCGCCAGCCGACGCTCGAACGCTTGCTGATCGAGCCTGCGCGCAACCTGCCTGGCCGCAGGTTCGTCGTCGCGGGTGCGCAATATCCCGACAGCATCGACTGGCCGGACAATGTCGAGCGGATCGATCACCTGCCCGCCGCGCAGCACGCGGAATTTTACGCGCGCTCGCGCTTCACCCTCAACGTGACCCGCGCCGACATGATCGAAGCGGGCTGGTCGCCGTCGGTTCGGCTGTTCGAGGCGGGAGCCTGCGCGACCCCCATCATCTCCGATAGATGGGATGGGCTCGACGAGCTCTTCGCACCGGGGCGCGAGATCCTTCTGGCTTCGGAGTCGGCGGACGTGGTCCGGATGCTCGACCATCTCATGGAGGAGCGGGCGATCGGCGAAGCCGCCCGCCTGCGCGTGCTTGCCGAGCATAGCGCCGCGCACCGCGCCGAGCAGTTGCAGCGCCACATAAACGAGGCGGCCGCCCGCAAGGCGCCGTCCAATCGACCAAGAGCCAGGGAGTACCGAGTGAGTAAGGCAAACGGCAGGGTTGCGCTGGTTACGGGAGGAGCCGGATTCATCGGCTCCAATCTATGTGAACGCCTGATCGAAGACGGCGCGCGGGTCGTCTGCGTCGACAATTTCCAGACCGGGCGGAGAAGCAATCTGGTCCACCTGCAGGACTCGCCCGGCTTCGAGCTTGTCGATCACGACGTCATCGACGACCTGCCCCCGCGATTGAGGCGAATCCCGTTCACCCACATCTACCATCTCGCCTGTGCCGCTTCGCCTCCGCATTACCAGGCGGATCCGGAGCACACGATGCTGACCAATGTCGTCGGCACCCGCAACATGCTGCGTCTGGCCGAAGCCACGGGGGCTCGGCTGCTGCTCACCTCGACCAGCGAAGTTTACGGCGATCCGGAAGTCCACCCGCAGCCGGAGGACTATCGTGGCTGGGTCAACTGCACCGGCCCGCGCGCCTGCTAAGACGAAGGCAAACGCGCGGCCGAGACACTGGCGTTCGACTATCGACGCGGCGGCCGTGCGGAGGTCCGCGTCGCGCGCATTTTCAACACCTACGGGCCAAGGATGCGCGCTGACGACGGACGCGTGGTTTCCAACGTTATCTGCCAGGCGCTGCGCGGCGACGACATCACGATTTACGGCGACGGAAGCCAGACCCGCAGCTTCTGCTACGTCGACGATCTCGTCGAAGGCCTCCTGCTGCTGATGGATTCCGAAGATGCGGATGGTGTTCCGGTCAATATCGGCAATCCGACCGAAATGACGGTGAAGGAGCTGGTGCAGCTGGTCGTCGAGATGACACGCACCACGTCCGAAGTGGTTCGCAGGCCGCTTCCCGAGGACGACCCGCGCCGCCGCAAGCCGGACATCGCCCGCGCCAAAACTTTGCTCGGCTGGGCTCCGAGCGTGACCCTGCGCGAAGGCCTGTCGAAAACCATTGCCTGGTTCGCACAGGACCAGCAGGCGGAGCGGCCGAAATGGCGCGGAGTCGCAGCGCCCGAAGTCGAGGCGCCCGTCATCCAGGCGGCCGAATAGGTGGCGATGCGTGCGGCGGTCGTAACCGGCCCTGGACAGGTTGAAATTCGGGAAGTCCCTTTGCCCGAGCCCCGGCCCGGCCAGGTGCGGGTGCGCCTGTCCGGCTCGGGCGTTTGCGCATCGAACCTGACCCCATGGGCGGGGCCGGAATGGATGCGCTTCCCCACCGACCCCGGCGACCTGGGCCACGAAGGTTGGGGAACGGTCGATGCGGTCGGCGAGGGAGTGGGCCAGCTAAAGCCGGGCGACCGGGTCGCGACTCTCGGGACCAGGGCCTATGCCGAATTCGACGTCGCCGATGCGACAGCCGTGGCGAAAATCCCGGAGGAACTGGCGAACGTCGATCTGCCCGGCGAGCCGTTCGGCTGCGCGATGAACATCTTCCGCCGGAGCGACATTCACGAAGGCCAGACGGTCGCAATCATCGGCATCGGCTTTCTCGGAGCCGTTCTCGTTCGGCTCGCCTCGAACGCTGGAGCGCGGGTCATCGCCGTTTCCCGCCGGCAAAGCTCACTCGACCTCGCTCGCGAAATGGGCGCTGACGAGACGATCCCGATGGATGACCATTCTGCCATCATCGAAAAGGTGAAGGCGCTGACCGGCGGCAGGTTGTGCGACCGCGTCATCGAAGCCGTCGGCAAGCAATGGCCGCTCGATCTCGCCGCGGAGCTGACCAGCGAAGGCGGGCGCCTGATCATCGCAGGCTATCACCAGGACGGGCCGCGGCAGGTGAACATGCAGCTTTGGAACTGGCGCGGCTTCGACGTGGTGAACGCGCATGAGCGCGATCCCGAAGTTGCACTGGCGGGCGTGAGCGAAGCGATCGAGGCGATTCGATCGGGGCTTATCGACCCGGCCAAGGTGGTGACCCACCGCTATCCCCTCGAAAAGCTCGACGAGGCGCTGAACGCGACCCGCGACCGGCCCGAGGGCTTCGTGAAGGCGGTCGTCACGCCGTGACCGTGAAGCTCGGGTTCCTCGGCGTCGGCTGGATCGGCCGGAACCGGATGCAGGCGATTCTCAACACCGGGAAGGCCGAGGCGATCGCAATCTGCGATCCCGGCCCGGAGGCGGTCAGCGAAGCGCACGTGCTTGCGCCGGAAGCCGAAGCCGTCGACTCGCTGGAGGATATACTGGCGCTGAATCCCGATGGTGTCGTGATCGCCACACCCAGCGCATTGCATGCGGACCAGGCGATTGCGGTGCTCCGATCGGGCGCGGCCGTGTTCTGTCAGAAGCCGCTGGGACGCAACGCAGGCGAGGTGGAGGCGGTGCTGGAGGCGGCCCGTTCGGCCGACCGGCTGCTCGGGGTCGATCTGTCCTACCGCTACACCGCGGCGATGCAGGCGATCCGCGGCCTCGTCCAGGCCGGCGCGCTCGGCAAATCGTTCGCGGCGGACCTGACGTTTCACAATGCCTACGGGCCGGGGAACGCCTGGTTCTACGATCCCAGGCTGTCGGGCGGCGGCTGCCTGATCGATCTTGGAGTCCACCTTGTCGACCTGGCGCTGTGGGTGTTCGATTTTCCCGAGGTAATCGAAGCGCGAGGGCGCCCTCTGAAGGACGGACGCCCCGCCAGGCCCGACGAATGCGAAGACTTCTTCACCGGCGAGCTTGAGCTTGCCAATGGCGTGCAGGTGAGGCTCGCCTGCTCGTGGAACCTCGCCGCCGGGCAGGACGCCGACATTCGCGCAAGCTTCTATGGCACGGCAGGCGGAGCGGAGATGCGCAACGAAAACGGGAGCTTCTTCGATTTCGTCGCCGACCGTTTCACCGGCCGCGAGCGCGAGCGCCTCACCAACTATCCGGACGACTGGGGCGGTCGCGCCGCCGCCGACTGGGTCGAGAAGCTGGCGGCCGGAGAGCGGTTCCAAGGCACTACGACCGGCCTGCTCGAAACCGCGCGCACGCTCGACCGCCTCTACGGCCGCGCCTGACCAATTCCGAAAATCCAATTGCCCTGCTAGGGCGGGCGCCGATGAGTGACGAGATTAGCCGCGACACACCCGAAGGCATCGAGCTGAAGGTCGTTTACGGACCGCAGGACGCAGCCGGCATCGAGCCCGGGAAGCCGGGCGAGCCGCCGTTCACGCGCGGACCCTATGCGACGATGTATGCCGGCCGTCCGTGGACGATCCGCCAATATGCGGGCTTCTCGACCGCCGAAGAGTCGAACGCTTTCTATCGCCGCAATCTGAAAGCGGGGCAGAAGGGCCTGTCGGTCGCCTTCGATCTGGCGACTCACCGCGGCTACGACAGCGACAATCCGCGCGTTTCCGGCGACGTCGGAATGGCCGGAGTCGCCATCGACACGGTCGAGGACATGAAATTGCTCTTCGACGGAATCCCGCTCGACCAGATGAGCGTGTCGATGACGATGAATGGCGCGGTCCTGCCGGTCATGGCCTTCTTCATCGTCGCGGGCGAGGAGCAGGGCGTCCCCCATGCGAAGCTGACCGGCACGATCCAGAACGACATCCTGAAAGAGTTCGCGGTCCGCAACACCTACATCTACCCGCCCGAGCCGAGCATGCGGATCGTCGCCGACGTGATCGCCTTTTGCGCGCGCGAGATGCCGAAGTTCAATTCGATCTCCATCTCGGGCTATCACATGCACGAGGCCGGGGCGACGGCGGTGCAGGAGCTCGCCTACACGCTGGCCGACGGCATGGAATATGTCCGCGTCGCCAAGGCCCAGGGGCTGGAGATCGACGCATTCGCCGGGCGCCTGAGCTTCTTCTTCGGAATCGGCATGAACCTCTTCATGGAGGTGGCGAAGCTGCGCGCTGCGCGGACGCTCTGGCACCGGATCATGACCGACCTCGGCGCCCAGAACGACCGGTCGAAGATGCTTCGCACGCACTGCCAGACGTCGGGCGTGAGCCTGACCGAGCAGGACGCGTACAACAACATCATCCGAACCACGATCGAGGCGTTGGCCGCGGTGCTCGGCGGGACTCAGTCGCTGCACACCAACAGCTATGATGAAGCCATCGCGCTGCCGACGGATTTCAGCGCGCGCATCGCCCGCAACACGCAGCTGATCCTCGCCGAGGAAAGCGGAGTCACCGCGGTCGCCGACCCGCTCGGCGGAAGCTGGTACGTGGAGAAACTAACCCGCGAGCTGGAAGAGCGCGCGTGGGAGCTGATCCAGGAAGTCGAGGCGCGCGGCGGCATGACCAGAGCGGTCTCCCAGGGCCTGCCCAAGCAGCGGATCGAGGAAGCGGCCGCGGCGCGCGCGGCGAAAGTCGATACCGGCGAAACGGTAATCGTCGGCGTCAACCGCTACCAGCCGGAGAGCGAGCCCGAGCACGACATCCTTGAGGTCGACAATGCCAAGGTGCGAGCGCAGCAGATCGCGCGGATCGAAAAGGTGCGCGCCGCCCGTGACGAGGCCAAGGTGCGGGCAGCGCTGGATGCGCTGGAGCAGGGCGCCAAAGCCCCTCCCCCTCGGGGGGAGGTGCCGCGAAGCGGCGGAGGGGGGCCGCCCCCGCAAACACCGCTCCACACCAACCCCCAAGCGGGGTCGGGGAAA
>JBQCIU010000008.1:0-4485 GCA_051953395.1 Sphingomicrobium sp.
GATATTGTCCGACAGCTTGTAATTGTCGGACGCGATGACGCTGTCATTGCCCTCGCCAGCATTCTCGATGACATGGTCGTTGTAGGTGTCGACATGATAGATGTCGTCGCCGGTGCCGCCGAACATCCGGTCGGTGCCCGCCCCGCCGTCGATCACGTCGTTGCCGCCAAGGCCGAACAGCTTGTTGCTGGCGGCATTGCCGGTCAGCACATTGTCGATGTCATTGCCGTAGCCGTAGGTGCTCGCACTTCCGGTCAGGGTCAGCACCTCGACATTGTCGCCAAGGACGTAATTGCTGCTGGAGAATACCCGGTCGCTGCCTTCGCCGGCGCTCTCGATCACCTTGTCGTTGTAGCTGTCGACATAATAAATATCGTCGCCGGTCCCGCCGATCAGCCGGTCGTTGCCCGCACCACCGTTAAGAACGTCATTGCCCGCATTGCCCACGAGCTTGTCGTCCCCGGCGTTGCCGTTGAGGTGGTCGTCATATGCGCCCGCCGCCAGAGTGTCGTTTCCGCCGTCCCCATTGATCTTAGCGGCCGCAGTGGCCGCGGCCCCCGAATATGTATCGGCCCCGTCCCCAAGTGACACGATCCCGTCAATCGAACCCGAATTGTCTATTCTGTCGTCCCCGTCGCCGAGCTCAATGCGTCCTATGATGTCGCCGTTATTGACGATGTGGTCGGAGATCGCCGATGTGTAGTATCCCGGCAGCGACCGGATCGCGACGACTGCAGATACTGTGCCGTCATTGATGAACTCATCGCTCGAGCTCGAATTGTTCGACAGCAGCACCGCAACAGCCTCGGCTGCGCCCGAGGCCGCGCTATTCGTCGCAACGATGTTTCCCTCATTCACGAACTGGCCACCGGTCAGCAACCACAGCGCCGTGGTATCGGAGCCGCCAGAGACCGAGATACTACCGTAGTTAACGCCAACAGGACCGTCACCGAACGGGTTCCCGGGAACGACGATCACGCCTACCGCCGTCCCGGTCGATGACGTCGCCGAAATCGTTCCATAGTTTTCGAAAACCAACTTTATCCCGGCATTGCCGATTTCCGCCGCCATTGCGCGCCCGGAATCCGAGAAAGCCTCTATCGTGCCCCTGTTCTCCAAGGTCCCGCGGGTAAAGATCGCGTCGACCCAGCTGCTGCCGAGAGCAGTGCCGCGAATGGTGCCGGTGTTAACGATGTAGGCGACATCATTGGCGACGGCCTGGATTTCGTAACCTTCCTCCGTGTTGGTCGTCTCGATTATCCCGCCGTTCACGAGCCCTTCGCTTAGCGAATGGCCTTCGATCACCGACGTGTTGCTGGCGTACCAGGTTTCCCCCGGATCGATGACAAGTTGGTGATCCAGATAGAAATCGGAGATCGCCTGGACAGGATTGCTGAGGTCGCCCCCCGGGAGAGAGCCCGCGACCGGCGCCGCATCGCCCGATGCGACGGGCGCCAGGCCCGCAAAGCCCGGCGGCACTGCTGCGACAATCGCAGCAGCGACTCCCGATTCGACGAGGATCGTGTCACCCGCGAGCGAGAAGCTGCGGTAGGTAACGCCATCCCGCACTGTTTCGGCGCCTTGTACCCACGCGCCCACCAATGCGACCTGAGTGCCGTCGCTGCCATTAATCTCCAGCGTCCCGCCGGCAAGCTCGGTCGCGTCCCCAGCACTGATGGCGATCTGCTGATTGTCCTGCAGCTCGATCGTTTCGAAGCCTTCGATCCGGCCGGTCGCGAGCGCGGAATGAAGATTCAGCTTGATCGCACCGACGTCGAAGCGAAGCGTGTCATCGCCAGCGCCGCCCGAAAGGTGCGCGAAGGCGAGGTCGCCGCCTTCGATCAGGTCGTTCCCGTCCCCGCCATCGGCCAGATCCGCCCCTTCGGTGAAAATATGGTCGTCGCCCAGCTCGCCGTACAAGCCGTCGTTGCCGTCTCCACCCGAAACTGTGTCGGCGCCGATCCCGCCGAGGAGGAGGTCGTTACCGCCGTTGCCGGTGAGCTGGTCGGCGTTTCTATTTCCCTGGACGACGTCGGTTCCCGCCGAACCCATGAAAAAGTCGTCACCCCATCCGAGATCGGCAGACCCGGACCAGGTGCCGCCACTACTGTCGAAAACGTCATTATCGTCGCCGAGCGCGATCTCGCCGGTAATCGAACCGTTGTTGATCAGCGTATCGTCACCGCCGCCCGTTTCGATTCGGCCGATTATCGTGCCGCCGGCAGCATTCGAGAGCTGGTCGATCTCTTGCGGAGCGTAGACAGGATTATCGCCGTAACTCGACCAGGCGATGTCGGCTTTCAGCAAGCCATGATTCTCGAACTTGATTATCTCCGAGGCGACTCCTCCGGCGAGGATTCCATAGGATGTCACGCCGGCCACGGTGCTGAGCGCTTCGATCCTGCCCCAGTTGGTGATGACGTCGCTGCCAAACGGCGATCCGCGTCCGAAGATGATCGCAGTGGGCGCATTCATTCCTTCGGCGAGAATGCTGCCGCCGCTATTGTTGTTGAGCACGCCGCCATTGAACATGGCGACTCCGACCGGCGAGCCGACCCCACCTTCGTCCACGCTCGCTGCTGGAGCATAAGCGGCGATCAAGCCGTCGTTCTGGATGACAACGCCAGGATCCCAGTGGGTGATTACGTTCGCGTTGCCGTTCGCGATTGCGTACATCGAACCACTATTCGTCACGCTTTGACCGCCGCTTCCAACGGACACCGTATACGCATTGCCGTCGCCCGCATCGGCGATCATCGTGCCATTATTGGTGACGGAGGTGATGTACGTGCCGGTGACTACTCCGACCACGTTGCTCGAGGAGGAGACATTCCAGAGCGTGCCGTTGTTCGTGAATGTGGGATAATTGTAATCGCCGTCGAACATGGTGAACAGCGACGCATAGAGGTTGCTTCCCGCACTGACCGTGTAGTCAGCTCCGTAAGGCAGCACGTAGGTCGCACCGAAATTGTTCGATCCGCTGCGCGGTCCCGGCAGGTCGAAAAGCTCAGGCACCGGCAATTCCGAACGCGGGACCGGCAAGCTCGCCGATCACGGCGCCCCGCGCGGTGGATGGAATGACCAATTGCATTGGAACCCCCTTGCGCGGGGCGTGCGCCACCGCTCGCATTCAACCTCTGCCGGTGGTCCGAGCAGCCGACCAGCCCCCGCGAGAAGCTAACGCAAGAAATCGCAACCGCAACAAACGATTGAGGTTAACGGCTTAGCCGCGCCGGCCGCCGAACCGCGTTCGCTGCATCTTCCCGAACCGGCCCTTGCGGGTGCCGGGCTTGCCTTCGGTGGAATTGCCCAGAGGCCTCGGCGCGATACGTTCCGGATCGGGAATCCCGAGCTCGTCTTCCTCGAGCCGTCGGATCTCGTCGCGGAGGCGCGCGGCCTCTTCGAACTCCAGGTCGGCGGCGGCTTTGCGCATGCGCTCCTCGAGGTCCTTGAGATACGCCTTGAGATTGTGGCCGACGAGGTGCGGCCGCTCCTCGTCGCCGGTGTCGACGAGCACGCCGTCGCGCGTCGCGACATGGGCGATGATGTCGGCGATGTTGCGCTTGATCGTGGTCGGCGTGATGCCGTGTTCCTTGTTGTATGCTTCCTGCTTTTCGCGGCGACGGTCGGTCTCGGCCAGCGCGCGCTCGATCGAGCCGGTCTTCGTGTCGGCGTAGAGGATCACCTTGCCTTCGACGTTGCGCGCGGCCCGGCCGATCGTCTGGATCAGCGACGTTTCCGAACGGAGGAACCCTTCCTTGTCCGCATCCAGGATCGCGACCAGCCCGCATTCAGGGATGTCGAGCCCCTCGCGAAGAAGGTTGATCCCGACCAGCACGTCATAGACGCCTAGCCGAAGCTCGCGGATCAGCTCGATCCGCTCCAGGGTCTCGACGTCGGAGTGCATGTAGCGGACCTTGAGCCCCGCCTCGTGCAGATATTCCGTGAGGTCCTCAGCCATGCGCTTGGTGAGCGTAGTGACCAGAGTCCGATAGCCCTTGCGCGCCGTCAGCTTCGCCTCGTTGATGAGGTCATCGACCTGGTCTTCGACCGGCCTGATCTCGACCGGCGGATCGATCAGCCCGGTCGGGCGGATGACCTGCTCGCTGAACACGCCGCCCGTTTCGTTCATTTCCCACGGGCCGGGGGTCGCCGAAACGAAGGTCGTCTGCGGGCGCATCGCGTCCCATTCGTTGAAGCGCAGCGGGCGGTTGTCGATGCAGCTCGGCAGGCGGAAGCCGTATTCCGCGAGCGTGATCTTCCGCCGATGGTCGCCGCGCGCCATCGCGCCGATCTGCGGGACCGTCTGGTGGCTCTCGTCGACGAACAGCAAAGCGTTCTCCGGCAGATATTCGAACAGGGTCGGCGGCGGCTCACCGGGGAGGCGGCCGATGAGGAAGCGTGAGTAATTCTCGATCCCCGCGCAGGAGCCGGTCGCGGCGATCATCTCCAGGTCGAAGTTGGTGCGCTGCTCCAGCCGCTGAG
>JBQCIU010000009.1:0-30697 GCA_051953395.1 Sphingomicrobium sp.
ATTCTCCAGCCCTGAGCCGGCGAGCGCGGAGATCGGCACAACGTCTTCGCGCCGGGATGCTTCCGTCGAGAGCGAGTCCCGCTCGTCCTTGGCAAGCAGGTCCATCTTGTTCCAGGCTTCGATCTGCGGCGGGGCGTTCTCGTCGTCGGGGCCGACGCCGAGTTGCGCCAGGACTCCAAGCACATCCTCCCGCTGCGCGTCGCGGTCGGGATGCGCCATGTCGCGAACATGGACCAGCAAGTCCGCCGAAGCGACCTCCTCCAGAGTCGCTCGGAAAGCGGCCACCAGCTGGGTCGGCAGGTCGGACACAAAACCCACGGTGTCCGACAGGATCGCCTTGTCGAACCCCGGCAGCTTGACGTCGCGCATGGTCGGATCGAGCGTCGCAAAGAGCATGTCTTCCGCAAGGACTCCGCCACCCGTCATCCGGTTGAAAAGCGTCGATTTCCCCGCGTTGGTATAGCCCACCAGGGCGACCACCGGCCATGGCGCCCGCTGGCGGCGGTCGCGATGCAGGGATCGCGTTCGCTTGACCTGTTCGAGCTCGCGCCGGATTCTTGCCATCCGATCGCGAATCAGCCGCCGGTCAGCCTCGATCTGCGTTTCGCCGGGGCCGCCGAGGAAACCGAAACCGCCGCGCTGCCGCTCCAGGTGGGTCCAGCTTCGCACCAGGCGCCCTGCCTGGTAATCGAGATGGGCGAGCTCGACCTGAAGTCGTCCTTCGGCCGTCGCGGCGCGCTCGCCGAAAATCTCCAGGATCAGCCCCGTCCGGTCGATCACCTTGGCGCCAACCTGCTCTTCCAGCGATTTCTGCTGGACCGGAGTCAGCGGCGCGTCGACGACGAGGAGCGCCGCCTCCCCCTCTTTCGCCATGCCGGCAATTTCCTCGACCTGGCCCTTGCCGAGCAAGGTTGCAGGCCTCGCGGCTCGAAGCCTGAAGGTTCGCCGCCCGATGACGTCAATTCCGATCGCTTCGGCAAGGCCGACAGCTTCCTCCAGCCGCGCATCGGCCGAGCGCCCCTCCCCCTTGCGCATCTGGTCGACGCCGACGACGAGCGCTCGCTCTCCGCGAGTGACGTCATGGGCGCCGGGACTGTCGGTGATGTTGACCGTCACTTGGAACCGCGATCCTCGGTCTCTTCGCCGCCCAGCGACAGCGGATTGTCAGGCTGAATGGTCGAGATTGCATGCTTGTAGATCAGCTGCACCTGACCCGAGCGCTCGAGCAGCAACGAAAATTGGTCATGAACGGCGACACACCCCTGGAGCATCACCCCGTTGACGAGAAAGATGGTCATATTCTCCTGCGCTCGAGCGGCGGCGGACAGGAAGGAATCCTGGAGCGCCGCCTTCGATGCAGCTTCGCGAGGCGCGACGTCGTCGAGATTCAACGGCTTGGACGGCAGGATCGTCGAGATCGAATGTTTGTACACCAGCTGCGTCTGGCGATCGCGCCGGAGCAGCAGCGAAAAAGCGTCGAACCAGGTGATGATCCCCTGAAGCTTCACGCCCTTCAAGAGGTAGACGGTGACCGCTCCCTTGGATTTGCGCGCCGCGTTCAGGAAATAATCCTGCAGGCTTAGCGACTTTGCGGCCGTCGGGGGCAATGCCTGACTTACTCCTCGTCGCGCTTGTCGCCGATGCCGAGCGCCTTCAGCTTCCGGTGGAGAGCCGAGCGCTCCATTCCGATGAACGACGCTGTGCGGGAGATGTTGCCCGAAAAACGCCGGATCTGGATTCGCAGATATTCGCGCTCGAAGGATTCGCGCGCCTCGCGAAGCGGACTTCCCATGATCGTCATCGCCTGGCTGGAAAGCCCGGCGGAGCCCTGGCTTTCGAGGATCTCCGACGGAAGCATGTCGGCCTCGATGCGCTCAACCCGCTCGCAGGGCGCGAGGATCACCGTCCGCTCGATGATGTTGCGGAGCTGGCGAACGTTGCCCGGCCAGTCGTGCGCCTGAAGCGCAGCGATCGCCTCGTCCGACAGCACAGGCGTCGGAATCCGGCGATCCGCGGCAAAACGCGCCAGGAAGTGATTGGCCAGTTCCGGGATGTCCTCGCGGCGCTCACGGAGCGGCGGAAGCCGGACCGGAACGACGTTCAGGCGGTAGAACAGGTCTTCGCGGAAATTCCCCGCCGCAATCTCCTGAGCAAGATCGCGCGACGTCGCCGAAAGGACTCGAACGTCGACCTTGACCGGGCGTTGCCCACCGACCCGATGATAGCTCTGGTCGGTGAGGACTCGCAGGATCTTCGCCTGGGTCGTCGCCGGCATGTCCGCGATCTCGTCGAGGAACAGGGTGCCCCCATGCGCCTGCTCGAGCAGACCGGGGCGGCTTCCGTCCTCGCTGTCGACACCGAACAACTCCTCTTCCACCCGCTCCGGGGTCATCATCGCCGCGGAGACGACGACGAACGGCCCGTTGGCGCGTGTGCTCCACTGGTGGATGGTTCGAGCAGCAACCTCCTTGCCCACGCCCGCCGGCCCGGTGAGCAGCACCCGGCTTCCCGTCGGAGCGACTCGCTTGAGGGTCGCGCGAACCGTGTTGATCGACACGGACGTGCCGCTGAGCACCTCGTCATGGACGATCTGCTGGCGCAGGCTTTCATTCTCGCGGCGAAGGCGATCGGTCTCCGTCGCTCGCGAGACGAGATGAAGCAGGTGGCCGGCCTCGAACGGCTTCTCGATGAAGTCGACTGCGCCCTCTCGGACCGCGGCGACGGCGGTGTCGAGATTGCCGTGACCGGAGATCATCAGGACGGGAAGAGTCGAGTCCTGCCTTTTGAGATGCTGCAGGAGCTGGAGCCCGTCGAGACGGCTGCCTTGAAGCCACACGTCGAGGAGCACCAGCGACGGGCGCCGGTCCTTGATCGCGTCCAGCGCCGATGTGCTGTCGGCAGCGGTCCGGACGGCATAGCCTTCGTCCTCCAGAACGCCGCTAACCAGGTCGCGAATGTCTTCCTCATCATCGACGACCAGCACTTCAAGAGCCATCAGCAACGCTCCTTAAACGTCTGTTTCATCTTCACCTTTCTCGTCTTCGGGATGAGTGACGGGCGCCTGCCCTTCTCTCTCGGCGAGCTTGTCGGCATCGAGCGCGATCCGGACGTGCGTTCCGCCACCGGAGCGGTCGAGGAAGGCGATCTCGCCGCAATGTTCCTCGACGATCTTCTTGACGATGGCGAGGCCGAGTCCGGTGCCGCGCACCCGCGTCGTCATGTAGGGTTCGGTCAGCCGGTCGCGATCCTCCGGAAGTCCCACCCCGGTGTCCGTGATATCGATCACGAGCTGATCGGATTCGCGGTGCAGCCGCAGTTCGACGCGATCGCCGCCAAGATGATGCTCGCCACGAGCCTTCCGTGATTCAATGGCTTCCACGGCGTTCTTCACGACGTTCGTCAGCGCCTGACCAAGCTGCCGGCGGTCGCAGACCAGCGGGAATTCGCCCGAGGCCGGGGTGATCGTGAACTTGATTTCCGGATGCGCGACTTCGTGCAGGAACAACGCATGGCGGGCGATTTCATGGACGTTTTCCTTGCGGAACACCGGCTTGGGCATTCGCGCGAAATTGGAGAATTCGTCGACCATTCGCCTGAGGTCGCCCACTTGGCGGACGATGGTCCCAGTGAGCCGCTCGAAGGTTTCCTTGTCCGATTCGACCTCTCCTCCGAACCGGCGCTGAAGCCGCTCGGCCGCCAGCTGGATGGGAGTGAGGGGATTCTTGATCTCGTGAGCGATCCGGCGAGCGATATCCGACCAGGCCGCGCTCCGCTGGTCGGAGAGCTGGTCGGTGATATCGTCGAAAGTCAGGACCGCGCCGTCCTGGTACCGGACCCGCTTGACGGCGAGAGTCCGCCGGTTGCCCGCTGCCTCGACATCGACATTGGCCTCGCGCTTGTCGCCATGGGTGAATTCGTCGAGCTCGGGCGACAGGTCGGCCAGAGGGGTGCCTTCGACCGGCTCCTGCCCCTGCTGTAGAAGCGCCTCGGCCGAGCGGTTGGTCAGCAGAATCCGGTTGCTGGAGTCGATCGCGACAACGCCCGCGGTCACGCTGGACAGAACGGCCTCGATGAAGGCACGCCGGGTCTCCAGCTGCGAATTGGCGGAGCGCAGCGCACCCGTCTGTTCCTCGATCCGGGCAGTCATGCGGTTGAAGGCATGGGCGAGCGTCTCGATCTCGTCTTCGGTCTCGGTCACCGGCACCCGAGCGGTGAAATCTCCCTCCTCGATCCGCCCCGCGGCCGCCGCCAGCTGGCCGACCGGCCGGACCAGCCTGTCGGCGAGCCGAAGGGCGGCGAAGATCGCAAGAGCGACGATGAGCAGCGAACCGAGCAACAGGGCCGCGTTGAACCTCAGCTGGTTCACCCGCGATCTTGCGAGCAATTGCCGGTAATCGTGGAGAACGTCGTTTGCCCGGTCGATCTGCGCCCTGAACGCCGGATCGAAAACGCGGGCTTCATAGAGATAGGTGTCGGGGCCGACATTCAGCCGAGTGACCGCTCCAATCCTATCGGACGAGGTGATCGGCACGACCTTCTTCGAGTTGAGCTGCTCGATCTTTGCCGGAGGAACGCTCTGCTCCAGCGGGCGGTCGTACGGATTGACGAGGACCAGCGAGCGAACCCTCTTGTCCGGACCGTAGGTGAAAATGATCGCCTCGGAGAGGTTGCGGTTCAGCACCTGCAACTTGGCAAAGGCCTGAAGGAATTCAGGACTGTCGATGGGCGCCTGCTGCACATAGGTGGCGAGATCGCCGGCGGCATATTCAGTCTCGTTCGCGACCCGCTCGACTTCGTTATTGTAGGTCGTCCGCGCCAGCTGAACCGAGTTTTCGAGCATGTTGCGTGCCCGGTCCGAAAACCAGAATTCGAGCCCGCTCTGGAACAACAGCGATGCGAAAATCGCGACGAGGACCGTCGGAACTGCGGCGATGACCGAGAAGAGCGCGACCAGCCGCGTGTGGAGCGCGCCACTTCCGACCCCTCCCCGCTCCGCGCGCCGAACGGCGATCCGCCGCGAGAGGAGAACCATCAGCGCGATGGCGGGAATGAGGTTCGCGATCAGAAGCGTCGCGATCAGTGGCGGCGAAAGCAAAGTCCCGGGCTGCGCCGGGCGCTTCAATATCCAGATGCTCAAGGAAATCGTGGCGATCAGCACCGCCGCCGTCACGATTGCGACGTATCGGTAGAATCGGCCGCTTTCGCGTTCCCGCTCGAGCCAGCTGGTCTTTCGCGAGGCAGTCAAATCCGATTCGGCTGCAGAGGCATCCATCCGCTCTGCCGTAGCACGCACCGTTGCAGAAACAACACAGCGATGCTCAGGGGCCTTCGCGAACGCGCAGATTTTCCAGAGTCAGCGGCATCCCGCCTGCGAAGTGCACAGGCGGGATGCGCATCCGGGTTCGTCAGAAGGGCCGGAAGATGCTCAGCAGCGGGACGGCCTGGAATATCTTCTTCTGCGTGGCTTTGATGTTCGAGCCGTCGACGATGATGATGTCGCCCGAATAAACGGGCGGATCGACCATCTCGCCATGCTGGATGCTGAGCAGGTCGAATGCCGCCGCCTGGCGCTTCCCGTCGATGGTGCGGAAGATCGCGACGCGATGCATGTTCGCCGTCTCTTCGTTGGCGCCGCCGGCCAGGGCGACCGCCTTCATCAACGTCATCGATCCAAGGACCGGGAACGACCCCGCGCGCCTGACCGCGCCATCCACCGTGACGATGTGACCGGCTGCCGATTTCACCGCGACGCTGACGTCCGGATTTTCGAGATATTTGGCGCCGTATTTCTTGGTGAGGACTTCATCGAGCTGCGCCGGCGAGAGGTTGTTCGCGGCGACGTCCCCGATCAGCGGCATCGAAATGTTGCCGAGGAGATCGACTTCATAATCGCCCGTCAGGTCAGGCATCCCGAACACGCGAATGGTGAGAACGTCCATCGGTGCGATCTTGTAGTTGGAATCGACCGAGGCGGCGGCGGTGGTGTCCGGTGGCCCGAAGTCGCTGACGCTGTAGGGAATGGAGCCTCCGCGCGAGTCCGTGCAGGCGGAAATGGCCGCTGCGGCGATGGCCAGACAAAGCAATCCGAAACCGCGCAAACGGAAAAAACGAACGTCCTTCATCCGACACCCTCTCTCAGCTTCGGCGATTCACCTAACCCACTTGTCAGCCAAGGGAAACCCGCTGTGCCTCGTCGCCCGAGGTCTGGATAAGCCAGCGCTTCCTGCCGTCGATCGCGAGTGCTGTCAGGGTGCCGGTGCAATAAGCGCCGGTATCGATTCCGATCCGGTTCTCGGTCGTCTCGACTTCATTGCGGATGGTGTGGCCGTGGACGACGATGTAGCCGCGATCGGTCGTGTCGCCGAGAAACGGTTCGCGAATCCACCTCAGATCCGCCTGGCTTTGCTCGGACAGCTCGACACCGGGCCGGATTCCGGCGTGGACGAAAACGTAGTCGCCAAAGGCGATGCTGTCGGCAAAGCCGCCGAGAAAGCGGCGGTGGGACTCGGGAATGTCTCTTTTCAGCCGCTCAGACAATTCCTCGCTCGAAAGCTTCTTCAGCTCCTTCGCCTCGATGCCGTAACTGAGCAACGTCTCCGTACCGCCGAAGCGAAGCCAGTTTTTCAGCAATTCCGTGTCGCCGTCGATCACACGCAACATCACTTCCTCATGATTGCCCATGATGAAGTGAATGCTGGCTCCGCGAATGGACAGCGTCCGAAGCCGCTCGACGACTTGGGCCGACGCCGGCCCTCGGTCGACGACGTCGCCCAGGAAAATCAGGCTGGTCTTCGCCTGCCGCTGGCGAGCGATATCGGCTTCGATTTCCGACAACAGGCGATCGAGAAGGTCGAGACAGCCGTGAATGTCGCCGATGGCGTAGGCCCGGTGCTTTCGTGGCCCGCTTGGCGCCGAATCGCGGAAGAACAACTTTCTGGCGATCATCAGCTCAGCGGCTCCGTTCGTTTCCAACTTCGGAACCCCGCAGTCGCGCATTCCGATTCGGTGGAATCCTTGTGGTAATCGGACAACAGAAGGCAGTCACGACGCCGCAGGTGGCGGTTTGCGGTCACTTTGACCAGCCCTGCTCCCGTGCGGGAGTCGAGGTTCGGAAGCAGCGCCGTCGGCGCTCCCTCCCCTATGGGACGGTTCGATATGCTGGCAGTTGCCAGCAATTGGGGGCGAGGAAATTTACTAGTAACCACGATAGTTTAGCAGCAGTAACAATAGCCGACCTCTTCGGTCCCGCAGGCATCGGGGGCGCCTTGATTCTGGCCTGGTCGGGGCTGAAATCAGCATCAGCAAAACCGCTTCAACAGCCTCGATTAAAAAATTTAATTGGCCTGCGCACATTTCCGCTTTGCGTTCTGTCCGTTTTGGTGGCATTAGCCTCCACTCTGGCAAAACGGGGAGTTCCCATGACCTGGGCAATCCGCAGTTGTGCGTTGGCTGCAGGGGCAGCAGCTTTGCTTTCGGCACAAGCAGTCTACGCAGCACCTACACCGACGTCGTCGACGAGCATTGATCCGCTCGTTTCGTTGAGCGTTCTTGGAACGCAGCAGTCCCGCGCAGCTGTCTGCGCCTCTGCTTCGACCAACGCGTGCAGCGTTCCTGCCTCGATGGCTTCTGCGTCGGCTGCTACCGCAGCTGCGACTGCGGCTGCCACGGCGGCGCAAGATGCGCCTCCGCCGAAGTCCTTCGGTATCTGGCCGGTCTTTCTGGGCCTCGCCGCGCTGATTGCGGTGATCATCGCGATCACGTCCGGCGGAAACAACGGCAGCGGCGATCTGACTCCGATCAGCCCCGCCTGAGTTTTCCAGGCATTGAAATAAAAAGGGCGGCCGCTGGCCGCCCTTTTCATTTGCGCACGGAGCGATCAGCCCCGTTCACCACCGCTGCGCTGGACCGGCGGGTTCGTCGACTGCGGCATGAAGGTCGTAACCTGCTGGCAGCTGCTGGTGAGCGCCATTTGCTGTCCTGCCTGGAACGGCCGCGAATAAGGCCAGCATTCCTGCGCGCCGTTGGCACTCAGGCAAAGCATGTTGTTGGCCGCGGACCAGGTTCCGGGAACGGTCGTTCCACTGGGCGTCGTGATCGTGGCGGTGCCATCCGCGTTGAACATGATGCTGTTCGTCACTCCGTTGGTCTGGACGGCGACCGTCTGTCCGACGATTTCCGATCCGGGCGTCCAGGCCTGGGCGGCAACAGCGCCGATTGGAGCGACGACCGCCGCACCGAAAAACGCAGCCTTCAACAACCCTGTCCTTGTCATAGCGCGCGCTCCTTCAGGATGGTGAGAACCCTCAAACCATCCATAACGGACATGGTTTCCCAGGCGTGCCGGTTTCGGCAGAATTCCGTGCCCGGCCTCCCTAAGAAACGGCGTTTGAAGATCTTGTACGAATTCGACGCAACCGAATTGGATAAACGGCGTTACATCCGTTCTGGAGGCATTTTCCGCCGCACAAGTGAGAACGGGGAAGGTCCAATGTCGTCAATTCGCCGTAGCGTATTGGTTGCAGGTGCAGCCGCATTCCTCTCGAGCCAGGCCGCTTATGCTGCGCCGGCGTCGTCGCCGATCGATCCGCTCGTTTCGCTGGCGGTCCTCGGGGGCGCACAGTCGCAGGCCGCCGTCTGCTCGGGATCTACCGCGACCACCTCGGCAGCGCTCGCGGCCGCCCAGGCTGCGCCCCCGGGCTGCGTCCTCCCCGTGACCGCGGCGCCTCCTCCGCCGGTTGCCGAAGCTACCTCCCCGCCGCCGCCGCCAGTCGTCGAGACTGCCGCCCCGAAATCGATCGGCACCCTGCCGCTCCTGCTCGGGCTTGCCGCGATCATTGGCGTCATCGCGCTGATCGTGTCGGGCAATGATCATGGGAATGGTGAGATCACTCCGATCAGCCCCGCCTGATCGAATCGCCCAAGGTTCAAGAGGGCGGCTTTCGGGCCGCCCTTTTTTGTTGGCTAGTTGACCGGTGCGATCAGCGCGAAGCGGGGAATGGCGATGTCGAACAGCGACCCGTCTTCGTCGACCATCCGATAGCTTCCGCTCATCGAGCCGCCCGGCGTGTCCAGAGGGCAGCCGGAAACATAGTCGAAGCTGCTGCCGGGAGCGATCAAAGGCGTTTCGCCGACGACGCCTTCGCCATGGACTTCGTGGGTGGCGCCCCGTCCATCGACGATCTTCCAGCTGCGGGTCAGCAACTGCACCGAAACCTCCGACCGGTTCTCGATCCGGATATGATAGGACCAGAACCAGCGGTTCAGTTGCGGGTTGGACTGCTCCGCGAGATAGCTGACGGCGACCCTAACGCTGATGTCGCGAGTCGTCGCGACATTCGGGAATAATACCGAGAGCGCGTCCGAGCCCATCAACGCCACGCTAGATGCGGCGCCCGCATCACACAAGCGCTCTGCGCAGGCGGTCCACAAGGCGCGTTCGGCTGTCGCGAAGCGAATCGATGCGTCCGGAGAGCACGTTCGCGAACAGATGGTCTCCGGACCACCGCAGCGAACCGAACACATCGGTCGAGTCCGGCCCTTCGCGGCCGTAGCCGAGTTCCGCGACGATGAGCTGCTCGAACGTGGCCAGGGCCGGGGCCCAGCTTTTCGCCGACGGAGCCGCTTCGATTGCATCGAGCATCCCCGCTAGCGCCTCGTAGATCCGCGGATACGGCTGCCGCTCCGGCAAGGCGGACGCGACGAGAGCCGTGGCCCATTCGATGGCGGCCGATTGCAGGGGCTCGCCCAGCATCTGCGCGCGGCTGTGGGCGAGCTCCACCGTTGCCTGCGGCAGCTGGCTTTCCGTCCGCGAGCGAAACTGGGCCGAAACCAGATTGCCGGCGATCAGCACCGGACGCATGCGCCGCCCTCTCCCACCCCGCACGTAAGCGGCAACGAGCCCCTGCTCGCGGGTCAGCAGCCGGGCGATGGTCCCATGTTCGCCGTGGCTCCTGATCGAACAGACGATGGCTTCGCTCTGCAGCTGCATCAGCCAGCCGGGTGGAAATGATCGTAGACGAGGCGGGCGATCGTGCCGGAGATACCGGGCGCCCGTTCCAGGTCCTCTAGCGCTGCACCCTTCACTGCCCGTGCGGTCCCGAAGTGCATCAGCAGCGCGCGCTTCCGGCTCGGCCCGATTCCGGGGACTTCGTCCAGGCTCGAAGTGGTAAGGCTCTTGGCTCTCTTCTGCCGGTGAGTCCCGATCGCGAAGCGGTGCGCCTCGTCGCGAAGCCTCTGCAGGTAGAAGAGCAAGGCGGAATTCGGTTGCAGCGTGATTTCACGCCCGCCGGGCAGATGAAAGATTTCGCGGCCCTCGCGCCCGTGGTGCGGGCCCTTGGCGACTCCGACCACGGGCACGTCCTGCACGCCCAGGTCCGCCATCACCTCTCACACAGCCGAGAGCTGGCCCTTGCCGCCGTCGATCAACAGCAGATCGGGCCATTCGCCACTCGATCGGTCGGGATCTTCCTTCTCGAGACGCGCGAACCGCCGCTCGAGCACCTCGCGCATCATCGCGAAGTCGTCGCCGGGCGCCGTCTCTGCCCGCTTGATGTTGAACTTGCGATAATTGTTCTTCCGGAAGCCTTCCGGGCCGGCGACGATCATCGCGCCGGTCGCGTTCGTGCCCATGATGTGGCTGTTGTCATAGACCTCGATCCGCTTGGGGATTTCGCCAAGCTCGAAGGTGTCCGCGAGCTCGCGCAGCACCTTTGCCTGAGTCGCCGTTTCGGCCATCCGCCGGTCCAGCGCCTCTTCCGCGTTTCGCCTCGCCTGCTCGACCAGCTTCACTCGCGGGCCGCGTTTCGGCTGCTCGATGACGACCTTGCGCTCGATCTTGGTCGAGAACGCCTCTTCGAGAAGCTCGGGATCAGCCAGATCGCGGTCGACGAGAACTCGCTTTGGCGGCGGCACATCCTCGTAGAATTGGACGAGGAAGCTCGACAGGACTTCGGCCTCCGGAACATCGTTCGTGTGCGCCGGGAAGAAGGCGCGATGTCCCCAATTCTGGCCGCCGCGGATGAAAAACGCCTGGATGCAGACTGAGCCCGCCTTGCAGGCCAAAGCGAACACATCGGCATCGCCAAGCCCTTCCGAATGAACGGTTTGCGACCCCTGGATGTAGGTCAGGGCGCGGAGTCGGTCGCGATAGACGGCCGCGAGTTCGTAATCCTGCTTCTCCGCAGCTTGCGCCATTTGCTTGCCGAGCCGCTCCTGCACCCCGGTGGAACGGCCGGCGAGGAAGGCCTTCGCGTCCTTCACCAGATCGGCATAGTCGCTCTCGCTGATGCGGCCCACGCACGGCGCCGAACAACGACGGATCTGGTACAGCAGGCAAGGTCGCGAGCGTGTTTCGAAAAAGCTGTCGGAACAGCTTCTTAGAAGGAACAGCTTCTGAAGAGCATTAAGTGTCCGAGTCACCGATCCGGCGCTCGCGAAAGGGCCGTAATATTGGCCTTTCGCGCGGCGGGCGCCCCGGTGTTTCTGGACCCTCGGGAAAGCGTGATCCTCGCGCAGCAGGATGAACGGGAAGCTTTTGTCGTCGCGGAGGAGCACGTTGTACGGTGGCCGGAAGCGCTTGATCAGCTGCGCTTCGAGCAGCAGTGCCTCGGCTTCGGTCCGGGTCGTGACGATCGTCATCGACCGGGTCTGAGAAACCATGCGCTGAAGCCGCTTCGGGAGCTTCGCCACCTGCGTGTAGGTGGTGACCCGGTTCTTCAGCGCCCGCGCCTTGCCGACATAGAGCACGTCGCCACGCGCGTCCTGCATGCGGTAGACGCCCGGCCGGCGCGGCAGCGTCTTCAGGACGTTGCGGATCGCTGCCACGCCTGTTTCCAGGTCCGGTTTGTCCGCACCGCGCACGGCATAGGTCGCCTGCTCCTCATTGAAGCGCTCGGCAGCTCGGGGATGGTCGGGACGGTCGGCCTTGGTCACTCGCCGTATCTAAGCGGCGGACCGGATCATTGCGAGGTCAGGCCGCCGCCCTCGCCTCTTCCTCTTCGCTGAGCATCCATTCGACGGCGGCGCGGGAGTGGATCGCGGTGGTGTCATACACGGGAATGACGTTGGCCCGGGTATCGACCGCGAGCACCAGTTCGGTGCAGCCGAGAACCACCGCCTGCACCTTCTGCCGCGCCAGATCGGCGATCAGTGTCTTGAGCGTGCGCTGGCTGTCGCGGACCACCTTGCCCGCGGCCAACTCCTCGAAGATGATCCGGTCGACTTCCTCGATGGCCTTCTGCGGGACCGGCGCCAGCTCCAATCCGCGAGCTTCGAGACGAGAGCGAACGTGCGGCTCGGTCATGGTGAAGCGGGTGCCGAGCAGGGCCACTTTCCTGACCCCGTCGGCGACGAGCTTGTCCGCGGTGGCATCGCCGATATGGAGCATCGGCACCTTCACCGTCGCGGCGACCGCGTTGAACGCCTTGTGGCCGGTATTGGAGGCGATCAGCAGGCCGTCGACCCCGCTTTTGACGAGGCTCTTCGCCGCGTCCGACATGATCGCGGCGACGCCGTCCCAGTCGCCGGACAGCTCCAGCTCCGCCAGGGGAGCGAGGTCCAGGCTTTCGATCGCGAGCCGCGCGCTGTGGAGGCCGCCGAGCCGCCGAGCCACTCCGCGATTGATATGGTCGTAATAGAGAGCGGTAGAGGCCCAGCTGGTGCCGCCGATGATCCCGAGCTTGCGCAAATCCGCCTCCCCATACGGTGCGCCCAGACCGGGCGACCGGCTGGGGGCTTGAACCCAGTTGCGATGTCCGGCGTCCGAGCGGGTCGACTCAGCGCCGACCGCGAATTTCAGCGAAATTCCGGAAGCGGGCAAGCGGTTTCCGCGACAAAGCTGTGGAGCGATTGACGGAGCGGATGCCAAGCGGGAAACGACGACCATGGAAGCGCAGTCCGCAAGCACCGTCCTTCTCGTCCGCCCCGCCTGCTTCGGGTTCAATGCGGAGGCCGCCGAGTCGAACGTCTTTTCCCACGCTTCCGCCGACCCGCACCTGGCCCTGAAGGCCTTGTCTGAATTCGATGCGCTGGAGCGGCAACTCTCGGATGCCGGGGTCGAGATCGTCCGGCTTGACGATACCCCTTCCCCGCCGAAGCCGGATGCGGTGTTCCCGAACAACTGGTTTTCCACGCATGCCGACGGATCGCTGGTGCTGTACCCGATGGCAACGGCACCGCGGCGGCTGGAGCGAAGAGCGGATGCTCTCGCCGAACTGTTGACCAGCCACGGCTTCGAAAGTCGGCGGGTCGTCGATCTCAGCGACAACGAGAAGAACGGCCGTTTCCTCGAAGGTACGGGAAGCCTGGTCCTCGACCGATCGAGACACCGCGCCTACGCGTGCCTCGGCCCGCGAACCGATGCCAATGTCGTTGCCGAGTTCGACCGGCAGCTCGGCTATTCGACTCACCTGTTCGACGCTCGCGATCCCGGCGGGCGGGCGATCTATCATACCAATGTGCTTCTGAGCCTCGGCACCGATTTCGCCGTGCTGTGCACGGATGCCGTCTTGCCCGAACAGCGGGCCGCGCTGGTTGCCGAAATCGAGGCGACAGGCCGGACGATCGTCGAGCTGAGCTTCGCCCAGCTGCGCCGCTTCGGCTGCAACCTGCTGGAGCTCCGATCGCTCAAAGGCGATTCCGTGATCGCGCTGTCGCAAAAGGCGCTTTCGAACCTGCAGCCGGACCAGAGGCGATCGCTTGAGCGGTTCGGAAATCTGGTCGCGGTCGACATTCCGACGATCGAGGCCGTGGGCGGCGGAAGCGTCCGCTGCATGATCGCCGAAGTCCACCTCCCCCGGCGCTAGCCGAGGGACTTCACGATCTCTTCCACCATCTTCTTCGCGTCGGACAGGAGCATCATCGTATTGTCTCGATAGAAGAGCTCGTTGTCGACGCCGGCATAGCCGACGCCGCCCATCGAACGCTTCACGAACAGCACGGTCCGCGCCTTCTCGACGTCGAGGACGGGCATTCCGTAGATGGGTGAGCTCTTGTCGCTTTTCGCCGCAGGGTTGGTGACGTCATTGGCGCCGATCACGAAGGCGACGTCCGTCTGAGCGAACTCGCTGTTGATGTCCTCCAGTTCGAACACCTCGTCGTACGGGACGTTGGCCTCGGCAAGCAGCACGTTCATGTGCCCCGGCATTCGCCCCGCGACCGGGTGGATCGCATATTTGACTCGCACCCCCTTGGATTTGAGCAGGTCGGCCATTTCGCGGAGCGCGTGCTGCGCCTGGCTGACCGCCATTCCGTAGCCGGGGACGATGATCACCTGGTCGGCCTGCGCCATCAGGAAGGCTGCGTCCTCGGCCGAGCCGCGCTTGTACGGCCGGTCGATCGCAGCCGCGTCGCCGCCGCTCGCAACCGCTCCGAACCCGCCGGCGATGACCGAGATGAAGCTTCGGTTCATTGCACGGCACATGATGTAGCTGAGGATCGCGCCCGAGCTTCCGACCAGCGCGCCGGTGATGATCATCGCGCTGTTGTGCAACGTGAAGCCCATCGCCGCTGCGGCCCATCCCGAATAGCTGTTCAGCATCGAGATCACGACCGGCATGTCCGCCCCGCCGATCGGGATGATGAGGAGGAAGCCGATGGCGAAGCTCAACCCCATGGCAGTGAAGAAGACCCACGGGCTCTGATCCTGGGTGAAGTAAGCGATCAGCAGCAGGATCGCGGCCAGCGTCCCGAGATTGATCAGGTGGCGGAGGGGAAGCAGGATCGGCTTGCCGCTCATGTTCCCGTTGAGCTTCAGGAAGGCGATTACGGAGCCGGAGAAGGTGATCGCTCCGATTGCGACGCCGAGGCCCATCTCGATCCGGCTCACCGGATAGATGCTGATGAACGACGGCGAGGCGATCGGCGTGACCCTGACGGCAATCCCGAATGCCTCGGGGTTCAGGTAGGCCGCAGCGCCGACGAGCACCGCTGCCATTCCGACGAGGCTGTGGAAGGCCGCCACAAGCTGCGGCATCGCCGTCATCTGGATCTTGCGCGCGGTCACGAGGCCGATTCCGCCGCCAATCACCATTGCGGCGACGATTTCCGGCAATGAGGCGATCTGGTGCGTGGCAAGAGTCGTCACCACGGCGATCGTCATGCCGATCATTCCGGTGATGTTGCCCCGCCTGCTGCTTTCGGGGCTGGAGAGCCCTCTCAGCGCGAGGATGAAGCAGACACCGGCGACCAAATAAGCGAGGAGGACCCAGGCGGGCTGTGCGTGCACCGCCTCAGGCATTGGTCGTCCGATCAGCTGGGCGCTCTTTCTTCCGGTACATCGCCAGCATCCGCTGGGTGACCGCGAAGCCGCCGAAGATGTTCACGCTGGCAAGGGCCACCGCGACGAGTCCCAGCCACTTCGAGCCGGGCACCGCCGCGGATGCCGACGCGATCAGCGCGCCGACCACGATTACCGAGGAAATTGCGTTGGTGACGCTCATCAGCGGCGTGTGGAGCGCCGGGGTCACCGACCAGACGACGTAATAGCCGACGAAGCAGGCCAGAACGAAAATCGACAGGATGGAGATGAAGTCCATGATCCCTCCCACTCTGCCGCATTTGTGGCCGGTCGGAGCATCGCTGTCGAGTGTCCGCGCCGTTAACCATCGTTCGGTTATCTGTTTCCTAACCTTTGTGCGCGCATGTGCGCGGAGTGGAGACGGGTAACCAGAAGCGGGCAGACCTGAGGCCGTGGCGAACCCTGCTGTGGATCGCGATCGCGGGCATGATCTTCGGCGCGCTCGGGATCGGGGAAATCGGCGAGGACATCCTTCGCACCGGTCGCAACAGTCTTCACCTGCACAAGGCAAGCGGCGACCTCGTCGTCGTGAAGATCGATCAGCAGGCGCTGCGCGATATCGGACGATGGCCGTGGCCGCGCCGAGTTCACGCCGACCTGGTCGACAAGCTCACCCAGGCTGGCGCGAGCCGGATCTTCTTCGACGTCCAATTCTACGGGCCGTCCGACCCCGTTGATGACGGGCTGTTCGCAAATGCACTTGCGAAATCCGGTCGGGTAACGCTCGCCGTTCGCGGACCATCGGGCCCCAACTCGCAGGTTCGCCCGGACGAATGGCCCGTCCCGTCCTTCGCCGAGCACGCGCAGCTCGGAAGCATCAACTGGTTCTACAATTACCAGAACGCCGTGTGGCAGATCCCCTATGCCGGCCGCGGCATGAGCGGCAGCCTCCCGTCTTTCGCTTCGCTGCTGTCCCAGCGGAAGGAATCGCCGCGAGGATTCTTCCGCGTCGACTATTCGATCGATGCCAATTCGATTCCGTCCATCTCCGCCGACACGGTGCTCAACGGGAAGTTCGACCCCAGGCTGATCCGGGGGAAGACCGCGATCATCGGCACCACCAGCGACGCCAGCGGTGACATGTATTTCGTTCCCGGGATCGGCCAGATGGGCGGGGTCTATGTGCATACGATCGGCGCGGAGACGCTGAAAAGCGGCACGCCGCTCGATCTGGGCTGGATCCCGCTCTACCTCGCGAGCCTCGCAGTCGCCGCTTTCGCCTTGCTGGGTAAAGGCGAGCGCAGGCAGCTGCTGATGGCGGGAGTGGCGGTGATCGCCGTGCTTCTTGGCCCCGCGGCAGCGGAGAGCAATCTCATCTTCCTCGACGTGACTCCGGCGTTGCTCGTTCTCCTCGGGACGGTCGGTGCATTGGTGAGGCGGCGCTTCAAGAGGCGCGGGCTCGTCGATTCGGTGTCCGGCCTTCCGAATCTTGTTGCGCTCAAAAGCCACCGGCGCGGGCGGGACAAGGCACTGATCGTCGCGCGAATCCTCAACTATGCGGAAGTCGTCGCGACTCTCCCGACCGAATCCGAGCGCCAGCTCGTCGAGCAGGTCGTCTCCCGTCTCTCTGTCGGCGCTCGCGAGCGCACCTTCTACCAGGGAGATGGCGGGATCTTCGCCTGGTTCGACGAGCCCGGAAAGCCCTTCGGCCATCACCTCGAGGCGCTTCACGCACTGTTTCGAACGCCGGTCCGGGTGAGCGGTCTTTCGATCGACCTTTCCGTAAGCTTCGGCGTTGAAATCGGAAGCGGGCGATCGCTCGCGAACAGGCTGGGGAGCGCCCTGCTGGCTGCCGAGCAGGCAGCGCGCGATGGGCTGAGGTGGAAATATCACGATCCGGACACGCTGCAGGAAGCGTCCTGGAAGCTGTCCATGCTGAGCCAGCTGGACGAGGCCATCGACCGCGGCGAAGTCTGGGCCGCTTATCAGCCCAAGGTCGATCTCAAGACCCGCAAGATCATCGGGGCCGAAGCGCTTGCGCGGTGGACCCATCCCGAGAAGGGACCGATCGCGGCGGCGGAGTTTGTCGCCGCTGCCGAGCAGAGCGATCGGATCGGCAAGCTCACCGCGTTCATGCTGGACCAGGCGGTCGCTGCCGCCGCGTCGCTCAACAAGGGCGGCCGCAACTTCGATATGTCGGTGAACCTGTCCGGACGGCTGCTTGGCGACAAGGCGCTGGTCGGCCGGATCGCGATCCTGCTGGAGCGGCACGGGGTCGAACCGCGCCACCTCACCCTGGAGCTCACCGAGACGGCAGCAATCGCCGGCAGCGGCGAAGCGCTCGACATGCTGACCCAGCTCCGCGATCTCGGCGTCAACATCTCGATCGACGATTATGGCACCGGCCTGTCGACACTCGATTATTTGAAGCGGATCCCGGCAAGCGAGATCAAGATCGACCAGAGCTTCGTTCGCGGAATGGTCGAGAACCGGAGCGAGCGGTTGATGGTCAGCTCGACGATCGCTCTCGCCCATTCCCTCGGCCGAACGATCGTCGCCGAGGGCGTCGAGACCCGCGAGTCGCTCGAACTCCTCGCGGAGATGGAGTGCGATATCGCCCAGGGGTTCATCACGGGCCGCCCGATGAGCCTCGAAAGCCTGAAGCGCCGGCTCACCTCCGAACGCCGAACCCGGGCAGCCTAACCAACATTGCGAATCCCGAAACTGGACGCCGCTCCGCCGCGCGCCGGTCCTAACTTTGGTGAATCATTTGCTAACCAGATTTATTAGGGTTAATATCCTCGCAGCTGCCGAATTGCAGTTGATGAGAACGGGGATACGAGATGAAGAAGCACCTTCCGGCTCGCTGGAGCTTCTGGACCTGGTTGCTTGGTGGTGGCGAAGCCAACGGTGGCGCCAGCAGCTAAGCTGTAGTCCAGCAATTCGAATAACGTTAAGCGCCTGCATTCGCAGGCGCTTTTCGTTTGGGTTGGACGAATTCGAATGCCTGTGGTTGAAGCCGGCGCATGCTCGAGCAGTTCTCCCACAGCCTGGTCGTCCGGGCTCCGAAAGCAGGACTCCACGAAATTACCGGCGCCGTGTCGCAGTGGCTCGACTCGCAGCGAATCGGCTCCGGACTGTTAACCCTTTTCTGCGCGCACACGTCGGCGTCGCTCGTCATTCAGGAGAATGCCGCCAGCGCCGCCCGGCGGGACCTGGAGCATTTCTTCGAGCGGATCGCTCCGGAAGATCCGGCGCTCTACACCCACAATGACGAGGGTCCGGACGACATGCCGGCGCATATCCGCACTGCCCTGACGCAAACGCAGCTCTCGATTCCGGTCGAGGATGGCCGGATGGCGCTGGGTACCTGGCAGGGCATCTTTCTGTTCGAGCATCGTCGGGACGCCCCGTCGCGACGCATCCTGCTCCATTTGATTGGCGAAGCCGCGTGAGCGCGGATTCGGTCCGCCGCTGGATCGCCGAGAACGCTCCCGACCTTCCGATCATCGAAGTCGAAGGAACCACCGCAACCGTCGCGACGGCAGCGGACTCACTGGGAGTCGTTCCGGGAAGAATTGCCAAGACGCTCGCGATTCGAGCGGGCGAGCTTACCTTCCTGCTCGTCGCGCGCGGCGATGCCCGGCTCGACAATCGCAAGTGCAAGGACGAACTGGGCGCCAGGCCGAGAATGCTCGGCGCCGACGAAACGCTGGAGCTCACCGGCCATCCGGTCGGCGGCGTCTGCCCCTTCGGGCTGAGCACCGATTTGCCTGTCTACCTCGATCTGTCGCTGAAGGCGTTCGACGTCGTCTACCCCGCCGCTGGCTCGCTCAATACTTCGGTCGAGGTGAGCGTGGACCGGCTGTACGAGCTGGTCGGCGATCGATGGGTCGATCTATGCCGGTTGCCGGAGGAAACGGCCGGGACTTAGCTCGTCTGGCGCGATCTCGCCGATCGGCCAAGCCGTTCCAGCGATCAGCGATGCCGCGATCGCGGCCATCGCGGGCGACGTCTGCAGGCCGAAGCCCCCTTGGCCGGCTAGCCAGAAAAAGCCCTCTGCATTCGAATCGAACCCGGCCACAGGCTTCTTGTCCGGAGCGAATGTGCGAAGTCCTGCCCATTTGTGAGCGATCCGATCCACGCGCATGGTCGTCCGTTGCTCGATTCGGTGAGCGGCCAGGGCGACCTCGTAGTCATCCGGCTGGGCGTCCGTCGGATCGCTGGGCACCTCGTCCATCGGCGAAGCGAACAGCCGTCCCGACTCCGGTCCGAAGTAAAGCTCGTCACCCACGGTCTTCACGAAGGGCCAGCCGGCGACGTCCACGCCCTCCGGCCCGTCGAAGGTTATGATGGTTCGCCGTTTCGGCTGAAGTCCGATCGGCGCAAGCCCCACCATCATTGCGACCTGGTCGGCCCAGGAGCCGGCAGCGTTGACCAGAATCGGCGCCGAAAAGCTCGCGCCCCGGTCGGTACGGATGGTCCAAGCCCCCGCTTCGCGCTCGACTGCGGCGACACGGGCGCCGGTGACGACGTCACCGCCATTTTGGCGAATGACGCGCAAATAGCCTTGAAGGAGGGCATCGCTGTCGAGCTTTATCGCATCGCCGTCGACAAGCGCGGCGACCGCGCCCTCTTCGCCCACGCGAAGCACCGGGCAGAGATCGAGGATTTGCCTCTCCCCTACCCGCTCCAGAGTGGCGAAGGGCGCAATCGCCGACTCCAGCTGATCGAGAGCCGGCAGCTCCTCCTCGCGCGCGTGCACCAGGACAGGTCGCCGATGGCCCAGCGGAACGTCGGTGAAGCCGGCTGGCGGATTGTCGATGAAGGAGCGACTTTCGAGCGTCAGCGCGCGCACCAGCGGGTTTCCAAGCGCGTAATGGAGCATGGTCGCGCTTCGGCCCGACGAATGATAGCCGACCTGCTCCTCGGCCTCGAGGACGAGAACCTTCGCGTGTGGCGAAAGCAGCGCTCCGGCCGATAGCCCGGCAACGCCTCCGCCGACGATCGCGATATCACAGCTCAGGACGAGGTGAGCCTTTCGTTGACCAGCTTACCGTCGTTCGTAAGCCGGATCGCCTGGACGATTTCGTCGTCGGCCGGAAGTTCAGGCGTATTCTTCTCTTTGTCCCAGAAGGCGCTGAGGAAATTATATAAATTTCGCGAGAAAAGCGCCGAAGAATCGGCCGGTAGGCTTCGCGCGAGATTCGATGCGCCGATGATCGCGACGCCGTGCTTTTCAATCGTCTCGCCTGCGATCGTGCCTTCGACATTCCCGCCAGCTTCGGCGGCAAGATCGACGATGACGCTCCCGGGCCGCATCGTCGCCAGCTGCGCATCCGAAATGAGGCGCGGCGCGGGGCGGCCGGGAATCAGCGCGGTCGTGATGACGATATCCTGCTTGGCGATATGAGCCGAGACGAGCTCGGCTTGCGCCTTGCGATATTCGTCGGACATTTCCGTGGCATAGCCGCCCTGCCCCTCGCCCTCGATGCCGGAGACATTCTCGACGAAGATCGGCTTGGCGCCGAGCGACTGGATCTGCTCCTTCGTTGCCGAGCGGACGTCGGTCGCGCTGACCTGGGCGCCGAGACGCTTCGCGGTCGCGATCGCCTGAAGGCCGGCGACGCCGACCCCCATCACGAAAACCTTGGCGGGACTTACGGTGCCCGCGGCGGTCATCATCATCGGAAAGGCGCGGCCGTAAGCCGCCGCCGCATCGACGACCGCCTTGTAGCCGGCAAGGTTCGACTGCGACGACAGGATGTCCATGGATTGGGCCCGGGTGATCCGCGGCATCCATTCCATCGCCAGCGCCTGCAGCCCCGCTTTCGCATAACCTTCGATCGCATCTCGGCGCCGCAGCGGGTCGAGGGCGCCGATCAGCAGCGCGCCCTGCGGCGCGCCCTTCAGGGTTTGCGGATCGGGACCGTCGACGCAGAGGATGACATCCGCGCCATCGAGCACGGCCTTGCGGTCGCCAAGCGTCGCACCCGCGGCCTCGAAATCGCCGTCGCCCACCGATGCCGCCTCACCGGCCCCTCTTTCAATCGCGACCTCCGCGCCGAGCGCGATGAATTTCTTCACCGTCTCCGGGATTGCGGCGCAGCGGGTTTCGCCGGGCGCCGTCTCCTTGAGGACCGCGATCTTCACGGGCGCCGGAGCGCTACGAAATGATGAAGAGGACGAGGAAGGCGACGATCAGGCAGCAGATTGCACCCCATTTGAAGAGCGAGGTGAACCGCGAATAATCGTTCACGTGCCGCACCATCTGCGGGCTTCCGGGATGAGTCAGGATCGGGTCTTCTTCGTGCGCCATGCGGCTCCCCATTCGTTGCGTCCGGGCCTGCATAACAAGCCGTTCCCACTCCCCCAAGTGCGAAAGCGCGCCTTTAAGCCCGCCTTTACCGCTTGCGACTACAGTCGGGCATTGAGGTGCACCATGCCCAATGAGCCAATTCGGTCGCTGCTCCTGATCGACGCAGACCCAGCCGAGCGCAGGCGGATTTCCGCCATCGCTTCGCGTGCGGGCTGGACCGTCGTCGGCGCCGACGGCGCGGAGACGGCTACGGCGATCCTTCGCGGCCCTTACGGTCCCGAAGTCAAAGTCGCGCTCCTCGGCCATTGGGAAACCCAAACCGGCTCGGCCCTGATCGATTCGCTGAGGGCGTGCCACTCCGGGCTCCCGGTCCTGGTGTTGACCGATGGAGCCGCGCCGGCGGCAGTCGATGCGATCCGGGCCGGAGCAACCGATTTCCTGGGTCGCCCGGTCGCTCCTGAACGTCTTCTCGACGCTCTCGCCGCCGCAGCCGACCGAAGGCGGCCGAGCGGCGAGCTTACGCCCATCGCGGAAAAGCTCGCTCCCGACCTCCCGCTCGACCAGCTCGTCGGTGCAACGCCCGAGTTCCGCTCATCGCTGGCCGTGGCCGCCAAGGCCGCGCGCAATCGCCTTCCGATCCTGATCGTCGGGGAGCCGGGCACCGGCAAGGAGACCTTTGCCAAGGCGATCCACGCCGCCAGCCTTCGATCGCGCTCCCCGCTTGTCGAGCTCGATTGCAAGTCGGTTCCCGCCAACATCATCGACAGCGAATTGTTCGGCCACGAAGCGGGCGCCTTCCCGGGCGCCTTTTCGGCGAAGGTCGGCAAGATCCTCGACGCCAACCAGGGCACGCTCCTGCTCGACGATATCGGGGCGCTTCCGGAGGCGACGCAGGAAGCGCTCGATCGAACCCTGGCCACGGGCGAAGTTCGGCCAGTCGGATGCAACGGCAGCAATTCGGTCGATGTCCGGCTGATCGCGACTTCCAGCCGGACTCTGGCCGACAGCTTCAACGCGCAGCTTCGCGAACGCCTGGAAGGCACCGTCGTCGTCTTGCCGCCGCTTCGGGAACGCAGCAGCGACATCCCTGCGCTCGCCCGCCATCTGCTGACGCGCTTCGCCGAACAGGGGCTCATGCGGCCGCTGACGATCGACAATGGCGCGTTGACGGTCCTGATGCGCTACGGCTGGCCCGGAAACGTCAGGCAGCTCGCAAGCGTCCTCCTTCGGGCCGGCATCGATTGCAAAAGCTCGTCGCTCACGGTCGAAGACTTCCCGCACATCGCGACGCAGTCGCGGTTCACCGCGCGCTCGACCGATTTCACGCCAAAGATCACCAAACAGTCGAGCGATGCCGCGGTGAACGGCGTCGGCGCGATCACCGTTTTCGATGACGACGGACATATCCGCCCGCTCGAGGAAATCGAGGCGGACCTGATCCGGCTCGCCATCGGCCATTATCGGGGCCGGATGACGGAAGTCGCCAAGCGCCTCGGGATCGGCCGCTCGACGCTCTACCGAAAGCTCGGCGAGATCGGGATCGACACCTCCGCCGCCTAAATCCGCGGAGTCAGCGCCTGGTCGCGGAGACCTCGCCAGATTTTGAGCGCCTGCACCGTCTCCGCAACGTCGTGGACACGGACGACCTGCACACCCTGCTCTACCGCCTTTAGCGCAAAGGCGACGCTTCCGCCGAGGCGCTGGTCCACAGGCGCTTCGTTGGCCAAGGCGCCAATCGTGCGCTTGCGGCTTGCACCGAGCACGAGGGGGCAGCCCAGCGAGTGATAAAGCGCCAGGTTGTTCATCAGCTCGAGATTATGCGCGAGCGTCTTGCCGAACCCGAAACCGACGTCGACCAGGATCTTGTCGCGAGCGATCCCGGCCTCTTCCGCTTCGGCGATCCGCTCTTCGAGCCACAGGTAGACCTCGACCACCACGTCTTCGTAGCGGGGGTCCTGCTGCATGGTCTCGGGCTTGCCCTGGTGGTGCATCAGCACGACCGGGACGCCAGCCGCAGCGACAACTTCCGCAGAACGCAGGTCGTAGGTCAGCGCGGAGACGTCGTTCACCATGCGCGCACCTGCGGCGACCGCTGCCGCCATGACGTCAGCCTTGCGCGTATCCACCGAGACGGCCGCGCCCCCCGAAGCAAGCTGTCGGATGACCGGCTCGATCCGGGCAATCTCGTCGCCCTCCCAGACGGGCTTCGCGCCCGGACGGGTCGATTCGCCGCCGATATCGATGATCGCCGCGCCCGCTTCGCTCATCCGTGCGGCCGCCGCCATGGCGGCCGGAGCTTCGGCAAGCTGCCCGGCATCGGAGAAGCTGTCCGGCGTGACGTTGACGATGCCCATCACCTGCGGCTGGTCCAGCCTGATCGTCCGCTCGCCGAGCTGGAGCGCCGCGCGCGGGCTCGTCAGCCGCTCCCACTGACTTGAGAGATCGTCATCGATCCTCGATTCAAACTGCTGAACGGAAAGCAGTTCTGTCGAGCTGCGTTTGTTGCCATCGATGTGGAGAAGCTCAACGGAAGCGAACCAGTTCAAGCCGCCGGCGAGCCTTGCGACCTGCCCGTCGTAGCCGAACGGCGAATCGACAAGGCCTGTCGGCCGGATCAGCCTACGCATCGCCTCAGTGCACCAATTCGGACGGTGCGTGGCCGACCGGCGTCGCGGGCACCATCGACGCATGCGAATCGAGCGCCGCCATCCACCTTCCGGTGTCGCTGCCGACGCTGAGCTGGGGATTGGAGGGCTCGACCCCCAGCTCTTTCTCCCATTCGAGGATCGTGACGAATGCCCGCCGGAACTGGCGGACGAAAGTATCGGGCTTTCGCATCGCCAGATCGATCAGCGCGTAACCGAAGAAAGTCCAGTCATTCCCCGCAGTGCAACCGAACGACGACTTCATGGCCGAGGCGGCTGTAGCAACGACGGTCGAAGGCGACTGGAGCGCCGGAATGAACTGTCCCGCGAAGCAGGCCTGCAAAATCACCAGCCGGTTCTTGATTCCGGGCCGGTCGAACATCCCGCCGAGCTGATCCGGGGTAATGATCGCCGATCCGCGCGCTGCATCGCGAAAATTGAGGCCGGCCTGGGGAGAGCCATGGCTCGTGGTGTAGAGTACAACCACGTCTTCCCTCGGATCGATCAGCCGTCCGGTTCGGGCGAGCGCTTCGGCAAGCCGCTCCGGGGTTGCGGCTGCATCTGCTTCATCGTCGCCCTCGCTTTCGGCAAGCACCAGAGTCCGTCCCGCTGCGTCGAATCGGCTCGACAGGACTCGCGCGGTTTCGCGGGCCTCGCGTTCGAACACGGGATCCGTATCCAGCGCCGCAACGATGACATAGGCGTCGATCGTGCCGGGCCGCTGCGGCTTCAGCGAATCCAGCGCATGTTCGAAGCGAGCCTGGTCGTCGGGCGTGGAAACCTGCGCTGGAGCGGCCGCCGAGCCCAAGGCGCAAGCGCCGAGCACGACCAGCGCCAATCCGATCACGTGCCGCATGGCCCCTCCTCGACCAACTGCGCCCATCATGGCTGTTGCGCCGCTCGGCGCAAGCTCAGGATTGGCCGGCGAGATATTCCTGCCGCAGGGCGTCGAGCGGCTGCAAGTCGGCACCCTGGGTCGAATGCCAGAATGTCCAGCCGTTGCACGACGGCGCGCCCTGGAGAGCGGCGCCGACCTTATGAATGGAGCCGCTATGTGCGCCCGATTCGATCGAGCCGTCGGCGCGGACCCGGGCAGTGAAGCGCCGCTTTGCGTCCGTGAGCACGGTCCCCGGAGGGCAATGGCCGCCTTCCACCAGCAGGCCGAAGGCGACGCGCGGCGCCGACCTCTTGTCAGCCATGGTGGCCATCGCGCTTTCGTCCAGCGGCAGGGTCGAGCGGATCCGCTGCTCCGCCACCTTCACATAGCTTGTCTCGCGCTCGATCCCGATCCAGTGGCGGCCCAGCCTGCGGGCAACGGCGCCGGTGGTTCCGGTGCCGAAGAACGGATCGAGGATGACGTCACCCGGTTTCGTGCAGGCGAGCAGGATGCGGTAGAGCAAAGCCTCGGGTTTCTGCGTCGGATGCGCCTTGGAGCCGTCGTCGCCCTTCACCCGTTCCGATCCGCTGCAGATCGGAAGCACCCAGTCGGAACGCATCTGCAAATCGTCGTTGAGCGCCTTCATCGCGCGATAGTTGAAGGTGTAGCGCGCCTTCTCGTCCTTGGCGCACCACAGCAAAGTCTCGTGAGCGTTGGTGAAGCGCGTGCCGCGGAAGTTCGGCATCGGGTTGGACTTGCGCCAGACGATATCGTTCAGGATCCAGAACTCGGCATCCTGAAGCAGTGCGCCGACCCGATAGATATTATGATAGCTGCCGATCACCCAGATCGTGCCGTCGTCCTTCAGAATTCGGCGCGCCTGGTACAGCCACTCGCGGGTGAAGTCGTCATAGGCGGCAAGGCTGTCGAACTTGTCCCAGTCATCGTCGACCGCGTCGACCCGGCTGCCTTCGGGACGGAACAGGTCGCCCCCAAGCTGCAGATTGTAGGGAGGATCGGCGAAGATCATGTCGACGCTCTTGTCCGGGAGCCGCGCCATCTCGGCGATGCAATCGCCCTGGAGAATCGCGTCGAGCGGCAGCTTGCGGCTCTCGACGCGGCGCGCACGGACTTGCGGTCCACGCTCTTCTACTCGAGCAAGCAGATTCATCGGAACTACGCCCCCTGGTTAGGGGCGGAAGGTGAGTCAGGCGGGACTCGCGGTCAACAGCCGAAGGGTTAACGGCAGGTGCGGAGCCGCAATTTCTATGCGGCGGTACGGGGTTCCACCACCACATGTTGAGTCAGCTCCTCGGGCGCGGACTCAACCGCTGGTGGGTGTGACTCAAAGGACTCGCTGCTGCGGATTTCGACGATCTCGAGCTCCGGCTGCGCCTCTCCGGCCGCGATTGCCCGCACCGGGGCAAAGCTTCGGCGGTGGAGTGGCGTCAAGCCGAGCGTTTTCAGCGCGCGATAATGTTCGGGCGTTCCGTAGCCGCGGTTCGTTTCCCAGCCATAGCCCGGGTAGTCGGAAGCCCATTCCGCCATCATCCGATCGCGAGTCACCTTGGCGATGATCGACGCGGCGGCGATGGACCGGCACTTGGCGTCACCGTCGACGATCGCCTTCGACGGCCGCTGCCACCGAGGAGTCGCATTGCCGTCGACCAACACCCAAGCCGGCTCGATCCCAAGCGCCTCGACCGCCCGGGTCATGGTCAGCATTCGCGCCCAGTAGATGTTGATCCGGTCGATCTCCTCGACCGTCGCGATGCCGACGCCCCAGGCCGCGCACTTGGTGATCCTCGCATAGAGCGATTCGCGTTTCTCTATCGGCAGGTTCTTCGAATCGTCGATCCCGCGCGGGAAATTGTCGCGGTCGAGGATCACCGCCCCGGCGACGACCGGACCGGCAAGCGGCGCGCAGCCTGCCTCGTCCACGCCCGCGAGCGGCTGGGGGAAGTCGATTTCGAGCTTGAAGGAGCAACGCCTCGGCATCGATTCGCTCTGTGGACCCGCAAAACGGCGGGCGTCCAGATGCCACCCGGCCTATGCTGTGGAAAAGTCGATATTATTCTTCGACTCTCCACGGGGGAAAGCGGCGGGCTTCGCCGGCCTTGTACAGAAAGATGATGTTGCCGGAGGGATCGCGAAGACGGGCTTCGCGCCACATCCACGGCTGGTTGCGCGGGCCGTGCTCGAACGAGAGGCCGCTCCTCGCGAGGCGCTCGACCCGCTCGTCGAGATCGTCGCATTCCAGATAGACTGCGGTTGTCGCCGAAATCGTCTCGTCAGGGTCGATCTGGACCGAAAGGGTGGCACCGCCTTCGCTTTCGAACCGGGCGTAGCCGTTTTCCGGGCTGTCGACGATCTGGCGGAGACCGATGGTCCGATAGAATTCCACCGACCGCCGGTAATTCGTCCCGGTGACGGTGACCTGATTGAGCCGCGGACCCGCGCCGACGTCGAGCCTGACCCGCCCCTGCCCGATCGGACCCGCGCCTTCGCCAAGGTCCGGCGCATCCTGAAGCGCCAGCCGAACGAACGTGCGGGCTCGCTCGACCGCGGAAATGAGACTGTCGCCCTGCCCAAGGAAGCAGGCGATGGCGCTGGCGAGCGTGCAGCCCGTTCCGTGCGTGTTGACGGTATCGATTCGCTGGCCCTGCCAGCTCGTCATATTGTCTTCTTCGATCAGCGCATCGGCGAGCGCTTCCCCTTCCTCGTGCCCGCCCTTGATCAGGACCGCGCAGCCATGCTGCCCGACGAGATGAAGGGCCGCCCCGACAGGATCGTCCTCGCTCGTCAGCCGGTGAAGCTCGGGAAGATTCGGAGTGACGAGGGTCGCGATCTTCATCAGTTCACCGAAAGCGGCGACGGTGGCGTCATCGGCGAGCGGAGCACCGCTGGTGGCAACCATAACGGGATCGAAGACGATCGGAATGTCGCCGAGCTTTCCCAGCCGGTCGGCGATTGCCCGCGCTGCGAAAGGCCCAGGGACCATGCCGACCTTGACCGCGTCGACCCCGATGTCGGCGGCAATCGCGTCGATCTGCGACAGGATCATCTCGGCCGGGATCGGGTGAACGCCGCTGACGCCCAGCGTGTTCTGGGCAGTAATCGCGGTGATCGCGGTCATGGCGTGGCCGCCGAGCATCGTGATGGTCTTGATGTCCGCCTGAATCCCCGCCCCGCCCCCGGAATCGGAGCCTGCGATGACCAGAATTCGCGCGGTCGGCGTCACGCTACTCGCCTTCGACCCGCGCTTTGGGGCGAAGTTTTCCATGTGCACGAGGCATTCATACGCCTCCAATTGCGAAAAAACCGTTCACGCCGCGGCTTGGACGGCCTCGCAGATATCGTCCACCACGCGCTCGATCAGAGCGGGGTCGTCGCCCTCCGCCATGACTCGAATCAACGGCTCCGTACCGGACTTGCGGATCAGGATCCGGCCCCGTCCCTCGAGCTCCCGCTCAGCTTCGGCGATCCGATCCCTGACCGATTCGTCATCGAGCGGGGCGCCGCCATTGAAGCGCACATTCTTGAGCAACTGCGGGAGCGGTTCGAACTGGCGCAGCACTTCGCTCGCCGGCTTGCCACTATCGACGAGCGCGGCCAGCACCTGCAGGCCCGCGACGAGGCCGTCTCCGGTGGTCGAATAATCCGTAAGGATGATGTGGCCCGATTGCTCGCCGCCGACATTGCAGCCGCTACGGCGCATTTCCTCCAGGACGTAGCGGTCGCCGACCTGGGTTCGGACCATTCCGATCCCCAGTTCGCCGAGCCGCCGCTCCAGCCCAAGGTTCGACATGACGGTGGCGACGACCGCCCCCCTGAGCTGCTCGCGTTTCAATCGATCGAGGGCGATCAGCGCCATCATCTGGTCGCCGTCGACCAGGCTGCCCTTCTCGTCGACAACCACCAGCCGGTCGGCGTCGCCGTCGAGCGCAAGACCGATGTCCGCTCCCTCGGCGATCACTCTCTCGCTAAGCGCATCCGGATGGGTCGATCCGCAGCGGTCGTTGATGTTCACGCCGTTGGGCGAAACGCCCATGGTCACGACTTCGGCGCCGAGCTCCCACAGCGCTTCGGGAGCGACCTGGTAGGCGGCGCCATTGGCGCAATCGAGGACCACCTTCATCCCGTCGAGCCGAAGCCGCTCCGGAAACGTCGACTTGGAATGGTGGACGTAGCGTCCCCTCGCGTCGTCGATCCTCTTGGCTCGCCCGATCAACTCGGGCCTGGCGAGCTTCGTCGGCTTTTCAAGGCGGCGCTCGATCGCCTGTTCGTCCTCGTCGCTGAGCTTGTAGCCGTCCGGTCCGAACAGCTTGATCCCGTTGTCGTGGAACGGATTGTGCGACGCCGAGATCATGACTCCGAGGTCGGCGCGCATCGACGTCGTCAGCATCGCCACCGCGGGCGTGGGCATCGGGCCAACGAGCACCACGTCCATTCCAACGCTGGTGAAGCCGGCGACCAGCGCCGATTCCATCATGTAGCCGGACAGGCGCGTGTCCTTGCCGATGACCACGCGGTGGCGATGGTCGCCGCGAAGGAAATGGGTGCCCGCCGCCTGGCCGACGCAGAGCGCCGTCTGCGCCGTCATCGGCTCGCTGTTGGTCAGGCCGCGGATCCCGTCCGTGCCGAAGAATTTACGCATCATGGCTGGGTGTTTAGCGCCCAACGTTTGTCATTGCGAGGAGCCACAGGCGACGCGGCAATCCAGACGGCGCTGGATTGCTTCGCTGCGCTCGCAATGACGAACTTAGTGCCGATACGCCTCGGGCAAATCGCGCCGTGGCAGGTAGCGGTACCGTTCGAGGAGTCGAGTCTGGTGCGTTTCCAGCGGTTGCCGGACGCCATCGATGAACACCGCCTCGGCCGCGCTCCTGGTGTCGAGCGGATCGCCGGACCAGATCACCACGTCGCCATGAGCGCCTGCAGTGAGGCTGCCGATCTGGCCGCCCATTCCGATCGCTTTCGCCGGTCCCGAAGTGATCGCCGCGAGCGCTTCGCTCCAGCTGAGGCCGCTTGCGCCAGGCAGCTTTGCGAGACCGACCAAGTTGCCGGCATATTGCCGCTCGTTGAACAGCTGCCGCGTGTCATTGTCGTCGATCATTCCGATCGAGACTTTCACGCCGGCTGCCTGCATCCGACCGACGTTGGACTGGGTCGAGGCGATTTGCTCGAAGCTGGCCGGAAGGTCGTTCACAGCCGATGCGATCACCGGGATTCCCGAACGCGCGATCTTGTCCGCGACCAGCCAGCCTTCGCTTGCGCCGACGAGCACCATCTTGAGCGACGGGAACTCGCGGGCGAGATCGATCACTCCCAGGATGTCGCTTGCCCGTTCGACATGGACCAGGAGATATTGGCGCCCCTGAAGCACGGGTACGAGCGCGGCCGCGTCGAACCGGGTCAGGAGCACGTCTTCGCTTCGCCGCGCCTCGGGTCCGTAAAGCCGGGACTCGTTGGGATTGCGGACGACGGGCTCGTTGCGTTCGTCGGGAGCGCCGGCACGAGCGGATCGCACCGGCTGAGAATAGCGCGCAAGTTCCCGGGCCTCCCGAAGCGCATTGCGGAACAGGACGTGCGCCGAGGCTCGCGAACCGCCGGCATCGTTG
>JBQCIU010000010.1:0-149679 GCA_051953395.1 Sphingomicrobium sp.
GGTCGGCGATCATCGCGGCGCGGAGCTGGCCGAACGTGTCGAACGGCAGCGGAGCGCCGAGAAGCTCGGAAACCGCGCGGAAGATCGTCCAGTCCTCGCGGGCGTCGCCGGGCGGGAATGCACCCTTCTCGCCGCGCTGCACGCGCCCTTCGGTGTTGACGTAGGTGCCGTGCTTCTCGCTGTAGGCCGCGCCCGGAAGCACCAGGTCCGCCTGCCTGGCGCCAGCGTCACCGTGATGGCCGATGTAGATCTTGAATGCGCCGGACAGCCGGTCCGCCGGCATTTCGTCGGCGCCGAGAAGGAGCGCGAGCTGAGGCCTGGCCGCCTCGATGTCCGCCAGGCCGCCCTTCTGCGCAAAGCCGAGGATCAGCCCCGCCATCCGCGATGCGGACGTGTGCAGGACGTTGAAGCCGTTCCAGTCGCCCTTGATCAGGCCCAGCGGCTCGACCAGCGCCAGCGCCGCACCGAGCGCCCCCTTCGCCAGCGCTCCCGGCCCGACGATCACCGCTGGCCGTTCGGCCTTGGCGAAGGCATCCGCCACCGCCTTGGGCAGCTTGCCCAGAAGCTTGAGATCGTCGCCGAGCCATTCGACCGGCATCGCAAGGTCGATTTCCGGCCCGATCGCAAAGACTTTTCCGCCCTTCTTCGCAACCTTCCTCAGGCGCGTCGCGATCAGCGGCGCTTCCCAGCGCGGATTGCTTCCGACGAGGAGCACCGCGTCGGCATTCTCGATCCCGGCGATGGTCGAGTTGAAGTTCACCGCCGCGAGGCTGCTGACGTCATAGTCGAGGCCGGTCTGGCGTCCTTCGAGCAGCTCCGAGCCCTGCGCCTTCAGCAGCGCCTTGGCCGCATACATCGTCTCGGCATCGAGCAGGTCGCCGGCGATCGCCGCGACCTTCGATCCCGCCGACTTGAGCTTCTCGGCGAAGATGCCGAGCGCCTCGTTCCAGCTCGCCTCGCGAAGCTTTCCGTTCTCCCGCACCCAAGGCCGGTCCAGCCGGTTGCGCACCAACGCATCGGCGTGGTGGCGCGTGCGGTCGGAAATCCACTCCTCGTTCACGTCGTCGTTCACGCGTGGGAGGATCCGCATCACCTGCCGCTGGCGGACGTCGAGGCGGATATTGGAGCCGACCGCGTCCATGACGTCGATCGCCGGAACCCGGCGAAGCTCCCATGGCCGCATCTCGAAAATCTGCGGTTTCTGGAGCAGCGCTCCGACCGGACAGACGTCGGCAAGATTGCCGGCGAGCTCGCTGGTGACGGTCCGCTCCAGGTAGGTCGTGATCTGCGCATCCTCACCGCGGTAGAGCATGCCGATCTCCGGCGTGCCCGCGACTTCCTCGGCGAAGCGGACGCAGCGCGTGCACTGGATGCACCGGGTCATCGCGGTCTTGATGACCGGCCCCATATATTTGTCGTCGACCGCACGCTTGTTCTCGTCGAAGCGCGAGAAGCTGCGGCCATAGGCCATCGCCTGGTCCTGCAGGTCGCACTCGCCGCCCTGGTCGCAAATCGGGCAGTCGAGCGGGTGGTTGATGAGCAGGAACTCCATCACCCCCTCGCGCGCCTTCTTCACCATCGGCGTGTCGGTGCGGATCGCCTGGCCGTCGGCGGCGGGCAGAGCGCAGCTCGCCTGGGGCTTGGGCGGGCCAGGAGCGACCTCGACCAGGCACATGCGGCAGTTGCCGGCGATCGACAGGCGCTCGTGGTAGCAGAAGCGCGGGATTTCCTTGCCGGCAAGCTCGCACGCCTGGAGCACGGTCGCGCCCTGCGGGACCTCGATCTCGACGCCGTCGACAGTGACCTTAGGCATCAGGCATACTCAATCTGAATATTGTCGGCGCAGTTGAGACTGGCTTTTCCCACCCCACTGCGCATCCGAACGCCATAACCTTTGCGAATATACCCGGCGACCTCATCGAGGGTGGCAACTTTGATCGCATTAGCATCCGTGTTGTGGCCTTGCCCGACCGACAGATCTGCAACCCGATAAAAGCCGTCTCCATAACGATATGGCTCGCGCAGTTCGATCGTGCCAGCGCGCTTTCCCCACTTCACGCGGTGCTCTTTCCATATCCGAGCGACCTTAGGCATCGTCGCGATCCTTCTCGTCAGTCTCGCGATGCCGCGTGATGGTGGTGACGCTGGTGCCGCGTCGCTGCATCGCAAGGACGACAATCACCAGGACGGCCAAGATGGCGATGATCAGGAACAGCCGCGTCATTCCGCCGCCTCCAGCATCTCGCGCGATTTACGCTCGGCGATGCGGCGTTCGAGTTCGGGGCGGAAGTGGCGGATCAGGCCCTGGATCGGCCATGCGGCCGCGTCGCCCAATGCGCAGATGGTGTGGCCTTCGACCTGTTTGGTGACGTCGAGGAGCTTGTCGATCGTCTCGACGCTCGCCTCGCCTTCGCGCAGCCGCTCCATCACCCGCCACATCCAGCCGGTGCCCTCGCGGCACGGCGTGCACTGGCCGCAGCTCTCGTGCTTGTAGAAATAGCTGATGCGGCTGATCGCGCGGACGATGTCGGTCGACTTGTCCATGACGATGACCGCCGCGGTGCCGAGGCCGGACCCGAGCGCCTTCAGTCCGTCGAAGTCCATCGGCGCGTCGAGGATTTCCTCGGCGGGCACCAGCGGAACCGAAGACCCACCCGGAATGACCGCCAGCAAGTTGCTGAAATCGTCGCGATTCTTGCCGCCGCGAATGCCGCCGCCGTGGAGCGTGATCAGCTCGCGGAAGCTGATTCCCATCGATTCCTCGACGACGCAGGGCGTGTTGATGTGGCCCGACAGCTGGAACAGCTTGGTGCCCTCGTTCTTCTCGCGGCCGATGCTCGCGAACCAGCTGGCGCCGCGGCGGAGGATCGTCGGCACGACGGCGATCGATTCGACATTGTTGACGGTGGTCGGGCAGCCGTAGAGGCCCGCGCCCGCCGGGAACGGCGGCTTCAGCCGCGGAAAGCCCTTCTTGCCCTCCAGGCTGTTGAGCATCGCGGTTTCTTCGCCGCAGATGTAGGCGCCCGCGCCGCGGTGGACGAACAGGTCGAAGTCGTAGCCGGAGCCCGCCGCATTCTTGCCGAGCAGGCCCGCGTCATAGGCCTCGGCGACGGCCTTCTCGAGGACTTCGGCTTCCTCGATGAACTCGCCGCGGATGTAGATGTAGCCCGCCCGGGCCCGCATCGCGAAACCGGCGATCAGCGCACCTTCCAGCAGCTTGTGCGGATCGTGGCGGATGATCTCGCGATCCTTGCACGATCCCGGTTCGGATTCGTCAGCGTTGATGACCAGGAAGTTGGGCTTACCGGGCTTGGGCTCCTTGGGCATGAAGCTCCACTTCATCCCCGTCGGGAAGCCCGCGCCCCCGCGGCCGCGAAGCCCCGATGCCTTGATCGCGTCAATGATCGGGTCCTCGCCGATCTGCATCAGCTTGGCCGTGACGTCCCAGTCGCCGCGCTGCCGGGCCGCCTTCAGATAGGGCGACTGGAAGCCGTAGACGTTGGTGAAGATGCGGTCCTTGTCCGCGAGAGGTCCGGTGTAGCCCATCAGCGCCGACCTCCGCGAACGTAAGCAATTAACGCGATCAGCCCCACGACACCGGCGGCGGTGAAGTAGATGATGTCGCTAATATCCGGACCAAGTCTTTCACCTTCACCGTAGATGAGGAATGCAAAAAGCCCAGCGCCGCAGAGCCACAAGAGCGCCACCGTGATCGCGGTCTCGGCGCGCTTACGTCTGCTGCTGTGAGGATAAAGGCCCATCAGCGCACCTTCTTCGCGATCCAGCCGATCGCAGCGAGGATGATGACTGCGAGCAGGACGAACTTCAGGATCCCGAAGACGAGCTTCAGGACGATGAAGCCGAGCACGATGGCGATGATGAGGACGACGATCGCGCTCACTGCGCGCCCTCCTTTGCCGGACCGGCGGTGTCGGTCCACAGCGAGCGGTAATCGTAATTGCGCTCGGCCATCTTCTTGAGCGTCGTCGGACCGCCTTCGGGGCAGCTCGTCTGGCGATCGACCTGCGGGCCGGGCTTCGGAGTCTCACCCTTCGCCAGAGCGTCGAGGATCGCGGCCATGCTTTGCTCGGTCAGATCCTCGTAATTGTGATCGTTGATCTGCACCATCGGCGCATTGGCGCAGGCGCCGAGGCACTCGACCTCGGTCAAGGTGAAGAGCCCGTCCTCGGTCGTGTGGCCCTTCTTCAGCCCGCGCTTGTAACAGGCCTCGAAGACATCGTCGGAGCCGCGCAGCATGCACGGCGTCGTCCCGCACACCTGGACATGGAATTTGCCCACCGGCTGCAGGTTGAACATCGTGTAGAAGGTCGCGACCTCGAGCACCCGGACGTAAGGCATGTCGAGCTCGCGCCCGACGAACTCCAGAACCGGTATCGGCAGCCACCCCTGCGTGCCGGTGTCGGCACCGACCTGCCGCTGGGCGAGATCGAGAAGCGGGAGAACGGCGGAATGCTGCCGCCCCGCCGGATATTTGGCGATCGCCCATTCCGCTTTCTTGCGGTTTTCGGGAGTCCAGTCGAAGTCGGCCCAGCGGGCGAGGACTTCCGGATCCTCAAGAGGCGTGATCACGGCCATCAGTGGTCACCCGTGCGCGAGCGGCGATTGGCGCGCACCACGATCGGCGCCACGAGTGCGCAAACCAGCGCCGCGAAAACGGCGGCTGACGTCCCGTGAGATCCCGATGTTCGGCCGGGGAACATCAGCGCCACCGCCAATCCCGCTCCCGCGAAAATGACGAGCAAAGCAATCGCTGTCAGCGTTCTGCTCCTCACCGGTCACACTCCCCGAAAACGACGTCGATGGCAGAGAGAACGGCCGTGGTATCGGCAAGCATGTGGCCCTTCATCATGAAGTCCATCGCCTGGAGGTGGCTGAACGCGGTCGGGCGGATCTTGCAGCGATAGGGCCGGTTGGTGCCGTCGGAGACGAGATAGACGCCGAACTCGCCCTTCGGACTCTCGGTGGCGACGTAAACCTCGCCTTTCGGCACGTGATAGCCCTCGGTGTAGAGCTTGAAGTGGTGGATGAGGGCCTCCATCGAGGTCTTCATCTCGGCTCGCGGCGGCGGGAAGACCTTGCGGTCCTCGGTTCCCACCGGACCCTTCGGCATCTGCTGCAGGCACTGGCGCATGATCCGCGCGGACTGCCGCACTTCCTCGCACCGGACCATGAAGCGGTCGTAGCAATCGCCGTTGGTGCCGACCGGAACGTCGAACTCCATCCGGTCATAGACTTCGTAGGGCTGCGAGCGGCGGATGTCCCACGGAATGCCCGACGCGCGGATCATCGGTCCGGAAAAGCCCCAGGCGATGGCGTCGTCCTTGTGCACGGTGCCGATATCGACGTTGCGCTGCTTGAAGATGCGGTTGTCGGCGACGAGCGCGATCGCGTCCTCGAACAGCTGCAGCCGATGGTCCAGCCAGTCGCCGAGGTCGGCGAGCATCTTTTCCGTGAGATCCCAGCGGACTCCGCCGACGCGGAAATAATTGGCATGCATGCGCGCGCCGGATGCCCGCTCGTAGAATTGCAGCGTGTCCTCGCGAACCTCGAACAGCCACAGGTTGGGCGTCATCGCGCCCACGTCCATGATGTGGCTTCCAAGGTTCAGCATGTGGTTGGAGATGCGGGTCAGCTCCGCCATCAGGACGCGGATGTACTGGGCGCGCTCCGGAATCTCGAGACCGATCAGCTTCTCGGCGGCGAGCACGTAGCTGTGCTCCATGCACATCGGCGAGCAATAATCGAGACGGTCGAAGTACGGCAGCGCCTGCTGATAGGTCTTGTACTCGATCAGTTTCTCGGTGCCGCGGTGCAGAAGCCCGATGTGCGGATCGACGCGTTCGACGACCTCGCCGTCCAGCTCCATGATCAGGCGGAGGACGCCGTGCGCCGCCGGGTGCTGCGGGCCGAAGGTGATCGGGTAGTTGTTGATCGATTCTTCGCCGACCTCGGCGCCTTCGAAAGGCGCGCCCTGGCCGCCGGCGCCTACACTGAGCTCAACCGTGCGCGTCTCGCTCATGCGGCCCCCGTCGGACGGCGCCGGTTGCGGCTCTTCGGCTTCGGCTCGGGCAGATTGCTGTCGTCCTTGTCGACCTGGTTCTCGGCCTTGGCCTTCTTCGACTTGCGGGCTTCGGCAGTCGCCTTCTTATCGGCCGGCCTGCCCGCGCCCGTGTCCGACGGCTTGTCGGTCGTCTTCGGAGTCTCGGCGGGCGTCGGCGGGTTCACCTTCGAAACGCCGGTTGGCGACGGCGCCGGGGACGGCGCACCGGGCGCCTCGGGGCTCGCCTTCTCGTCGCCCGGCAAATGATATTCCGGTCCCTGCCACGGCATCAGGAAGTCGAAGGCCCGGAAATCCTGGGGCAAATTCACAGGCTCGTAAACGACCCGCTTCTCGGCTTCGGAATAGCGAAGCTCGACGTGGCCGGTGAGCGGGAAGTCCTTGCGCTGCGGGAAACCTTCGAACCCGTAGTCGGTGAGGATCCGCCTGAGATCCGCATTGCCGCTGAAAACCACGCCGTACATGTCGTAGACTTCGCGCTCGAGCCAGCCGGCGACGGGCCAGAGCCCGGTGACGCTCGGCACCGGCGTCGACTCGTCGGTCGTGACCTTCACGCGGATTCGGCGGTTCCTGGTCAGCGACAGCAGGTGGTAGTCGACCTCGAACCGCTCGGCGCGGTCGGGGTAATCGACCCCGGCGATCTCCATCAGCTGCTGATATTCGAGGCCCCGCGTGTCGCGAAGCGCTCGGCAGACCTCGACGACAGCCTCGCGGCGGACGGTCAAGGTGATCTCGTCGACGGAATCTTTCGCCTTGATCAGGGCGTCGCCGATGACGGCCTTGGCCGCGTCGATGACACCTTCATTGGATGCCATCTTGGGCACGTGGGGAGCGAACTGAACGGCCATTAGCGCTCGATCGTCCCTTCGCGGCGGATTTTCCGCTGAAGCTGGAGGATTCCGTAAAGCAGGGCCTCGGCGGTCGGCGGGCAGCCCGGCACATAGATGTCGACCGGGACGATGCGATCGCAGCCCCGGACCACCGAATAGCTGTAGTGATAATAGCCGCCGCCGTTGGCGCAGCTGCCCATTGAGATGACGTAGCGCGGCTCGCTCATCTGGTCGTAGACCCGGCGGAGAGCGGCAGCCATCTTGTTGCAGAGCGTCCCGGCGACGATCATCACGTCCGACTGGCGGGGCGAAGCACGCGGTGCAACTCCGAAGCGCTCGAGGTCGTAGCGCGGCATGTTCACGTGGATCATCTCGACCGCACAGCAGGCGAGGCCGAAGGTCATCCACCACAAGGAGCCGGTGCGGGCCCAAGTGAACAAATCCTCGGTGGTCGTGACGAGGAATCCCTTGCTGTCCAGCTCGGACCGCATGTCCTCGAACTTCTTCATGTCGACGCCGCCGGGAGTCAGGCCGGCGGCACGGGCCAGCTCCTCCTCCGTCGGCATCGGATCATGCCTGGGGTCCAGCATCACTCCCATTCGAGCGCCCCCTTCTTCCACGCATAAGCGAGGCCCAGGCCGAGCTCGGCGAGGAAAATCATCATCGCGATCCAGCCGGCGAGCTTCGTCACGCCCAGCGAGACCGCCCACGGGAAGAGGAAGGCCGCTTCAAGGTCGAAGACGATGAAGAGGATCGCGACCAGGTAGAAACGGACATCGAACTGGGAGCGGCTGTCGCCAAAAGCGGGGAAGCCGCATTCATATTCGGACAGCTTCTGCGGATCGGGCTGGTACGAGCCGGTGAATCGCGACACGATCATGGGCAACGCCACGAAGGCGAACGACAGGCCCAGCGCCACCAGCAGGAACAGCAAAATCGGCAGGTAACCGGCAGCGACGCTTGCCAAGGGAAACTCCAGGGGGCTCGAAAACTTGGCGGCGCTTTAGGACAGGGAGTTGCAGGTCGCAACCACCTGAAAACGACAGAGCGCAACGCGGCGAACATGCTTGCGGCAGAGACGAAGCGGCGGCATCAGGTCAGCGCCCATGTTCACCGATCCGGCAACCCAGAGACTTGGGGAACTGCTCCGCCCCGCAAAGCCCGCCGACTTCCTCGAGCGGCTTGCCGACGGGCGTTTCATTCACATCGAGGGACGACCGGATTTCGAGCGAGTGAAGCTCCTCGGCGATGATCCGACCGAGCTGCTAATCGCGAACTGGGCTGCGCTTGCGGATAAGATCGGGTTTCACGCGGTGACCCCCAGCGGCCCTCCGCCGGGGACCGGGCCTGCAGCCGGCCAGGAAGACTTCCGCAATCGAATCCGGCTGTTCCACGAACGGGGCTATTCCGTCCGTTTCCCCGACCTGCGGCCATTCTCCCCTGCCCTGGACCTCATGGCGCGAACGCTGGAAACCCGCGTTCTCCAGCCGGTCACGGCGGCCGCCTTCTGGAGCAAGGGCGGTCTTCGAGCGCCGGTCCATTTCGACGACCGGGATATCATTGCAGTCCAGCTGCTGGGCGAAAAGCAGTGGGAGGTTTCCGGCGCTCCTTCGCCGCTGCGCACCAACCTGATGATCATGCCCGACCAGGCCGTCGCAGCGGTCCCGCAGCCTGCCCGCATAACGATGCGGGCGGGGGACGTGCTCTACGTGCCGCGCGGCCTTGCCCATACGGTCGAGGGCGAGACCGAATCGGTGCACATCTCCTTCATGTTCCACCCGGTGACGGTCAGGGACGCGCTGGTTGCAGCGATCGACCAGATGACCCTCGCCGACCGGACGTTCCGCGAAGCCTTGGGCGGCGATTTGCGAGCGCAGCTCGGGAGCTGGAATGCGCGAGACCTGCTGCCGGTGATTGCTGGCGCTCTAACTCGCCTGCAGGAGTCGGCCGACGCGCCTGCGTTCCTGCAATCCGCCCTCCGAAGGCGGGCCGCCGGCGCAATTCGGGAACTCGAACCCTCGCCGCCCGCCGGCCACGGAAGGATCGACCTCAATACCTCTCTCCGGCGCAGGGACTCGGCGCTTTGTGCGCTGGTCCCGGGCGAGAAGCTCATCGAGCTCAATTACCCGGGCGGAAAAATCTACGTTCACAGGGGCGTGGAACAGGCGCTGGCCTTCATGGTCGAAGCGCCGATGTTTCGGTTGAGCGACGTGCCGGGAAATCTGCCGGCCGATGTCCGGATCGCGCTCGCGGAAAAGCTCTTCAGTATCGGCTACCTGGAAGTGGCGGCGCAAAGCTAGCGCAGGCCCGGCGTCCTAACGCAGCGCGCCCGCGACGAGCTTCTGCAATTTCGAATGGATGGCTGCCGAGGCGGCGACATATTCGCCGCGCTCGTAAGCCCGGTCGGCACCGCGATAGTCGGTGATGAACCCGCCCGCTTCGCGAACCAGGAGGACGCCCGCTGCCGTGTCCCACGGGTCGAGGTCGTCTTCCCAGAAGCCATCGAAACGTCCGGCCGCGACCCAGGCGAGGTCCAGCGCCGCGGAGCCGAAGCGCCGGACTCCCGAGACATTGGGTCCGACCGCGGCGTAGATCTTGGCCCAGCGTTCCGGATCGCCGCGACCGCAGTGCGGAATCCCGGTGCCGATCACGGTTTCCGAAAGATCGCGCCGCGACGAAACTCGAAGCCGCCGATCCTGAAGCCAGGCACCCCTTCCCTTCTCCGCCCAGAACTCCTCGTCGTTGAGCGGCTGATAGACCATCGCGTGCGTGATCTCGGCGCGCCCGTCCGGGCGCTTCTCCTCGACCGCGATGGAGATCGAGAAATGCGGGATTCCGTGCAAGAAGTTGGTCGTTCCATCGAGCGGGTCCACCACCCATCGGGGCTTGTCGGGATTGCCGGCGATCTCGCCGCCTTCCTCGAGCAGCATTCCCCAATCCGGCCGAGCGTTGCGGAGCTCGTCGACGATGGTCTGTTCGGCACGCTTGTCGGCCATCGACACGAAGTCGGCCGGGCCCTTGCGGCTGACCTGCAGCTGCTCGACTTCGCCGAAGTCGCGCCGAAGCCGCGGCGCCGCCTTGCGGACGGCGCGCTGCATCACGGTAATGAGGCCGGAGTGGGAAACCATGGTTCGGGCTTAATCCGCGCGCTTCACATAGTCCCGGCTGTACGTGTCGACGACGATGCGGGTTCCGCTGGTGATGTGGGGGGGCACCATGACTCGAACGCCGTTGTCGAGGACCGCGGGCTTGTAGCTCGAGCTCGCCGTCTGGCCCTTCACCACCGCGTCCGCCTCGACGATCGTCGCTTCGATCTGGTCGGGAAGCTGAACGCTGATCGGCTTCTCGTTGTACAGCTCCATGACGACATCCATGCCATCCTGAAGGAAGGCCGCCGGCTCGCCGATCAGGTCCTCGGGGAGCATCACCTGTTCGTACGTATCCTTGTCCATGAACACGAGCATGTCGCCGTCATGGTAGAGGTACTGGAAGTCCTTGGTGTCGAGCCGAACGCGCTCGACCGTCTCGGCGGAACGGAAGCGGACGTTGGTCTTGCGGCCGTCGATGAGGTTCTTCATCTCGACCTGCATGTAGGCGCCGCCCTTGCCCGGCTGCGTGTGCTGGATCTTCACGGCGCGCCAGATGCCGCCTTCATATTCGATGATATTGCCGGGACGAATGTCCACACCGCTGATCTTCATGACCGCCTACCTGCTTCAAGACTGATGAAAGAGCCGCCGCGGCGCGAAGCCGCGGATTGGCGCGGGCCTTACCCGTTGACCTTCTGTCCGGCAAGAAGCGGGTAGGGATTGATCGGATCGCCCTGCCACCAGCGCTGGCCCGGCGCCATCTGGTTGATCGCGAAGTGGAGGTGCGGTCCGTCGGGGCTGGCGTTGCCGGTGTGCCCAACGCGAGCGATCACCTGGCCCTGCTTGACGTGCTGCCCTTCGGCGAGACCAGGCGCGTAGCCCTGCAGATGGGCATAATAATAGATCCACTTCCCGTCGTCGGAACGGATGTAGATCGTATTCCCGCCTCCGCCGTTGCTGAAGAACAGCTTTTCGACGGTGCCCGGCGCCGCGGCAATCACTGGAGTTCCCTCCGGCGCCATGATGTCGAGGGCGTCATGCACCCGCCCGCCAGCCCTCGCCGCGGTGAACGTGTCGACGAGGTCGGTCTGCTTCACGCCTTCGACGGGAATGGCGAGGCCCGCCGGTCCGACCACCAGCCCTTCGGCGACCGCAACCGTCGGCTGCCCCGGCTTTTCGACATCGGTGACCTTCCCGGCGGGAGCGAATTCCTGCGGAGCGCTGAAAATGTTGAACGTGAAAATCCAGAACAGGCTGGTGAGGATGGCGGTCACGACCGCCGTCGAGACGATCGTCAGCACCCTGGCCGCCGTGGGTGCGGCGCTCCGGTTCGAATCCGGCCTTGGGTCCACGCGCAACTCTCCTTGCCTGTGCGCCGTTGTCGAAGTGAAACGATGGAGGCCACGGTAGTTTCCGCGAGCGCACAAATCCGCATCGGCTGTTCCGGCTGGCAGTACAGGCACTGGCGCGAGATCTTCTACCCGAAGGGCCTGGCGCAGAGCCGCTGGTTCGCCTTCTACGCGGAGCATTTCGACACGGTCGAAATCAACAGCAGTTTCTATCATTTGCCCAAGCCGGGCACGTTCGAGAAGTGGCGCGACCAGGCGCCTGCCGGCTTCTGTTACGCCGTCAAGGCGAACCGGTTCATCACCCAGGCCAAGAAGCTGCTCGATTGCGAGGAGCCGATGGAGCGGATGATTTCCGCCACGCGCCACCTCGGCGATCGCCTTGGCCCGATGCTTTACCAGCTCCCGCCGTCCATGGGCATCAACCTGGATCGGCTGGCAGACTTTCTCCAGCTGCTGCCGGACGACGTCACCAGCATTTTCGAGTTCCGCAACAAGAGCTGGTACGTGCCGGAGACCTACGCGCTGCTCGACGCCCACGGAGCGGGTTTTTGCGTTCATGACATGCGCGGATCGCAAAGCGAGCGGATCGCCGTCGGGCCTGCGGCTTACGTGCGCTTCCACGGCGGCGCGGGCAAATATTGGGGCCGCTATCCTGACGATCGGCTGTTGGACTGGGCCGAGTGGATCGTCGACCAGGCGCGCGGCGGACGCGCCGTCTGGTGTTACTTCAACAATGACATCCACGGCCATGCCATCGATGACGCGCAGACCCTGAAGTCGATGATCGGACAGCTCAATCGCTGATTGGCAAAGGTCGCGAACTGCAGCACATTCGCGCGCAATGGCCACCGAGCCCCAGACTCCGGTCTATTACGACCCTCCGGACGCGCCGTTCGCGACGCAAATGTCCGACCTGCGTGCGGAAGTGGGGCGAGCCGTCGGGGCGAAGCTCGATTCGACGCCGCGCACATGGCGCCTGGGCTCTGCTCCGGAACGTCCGGTGCAGCTCTACATCCAGGAGAATTTCCTCACGGCGGAGGAGTGCGGCCAGCTGCGTGAGCGGATCGACTCGGGCCTCTATCCGTCCCCGCTGTACGAAAAGGACAAATACGACGGAGTCCGCACCAGCCAGAGCTGCAATCTCGACGTCTATGACCCCGTCGTCGCCGACATCGAGACCCGCATTGCAGGGATGCTGGGGATCGACCGAAGCTGGGGCGAGCCCCTTCAGGGCCAGCGGTACGAAGTCGGCCAGGAGTTCAAGCCGCACGCGGATTTTTTCTACGTCGATCAGCCCTATTGGCCGGAATATTCGGCGCATGGCGGCCAGCGGACCTGGACCGCGATGATCTATTTGAACGAGCCGGAGAGCGGCGGCGCGACGGGATTTACCCACCTCGACCTCAATGTGGTGCCGAAGCTGGGACGCATTCTCATCTGGAACAACATGGCGGCTGACGGTAGCCCCAATCCCTGGACGGAACATTGCGGGCAGCCCGTCGGCGGGGGAATCAAATATGTCGTGACGAAGTGGTACCGCGAACGGACGTTCAGCTAGCCGGCAAGGACCTGTTCGAAGGCGCGGACCGCTTCGGCGGGAGTCTCTTTCGCCCAAACCGCCTGGCAGACGGCCAGGAAATCCGCTCCGGCTTCAACCAGCGGCTTGGCATTGTCGGCAGTGATTCCTCCGATCGCCACGCAGGGGATTTCGAACAGCGTGGACCACCAGCGCAGGATCGACGGATCGGGGCGATAGTCGCTGGGTTTCGTAGTGGTCGGGTAGAAGGCGCCGAACGCCACATAATCGGCGCCTGCCTCGCCGGCCTCCATCGCCAGGTGGCGACTGTCGTGGCAGGTCTTGCCGATCTGCGCCGATGGGCCGAGCAGCGCGCGCGCTTCGCGAATGTCACCGTCGCTCTGGCCGAGGTGGACGCCGTCCGCGCCGAGCCGCTTCGCTAGCGACACGCTGTCATTGACGATGAAGGCGACGTCCGCATCGGCGCAGATTCTCTGCAGCGGCTCAGCCAGCCGCGCGAGCTCATGTTCCTCGACGTCCTTCACGCGCAGCTGGAATGCACTGGCCAGGCCTGGCTCGAGGGCGGCTTTCAGGCGGTCGGGGAAGCTTCCGCCGACCTCCTGCGGGCTGATCAGGTAGAGCTTGCATGGGCCTCGCTCCCCCGGAGCGAAAGCGTCTGCAAATTCGGCGGTGACCTCGTCCAAGGTCAGGCCGGCACCTTCTCGGTCGACGCTTCGTAGATCTGGTCGATCGAAGCGGCGAGCGTGGCGTTGAACTCCTCATCGCTCATGTCGTGACGGAGTCCTTCGAGAAGCGCGCGCGAGAAGCTCGCGACCATGCCCGGGTTCATCGCCAGCTCGCGGCACGCTTCCTCGCGCGAATAGCCGCCGGAAAGGGCGACCACGCGCAGCACGTTCTCGTGGCGGACGAGCGGGTTGAACAGTCCGGGCTGCGCCGGGATCGACAGCTTCAGCATCACCTTGCGGTCGGATGGAAGCGCGTCCAGCGCCTTTTCCAGCTCATTGAGGAGCATCATGTCCGACTGCACCCGGTCGGCGCTCTTGATGTTCACTTCCGGCTCGATGATCGGCACCAAGCCGTGATCGAGGATCTGTCCCGCAACTTCGAACTGCTGGCGGACGGCATTGCCGATGCCGGTCGGGTTGGCCGAGTTGATGACCGAGCGCATCTTGGTCCCGAACACACCCTTTGCGACGGCGCGCTCCAGCAGCGCATCGAGGCCCGGATTGTCCTTCATCAGCTGGGCACCGTCCGCTTCGTCGGCCAGCCCCTTGTCGATCTTGAGGAACGGGACGACCCCGCGGCTCCAGAGATATTCCGGCACAGGGCGACCGTCGGCATCGCCGTCCATCGTCTTCTCGAACAGGATTGCGCCGAGAATCTTGTCTCCGTTGAACGGCGGCGAGGTAATGATTCGGACGCGCATCTCATGGACGAGGCCGAACATCTCCTCGTCGCTCGACCATTCGTCGCCGTTGTAGCCGTAATTCTTGAGCGCCTTGGGCGTCGAGCCGCCCGACTGGTCGAGCGCGGCGATGAAGCCGTTGGCGGTTCGGATCTTGTCGAGCATCTGTTGATTCTGGGTCATTGAATGCATCCTGTTCAGCGGTTTGGAACCGGAGCCCAGGGCGGGCCCTTCAGTTCAAGAATATTCCCTTCCGGGTCAGTCAAATAGATCGACGGGCCGTCTCCCTCGGCACCATAGCGCGAGACGACCTCGCCTTCGATCCCGTGGCGTTTCAGGTGCGAAAGGACGGCCTCGCCATCCCACGGGAGCACCCGGAAACAGACGTGATCGACGTTGCGGCCTTCTTGGCCTGGCGCTGCGCCACCGGACTGGCCAAGCTTGCCATCGACGGGAACGAGGTCGACGAGCGAGCTCCCGACGCGAAGCTGGTAAAGGCCGATGTCCTCCTGCTTCTTCTCCCACCGCGCGCCGAGCACGTCGATGTAGAACGCGGCGACCTTTTGCAGATCGACGATCCGGAAGACGACATGGTCGATTCCCTGGATCGTGATCATGCGCGTTCGAGCGCGGCGACTCCGGGAAGCGTCCGGCCTTCCATCCATTCGAGGAACGCGCCGCCCGCGGTCGAGACGAAGCTGAAATCCTGCGTGACTCCGGCATGGTTCAAGGCCGCGACCGTGTCGCCGCCGCCCGCGACCGACACCAGCGAACCTTCCTTGGTCAGCGCAGCCGCGGTCTTGGCGAGCGCGACCGTCGCCGCGTCGAACGGCGGAGTCTCGAACGCGCCGAGCGGACCATTCCAGACGAGGATGCGGCAGACCTTGAGAACGTCGGACAGGGCTTCGACAGCCGCCGGTCCGACGTCCAGGATCATCTCGTCGGCCTGAACCTCGTGCACGTTGCAGGTGCGCATGCTCGGAGGGTTGGGCGCAAATTCCTTCGCGACCACGACGTCGTACGGCAAATGGATAGTGCAGCCCGCTTCGTCTGCGCGGTCCATGATCGCATTCGCCTCGCCGGTAAGGTCATGCTCACAAAGCGACTTGCCGACATTCATCCCGCGCGCGGCGAGAAAGGTGTTGGCCATCCCGCCGCCGATGATCAGGTGATCGACCTTGCCGACGAGGTGGCCGAGCACGGCGAGCTTGGTGGAGACCTTGGCTCCCCCGACCACAGCTGCCACCGGCCGCTCGGGATTGCCGAGCGCGCGCTCCAGCGCCTTCAGCTCCGCTTCCATCGCCCGACCGGCAAAGCTCGGCAGGTAATGCGTTACGCCTTCGGTCGAGGCGTGCGCGCGGTGCGACGCCGAAAAGGCATCGTCCACATAATAATCGCCGAGAGCGGCCATGGCTTTGGCCAGGGCCGGGTCGTTCTTTTCCTCGCCCGCATGGAAGCGGGTGTTCTCGAGGACCCCGATATTTCCAGGCAGCATCGTGGCGATCGCCCGCTCCGCTTCCGGGCCCTGGCAATCCTCGATGAACCGAACCGAGCGGCCCGCAAGCCGGTGAATCGGAAGCACTAGCTGCGCGGTCGACATGTCGGGCCGCGGTTCGCCCTTGGGCCGGCCGAAGTGCGAGAGCAGGAGCACGACCGCGCCGCGGTCGCTCAGCTCCAGAACGGTCGGAAGCATCGCCCGCAAACGCGTGTCGTCGGTCACCTTCGCGCCGTCCATCGGCACGTTGAGGTCGACGCGGACAAGCACGCGCTTCCCGGTCAAATCCTCCGGCAGGTCGTCGAGGGTTTTGAACCCCGGCATAGTGAACCTCAGCCCAGCTTCGCCATCGCTGCCGCGGTATCGACCATGCGGTTCGAGAAGCCCCATTCATTGTCGTACCAGCTGACGACGCGGACGAGCTTGCCTTCGAGGACTGCCGTTTCGAGGCTGTCGACGGTCGAGCTCTGCGGCGTGTGGACGATGTCGATCGAGACCAGGGGCTCGTCCGAATAGACGAGGATGCCCCTGAGGCGGCCGCTCTCGCTGGCGGCCTTCAGCGCGCCATTCACTTCCTCGACGCTCGTGTCGCGCTTCGGCGTGAAGGTCAGGTCGATCAGGCTTCCATCCGGAACCGGAACCCGGACCGCCGATCCGTCGAGCTTGCCCTTCAGTTCCGGAAGAACCTCGCCGACAGCGCGCGCGGCGCCAGTCGTCGTCGGGATCATCGACATCGCCGCGGCACGGGCACGGCGCAGGTCCGGGTGGATCTGGTCGAGGATCTTCTGGTCGTTGGTGTAAGCATGCACCGTCGTCATCAGCCCGCGCTCGATGCCGATGCTGTCGTTCAGCACCTTCGCGACCGGAGCGAGACAGTTCGTGGTGCACGAGGCGTTGGAGACAATCTTCATGTCGGGCGTGAGCTTGTCGTCGTTGACGCCGTAGACGACGGTGAGGTCGACGCCTTTCGCCGGAGCCGAGATCAGCACCCGCTTGGCACCAGCTTCCAGATGCTTCTCGCCGCCCGCCCGGTCGGTGAAGAAGCCGGTGCACTCGAGGGCGATGTCGACGCCGTTCGCCTTGTGCGGGAGCTTGGCGGGATCGCGCTCGGCAGTCACGTGGATCCGCTTGCCGTTGACGATGATGTCGTTGCCGTCGGTCGTGACCTCGCCGGGGAAGACTCCGTGAACGCTGTCGCGCTTGAACAGCCACGCGTTGGATTTCGCGTCGGCGAGATCGTTGATCGCAACCAGCTCCAGCCCGCTGTCCGGCCGCTCCAGGATCGCGCGGGCAACCAGCCGCCCGATGCGCCCGAAGCCGTTGATCGCCACTTTCGTCATCGCATGTCCCTTTTTTGCATATGATCGACCACCCGCGCGACGATCGCGTCGGGGGTCAGTCCGAAGAATTCATAGGCGTCCTTGGCCGGGGCAGAGACGCCGTAGCGGTCGATCCCGATCCTGAGGCCATGGAGACCGGTGTAGCGCTCCCACCCGAAGGTGGTCCCCGCCTCGACCGAAACGCGCAGGATCTGCCGGTTCGAAACGTCCGGCAGGATGTCCTCGCGATATTCGGCGGGCTGGGAATCGAAGCGCTCCGTGCTCGGCATGGAGACCACGTCGGCACCGATTCCCTGCCCTTCAAGCTGCTCGGCGGCAGCAAGTGCGATTTCGACCTCGGAGCCGGTAGCCAGGAAGATGACCTTCCGTTCGGCCCCTGCCTCCTTCACGCGATAGGCGCCGCGCGCACTGAGGTTCTCATCCGAGGCCTTGGTCCGGATGGGCGACAGGTTCTGGCGCGTGAGCGCGAGGATGCTCGGCCCGTCGCTCGCCAGCGCCAGCGCCCAGCATTCGGCAGTCTCGACCGCGTCGCACGGACGATAGACCTCGAGCCCGGGCATGGCCCGAAGGCTCTGGAGGTGCTCGATCGGCTGGTGCGTCGGCCCGTCCTCGCCCAGGCCGATGCTGTCGTGCGTCATCACGTAGATGACCTTCGCCCGCTGCAGCGCGGAAAGCCGGATGGCCGGCCGAGCGTAATCGGTGAAGACGAGGAAGGTGCCGCCGTAGGGGATGACACCGCCGTGCAACGCCATGCCGTTCATGGCAGCGGCCATGCCGAACTCGCGGATACCGTAATAGACGTAGCGGCCCGCGTAGTTCTCCGGCGTAAGCGCCTGGAGCGCCTTGGTTTTCGTGTTGTTCGAGCCGGTGAGGTCGGCCGAGCCTCCAATCGTCGAGGGAATGGCGGCGTTGATCGCCTCCAGAGCCATCTCCGACGCCTTCCGGGTTGCGACCTTCGGCGGATTGGCGATCAGGGATTGGACATAGGGTTTCAACCAGCTCTCGTCCGGCGTGCCGTCGATACGGGCGAGGAATTCGTCCTTCTTGCCGCTTTCGCTCAGCCGGCGGTTCCATTCGCGGTGATCGGCCTCGCCGCGCTTGCCGGCGTTGCGCCAGGCCGACAGCACGTCTTCCGGAATTTCGAACGGCGGGGAATCCCAGCCGAGCTCCTTGCGCGCCGCAGCCACTTCGTCGGCCCCGAGCGCCGCGCCATGGGTCGCCTCGGTGCCCTGCTTGTTGGGGGCGCCGTAGCCGATGATCGTCTTGCAGCGGATGAGCGAGGGTCGCGGATCGGCGATGGCCGCTTCGATCGCTTTCGAAACCTTGGCGCTGTCGAGGCCGTCGCACTCCACCGTGTGCCACTGGGCTGCCGCGAATCGGGCAAGCACGTCTTCGTTGCGCGACAGGTCCGTCGACCCGTCGATGGTGATCCGGTTATCGTCCCAAAGCACGATCAGCCGGCTGAGCTTCAGATTGCCTGCAAGCCCGACGGCTTCGTGATTGACGCCCTCCATCAAGTCGCCGTCGCCGGCGATGACGTAGGTGCGGTGGTCGACGATGTCGTCGCCGTAGATGGCGTTCAGGTGGCGCTCCGCCATCGCCATCCCGACCGCCATCGCGAAGCCCTGGCCCAATGGGCCGGTGGTGACTTCGACTCCGGGAAGCTCGAAATTCTCGGGGTGCCCGGCACAGGGGCTGCCGATTTGCCGGAAATTCCTGATGTCCTCGATGGTCGGCTGGTCGTAGCCGGTGAGGTAGAGCAAGGCATAGATCAGCATCGACCCGTGACCGGCCGACAGGATGAACCTGTCGCGGTCGGGCCAGTGCGGATCCTTCGGATCGAATTTCAGGTGCCGAGTGAACAGAGCCGTCGCCGCGTCCGCCATGCCCATCGGCATGCCCGGGTGGCCGCTGTTGGCGGCCTCCACCGCGTCCATCGCCAGCGCGCGGATGGCGTTGGCAAGTCGGCGTTGGGTCGGCTGCAAGTCTCGCTCCTCAAGCAGGTGCGGCCGTAGGCCGGATTCGGCGGGCCGATGGCGGCTCCTTTGGGCGGTGACTCGACAAGCGTCAACTGCCGCCTCTCGCTTGCCCCGCCGCCCTAACTTTCGTACGCGGGAGCGATGGATGACGGGGGCCTTTCAGCGGCGCTGGAGCGTGCCGAGCGCGCGCTTGCGCGGATCGAGCACGCAATGGCGGAGCGGACACCCGCCAGCGGCCGCGACGACGAGCTCCGCGCCAAGGTGAGGAGCGCGATCTCGGAACTCGACCAGCTGATTCGAGAGGCGTCGATCTGATGGCGGAGGTCGACATCATCATTGCAGGCCGCCCCTACAAGGTCGCCTGCCGGGACGGAGAGGAAGAAGCGCTTCGGACCGCTGCCCGAATGGTCGATGCCAAGAGCCGGGAAGCCCTGGCCGGGCTCGGCACATTGTCGGAAGCTCGGCAACTCCTCTTCGCGGGGCTGTTGCTCGCAGACCAGCTCATCGATCACCGGCCCGAATCGGCAGGAGCAGCCGGCCCCGACCCGCAGCTCGCACAGCGCGCCGAGCGGCTAGCGCAGCGACTCGAATCGCTTGCCGATTCCCTTGAGACCGAGAGCTCGCGGCCCTAAATAGGCAGCGACGGGTACTGCCCGGTACGAGGCCAAGAACATCCCTGAGGCGATTAAATATCCAAGGGAGCTGTCCCTGGTCTGACCCTGGTCAGGCCGATACGGCACCCACCTGACGTTTGTGGCGTCAGTGGATTTCCGGCAAACGGCCACGGTGGTCCCGTCACCTCCACTTCCGCCGGGCGGCCCTGCACAGCCGATCCCGCCTCTGTCGAAGGACTCGCTTCGGCTCGCCGCGATGGAGGCGCGCAAGGCGTTCGTCCGCACGCTGGACGATGCGACTCGGACCCTCCTGGAGGAGCGACTGGCCCGCCAGCTCACCGGCCTGTGCGCCTCGGCGAAAGTCGTTGCTGGCTATGCGCCGATGGGAAGCGAGATCAGCCCGCTGCTCGCGATCGAAGAGGCAAGAGCGGTCGGAGCGATCGTCGCCTTCCCCGCCTTTCACAATCCCGCCAAGCCGTTCCGCTTCCTCGCCGGCGATCCGCTGGTGCCGGGCCCGTTCGGGATCATGCAGCCGAAAAAGAGCGCTCCGCCGGTGGATCCCGATCTCATCCTGGTGCCGTTGATCGCGGTCGATCCGCACGGCGCCCGGCTGGGACGAGGCAAAGGTCATTACGACCGCGTTATCGCCAGATTGAAGCGTTCGGGGGCCAAATTGATCGGAGTCGGCTGGTCCGTCCAACGGCTGGAAGATACGGTCCCGGCCGATCCCTGGGATGTCCACCTCGACGCCTTTGCGAGCCCGGAAGGACTCGAATGGTTCGACCGTTCAGGCGGCGGCCATTGAACTTACCGTATTAGCTGACTATATCAGCGCGACCTTCCAAATGACTACGTCGACACTCCTCCCCGCCCGCCAGAGGGCCGTGGCGCTATGGCGCCAGCACCCGCGCGAGCTTGCTGCACTGGGTGCGCTGGCGCTGGCCGGCGCCGTTGCGGCCGGAGGAGTCGCATGGTCCACTCCCAACCTCGACAAGATCGGCGCGGTGCGCACGGAGCAGACCGCTCCCGAGCCGCCCCCTCTTCTCATCCGCAACATCGCGCCGGACCAGGCGATCGCCGTAAATGACGAGATCCCGCTGGCGAGTGGGCCGAACCCGGTCGCCGCGCCCTTCTCGCTCGCCAATTCCGATGCAGCCACTCGCTCGCGGGCGCTCGATTGCCTCGCCAGCGCCGTCTATTACGAAGCGGGCAACCAGAGTGCCGACGGTGAGCGCGCCGTCGCCCAGGTGGTTCTCAACCGCGTCCGCCACCCGGCTTTCCCGTCAAGCGTTTGCGGCGTCGTCTACCAGGGCTCGACTCGCTCGACGGGGTGCCAGTTCACGTTCACCTGCGACGGCTCGCTGGAGCGGCGTCCCGACGCCGACGGCTGGGCTCGGGCGAAGAAGATCGCCGAAGCCGCGCTTAACGGAGCCGTCTTCGGCCCGGTCGGCCTGGCCACCCATTATCACGCCGATTACGTCGTGCCCTATTGGGCTTCGACGATGGCCAAGAACGCCGTGGTCGGCGCTCACCTCTTCTATCGATGGGCTGGAGGCTGGGGCAGACCGGCGGCTTTCGTCCAGAAATATGCCCGGCAGGAGCCGAATGTCGCCGCTCTGAAATCCGCTGCTCTGGCCGCCTTTGCGAGCCGGCCGGCGACGACCGAGGCCGAGCAGGTCGCCGAAATTCCTGGAGCGGAAGTGCAGAAGGCGCCGGCTGGCCGGGTCGCGATCCGGTTCAACCTCGCAACTCTCGCTGCAGCTCGCAAAGCGGCGGACAATGCGCCGCACGAGGATTATGTCGAGAAAGTCGCGGCCTCCGACAATCTGAAGTGGACGCTTACGGGCTCCGCTCCGGAGGCGCCGCAGAAGCCGCTCGGCTCGTCGGCAAGCTATGGACCGACCGCCGCCTCGAAAGACTAGTGGCCGGCTGCCGCTGCCGAATCGAGCATCGGCAAAATCTCGAGATCGACTTGCGAACGAATCTGGTGGAGGTGCGAGTCCGCGCCGAGGCTGTCGTCCGTAAGGATCCGGGCCGCCGCAATCTCCCGAGTGACGACCGCTGATTCGTTGAACGGGCTCGAATCCGGCTGCCCGGTGTCGCCGTACAAGGTCAGCATGGCTTCGTCGAAAGCGGCGCAGGAATCGAACCACGCGAGGTTCCGTTCGCGCCGGAGCGTTTTCTGGCAGTCGCTGCTGTACGCGCTCGCCCCGGCGAGGTCGCCGTTCGAATGGAATTTTATTGCGTCGGCAATGGCGCCGCTGACGATTTGCGGCTGGACCGGCGTGTCGAAGCTCGCAAGCCGCGCCTCGTCGATGCCGCCTCTGTCCGGCTGCGCGGGCGACGCCCACTCCGGGAACAGCAGGAACGCAGAGCGTCGTGGGCCATGCTGCTCGGCACGGTAGGCGAGCGCGATTGCGGCGCCGACGATCGCAATGGTGACGACCCAGCCCACTCGCCGGTATCTCGGCGGCCCGCCACGCCGCACCGGCACCGTCACGGGTATTCGGACAGGCTCCCCGAGCCGCCTTCGAAGCAGGGTGTAGGCGCGGTTGATCTCGGCGGCGCGATTGGAATCGCCTCCGGGCCGATCGGGGTGGTGGACCTTCATCAGCCGGCGGTAGGCATCATTAACCTCGGCTCGTCCGGCGCCGGGTCGAAGCCCCAGGATTGCATAAGCGGAACGCTCGGCCGTCATCGCGCGACGAGCCTACTGCAAGCTTTCGAATTGAAGAAGTGGCGCGAGTGACGGGGCTCGAACCCGCGACCTCCGGCGTGACAGGCCGGCGCTCTAACCAACTGAGCTACACCCGCGCGATTTCCTGGGTCCACACCGAAGCAGCGCTTCGAGTGAGCGGGCGCGACCTAGGTGACCCCCCTATCGCTGTCAACAAGCCCATCGTCATTTTCCTCGTCCTCGCCGATATGGGTCAGCGTCCCATGCTCGAACAGGAATCCCGCGATGTCGGGCGTGCCGGCGGCAGAGAAAATCTGCTTGATGATGATCAGCAGCGGAACGGCCAGAAGCGCGCCCGTCGTACCCCAGACCCACGACCAGAACGACAGTGAGATGAGGATCGCCAGCGGATTGATCTCCAGCTTTTCGCCGACGATCATCGGGGTAACGAGATTCGCCTCCACCAGGTGAAGGCCGATGAACACCATCGGCGGAAGCATCGCCGACCAGGCGTCGGGGAAGACCATCAGGCCGCCGAAGAAAAGCAACAGGGCCGAGGCGATCGGACCGAGATAAGGAATGTAGTTGAGGACGGCGACAATGCCGCCCCACATGACCGGAGACGTCATCCCCAGCTGCCAGATGATGAGCGCGGTCAGAGTGCCGAGCGCGAGATTGATGACCGTGATCGTGCCGAGATAGGTCGAAGTCGAATCGACGACCTGCTGGATCACCCGGGCCGTGACCAGCGCCCCTTCGAAGCTTCCGCGGCTGACGATCGTCTTCTTGCGCATCGCCGTCCAGCCGGAGAGGAAGAAGAAAATCACCAGCAGCGCGAAGAACAGCTGGATGAGGAGATGCGGCGCCGACGTCGCCAGCAGGGATGAAATCGAATTGGGCGTTTCGACAGCGACGGTCCGCGGCGATTCCGGGTTGATCGCGATCTGCGAGACGATTCGCTCCACGAACCGATCGAAATTCTTGTAGACGTCCAGCAGCGGGTTGAGCGCCGCCTGCACCTTGCCGATCCGCTCCGGAATGAGCGCCACCCAGTCGATCGCCGGAAGGACGATTGAGCCGATCGCGAATATCGTCAGCGTCAGGAAGATGAGGATGCACATCGCCGACGCCAGGCGTGACGGGATTCCCCGCCTTTCGAACCATTCGAGAAGCGGCACCAGGGCGACCGCGACGACCAGGGCGGCCGTTACGGGCAGGAAGAATTCCGCACCCGCCCGAAACGCAAACGGGAGGGCCACGATCAGCCCGAGGCCCGCGATCAGGGTCAGCGCCGCCAGCAGGCGGTCGCGCTTCGCGGTGAAGGCTTCCGCAAGCGCATGCGCCTGGCTTGCCGCTTCCGCCGGATCCGCTTTCCGGGTTCGGGTCTTCGCGTCCATCGGGCGCAGCATATCCGGCGCGCAAAGCGCGGGCTAGCGGATTGCGAACATGCCGCCTTGGCCCTAGCTAGGCGTGGCTGCGGGGCCCCTGTGGCGGAATGGTAGACGCGCTCGACTCAAAATCGAGTTCCTTCACCGGAGTGTCCGTTCGAGTCGGACCAGGGGCACCAACGGAACAGTACACTCCGGCAGCTTGCCGCCAGCGACGGCGACGATCCCGGACAGCAGTCCAAGGACTGCCGAACATGGCGATCCGAGGCACGAGGTCACCACCCGTTGATACGCTCCCATACGTCCGCCACGCGCTCGTTGTCGTCGGTGACGAAATAGCGGTCGTAAGCCGCGGCTGTGGCGCAGGCGTGGTTGGGCAGAATTCGCACCCGTCCGCCAATCGGGAAGCGCGACCAGTCGATCTCGCCGGAGATCGCGGTGACGATCCCATGCTCCTGGTTCGTGCTTTCGACGCGCACGCCGGGAATGACCTCCCCTCTTGCGTCGCAGACCGCGCCATAGCCCCAGTCGACTGGGAAATCGGAGGTGCCGCGGTCACGGCTGAGGGCGAGAAAGCCGGCGTCGACGAGAACCCGTCCATGCGCGCGGCTGTGGCCGATGACGCTCGCCAGCACCGAGATCGCGATGTCGTCGATGGCACAGGTGCCGAGCTCGGCCTGGACCAGGTCGCCGAACGCGTAGACGCCGACCCGAGCCTCGGTCACGCCGTCGAGGTTGCGGGCGTAGTGGACGGTCGGCGTCGATCCGACGCTGACGATCTCGACGGGGAAGCCCGCCGAGCGGAGGCGCTGGGCGGCAGCAACCGCTCCCGAACGCTCGCGCTCCGCAATGGCCTCGAATTCGCCGAGCGTCCGCGCCGAATAGGAGCCACCGGCGTGGGTCATGACGCCCGCCAGCCGGGCACCGGGGCCGGAACAGAGGCGTCGCGCAATCTCGATCAGCAGCTCGGCGTCCGGGGCCACGCCGGCACGATGGCCGTCGGTATCCACTTCGATCAGCGCTTCGATCGTCAGCGCTTGGGACGTCCCGAATGCCTGGAGCGCGTCGGCAGCCTCGACGCTGTCGAGGATGACCCGGAGGGCGCAGCCGTCCCGGATCAGCGCCGCGACGAGCGGCAGCTTCACCGGCGCGATCCCGACCGCATAGAGAATGTCGCGGACGCCATGCGCGAAGAAGTAGCGCGCCTCCGCCAGCGTCGAGACGGTGATCGGCCCCGGAACGTCGCCAGCAAGCAGCCGAAGAACGTCGATGGACTTCGAGGTCTTCACATGCGGGCGCAGGCCCACCCCGAGCTGATGGACCCGCGTCCGCATGCGTTCGGCATTCGCCTGCAGCCGACGCCGGTCGAGAATCAGGGCCGGTGTCGGAATTGCGAGGATCGTATCGGGCGGCTGCTCGGTCATGCGCGACCGATGCGCCGGGAACGGGCGCCCTGCAAGCAACGCGCCCACCCGTGTTCTATTCCGCGGCGACCGGCCCGCCGGCGCCTTCCCCGTAGGGGTTCGGACCGTAGCGGTTGTCGCCCGGGGCGCTCGGAAGCGCCAGGAACACGATCAACACGATCGCGCAGACCATTGCCAGAAGCCCGATGATCCCGACGAGGGCCATCGATCCGAATCCGCCACCCAACGCAGATCGGACCAGCAACAGGATTGCATAGGGTACATAGACGACCAGCTGCAGCCACCCCGACCGGTTCGTGTCGTGCAGTCGACGCGCCGCAACGGCGATCGACGGAACAAACGTCCCCAGCATGAGAAGGCAGGTCAACGGGCCGTAAAGGCCGAGCACCATGCCTTTCAGTCCAAGAATCCCCTCGATAATTGTCAGTACGACGGCAGCGACAATGATTCCGAGCACGTACCACCAATATTCGGCGCGCGGCGCGCGGCCGGTGAAATCGGCATATTTCTCCACGATTGGCCGCTTCGCCCAGTCGATCGGAGTCATTGCTTGAATCATTGCTACCCCTCCCCAGTTGAAGTCTGGATGCTACGCCTTCGAATCTGCAGCGCAACTAATTGCGTGGTGCCTGCCTCCGGTAGCTGAGCGCCTCTGCGACATGGATTCGCCCGACCTCATCCGCTCCGGCGAGGTCGGCCACCGTCCGGGCGACCCTGAGCACGCGATGAAACCCGCGCGCCGACAGCCGCATCGCGGCCGCAGCGTCGGCGAGGAGCTTGCGGCCGGGCTCGTCTGGCGTCGCGACGCGGTCGAGGAGCTCTCCGTCAGCTTCCGCGTTGGTCCGCACGCCCGAGCCGTTGTAGCGGTTCGACTGCACCTTGCGTGCCCTTGCCACCCGAGCGGCGACTTCCCGGCTTCCTTCGGCAGGCGGCGGCAGCGTCAGGTCCGCGGCGGAAACGCCCTGGACGTCGACGTGCAGATCGATTCGGTCGAGGAGCGGTCCCGACACGCGCGCCTGGTAATCGGCGGCGCAGCGCGGCGCACGGCTGCAGGCGAGCGCCGGGTCGCCCAAATGCCCGCAGCGGCACGGGTTCATCGCCGCAACCAGCTGAACCCGCGCCGGGAAGGTCACGTGGGTATTCGCCCTCGCGACGCTGACATCGCCGGTCTCCAGCGGTTGGCGAAGCGAATCGAGCACCTGCCGCTGAAACTCGGGGAGCTCGTCGAGGAACAGGACTCCGAGGTGCGCAAGGCTGATTTCGCCCGGCCGCACTTTCAGTCCGCCGCCGACCAGCGCCGGCATGGAGGCGCTATGGTGGGGTGCGCGGTACGGCCGTCGCCGCCTGATCTTGCCGCCGTTCAGCTCGCCGGCGACTGACGCGACCATCGACACTTCGAGCGCTTCCGATGGTTCGAGCGGCGGGAGGATCCCCGGAAGGCAGGCGGCAAGGAGCGATTTGCCGGCACCTGGAGGTCCGCTCATCAGAAGATTGTGTCCCCCGGCCGCGGCGATCTCGAGGGCTCGCTTGGCGACTTCCTGGCCTTTGACTTGAGCGAGGTCGGGGCCCGCATCGGCCGCTTCCGCTTCCACGGGAGCGGCCGGCTGAAGCAGGGTCGTGCCCTTGAGGTGCGCCAGCAGCGCCAGAAGGTCGGGTGCCGCTATGACATCGAGCTCGCCTGCCCACGCGGCTTCGCTTCCCTGAGCGGCGGGGCAGATCAGCCCCTTGTCCTCTGCGGAAGCATGGATCGCTGCGAGGAGAACGCCCGGAGACGCGGCGATTCGTCCGTCGAGCGACAATTCCCCGACGGCCACATAGTGGGACAGTGTTTCGGCGTCCGCGGCCCCGATGGCGGCCAGCAGGCCCAGGGCGATTGGAAGATCGTAATGGGAGCCCTCTTTGGGCAGGTCGGCCGGCGACAGGTTGACGGTTATGACCTTCGGCGGAAGGGCGAGGCCGATCGACGAGAGCGCGGCGCGCACGCGCTCGCGGCTTTCGGCAACCGCCTTGTCCGCGAGACCGACGATCGTGAACTTCGGAACGCCGGAGGAAAGCTGGACCTGGACTTCGACCGCGCGGGCCTCGAGCCCGAGATATGCGACTGTGGCGACGGTTGCGGTCACGCGGCACCGCCGCGATGATCTACGAACGCATTGGCAAGCAACGATCCCCCTAGCTCGGCCCTACCCTGCTAGACCGGCGAACAGCGCTGTCGCAAGCGCCTTGCACCGTGAAGCTTCCATGGCCACATCCCTGCGAATGATCAGCGGGCGTCAAATCAAGCGCTTCTTCGACAAGGCGTGGGTTGAGTGGGGAATGTTCGCGCTGGGCGTGCTCCTCATCATCGCCGGGATTATCATCGCCCCCATTCCCGGTCCCGGTGGAGTCTTCCTGATCGCGCCCGGAGTCGCACTGATCCTGAGGACCAGCATGTGGGCCAAGCGGCATTATGTGAAAATGAAGCGCTGGCAGCCCAAGGCGGGCCGTTACACCGACCTTGCGCTCAGGCGAAAAAGTGCCCGGCGCAGGGAAGCGATCCGCAAGGCCGAACGCCAGCGGCGCCGGCAGATTCAGGAAGGCCGAAGCGATTGACTTTGCCCAGGCCCTCCCCTATCGGCGCGGCACACCGGAGGCTGCCCATGAGGCGGCCCTTTTTCTTTTGAATTTTGAGGCATGAGCGATGAAGCGCACCTTTCAACCGAGCAATCTGGTCCGCGCGCGGCGGCACGGGTTCCGGGCCCGCATGGCGACCGTCGGCGGACGCAAGGTGCTGAACGCACGCCGCGGCCGCGGCCGCAAGAAGCTCAGCGCCTAGCCATCCTGAAGAAGCGGTCGGATTTCCTCGCGGCGAACGCCGGACGGCGCGCCGCAATGCCGGGATTCGTCCTCCTCGTCCGTGACCGCGGGGATGAAGACCCCCTGAAGCGGGTCGGATTCACCGTTACCAAGAAGATCGGCAATGCAGTTGTCCGGAACCGGATGAAGCGCCGCTTCCGGGCGTTGGCGCGCGAAATCATCCCGACGCTGGGTCATCCCGGATCCGATCATGTGATGATCGGCCGCTCCGGCGGGATCGAACGCGACTTCACCCTCCTGAGGCACGACCTCGCAAAGGCCCTGCAGCGTGTCTCGAAATGATCTCCCGGCTTCTGATCTGGCTGTGCAAAGCCTGGCAACTGGGCCCGTCGAAGGTGCTTCCGCCGACCTGCCGCTACCAGCCGAGTTGCTCGGCCTATGCCATTACGGCTTTGTCGCGCTATGGCGCGCTCCGCGGCGGCTGGCTCGCAATCAAACGTATCGGCCGCTGCCATCCCTGGGGTGGCCAGGGCCACGACCCCGTCCCTTGAAGCGAACACGAGGATTCCAGGCGAAGTGAGCGAAAACCGCAACATGATCCTCGCAATCGTGCTGAGCGCCCTCGTGCTGCTCGGCTGGACGATGCTGTCGGACAAGCTCCTTCCCTCGGCTCCTCCGAAAACGGAGAAGGTCGAGACCGCAGCCCCGAAGCCGGCGCCGCAGCCTCAGGCCGGCCCGGTGGCGGCGACGGCTCCGCAGAAAATGCAGAACAGGTCGCAGGTTCTCGGCCAGACGCCCAGGGTGCAGATCCGCACTCCCAGTCTGCAGGGCTCGATCAACCTCAAGGGCGCGCGATTCGACGATCTCGTCCTGGCCAAGGAGCGGGAGACCATCGCGGACAATTCGCCGCCCGTCCGGCTGCTCTCGCCAGCCGGCGCACCCGGCAGCTATTTCGCGACGTTCGGCTGGACCGCCCAGGGAATTCAGGTTCCGACCGCCGATACGCAGTGGACCGCGAGCGCGCCCATTCTGGAGCCCGGGCGGCCGCTGACGCTGAGCTGGACCAATCCGACGGGCCAGACCTTCCAGATCGTCGTGAACGTCGATGAAAATTACCTCTTCTCGATCCGCCACCGCGTTCAGAACGGCGGGTCGGCCGCGATTGAGGTCCGCCCCTACGGACTGGTGAGCCGGTCCCAGATGTCCGTCGACAAGAGCTCGTGGACGATGCACGTCGGACCGATCGGCTACCTCGACGGGGCCGCGGAGTACGGGATCGACTGGAAGGATCTCGACGGCGGCCAGTCGAAGCGCATCACGAGCAATGGCGGCTGGCTCGGCTTCACCGACAAATATTGGCTGACGGCGCTCGCGCCCGCCGGATCGCCGAAGATCGCGGCGAGCTTCACCGGCACTCCCGGCGGCGGTTACCAGGCCGATTATGCGGAAGGTCCGCAAGTCGTCGCTCCGGGCGCCGCTTCGCAGACCGATACCCGCCTGTTCGCGGGCGCCAAGGAAAAGACCCTCCTCGACAATTACGAGGACGCCGGCATCCCGAAACTGTCGAAGGCGATCGATTGGGGCTGGTTCGAATGGTTCATGCGGCCGATCTTCGACCTGTTGAACTGGCTGTTCCACGCGACCGGCAACTTCGGCGTCGCCATCATCTGCCTGACGATCATCGTCCGGCTGCTGATGTTCCCGATCGCGCAGAAGCAGTTCAAGTCGATGGCGGCCATGCGCAAGGTGCAGCCGAAGCTGAAAGCGATCCAGGAGCGCTTCAAGAACGACCGCGCCAAGCAGCAGCAGGAAATGCTGAAGCTGTACCAGGAAGAGAAGATCAATCCGGCCGCCGGCTGTCTTCCGATCCTGCTGCAGATCCCGGTCTTCTATGCGCTGTACAAGGTGCTGATGGTGTCGGTCGAAATGCGGCACCAGCCGTTCGCTTTGTGGATCAGGGACCTTTCCGCGCCGGACCCGCTGACGCCGGTGAACCTGTTCGGGCTTCTGCACTTCACTCCGCCCGGCTTCCTGCACCTTGGAGTGCTGGCGATCCTGCTGGGCGTTACCCAGTGGATCTCCTTCAAGCTCAACCCGCAGCAGATGGATCCGACACAGCAGCAGATCTTCTCGCTGATGCCGTGGGTGATGATGTTCATCCTCTCGCCATTCGCGGCGGGGCTTCTGCTCTACTGGGTGACCAACAATATCCTGACGGTTGCGCAGCAGTGGTGGCTCTACAAGCGCTTCGGGCTGCACTTCAGCGATACCCATCCGGTCCAAAGCTGATGAGCGACGGCCCGGACCTGGAAGAACACGCGCGCAAGCTCTTCGCCGGGCCGATCGAATTCCTGAAGTCAGCGCCGGAGCTGAAGTTCCTGCCCGACCCCGAAGTGCCGGAAATCGCCTTTGCCGGCCGCTCCAACGTCGGGAAAAGCTCGCTCCTCAACGCCCTGACGAACCGCAAGTCGCTGGCTCGAACCTCGAACACGCCGGGACGAACGCAGGAGCTCAATTTCTTCGACGTGGCCGCCCCGCCGCGCATTCGGCTCGTCGACATGCCGGGCTACGGCTTTGCCGAGGCTCCGAAGGACATGGTGAAGCGCTGGCGGCGGCTGGTGAACGATTATCTGCGCGGCCGGGCGGTCCTGAAGCGGGTTCTCGTCCTGGTCGATTCACGCCACGGGCTGAAAGACGTCGACCGCGAGGTGATGGAGATGCTCGACGAGGCGGCGGTGAGCTATCACCTGGTCCTCACGAAGGGCGACAAGCTGAAACCCTCGGCGCTGGGACGGGTTTATGAGGAGGTGGCGGCCGAGGCCGCTCGCCATCCGGCCGCTCACCCCGCCATCTTCACGACTTCAAGCGAAACGGGTAGCGGGATCGCCGATCTGCGAACGGCGATATTGGAAGCCGCGACACAATAGGAGCTGACGTGCTCAAACTGATCATCGGCAACCGCGCCTATTCCAGCTGGTCCATGCGCGGCTGGCTCGCCTGCAGGCAATCGGGGCTGGAGTTCGAAGAGCTGGTCGTCCCGATGTTCGACGACGAATGGGCGAGGCGCCGCGACGGCGACGAGTTCGCCCCGTCGATGGGAAAGGTGCCGATCCTTTGGGACGGCGAGTGCGTCGTCTGGGACAGCCTTGCGATCATCGAGTTCCTCGCCGACCGGGTCGGCCGCGATCGCTTCTGGCCGGAAGACGAGACGGCGCGCGGAATGGCCCGCTCAATGGCTGCGGAGATGCATTCCAGCTTCACGAATCTTCGCCGCGACCTGCCGATGAACGTGCGCAAGACCTATCCGCCGATCGAGCTTTCGGATGCGGTACGCGACGAGATCAACCGCATCCTCCAGCTGTGGGCGCAGGCGCGCGCACGCTTCGGCGGGACGGGCGACTTCCTGTTCGGGGATTGGTGCGCCGCGGACATGATGTTCGCACCGGTCGTCACCCGGTTCATTACCTACGGAGTCGATCTTCCGCCGTTCGCCGGTCTGTACATGAAGGCCGTTCTCTCGCATCCTGACGTCAACGACTGGATCGACAAGGCGCAGGACGAGCCCTGGGTCATCGATCAGTATGAGAACGAGGCGGCCTAGGTGATGGAGAAACTGAAGGAATCCAAAGGTTCCGGCATGGTCATCGGAATCGTCATCGGAATCGGTGTTGGCGTAGTGCTCCACAACATCGGCGTGGGGATCGCGATCGGGATTGCCATCGGCGTCGCGATCGAGGCCGAATTCCGGCGGGAGCGCGAAAAGAATCAGTAAGGCGTGCCGTCCTTCCGGACGTATTTGCCTTCCGCTGTGAACAGCATGTCGATGTCGGAATAACCGCCGGCGCCCCCTGCTCCGCTTCCCACGACTACGAAAGTGCAATCGGCATCGCTTTGATTGCGAAGGTGGTGGCCGTTCGTGCTGCCCTTTGGCCACGCCGCGCAATCGCCACAACGGAGGACGGTGCTGCCTCCATCCTCAACCAGGACGGCCTCTCCTGAAAGCATGACAAGGAACTCGTCTTCCTCGTTGTGCCAGTGCCTCTGGCTCGACCAGGCTCCGGGTTTCAAGGTCACGTGGCTCACCCCGAACTGCGTCAGTCCGCCGGCCGGTGCGAGGCGGCGGTACCAGCGGCCCGCCACGTCCTTGTCGAATGGCGCCGGATAGCCGGTGCGGTTGGTCTGCTCGATCTTGTCGAGGTCCAGCTTCGGCATCGATCCTCCTGTCTCGTCGCCCCAGCGGAAGCTGGGGCCTCAGCGAAATGACCCGAGATTCCAGCTTTCGCTGGAATGACGACGATTGTTTGCTAGTCGCTCGCAATGACCGCTTCAATCGACCCGGTGGAGCTCGCCCGCGAGCTGATCAGATGCCGCAGCGTGACCCCGGCCCGCGGCGAAGTGTTCGACATCCTTGCCGGCGAGCTGGAGCGCCTCGGCTTTACCATTCACCGCTGGGTGATGGGCGAGGAGCCCGACGGTCCCACCGAAAACATGGTCGCGATCCGGGGCGAAGGCTCGCCGCATTTCGGCTTTGCCGGCCATCTGGACGTGGTTCCCGCGGGCGAGAACTGGACCGTCGATCCCTTTGAGGCGGCGGTCGAGGACGGTGTGCTCGTCGGACGCGGCGCGAACGACATGAAGAGCGCCATCGCCGCCTTCGTCGCAGCGGTGTCGGCGATCGAGCAGAAAGGCGGCACCCTCTCTTTCCTGATCACCGGCGATGAAGAGGGTTATGCGACCTACGGCACCCCGCGAATCATCGACTGGCTCAACGAGCGGCAGATTCGCCCGGAAATGATCCTGATCGGCGAGCCGACCTCCGTCGAGCGCCTGGGCGATACGGTGAAGATCGGACGGCGCGGATCGGTCAACATGTGGATCGACGTCCCGGGAGTTCAGGGGCACGTGGCTTACCCGCACCGGGCAACGAACCCGATTCCGCCGCTATCCCGAGTGGTTTCGGCCCTGAGCGCCCTTCACCTCGATGACGGGACGGACGTCTTCCCCCCGTCGAATCTCGAGTTCACCGGCATCGATACGCCGACGCACGCAAGCAATGTCATCCCCGGCTCGGCGACGGCCCAGCTGAACATCCGCTTCAACAATCTTCACCAGGGGGCGGACCTCGTCCGAATGGTCGAGGAGATTGCCGAACGCGAGGCGCCCGGATCCAAGGTGCGCTCGCGCATTTCCGGCGAGGCGTTCCTCACGCCCGCCGGTCCTCTCTATGATCTCGTCGTCGAGGCGATCCGCGAGGAAACCGGCGAGGCGCCGGAACTGTCGACCAGCGGCGGCACGTCCGACGGACGCTTTCTGATCCAGCTCTGCCCGGTCGTGGACTTCGGCCTGCCCAATGCAACGATGCACAAGATCGGGGAATGCGCGGCTGTCGAGGACATCCGGGCGCTATCGCGGATTTACGGCGGGATCCTGAAGCGCGTTTTCGTCTAGGCGGCAGAATCGGCCGCCGTTGCGCCGGCCGAATGGCTCACCATCGCGCGGTATTGCGGTTCGAAGATCGGCTCGCCGAACGCAAAACCCTGGACGGTGTCGCAGCCCATGGCGCGAAGAATGTCGGCTTGCGCGCTGTTCTCGACCGCCTCGGCCACGATCTCGCAGCCGACGCCCTTGATCAGCTGGACGACCGCCTGGACGATGACGCGGGCTTTTTCCGACGTTTCGATGTCGGCGATCAGCGACGGGTCGAGCTTGACCCGGTCGAGCGGCATCGAGCGCAACCGGGCAAGATTCGAATAGCCGGTGCCGAAGTCGTCGATTGCGATCCGCGCTCCGTCGTCCCGCAACGCCGCGATCTCGGCGAGCACGGATTCGCTCACTTCCATCGCCGCGCTCTCGGTGAACTCCAGTTCGATCATCGACAACGGCACGCCGTGGTCGGCGAAGGTCTGGCGAAGGCGGATGAAGAAATCGATCCGGTCCAACTGGCGGGGGCTCACGTTGAACGACAGCCGGTGGTTGAAGCCGTCGCGGTGCCAGCCGCCAAGGATCAGGGCGGCCTCGCCGATCACCCATTCGCCGATCTCGGCGACGAGGCCGGTACGCTCGGCCACCGGAATGAACGTGCCGGGCATGCGCATTCCGTCGCGCGGGTGGTTCCACCGCAACAGCGCCTCGGCGCCGACGATCTCGCCGGTCGTCAGGCTGAGCTGGGGCTGCAGCGCAAGCTGGAATTCCCCGCGCTGCACGGCCTCGGTGAGCGCTTTCTCCGTCTCGATCTTCTGGTGATATTCGTTCGCCAGGTCATCGTTGAACAAGCAGTGCTGCCCGCCGCCGCGCGACTTCGCCCGATACATCGCGATATCGGCCGCGCGCATCAGCGATTCGATGCTCGTTCCATGATCGGGGCTGACCGAAACGCCGATGGAAGCGCCGATGTCGACGCTGTGCCCGTACAGCTCGAACGGCTCGGCGATGGCAAGGGCGACGCGGCGCGCGACGCGCTCGACGTCGTCGACCGATTCGATCTGCGGGAAAAAGATGGTGAACTCGTCGCCGGCCAGGCGCGCGAGCAACGGCCGCCGGGCGAGGGTCTCGCTAAGCTCCGCTGTCACCACCACGCGCAGCCGGTTGGCCACCATGATCAGAAGCTGGTCGCCCCGTGCGTGTCCGAGGCTATCGTTGACGTTCTTGAAGCGGTCGAGATCGACGAACAGCATCGCCGCGCGGCTGCCGTCGGGAACCTCGCCCAGCAGCTTGTCGGCCTCCGACCGGAAATGCAGCCGGTTGGGAAGCGACGTCACCGGATCGTACATGCCGAGCGCGTGGGCATTTTCGATCGATGCACGAACTTCCGCGAACAAGGTATCGACCGCCGCCGCCACCTTGGGCATCGTCCGGCGGACGATCGGCGGCGCGGGCGAGACAAGGTCGCCGTCTTCCACCGCCAGCAGCCGATCGCCTAGAGCCGACAGTGCGCGGGCGCTCTCGCTGTTCGGCCGCTCAGAGGCGATGTAGCTGATAAGCAGGCAGAATGAGCCGGCGACGAGCGCCGCAATGATCTTCGTGTCGAGCTCGGTGATGTAGAGGAGCGCGCTCAGCGAGAAGATGAACGAGGCAAGACCGGCCGCGCCAGAAAGAATGGCGTTGCTGACCTTCTGGGCCGTTGCTGCTTGCATCGGTCGTTCGCGCCCCGTCCGACGGCTGATCCGTCTGTAGGTTTCGATTAAATTGACAGGGTTAAGAAAGCGTGGATTTCGAGCGGTCCCGGCGCAAAATAATGTAGAGGCTTCCGCCTCCTCCGTGGCGGCCGTGAGCGCCCCTGACCGCAGCGATCCTGGAAGCATGCCTCGAGACCTCCAGCCAGTCGTGCACGGCGGCTCTGATCTTGCCCCGCTGGACCGGTGGATCGCCACGCCGCGCGTGGCCGGTGATCAGGAGGATGACACGGTCCTGTGCCGCAATCGACCGCTCGAGCCCCGCGTCGATGGCGCTCCATGCGCGGTCGAGCGTCATTCCGTGAAGGTCGATCACCCGATCGGGCTGGATGTCACCCGAACGCAGCCGCCGGTCCCAGCTTGAATCGAGGGTCTGCGCGGAAAGTCCTGGCCCTGCCGCGCGAGGCGGGACTCGCGCCGGAGTCTGGCGGAGAGGAGCGCGGATCGCCGGTTGCGCTTCCTTTGCCGCCTCGGGAGCCTCCCCGCTCCGCTCAGGTCTGGGCCTTTCTCTCGAGAGCGGACGTATGGTCGCGGCGACCCGCTCCCACAGCGCTTTCTCGTCAGCGCTGAGCGATCGCACGGGCGGCGCTGCCCTTGGGGATCAGGATCAGCGCCGAGCCTTTGGCGGACATCCCGCCGGCAATCCGCTTCGCCGCCTCGCCGGCGCCCCAGAAGGTGTCGACGCGGTTCGCGCCCTTGATCGCGCCGCCGGTGTCCTGAGCGACCCAGATTCCGCTCGCTTCGGGGCGGTCCAGCAGCAGGAAGACCGGCGCCCCCAACGGAATGAAGTTCGGGTCGGATGCGACGCTCGATTGCGGCGTCACCGGGATTCCCAGCGCTCCGAGCGGACCCGGGCCGTTGAGCACCTTGAAGAAAATGTAGGAGAGATCTTCCTGCATCAACTGTCGCGCCTGGTCGGGGTTGGCATGCATCCACGCCACGATCGATTCCATGTTGGCGCCGCCGGGCGGCAGGATTCCCCGTTCGCGGAGCAGCCTTCCGACAGCCACATAGTCGCGGCCGTTCTGTTCCGCGTAGCCGATCCTCACGACGGTGCCGTCCGGGTAGCGAAGGCGGCCCGAGCCCTGGATCTGGAGGAAGAAGAGGTCGACGGGGTCGGCGGCCCAGGCGAGTTCCAGGCCCTTTCCGGCAAGCGCCCCGTTCTCGATCTCCGCACGGGAGAAATAGAGGACACACTGGCCGGTCTCATCGATCCGGCCGCGCCCGGTCTGGCCCGTGGGCAGGGTGCAGCGGGTAAGATCGGGCGGAGTTACGTAGATCGGGATGGAATAGCCGGGCGCCTGAACAGGCGAAGCCGGGATTTCCGGCTCGAAATATCCGGTCGCGAACGCCTTGCCGTCACCCACCCGGACCCAGTCGAACGCGCTCTGGAAAAAGCCCGCCGCGGCGCCTGGTTGAACGGTCGCGGCCTGGGCGCAGACGCCGGCCCAGTCGGCAGGATTGGTGAGTCCCGACTTGTCCGTTCGACGAGTCACCGACCGGCAGCTCAGCCGGAAGGCAGCGAGCGCCTGCTCAGCATCGGTTTCGTTGAGGACTGCAGGGCCGGAGAGGGTTACGCCAGCGGCGAGCGCATTGGCCGGCGGCGGCGGAACAGGAGGCTGCTGCGGCTGTTGCGGCTGGACGGGCGGCGGCTGGACGGGCGGCGGCGCGACTTGCCTGGTGGCGCAGGCTGCGAGCAATGCGAAGGACGCGAGGGCGAACCCTCTAAGCCAGCCCCTCACTCTTCCTCGTCGGTCTCGACGAGAAGCCAGTTGGGGTCGCGCGACGCGACGTCGCGACGGAACGTCCACAGGTCGCGGGTCTGGACCGCATCGCTCATCGATCCGGCCACCACTTCGCCATCCTTGTTGCGGGTGACGGCGGCGATGTCCGCCTCGAAGCGCACAGTCACGAAGGCGACCGTCTGCTCGATCGAGGCGGCCGAAATCACGGCCTGCTCGATGGTGACAAGGCGGTTGTCGAGAACAAGCCCTTCCTTCTCCCGCTGCTCCACGGACGAAGCGAAGGCCTCGTAGACATTGTCCGCGACGTGCGGCCGGACCTTGCCGAGATCGCCGCTCCAGAAAGCTTCCAGGACCATCCGGTAAGCGGCCTGCGCCCCCTCGAGGAACTGGGCGACGTCGAACGATGAGTCCGCGGCCAGAAGCGCCCGCACCCCGGGTCCCGCCGTCGGAAGATAGGCAAGATCGCCGGCATCGGTGGCAGGCTGCGGCGCAGCCGTGACAGGCGGTGCCGGCCGTTCCACCCGAGCGTCGGGGTCGGCCGGCTTCAGGATCGGCTGCTGCTCATGGCCAGTGCGCTCGCCAAGCACGCTGTAGAGCCTGAGGCCGATGAAGAGCGCCACGAGCGCCAGGATGATGATGACAGTCAAGTCTGAGCGATCCAGATTCCAGTTTCTTCAAACGAACATAATGCGGGCTCGGGCCAGATTCAAAGCCTGCTTCAACGCCTCCTCGCCATTGCACCGCATTTTACCGACTGCTAGGCGCCGTGGCGAAGAACGCGCCCGGCCTTCTCCGGGTCCGCGCCCATCCGGTTCAAGGCGAAAAGACATGGCTCAAGAGGATCCCAATCACTCCGGCAACGGCGCCGACGCCGCCAACCAGCCCCAGGCTGCAACGCTCGCGCAATATATCAAGGACCTGTCGGTCGAGAGCCCGAGCGCGCCCCAGGTGTTCCAGTGGCAGGATCAACCGAGCGTCGACGTCAACTTCAACCTCGGTGTCGAGGCGATCTCCGACGAGGTCAGGGAAGTGTCGATGAAGATGGAGGTGCGCGCGCAGTCGCAGAGCGGCGTCCACTTCCTCGTCGACCTGACGTTCGCCGGCCTGTTCGGAATCCGCAACTTCCCGGAAGAGGCCATTCCGCCCTTCCTCCTCGTCGAAGCGCCGCGGCTTCTGTTCCCGTTCGCTCGCCAGATCATCTGCGAATCCATCCAGAACATGGGCTTTCCGCCGCTGCTTCTCGAACCGATCGACTTCAGCGCCGCCTTCATGGCGCAGCTCGAGGCGACTCAGCAGCAGCAGGGCCAGGGCGACGATGCTGCGGGGACGCCGGCGGAAGCCACGGCCGACGAAGGCTCCGGCGAAGCCTGATATCCGCATTTCGCGGGGGGATTGAGCGATGAACCTCGCCCGTTCGCTTGGATCTGTCGGCGGGCTCACACTCGTCAGCCGAGTGCTCGCGCTCGTCCGCGACACACTGCAGGCGAGCTATGTAGGCGCCGGTTTCGCATCCGACGCCTTCTTCGTCGCCTTCCGCCTGCCCAACATGTTCCGGGCGCTGTTCGCGGAGGGCGCCTTTTCCGCCGCCTTCATCCCGATGTTCAACCGCAAGGTCGGCGAGGCGAACGACGTCAGCGCCGGCCTCCGCTTCGCCGAGCAGACGCTTGCGATCCTGTTCCCGGTGCTGGTGCTGTTCACGGCGGCCATGCTGGTCGCGGCTTGGCCGATCACCTGGGGCCTGTCGGGCGGCTTCAAGAACCCGACGCCGGAGCAGTTCGCGTTCGCGGTGACCTTGTCGCGGATCACCATCCCCTATCTGATGCTGATCAGCCTCGCTTCGCTGCTCGGCGGGATCCTGAATTCGCTCGACAAATTCTGGGTCAACGCCGCAGCGCCCATCCTTCTCAATGTTTCGATGATCGCCGCGCTGTGGTTCTTCCACGGGCACGATGCCTATGAAACGGCGCGGGCGCAGGCGATCTCGGTCACCGTCGGCGGGGTCCTCCAGCTCGGATGGTTGATGCTCGCCTGCAGGCAGGTGGGAGTGAGGCTTGCAATCAAGCGTCCGAAGATCGACGACGACGTCCGCCAGCTGCTGAAGCTGATCCTCCCCGCCGCAATCGGCGCAGGCGCCGTCCAGGTGAATCTCGCCGTCTCGACCGCGCTTGCCGGCGGCCTGCTCGATCCGGGCTCCATCTCCTACATCTATTATGCCGACCGACTGAACCAGTTGCCGCTCGGCCTGATCGGGATCGGCCTCGGGACGATCCTTCTTCCGACCATTTCGCGCCAGCTCAGCCAGGATCGCGGCGCCGAAGCGATGCAGACCCAGAATCGCGGCATCGAGCTGGCTCTTTTCCTGACCCTGCCGGCGACGGTCGCCTTCATCTTCGCGTCGGAGCCGATCATCCGGGGACTGTTCCAGCACGGCCGGTTCACCGACATCGACAGCATGCGCTGCAGCTGGGCCCTTTCCGCCTTTTCGCTGGGGCTGCCGTCCTACGTTCTCGTGAAGGTGCTGACGCCCGGCTATTATGCCCGCCACGACACCAAGACGCCCGTTCGCTACGCGGTCCAGTCCGTCGGCATCAACCTGGTCGGCAATATCATCTTCATTCCGCTCTTCGGCCGTTACGGGTTCGGCCATGTCGGTCCGCCGCTGGCGACCGCAATCGCTTCCAGCGTGAACGTCTGGATGCTCTACCGAACGCTGAGGAAGCGCGGGCACTTCGAAGCCGACGCCCGGCTTCGGCGCCGGATGCCCAGGCTTTTGATCGCTTCGCTTCTGATGGGGGCCGCTCTCTTCTGGATCGCGCCGGCGATCGATCCCTATCTCACCGGGTCGATCCTTCATCGCGGAATCGGCCTGATTGTCCTCGTCACCGCCGGAATCGTCGTCTACGCGCTCGCTTGTCTGTTGACGGGCGCGTTCGCGCTCGACGACCTCAAACTGCTGATGAGACGAGCGCGCGAAGCATGACAAGCAAGAGCCCCACTCGAGTGCTTTCCGGGATCCAGCCGACCGGCGGCCTTCACCTCGGAAATCTGCTTGGCGCGATCCTGCGGTGGGTTCGAATGCAGGACGAGGCGGAGTGCCTGTTCTTCCTCGCCGATCTCCACGCCCTTACCATCGACGTCGAGCCGGACGAGCTGAGGTCCAACGTTCGCGAAATGGCGGCAGCGCTGATCGCGAGTGGGATCGACCCGGCCAAATCGACGCTGTTCGCGCAGAGCGCGGTCCCGGCGCATTCGGAGCTGGCCTGGATCCTCCAGTGCACGGCGCGCGTGGGCTGGCTCAACCGAATGACCCAGTTCAAGGAAAAGTCGGGGAAGAACCGGGAGGGCGCGTCCGTCGGCCTTTATACCTACCCGGTGCTCCAGGCAGCGGACATCCTGCTTTACCGGCCCACGCATGTGCCGGTCGGCGAGGACCAGAAGCAGCACGTGGAGCTGACTCGCGACATCGCGCTCAAGTTCAACAATGACTTCGACGTCGATCTCTTCGTTCCGCCCGAACCCTATATCGGCGGCGGCACAGCGGCGCGGGTGATGAGCCTTCGCGACGGCATGTCCAAGATGTCGAAGTCCGATCCGTCCGAGATGAGCCGGATCAGCCTGACCGACAGCGACGACGAGATTTCCCAGAAGATCCGCAAGGCCAAGACCGATCCCGAGCCGCTTCCGCAGACTGCGGACGGCCTGGATGCGCGGCCGGAAGCGAAGAACCTGGTCGGGATTTACGCCGCGGTGACTGGCCAAAGCGTCGAACAGGTCCTCGGCAGCTTCGCGGGCCAGGGGTTCGGCGCGTTCAAGCCGGCGCTGGCCGAGGCGCTGGTCGCTCTGATTTCCCCAATTCGGCAGCGGCTGGAGGATCTTCGCCGGAGCCCGGACGAGCTCGATCGAATTCTCGACGCGGGCGCCCAGCGCGCAAGCGAAGTCGCAGCCCCCGTCCTTGCCGCCGCCAAGGCCGCGGTCGGGCTTACTCGGTAACGCCACAAGATGATCGAACGCGTAATCACCTTCCTCGCCGGCTGGATCGTGGCCGTGATCTCGGCCGGCGGCTATGTCGGCGTCGCACTTCTGATGGCGATCGAGTCCGCCTGCATTCCCCTTCCATCCGAAGTCATCATGCCGTTCGCCGGCTACCTGGTGTCCACCGGACGATTCACCTTGATCGGGGCTGCCACCGCGGGAGCGATCGGGTGCAACCTCGGCTCGACCGTGGCTTATTATGTCGCGGTCTATGGCGGTCGTCCCGCGATCGAGCGCTGGGGCCGCTATATTCTGATCCGCCACTCGGACCTGGAGCGGGCGGAACGGCTATTCGCCCGCTACGGAAGCATCATGGTCTTCGTCGGCCGCTTGCTCCCCGTCATCCGGACCTTCATCGCTTTCCCCGCGGGCCTTGCCAGGATGCGCATGCTCCCATTCCAGGTCTACACGTTCGTCGGCTCCTGGATCTGGTGCTACGTGCTCGCGCAAATCGGCTACACGCTCGGCGACAGGTGGAATTCGGACCCGCAATTGCGGAAGATCTTCCATAGCCTGGATGCCGTGATCGTTCTGATCTTCGTCGCCGCCGCCGCCTGGTTCATTTGGTCGCACTTGCCGAAGGCGGACCGCCGCAAGAAGTAAAGGCGTTCGTCGCCGACAAGGCTTGTCCCTGCGCATCTCGGAAATCGCCCGAACCTTGCGCCTTGGAGACGAACCCGTCACAAGGCGCCGGCCGGGGGGAATTTCATTGACCGGCGGGTATTCGATGCGACGAACTTTAGGAATCGGCGCGTGCGTCATTTATTTCGCGTTCGGCTCAGCCGCGCGTGCCGCGCAGGGTGTTGATGCGCAGGATCTGGCTAACCTCTCGATCGAACAGCTTGCCCAGATCGAGGTCAAATCCGCGTCGAAGACCGAAGAGCCGTTGAGTTCGGCTCCGACTGCGCTCTACGTCATCACCAACAAGGACATCGTCGATTCGGGTGCGACTTCGCTTCCCGAAGTGCTTCGGCTTGCCCCGAACCTGCAGGTCCAGCGCATCGACGCAAGCCAGTACGCAATCTCGGCGCGCGGCTTCAACGGCCTGGAAGCCGGCAACAAGGTGCTGGCGCAGATCGACGGCCGAACGATCTACACCCCGCTCGCCTCTTCGATCTTCTGGAACCTGCACTCGCCGTTGCTCGAAGACATCCAGCAGATCGAGGTGATCAGCGGCCCGGGCGGCACGCTGTTCGGACCCAACGCCGTGAACGGCGTCATCAACATCACGACCAAGGACGCCGAGGATACGATCGGCGGTCTCGCCCGAGTCACCGCCGGAGCGCTCGAACGAACGGCGGGCCTTCGGTACGGCTTCCCGGTCGGAAGCTCCGGAGCAATGCGGGTCTATGCCGATTGGCACGATAACGAAGGCTTCCCCGCGGCGCCCGGCCGGCCTGAGGTCGACGACGATTTCCGCGGGTGGCAGGCGGGCCTCCGCTCCGATTTCGGAGACGACGGCAACCATGTCACCGTCCAGGGCGACCTCTTCCACAGCGATTCCGACACGCTGTCGGGCGACAATGTGCGAGGGGGGAACATCCTCACGCGATGGTCGCGGTCGCTGGGCGATTCGAGCTCGTTCCAGGTCCAGGCTTATTACGACGATTTCCGGCGCGAGCTGCTCGAAACCGTCGATTCCGTCAAAACATTCGACGGGCAAGGGCAATTCAATCTCAACAGCGGCCGCCATCACATCGTGGCCGGAGCAGGAATCCGAACCACCCGGGACCTGTTCATCAACGATTTGAACTTCTTCGAGCTGGTCCCGGACAGCCGGCGGTTGTGGGTCTATAATCTGTTCGCCCAGGACCGCTTCAGCCTCACCCCCACCGTCGACGTGATTGCCGGCGTGAAGGTCGAAAAGTCGACCTTCGTCGGGTGGCAGGTGCTTCCAAACCTTCGGGTCGCCTGGCAGCCGAATTCGCGAAACCTCGTTTGGGCCGCCGTCTCGCGCGCGGTCCGCACTCCGTCGCGAATCGACCGGCAGCTTGAAGCTCCCGGGTTTCTCCTGCAGGCGCCCGACTTCACTTCCGAAAAGCTGGTCGCGGTCGAAGCCGGCTATCGCGGGCAACCCAGCCGATCCACGAGCCTGTCGATTTCGGGTTTCGTCAATTTCTATGACGATATTCGAACCACCGAATTCGCGACGGACGGCACCCCGCCCTTCCAGCTGAAGAACGGCCGCGAAGGAACAACCTACGGGATCGAAGCCTGGGCGACGATGCAGGTGATTCCGATCTGGCGGCTCTGGCTGGGCGGATCGACATTGTGGAAGGACCTGCACCTCAAGCCGGGCCATATCGACCTGGCGCCGTTCAATGCGCTTGGAAGCGATCCGAACTGGCAGCTGACGGCGCGCTCCGAATTCGATCTCGCGCCTCGCCTCCAGCTCAACCTCCACGGCCGGGCGGTCGGCCATATCGACCAGGCGCCGGAGCTCGGCTCCTATGTCGAGCTGGGCGGAAGGCTCGCCTATCGCCTGACCCAGCGGCTCGAACTCTTCCTCGATGGAAGCAACCTGCTCCACCACAAGCACCAGGAGAGCAACAATCAGGCCGCGCAATTGCCCGAGCGCAGCATCCTCGTGGGGACCCGCGTGACGTTCTGATGCGCTGGGGCCGCCATATCCTAGCCGCGATGATCGGTGCGACCGTGCTGGTGGTGTCGATCCCGGCGAGCTCGGCGGTATCGGAAGCGGACGTGAAGGCAGCCTTCCTCCCGCGCTTCGCGCGCTATGTGACCTGGCCGCCAGCCGCGATGCCCAGCGGCTCCAATCCGTACGTTCTCTGCGTTGTCGGTGCGGACCCATTCGGCGGGGGGCTGGATTCGGCAGCGCGAGCGCAGTCAGTGGATGGCCGAAGGATCGTCGTCCGCCACCTCGACAGTGCGACTGGAGCGGGCGACTGCCACATTGCTTACGTAACCGGCAGCCGAAGCCAGTCGGTCAGCCAGATCCTGGCGGCGCTTCGCGGGAAACCGATCCTGACGGTGACCGATGCGCGAAACGGCGGCCAGCGTGGCATCATCCATTTCTCCGTCATCGACGGCCGAGTCCGTTTCTACATCGACGAAGCCGAAGCATCATCGGACGGAATCTCAATCAGCTCGCGTCTTCTCGCGCTCGCGGTGGGCGTGAAGCAACGATGAGCCTGACAATCCGCGGCAAATGGAAATCGGCGCCCGTCGCGGTGTTCGGCGCCGCGATCCTCATCCTGCTCGCCGGCATCGCGATCATTCTGACTTACAATGTGAGCTACAGCCGCGAGCGGCTCGAGCAGGTGCAGGGTCTCGTCGACATCCTTGCTGCCTCGGAAGCTGCGCCCCTGGACTTCGACGATCCGGTGGCGGCGCAGGAGTCCGTCAACGCCTTCCGGGTCAACAACCAGGTCCGCATGGTCGCCGTGTACGACCGGAACGGATCCGCCATCGCAGGCTACGATAGGACCGGCTCGCCGGTACCGCAAACGATCGCCGCATTACCTCCGGCGGGTGGAAACGCGATGCGCGTCAGCTCGCCGGTGGAAAAGGCGGGACAGCGCATCGGCACCATCTATTTCGATGTCGACAAGGAAGCGGGAGCGCGGCGCTTCACCCGCTATAGCCTGATGTTCGTGCTCGCCTTCGTCGCCGCCCTGGTTGTGACCGGGCTCGGCATCGCCCAGGCGCAGTTGCGCGAAGCGAACCGCCAACTGACCGACCGCGCCGATGCGCTCGGGCAGGCCAACGAGCTTCTCGAAGAGCAGATGGAGGAGCGAGCCAAGGCCGAAGAGCAGCTTCGCCAGAGCCAGAAAATGCAGGCGCTTGGGCAGCTCACCGGCGGCATTGCGCACGATTTCAACAATTTGCTGACCGTCATCCAAGGCTCCGCCGACATGCTCTGCCGGCCGGAATTGCCCGATTCCAAGCGGGTTCGTTTCGCCCAGGCGATCGTTCAGGCGAGCAACAACGCCGCATCCCTGACATCGCAGCTGCTGAGCTTCGCCCGCCGGCAGCCGCTCAAGCCCGAGCATGTGGACGTCAGTGATCTCATTCGAGAGATGCAGGACATGATCGATCGAACGATCGGCGAACGCATCGAGCTGGTGCTCGATCTCGCGGCCGAGGGTTGCACGGTGGAGGTCGACAAGGCGCAGCTTCAGTCGGCGATCCTCAACATCGCCACCAATTCGCATCACGCGATGCCGAATGGTGGCACGCTGACGATGCGCACGCGCAACATCAACCAGGACGCCGGTCGGATGATCGTCCTCGAAATCGCCGACACTGGCCAGGGAATGGACGCCGACACCCTGGATCGCGCCTTCGAGCCTTTCTTCACGACCAAGGGCACAGGCAAAGGGACCGGACTCGGCCTCAGCCAGGTCTATGGCTTCGTTACTCAGTCGGGTGGTGAAGCGAGCATCGAGAGCCTGCCCGGCGAAGGGACCACGATCACGTTAAGCCTTCCGTGCGTTCTCACGGACGAATCCGTCGTCAGCGCTGCGGCAAAGGCAGGCGGAATCGCGGAGCAGCAATGCTCGTCGATCCTGGTGGTGGAAGACAACGCCGAAGTGGCCGCTTTCGCAGAAGCGCTGCTTACGGAACTCGGGCACACCGTCACCCGCGCCTCATCCGGAGAGGAGGCGCTGGAGCTGGCGCGTTCCAGGGATTTCGACATCGTCTTTTCCGACGTCGTCATGCCGGGGATGGGCGGACTGAAGCTCGCGGAAGCTTTGTCTCGTGAAAAGCCGGATCTGCCGGTCGTCCTGGCGACCGGCTACAGCCAGGAAATTGCCGAGACCGGAACGGGCGGGCGGCCGGTTATCCTGAAGCCTTACCGCCTGGCGACATTGGCCGAAGCCCTCTCGGACGCGCTTCACGCACATAAGTGAAAGGCGCCCGGGCGCGAAGCCCGGACGCCAGTCCCCATCCACCGCAAAGACTTAGCGGCTGCTCTTTCTCGTGCTGCTTCTGGAAGCGCTCGAGCGGCTGCTCGATGAATCGCGCGAGGAGCCGCTGTGGCTCTTGCTGCTGGTCGAACGGCCACTGCTCGCGCCCATCCGGCCGCTATGGCTACTGTCGGTCTTTTTCGTCGGCATACTCAACCTCCGTCAAATCCCCGCATCGCCGCGCTAAACGCATCGGCCCACGATGTTTTCCGTTGCAAGGCAGAGCGTTAGCGACAGTGGGACGAAGTGAGTGAAATCAGCCCTCGAGCTGCCGAGTCAGCAGCCGAATGTCGGCGTCGAGCTCGGAATCGCAGGCGCGCAGCTTCTCGATTTGCCGCACGGCATGGATGACTGTCGTATGATCGCGGCCGCCGAACCGCCGTCCAATGTCCGGAAGGGACTTCGGCGTGAGCTGCTTCGACAGGTACATCGCAACTTGCCGTGGCCGGGCGACTTCGCGGGCGCGGCGAGCAGACGTCATCTCGGCCTTGCGGATGCGATAATGCTCGGCGACCTGGGTCTGGATCTCGTCGATGGAAATCCGGCGCTGGTTCGCCCGAAGGACGTTGGCGAGGACTTCCTCGACGAAGGCGATGTCGATTTCGCGCCCGGTCATCATCGCATAAGCGGCAATGCGATTCAGCGCCCCTTCCAGTTCCCGGACGCTCGACGTGACCCGGCGAGCCAGGAACTCGATCACGTTGCGCGGCATCTCGACGGCCGGAAGAAGCGCCAATTTCGCGACGATGATGTTGTAGCGAAGCTCGAAGTCGGCAGAATTGATGTCGGCGACGAGACCCCAGGAAAGCCGCGACAGGATTCGCGGAGCGATTCCGTCGAGGTCCTGCGGAGCGCGGTCGGACGTGATCACGAGCCTTTTGCCGGCGCCGATGATCTCGTTCATCGTGTGAAAGAATTCTTCCTGCGTCGAATCCTTGCCGGCGATGAACTGAACGTCGTCAATCAGAAGCAGATCGGCACCCCGCAGCCTGCTCTTGAAGCCGATCGTGTCGTTTTCCTTCAAGGCGCGGATGAACTCGACCATGAATTTCTCGGCCGACATCGAGACGATCCGAGCCGCCGGATAGCGCTCCCCGAAAGTATGACCGATCGCGTGGAGAAGGTGGGTCTTTCCGCGCCCTGTGCCGCCATGGATGAAAAGCGGATTGAAGCTGACCTGGTCGGCGGTGGCGAGCGTCCGCGCAGCGGTCGCGGCAACTTCATTGGCCTTCCCGACCACGAAGCTTTCGAACCGATAGCGCGGATCGAAATTCGGGGCCGATGGATCGCGCTCGACCCTTGCCGCCGGAATCTCCTCGAGAACCAGCAGCGGCGCGGGGCGGGGGGCATCGGCCGTCGTCACGATTCGGACGTCGCGAACGACCGGAAGCGTCGTCTTCCACGCCAGAATCAGACGCTCTCCGAAATGGGAGCGAACCCAGTCGGCCATGAACTGGCTCGGCATGACGAGGTCGAGCGATCCGCTGTCCGGATCGAAAGCCCCCAGCGACGCGGGTTTCAGCCAGCCGTCGAACGTGCGTGCGCCGAGGTCCCGTCGAAGGCCCGTCCGGATCGACTCCCAGGCTGCCTCAAGCGGTGCGACGATCTTGGGATCGTCCAGCTGGCACGAGTCCGTCCGTCCGCCTTGCACTGGCTCGCGCCTCCCTCTGCTTACCCCCTGGCGAAGACAAAAGGATCCCGTCGCCCGCGATGCGATTCGCGGGCCCGATTGCCTCTCGTCTCTCTTGCCCCCGGCGCGGATTCGCGCCTCGGAAAGCTGTTTTTGAAAGCCTAGGCGGAAGGTTTCAAGACCCGATTTTTCACGGAAGTGAAATAAATGATCTTGACACGGAAAACTGACAGAATCGCGCGGAAACCGCCAAAAACCGCCAAGTTTTGCAACGTTAAAAATCGGGTAATCTCGCGAATCGCGGAGATTCCTACCTTTTTTGAAGTGGCCAAATGAAACGGGCCACCGGAACATCCGACGGCCCGTTTAGAGGCTCTTTCTGCGAGGGCGTGTCAGCCCAGTGCGGCAACCCTCTTGGACAGGCGCGACAATTTCCGCGACGCCGTATTCTTGTGCAGGACTCCGCGGGCGACTCCGCGAGCCAGCTCCGGCTGTGCCATTTTGAGCGCCTCGGCCGCTTCCTTCTTCTTTCCGGCCGCGAGCGCCGATTCGACCTGCTTCACGAACGTCCGGATCCGGCTGATTCGAGCATGGTTGATCGTCGCGCGATTCGCGTTGCGACGGATTCGCTTCTTGGCTTGCGGCGTATTCGCCATTTCTACAGACTTCCTCGGTTCATGAAAAGGCGGCGCCGGAGGGCGAGCCCCCGCGCCGATATGCGCGCTCCCCTACAGCCCGAGGCGATTCGGGTCAACGTTGGCACTTCGGACAATAGAAGGTGGAGCGTCCACCCTGGACAATCCGTCGCACCGTTCCGCCACACGGGCAGGCCTTCCCCTCACGGTCGTAGACCGCGAAGCGCTTGGAGAAATAGCCAAGCTCCCCGTCCGGCCGCGCATAGTCGCGAAGCGTCGATCCGCCCGCCTCGATCGCTTCGGCGATGACTTCGCCGATGGCAACAACCAGGCGACCGATACTGTCGCGAGGCAGGCGACCGGCGGCACGGCGCGGATTGATGTGGGCGCGGTGGAGCGCCTCGCAGACATAAATATTGCCGAGGCCGGCCACGATCCGCTGATCGAGAAGAAGCGCCTTGATCGGTGCGCTTCGCCCGCTGAGCCGCTCGTGGAGCCAATCGGCGTCGAGCTCCGTCGGCTCCGGCCCAAGTTCACCGATGGGGCCCCAGTTCTCCACTTCCGGAGTCGGCACGAGATCTACCGATCCGAATCTTCGCGGATCGTTGAGCGCAAGACGCCGCCCCTGCTCCGTCTCGATCAGCAGATGGTCGTGGGCGTGACTCTCGTGCGGATCGACGCGCCACTTTCCCGACATGCCCAAGTGGAAGACCAGCGTGTCGCCCCGATCGGTGTCGATCAGCCCAAACTTGCCGCGTCGGCCGAGCGAGGTAACTCTTGCGCCCGTCAGCCGCTGGCCGAGATCGGCCGGAAAGGCCCGGCGGAGGTCGGCGCGGCGCAGCTCGACCCGGGCGATCCGTTTGTCCTGCAGTACCTTCTCAAGGCCGCGCACGGTGGTTTCGACTTCAGGAAGCTCTGGCACAGCAGCGATATGGCGGAGCCCCGCCAAGGCCGCTAGAGGCGTGGCTCTATGACCGATCAGGTAAATTTCGGCGACGAGGTCGTCAGCCGCGAGGAAAAGACCCGCCGGGTCGGCCGGGTCTTCAGCTCGGTCGCTCGCCGCTACGATTTGATGAACGACCTCATGTCCGCGGGTCTCCATCGCCGCTGGAAGGACCGCTTCGTCTCCCGAGTGAAGCCGAGACGCGGCGAGACCATTCTCGACATGGCCGGAGGGACGGGGGACGTGGCCTTTCGAATGGCCCGAAGCGGCGCCCAGATCACCGTCGCCGACATCAATGCGGACATGCTCGCCGTCGGGATGGAGCGGGCGAAAGCGCGAGGGTTAGCTGGCCTTTCGTGGAAGCAGGAGAACGCCGAGGCGCTGAGCTTCGAGGCTTCGAGCTTCGACGCCTATACGATCGCTTTCGGAATCCGGAACGTTACCGATATCCCGTCCGCACTGAAGGAAGCGCACCGGGTCCTCACGCACGGCGGACGCTTCTTCTGCCTGGAATTCTCCACCAGCGACTGGCCCGGTTTCGCCGACATCTACGAGCTTTATTCCGACAAGGTCATCCCGCGCGTCGGCAAAGTCGTCGCCCGCGACGAGGACAGCTATCGCTATCTCGTCGAATCCATCCGGCGCTTCCCGAAGCCCGAGCAATTCCGCAGGATGATCGCAGAGGCAGGTTTCAGCCAGACGCGGGCCGAGCCCATCCTCGGCGGGCTGGTGTGCATATGGTCCGGCTGGAAGATCTGATTTGACCGCTTATCCGATTCATCTGTGGCGCCTGCTGAAGTGGGGCCGGACACTCGCCCGGCACGGCGCTCTGAAGGGCATCGAGAAGGACCCCCTTACCCCGCCGCAAGTTCGTCGGGTCGCTCGGATTGCGCGCTTCGGAGCGCGCGTGCCCAGGACGCCCGATTATGCCGCGGCCCTGGAAGAAATCGGGCCGCCGGCAATCAAGCTCGGCCAGACTCTTTCGACACGGCCCGACCTCATCGGCGCGGAAGCGGCCGACAACCTTTCGAAGCTTCAGGACAATCTTCCGCCGGCGCCGTTCGCCGCGATCAAGGCAGAGATCGAACGGGCCTTCGAGGCACCGATCGAGCATCTTTACAGCGCCTTCGATCCGGAGCCGATCGGCGCAGCCTCGATCGCACAGGTCCATCGCGCCACGACGACCGACGGCCGCGACGTGGCCGTCAAGGTCCTTCGCCCTGGCATCGAGGAGGAGTTCGCCCGAGCGATCGATACCTACGAGTGGACGGCCGCGCAGGTGGAATCGTTCGGAGGCGAAGCGGCCCGGCTTCGTCCCCGCCGCGTCGTCGCTCAGTTCAAGCAGTGGACGGCGCGGGAGCTCGACCTCCAGCGCGAGGCCGCTTCGGCTTCCGAGCTCAAGGAGAATATGGTCGCCGAGCCGGGCTACTATGTCCCGGAAATCGACTGGCGCCGGACCGCTCGACGCGTGCTCACCCTGGAATGGCTGCCGGGAATCAAGCTCAACGATCGCGATGCGCTGATCGCCGAAGGCCAGGACTGCAGCGCGCTTGCGGCGACCCTGGTCCGGGCCTTCCTTCGCCAGGCGATCGTCGACGGCTTCTTCCACGCCGACCTCCACCACGGCAATCTCTTCGCGCTGCCGGACGGCAGGATTGCCGCTATCGACTTCGGGATCATGGGGCGGGTCGATCGGCGGGCGAGGGTCTGGCTCGCCGAAATCCTCTACGGGCTCATCACCGGCAATTACCGCCGCGTCGCCGAAATCCATTTCGAGGCGCAATATGTTCCGGCACACCACAGCGTCGACGAGTTCGCGACGGCGCTCCGCGCTGCTGGCGAACCGATCCGCGGCCTCCCAGTGAAGGAGATTTCGGTCGGGCGGATGCTGGAAAGCCTGTTTTCGATCACGCGCGACTTCGACATGCCGACCCAGCCGCACCTGCTGCTTCTCCAGAAGTCGATCGTGATGAACGAAGGTGTGGCCAGCAAGCTCGATCCCGACATCAACATGTGGGAGACCGCCGAGCCATTCCTTCACGAATGGATGCGCTCGGAGCTCGGGCCGGAAGCTTATTATGCAGACCGGATTGTCGAGGCCGTAAGGGCGTTCAAGAGGATTCCGGACCTCATCAATCGGATCGATCAATATTATCCGCCCGCCGGTGCAGCGCCCCCTTCGCCGCCGCTTCCGGAGATCGAGCCGGTCAGGCCGGCCCGCTGGTCGGCCTATGCGCTCGCCGCGATCGCGGGCGGAGCGGTCGCCGCGTTTCTGACCTGGCTTTTCTAGCGGACTGCCGCCGAACTGCCGTGGGAGGTCGTCTCGGCGCCGGCATTGCGGTGGTTTGAATTGCTGTCCTTCTCGACGACCTGGCGGATTCGTTCGATCTGATCGTCGGTCAGGTGCTCGACCCCGACGAAGTCGTGCTCCCGGGCGCCCTCGACGGCGCGCAGCAGCTCATCGAGCTTCGCCTGCAACGCAGCAGAATCGCGATTCTGGCTGTTCTGGATCAGGAACACCATCAGGAAGGTCACGATCGTCGTTCCGGTGTTCACGACCAGCTGCCAGGTATCGGAGAAGTGGAAGATCGGTCCGCTCAGTCCCCAGACGACGATGATCAGCACGGCGAGAAGGAAGGTGATGGCCTTGCCGGCCAAGCCCGAAATGCGGCTGGAAATACGCGTGAACAGCTGGTTCATGGCGTCATAACGCCCACGCATCGAACAGGTGCCAAACCCTGCCTTCTCTCGACTTCGCCGGCGAGCGAAGGCAAAGGCGGATCGATGAGCAAGGTGCTTCTGATCGTCGGCGGCGGCATTGCCGCCTACAAGTCGCTGGAGCTCGTTCGCCTGCTGAAAAAGGCGGGCCACGAGGTCACGCCCGTGCTGACGAAGGGCGGCGAACATTTCGTCACTGCGATGAGCCTCGGAACACTGGCCGAGAGTCCCGTCTACAGCTCGCTCTGGGAGCTGAAGGACGAGATCGAGATTGGACACATCCAGCTGTCGCGCTCTGCCGATTTCATTCTCGTGTGTCCGGCAACGGCGGACCTGTTGGCGAAAATGGCGGCAGGAATTGCAGATAATCTCGCGACCACTCTGCTTCTCGCCACCGACAAGCCGGTCGTCGTCGCTCCGGCGATGAACGTCCGGATGTGGCAGCACGCTGCCACGCAACGCAATGTCGTCCAGCTCAAGGCCGATGGGGTGCGCGTCATCGAGCCGGCGGAGGGCTAGATGGCCTGCGGCGAGTTCGGACCCGGACGCCTTCCGGAGCCGCAGCAAATCGTCGATGCGATCGGCGACCTGCTGAAGTGAGCCTTGAAGGCAAGCACGTCCTCGTCACCGCCGGCCCGACCCACGAGCCGATCGACCCGGTGCGAGTCATCGCCAACCGCTCCTCGGGACGACAGGGTTTCGCGATCGCTGCCGCAGCGGCGGGCGCCGGAGCGCGGGTGACTTTGGTTGCCGGGCCGGTCGCGCTCGAAACCCCGGAAGGCGTGGAGCGAGTCGATGTGGAGACAGCCCGGCAGATGGCCCGGGCGGTGGCGGACGCGCTGCCGGCCGACGCCGCGGTCCTGGTCGCGGCCGTGGCCGACTGGCGGGTCGAGGAATCGCCGATCAAGCTCAAGAAATCCGACGGCCCGCCGAAGCTGACTTTCCTCCCCAACCCCGACATTCTGGCCGAGCTTTCCGCCAGTCCCGAGCGCCCTGCCCTGCTGGTCGGTTTTGCTGCGGAGACTTCGAACGTCGTCGAGAATGCGATTGCGAAGCAGGTCGGCAAGGGCGCCGACTGGATCGTCGCGAACGACGTTTCCGGTGATGTGATGGGCGGGGACCACAATCGCGTTCACCTGATCACGAGCGACGGGGTCGAACATTGGCCGGAAATGCCCAAGGACGAGGTCGCGCGCCGTTTGGTCGAGCGGATTGCCAAGGAGCTTCGATGATCGAGATAAAACTGTTCCGGCTGCCCCATGGCGAAGGCCTGCCATTGCCCCGCTACGCAAGCGAGGACGCCGTCGGGCTCGATGTGAGCGCGGCCGAGGAGCTGACGTTGCAGCCAGGCGAGCGGCACGCCGTCGCGACCGGCTTCGCCATCGAGATCCCGCGCGGATACGAAGTGCAGGTCCGCCCGCGCTCCGGCCTCGCGATGAAGCACGGGATCACCTGCCTCAACACGCCCGGCACGATCGACAGCGATTATCGCGGCGAGGTGAAGGTCATCCTGATCAACCTGGGGCAGGAGCCGTTCGAGATCCGTCGCGGCGAGCGGATCGCGCAGCTGGTGCCGGCGCCGGTGCTTCGCGCCGATTTCGTCGAGGCGCAGGAACTCAGCGAGACCGAACGGGGAAGCGGGGGCTTCGGAAGCACCGGCCGGTGACGACCTTGAGCGACGACGAACTCGACCGCTATGCGCGGCACATCGTCCTTCCGCAGGTCGGCGGCATCGGGCAGCGCAAGCTTAAGGCCGCTTCCGTCGCTGTCATCGGCGCGGGCGGGATCGGAAGCGCGGCGATCCCCGCGCTTGCGGGAGCCGGAATCGGCAAGCTGACGATCATCGACGATGGCGACGTCGAGCGCTCCAACCTGCAACGCCAGCCCATCTTTCGCGACAACGAGGTCGGGCAGCCGAAGGCGCAGCTCGCAGCTCAGTTCGCGCGAGCACTGAACCCGCACGTCGAGGCGATTCCCGTTCAGCAGCGGCTCGATGGCGCGAATGTCGGAGACCTGATCGCCGGACACGATCTGGTTCTGGACGGGAGCGACAATTTCGCGACGCGGCTAACCGTCAGCGACTGCGCAACCGCTCTCCGCATTCCGCTCGTCTCGGCAGCCGCCGTCCAGTTTCAGGGGCAGATCGGCCTCTACCGCGGCTGGGAGGCGGGAAAACCCTGCTACCGCTGCTTCGTCGGTGACGCCTTCGACAGCGACGATTGCGATACCTGCGCCGAGCAGGGCGTCCTCGGAGCGCTCGCCGCCACGGTCGGAAGCTTCGGCGCACTCATGGCGATCCGCGCGATCGTCGGCATCGGCGAGGACGTCGCGGGCAGCCTTTATCTGTTCGACGGAGCGGCTCTGGAGTGGCGGAAGATCCGGCTTCCGAAGAACCCGGGCTGCACGGGCTGCGGCTAGGCCTTCTTCTTCCGCCGGGCGCCCTTCTTTTTCGCCGGCCCCTTGGCCGCCCGCTCATCGATCAGGCGAACGGCATCGTCCAGAGTGACAGCGGTTGGCTCCATTGTTTTGGGCAGGGTCGCGTTGGTCGTGCCGTCGGTGACGTAGGGCCCGTAGCGGCCGGCCATCACCTTGATGTCGCCCCCGCTCGTGGGGTGCTTGCCGAGTAAGGCGATCGGCTCGCGCGAAGCGGCGCGCTGACGTTCGCCCCCCGATGCTGCGTCTGCGAGCTTCGAGACTGCCGCGTTCATGCCGGTCTCGAACACTTCCGCAGTCGAGCCGAGCTTCGCATATTTGCCGTCATGCGCGAGGTAGGGACCATAGCGGCCGATCGAAGCCGTGATCGGCTTGCCGGTCTCCGGATGCGGCCCGATTTCGCGCGGGAGCGACAGCAGCTTTTCCGCCATTTCCGTATCGACGTCGCCCACCGGCACGTCCTTCGGGATTGAGGCGCGCTTTCCGTCTCGCTCCAGGTAAGGTCCGAAGCGTCCGGTCTTCAGCTCAATGCCGTTCCCGAGATCCTGCGGTCCCTCGCCGGCCTGCCCTTCCGCTCCGCTTTGGCCAAAGCGCTGGGTATATTTGCACTCGGGATAATTGGAGCAGGCAACGAACGCTCCGAACTTCCCGCCGCGCAGCGCAAGCCGTCCGTTGCCGCACTGCGGGCACAGGCGCGGGTCGGTGCCGTCGCCCCTGTCGGGGAACAGCCATGGGCCAAGGAATTCGTCGATCGCCGCGGTGATCTCGGACGGCTTCTGCTCCATGACTTCGCCGGCCTTGGGGTGGAAGTCGCGCCAGAAATCCCGAAGCAGCTTGTGCCATTCGAGCCGCCCGCCCGAGACGTCGTCCAGCTCCTCCTCCAGCTCGGCGGTATAGTCGTAGCTGACATATTTCTCGAAGAAGCGCTCGAGGAACGCCGTCACCAGCCGCCCGCTCTCCTCGGGCACGAACCGGCCCTTGTCGACGCGGACATATTCCCGGTCCTTCAGCGTCTGCAGGATCGACGCATAGGTCGAAGGCCGCCCGATCCCGAGTTCTTCCAGGCGCTTCACAAGACTCGCTTCGGAATAGCGCGGCGGCGGCTGGGTGAAATGCTGGGTAGATTCCACTCCCGTCTTGGCCGGCGAATCGCCATCACGGAGGACGGGCATCCGCGCGCCCTCCTCGTCGTCCGCTTTCTCGTCGCGGCCTTCCTCGTAGAGCGCCAGATAGCCGGGGAAGAGCACGGTCTGCCCCGTCGCCCTGAGCACTGCCCGGCCCGTTCCGTCGGAAAGCTCCACCGTTGTCCGCTCCAGGCGGGCGGAAGCCATCTGGCTGGCGAGGGCGCGGTTGTAGACCAGCTCATAGAGTCGCGCGTGGTCCCCCGAAGCGCCCCTCCGCTGCGAGAAATCCGTCGGACGGATCGCCTCGTGCGCTTCCTGCGCATTCTTGGCCTTGGTCGTGTATTGGCGCGGCCGGTCGGGTACGTAGCCGCTATCGTAACGCTCCGCGATCGTCCGGCGAGCGGCGCTGATCGCTTCGGGTGCCATGTCGACGCCGTCGGTCCGCATGTAGGTGATCAGGCCCTGTTCGTAGAGGCCCTGCGCGACCCGCATCGTGTGGCTTGCCGCGAAGCCGAGCTTTCGCGCCGCCTCCTGCTGCAGCGTCGATGTCGTGAAGGGCGGCGGCGGATTCCTGGAAAAGGGCTTCGTCTCGACGGACGAAACCGTGAAGCGGCCTGCTTCGACCGCCGCTTTCGCGCGGTTCGCGTCCCCTTGGTTGCCGATTGTCAGCCGATCGATTTTCTGGCCGTCGAACTCGACGAGGCGGGCCGTGAAGCCCTGCCCGTCCGCCTCGAAGCTGGCGATGACCGACCAATATTCCTGCGGTCTGAAGATTTCGATTTCGCGCTCGCGGTCGACAATCAGCCGAAGAGCGACCGATTGCACCCGTCCGGCAGACTTCGCGCCCGGCAACTTGCGCCAGAGAATCGGAGAAAGCGTGAACCCGACCAGATAATCGAGCGCGCGCCGAGCCTTGTAGGCGTCGATCAGGTCCTCATCGAGCTCGCGCGGGTGCGCCATCGCCTCGGTCACCGCCGACTTAGTGATGGCGTTGAAAGCCACGCGCTGCACGTCCGCTGGCAGCGCCTTCTTCTTCTTCAGCACCTCCGCAAGGTGCCAGCTGATCGCCTCCCCTTCGCGGTCGGGGTCGGTCGCGAGGATCAAGGTGTCGGCGTTCTTCGCCTCGTCGGTGATCGCCTTCATCTGGCGAGTCTTGTCGGCGGAGACCTGCCATTCCATCGCAAAGTCCCGATCCGGATCGACCGAGCCGTCCTTCGGCGGAAGGTCGCGCACGTGCCCGTAGGAGGCGAGCACGCGGTGGCCCGGCCCGAGATACTTCTCGATGGTTTTCGCCTTTGCGGGCGATTCGACGACGACGAGTTTCAAGCAGTTACCTCACGCATACGCGTACGAGATGGGGTTGGCGGAATTGGCCCGTCAAGCGGGTCTGAGGCTTACGCGGTTTCCGGCATGGCGGTCGAGCCGCCCGGCAAGGTCGAGTTCCAGAAGCGCCATCTGGACCGCTCCGCTGGCGGCTCCGGACAGCCGAATGATCTCGTCTACCGGCACCGGGGAGGGGCCGAGCAACACCTGCACGGAGTCGACGGCCTCTTCATCGAATTCGGGTACCGCTTTCTCGAAATGCGACAGGGGCGAGGCGACCCGAGCCCTGCCCGGCTCGATCGCTTCAACAACGTCCGCCGCATTCTGGACGAGAGTTGCGCCGTCCCGAATCAGCTGGTTGCAGCCCTGGGCGCGCGGATCGAGCGGCGAGCCGGGAATGGCCATGACTTCGCGGCCGGCTTCGGCCGCGAGGCGAGCTGTGATGAGCGAGCCCGATCGCGGCGCAGCTTCGATGACGACCGTGCCGGACGTCGCGCCCGCGATAATTCGATTGCGATAGGGGAAGTGCCGCGCCCGCGGCTCCGTTCCCGGGGGCATTTCGGCGAGCACCAGCCCGCGTTCGAACATCGCTTCCTGCCGGGACTGGTTCTCGGGCGGGTAGAAGATATCGATCCCACCCGCGATGACCCCGATCGTGCCGCTTTCCAGCGCACCGTCATGAGCGGCCGAATCGATCCCGCGCGCCAGGCCGGAGACCACGACCAGGCCTTCGGTGCCGAGATCGTGGGCGAGACCCCGGGCAAAACGGCATGCCGCGGCGGAGGCGTTGCGGGCGCCGACAATTGCCACCGCCGGCCGGTCGAGAAGGTTGAGGTCGCCTTTCGCGATCAGCAGCGGCGGCGCGTCGTCCAGCTCGGCAAGGAGCGGGGGGTAGAGTCCCTGCCCCAGGATCAGGTAGCGGCCGCCCAGCTTTTCGACCCGTGTCCGCTCGCGTTCGGCTTCGTCGAGCCCGAACAGCCGGGGCGGCTTGCCTCCCCCGCGTCGCGCAAGGTCCGGAATTGCGTCCAGCGCCGATTGCGCCGAGCCGAACCGCGCGACCAGCTGGCGATAAGTGACCGGTCCCACCGAGGCGGAGCGGATCAGACGGATTCGGGCAAGAAGGTCGTCAGCCACTTTTCTTCCCGATCTTCGGCTCCTTGCCGGCCTTGAGGCGGGCGATATTCTCGTGATGACGCCACAGCACGAGAAGCGTGAAACCGAGCAGCATCGGGAAGAGCGTGCGATGTCCGAGCGCGGCGGCGGCGATCGGGGCGCTGATCGCAGCAAGCATTCCGCCGACGGAAGAAATCCGGATCAGGACCAGGGCCGCGATCCACACCACGGCATAGATCAGCGCGGCAGGCCACAGCAGCGGGATAAGCAATCCGAGATAAGTCGCCACGCCCTTTCCGCCGCGGAACTTCAGCCACACCGGATAGAGGTGACCGATCAGCGCGCCGGCCGCTGCAAAGGTTTCGGTTCCGGGCCAAATAGCGCGGGCAATCAGCACTGCCGCCGTCGCTTTCAGGGCGTCCAATATAAGAGTCGCCGCCGCGAGCCACCGGTTTCCGGTCCGGAGCACATTCGTCGCGCCGATATTGCCGGAGCCGACGTTGCGAATATCGCCCTTGCCGGCGAGCCTCGTCAGGACCAGGCCGAAGGGTATCGAGCCGAGCAAATAGCCAATGAGCAGCGCAAGCAGCAGCTGGGTCTGCGGGTTCCCTCCCATGAGCCGACAGTTGCAGGGGAGATTGCCGTCCGTCAAATGCCGTTCGGATGAACCCGGACTCACCCCTTCTCTTCTTCGATTCGGGAGTCGGCGGTCTTTCGGTGCTCGGACCGACCCGCGAGCTTCTGCCCAACGCACCCATCGTCTACGCGGCGGACAGCGCGGGTTATCCCTACGGAACCAAGTCGGAGGCGGAGATCGCATCGCGAGTTCCGGCCCTGCTCGGCCGTCTCGTCGAGCGCTTCCAGCCACGCCTGGTCGTCATCGCCTGCAACACCGCTTGCACGATCGCTCTCGACCAGGTCCGAGCGGCGCTCGACCTGCCCGTGGTCGGCACTGTCCCGGCGATCAAGCCGGCGGCGGAGATCACGAAGAGCGGAGTCATCGGAGTCCTCGGAACGGAAGCCACGATCCGCCAGCCTTATGTGGACGATCTGGCAGAGCGCTTTGCAGGCCATTGCACCGTGCTTCGCTATGGATCGCCCGAACTGGTCGCGCTTTCCGAGGCCAAGCTTGCGGGCGAACCCGTTTCCGTCGAACAGGTCCGCAAGGCGGCCTTGCCTCTGTTCGAACAGGACCGAGGCGGCGACATCGACACCGTCGTCCTCGCCTGCACGCATTTCCCGCTCCTCGACCAGGAGCTTGCGGAAGCTTTCCGGGGGCTCAACTGGGTCGACGGCGGAGCCGGAATCGCGCGGCGCATCGCCTATCTCACTCGAGAGCAGCCGTGGCCGGCCGACTATCGAGGCGGGATCGCCGTCTTCACCGGCGGTCCGCCGCGCCACACTTTGCTCGACGCGCTCGCTGATTACGGGCTCGACGACGTCCGGTCGCTCTAATTGACCTTTGCCGGGTGGTAATAACATATCCGCGGCGTTAAAGGCGCCCGCAGCAGTCATGGACTACGACAGCATATTCAAATCGGCGATCGAGCGGCTCCACAATGAGGGCCGCTACCGCGTGTTCATCGACATCCTTCGAACGAAGGGGTCGTATCCCAATGCCCATTGCTTTGGCGGCAACGGCCCGAAGCCGGTCACCGTCTGGTGCTCCAACGATTATCTGGGAATGGGCCAGCACCCGGTCGTGATCGAGGCGATGGAAGCCGCTCTCCACGAGGTCGGCGCCGGGTCCGGCGGGACTCGAAACATCAGCGGCAACACCCATTTCCATACAGAGCTGGAGGCCGAGCTCGCTTCCCTCCACGGCAAGGAAGGCGCCCTGCTGTTCACGTCGGGCTACGTGTCCAACGAGGCCGCGCTGTCGACCCTGGGCAAGCTGCTTCCTGGCTGCGTGATCTTCTCCGACGCTCTCAATCACGCGTCGATGATCGCCGGAATCAAGAACTCGGGCTGCGAGAAGCAGGTCTTCCGGCACAACGATCTCGAGCATCTCGAACAGTTGCTCAGCGCCTGCGATCCGGCGCTTCCGAAGCTGATCGCCTTCGAGAGCGTCTATTCGATGGACGCGGATATCGCCCCGATCGCGGCGATCTGCGACCTCGCCGACAAATATGGCGCGCTCACCTATCTCGACGAAGTGCACGCGGTCGGCATGTACGGAGAGCATGGCGGCGGAATTTCGGAGCGGGACGGAGTCGCCCACCGCCTGACCATCATCGAGGGCACGCTCGGCAAGGCGTTCGGAGTGATGGGCGGCTATATCGCCGCGAACCGGACCATCATCGACTGCATCCGAAGCTACGCGCCTGGCTTCATCTTCACGACTTCGCTGTCGCCGGTCCTTGTCGCCGGGGCGCTGGCAAGCGTCCGCCATCTCAAGACCTCGTCGGCAGAGCGCGAATCGCAGCAGGCGTCAGCCGCGATGCTGAAGAAGAAATTCTCTTCGGCCGGCCTTCCGGTGATGCCCAGCGTCACGCACATCGTTCCGCTTCTCGTCGGCTGCCCTGTGAAGGCGAAGAAGATCAGCGACATCCTGCTCGCCGAATACGGGCTTTACGTGCAGCCGATCAATTTCCCGACGGTGCCGCGCGGGACCGAGCGGCTGCGTTTCACACCGGGCCCGTGCCACACGGCCGAGATGATGGACGAGCTCACCGACGCGCTCGTCGAAATCTGGGGCCGGCTGGAACTGGAGCTGCGCGAAGCGGCCTGATCGCCCGGAGGGGAGCTGCGCATGAACGAGCTTCCGACGCGCACTTCCCGGGGCAAACCTGCGACGGTTGAAGAAGAGCTGGTGGCCGCCGTCGGCAGGGCCGAGCTCCATCACCGTCCATTCGATTACATCCAAATGGAAAATGTGCTCGATCCGGCCACTTACTCGCCCCTGCTTTCCGCTTTGCCTGACCGAAACTCATTCCATGAGCTTTCCCACCGCGACGCGATGCGGGCCGACGGCAGCAGCACGCGGCTGCGGATGTATCTTTATCCGGAGCTTCTCTGGCGCCTTCCCGCAAAGCAGCGAAGGGCGTGGATGCCGGTTGCCCGGGCCTTATGCTCGCCACGGCTTCAAACGGCATTCAAGGAGAAGTTCCGGGCATCTCTCGAACGCAGGTTCGGAAAGCCTGTCGAGCGGATTGGACTGCACCCGGTCCCGATTCTCCTTCGCGATCAGCCCGGCTACCGCATCGGAATCCATGCGGACGCATCCCGCAAAGCCATCACCGTCCAATATTATCTGCCGACCGATTCTTCGCGCGAGCATCTCGGTACCATTTTCCACGAGGGCGCCAGCGGTCAGGCTGCGCAGCGGATCACGCAAATCCCCTTCCGGCCGGCAAGCGGCTATGCCTTTCCCGTCTCGCTGGAGGAAAGCTGGCACAGCGCGCCGACGACCGACACGGCGGACGGAGAGCGCGTGTCGATGATGGTGACCTATTATGTCGCCGACGGCTTGCGCAGCAGGTTCAACCAGTTGCTCACCCGCGCCGGACTGCTTGTGGGCAGACATCCGCGCCTTTGACCGGTCCTGCCGGCTTTCTTCGGGCAAAGCCGCGCTCCAGCAGGTGCCAGGCGAGCAGGTCGCCGAAGCGCGAATTGCAGACGGGAGCGCCGAACCTCTGGAGGATATCGAGATCGGGGCTGCTATTGCCTTCGACGATCACCGGCCCGTCGTCGGTGATCGCGATGTCCCAGCCGACCAGCACCCGATCTGCGAATGCGCGATGCGCCTGCACCGCGAGCATCTTCGTCTCGTTCCACAGGGGCAGCGACCGTCCCTCGATCCGCGCGTGCGTGTCCGGATGGAAGTCCAGCCAGCCGAGCTTGGCGTCCATTCCCAGGTCGCTGGCGCTCGACAGCACGCCATCCTCCAGCCGCACGTTCGCTGCGATTCCACCGGCGTGGAGATTGTCGACGGTTCGATTTCCGCCGATCGCCATCCGGAAGACCCCCCCCACGATCTCCGGATGACCCAGCTCGTTCAGGCAGGTCATCACGCGAACCGTCGGCAATGCCCCCGACGTGAGCTCCGCAAGCCTCGAATGCGGCTCGATCCGCTGTTGCACGAGAATTGCACAGCGTTCGGACCTTTCCCGGAGATGCTTCGCCAATTGGTCTGAATCGACTTGCTCGCCATCCGCGCCGACGAACCTGTGCGGCCCGACATGGTCCCAGCGTTCGGCCCCGCGCCCGCCGCGCCCGCTCGCCGGCTTCACGAACAAGTCGCAGTCGGGCAGCGGATCCGGTGTCTTCGAGCCGTCGAGGTACAACAGGTAAGGGATGCAGCGGACGCCGTTTTCGGCACAGAAATCCGCGAACAGCTTCTTGTCGTTCAACTCCGTCCGAACGCCCCGCCGCAGTAGAGGGTAAATGCCCGCCTTCGTCTCGGAGCGCTGTAGATAGGCGCCGGCCTGCTCCTGCCCGCCATGCAGGTGGAAGATGTAGTACCAGGGGGGAAGGACGCCGGCCGTGAAGTACAGGCGGATCTGGTCCGCGAACTGGCGCATCAGCCCCTTGTCGCCGCGGCGATGGACGAGCGCTCCGTTGCGAGCGGTGAGCCAGACGCTGGCTATCAGGACACCGAGCGGGGCGACGAGTACCGCGACGGCAATTTCGGCCACATTGTCGAAACCGCCCTGCCAGTAGGACAAGGCGTAGGCAGCGCGAATCACGTCGGCAGAGGCGCTCCGGCGGCGGTCGAACAACTGGCGAACCGCAACCGGAAGGCCGGCGATCCTGTAGACCAGGCGTTCCCCCCGAACCGCGGCTTGCATCAACAGCGGGCTCGACGTCATCGTGCCTCCTCTCGGCACTGGAACCGCTTGCAGGTGCCACGTTGCCGGAAGCTGACCGGCACATGAAACCAGCGGCAGGGGAAAAGGTTCGCGGGCCGCGATGAAGCGGCCTTAGTGGCTGGCGAATCCGGCGCGGCTGCCCTACTCAGCCCGAATGCGCATCGCCCTTGCCTCCGACCATGCCGGGTTCGCCCTGAAGGACGAGCTCGCCGCCTGGCTTCGCGATACCGGTCACGTCGTTCTCGACCTTGGAACCAACGGTCCGGAAAGTGTCGATTATCCCGAATTCGGAGCACGGCTCGCTACCGCCGTCGCATCGGGAGAGGCAGAGCGCGGAGTTGCCGTTTGCGGCTCCGGTATCGGCATCTCGATCGCGGTGAACCGCAATCCCCATTGCCGCTGCGCCCGCGTGGACGACCCGCTATCGGCGCGGCTGTCCCGCGAGCACAATGATGCCAACGTCCTCGCACTCGGCGGCCGCCTGATCGGAAGCGACATGGCGAAGGCGTGCGTCACCGAGTTTCTCGGAACCCAATTCGCCGGCGGCCGGCACCAGCGCCGCGTCGACCAGCTCTCACAGCTCCTGCAGGAAAGCGACTGATGGCCAGCGCAGCCAATTTGAACGATACGCAGCCCAAGGGCTTCTTCACCGACGATTTGGCGACTGCTGATCCGCAAATCTCGGACGCGATCGGCAAGGAGCTCGGACGTCAGCGCGAGACGATCGAGCTGATCGCTTCGGAAAATATCGTCAGCAAGGCCGTCCTGGAGGCCCAGGGCTCGATCCTGACGAACAAATATGCCGAGGGCTATCCGGGCAAGCGCTATTACGGCGGTTGCGAATATGTCGACGTGGTCGAGCAACTCGCAATCGACCGCGCCAAGCAGCTGTTCGACGCGGGATTCGCCAACGTCCAGCCGAACAGCGGCAGCCAGATGAACCAGGCCGTGTTCCTGGCTCTGCTCGAGCCGGGCGACAGCTTCATGGGCCTCGATCTCAATGCGGGCGGCCACCTGACCCACGGCTCTCCGGTCAATATGTCCGGCAAGTGGTTCAAGCCGATTCCCTACGGCGTCCGACGTGACGACCAGCTGCTCGACATGGACGAGATCGCCAGGATCGCCCGGGAGAACCGGCCGAAACTGATCATCGCCGGCGGAACGGCTTATTCGCGAATCTGGGATTTCGAGGCCTTCCGGAAGATCGCTGACGAGGTCGGCGCCTATCTGATGGTGGACATGGCGCACTTCGCGGGGCTGGTCGCCGGCGGGGTTCACCCGAACCCCGTACCGCATGCGCATGTCGTGACCACCACGACCCACAAATCGCTTCGCGGCCCGCGCGGCGGCTTGATCCTCAGCAACGACGAGACGATCGCCAAGAAGATCAATTCCGCGGTCTTCCCTGGAATGCAGGGCGGTCCGTTGATGCACGTGATCGCAGCCAAGGCCGTCGCCCTGAAGGAGGCGCTCCAGCCGGAGTTCAAGGCCTATGCCGCGCAGATCGTGGCGAACGCCCGAGCGCTCGCGAAGGCGCTTCAGGGCGAGGGTCTCGACATCGTCTCGGGCGGGACCGACAACCACCTGATGCTTGTCGACCTGCGTCCGAAGCAGGCCACCGGAAAGGCCGCCGAAAAGGCGCTCGATCGGGCATCGATCACCTGCAACAAGAACGGAATCCCCTTCGATCCCGAAAAGCCGTTCGTCACATCCGGCATTCGCCTGGGTACGCCGGCCGGTACCACCCGGGGGTTCGGCGAAGCGGAGTTCGCGCAGATCGGATCGATGATCGCCGAAGTCGTCGAGGGGCTTCGAAAGAACGGCGCGGACGGCGACTCCCAGGTCGAGCATTCGGTTGCCCGCAGGGTCCACGACCTGTGCGCGCAATTCCCGATCTACCAGGATCTGTAGCACCTTATGCGCTGCCCCTTTTGCGCGCATGAAGCGAGCCAGGTGAAGGACAGCCGTCCGTCTGAGGATGGCGCCGCGATTCGCCGCCGCCGCCAGTGCGAAGCCTGCGGAGCACGCTTCACGACCTTCGAACGAGTCCAGCTTCGCGATCTGACCGTCGTGAAGAAGAACGGAGAGCGCGAGCCCTTCGATCGAAGCAAGCTCGAGCGCTCGGTCGCCATTGCCTGCCGCAAGCGCGACATACCGGCCGAGCGCATCGAGCGCCTCATCACCTCGATCCAGCGCCAGCTCGAGACGCGCGGCGATGAGGTGACGACCAGCCAGATCGGCGAAGCTGTGATGGACGGGCTGAAGGCGCTCGACCACGTCGCCTACATTCGCTTCGCGAGCGTCTACAAGGATTTCAGCGAGCCCGGCGATTTCGCGGAAATTGCCGGCGCGGTCGGCGATGGAAGCTAGTCCGCCGCCGCCGGTTATCGTCCTCGTACGGCCCCAGCTCGGAGAGAATATCGGCAAGGCGGCGCGGGCGATGCTGAATTTCGGCCTGACCGATATGCGGCTCGTCAATCCGCGTGATGGATGGCCCAACCCTTCCGCTGGGCCGGCGGCGAGCGGAGCCGACGTGGTTCTCGAAAGAGCGCGTGTCTTCGATAGCGTCGAGGAAGCGATCGGCGATTGCTCGACGGTTTTCGCGTCCACCGTGCGTCGGCGGGACCTGGTGATGCCCGTGCTTCGACCCGAGGGAATGGCGGAGCGGATCGGCCGGTCGGCAGAGCGCTCGGCCATTCTGTTCGGAGCCGAACGCTCCGGCCTCGAAACCGAAGAAGTGGCGCTTGCAAACGCGATCGTGACGGTTCCGATCAATCCGGAGTTCGGATCTCTCAACCTTGCCCAGGCGGTGATCCTCCTCGCCTACGAATGGTCGCGGAGCGGCAATCTGGCGGTTCCTCCTGAGAAGGAACTCGAGCCACCGGCACCGCATGCCGAGGTCGAAGGCCTGATCGCCCAACTCGACGATGCGCTCGAGGAGAAAGGCTATTTTCACCCTCCCTCGCGAACCCAGGCGACGAAAAACACGCTTCGGACCATCTTCACCAATACCGGCTGGTCGTCGCGCGAGGTGAAGGCGGTTCGCGGAGTTCTCCGGGCGCTGGTCGGCCCGGCAAGGCGGCGCAGCTAGCATTGCGTTGCAAAGGGCAATGAAGAGGCGCATCATCCGGTCGTCGATAGAAGGAGAATCGTGATGGTAACTCTCCTTGCACTTCTTCTCGCGGGAGCACCCCCGGGAGGCTCGCTTCCTGAACGCAGGATCATCCTTCGAGAAGTGAAGCCGCTTACGCAGGTCAGCGACAAGGATCTTCGGCCGACCAGGCCGCCGGATTGCAAGACGGATGCCGACGTTGCGCGCGCCGTTCAGCAGGTGCGCAGCGGCCAGGCAGGCGATTGCTGGGTCCGCGACGCAGCTGCCTTCAACCGCCACGGAGGTTGACCTCAAGCCAAGGCGCCACTAGGTGCGCGCCTTCGCAATTGATCCCGCATGCCCGGTGAAGCGGTGATCGCGGCTGGCGTTTGGCCGGCCGGTGCGGTCCCGGGACGAACGATGTAGCAAATTGGAGAACAGACGTGAGCAAGCGCTCCAGCGCCAAGTACAAACTCGACCGCCGCATGGGCGAGAACGTCTTCGGACGGCCCAAGAGCCCGGTCAACCGTCGTGAATATGGCCCCGGCCAGCACGGCCAGCGCCGCAAGGGCAAGCTGTCCGACTTCGGCATTCAGCTTCGCGCCAAGCAGAAGCTGAAGGGCTATTACGGCGACATCACTGAGAAGCAGTTCAAGAAGAACTACATCGACGCGAGCCGGATGAAGGGCGACGCGTCGCAGAACCTGATCGGCCTTCTTGAGCGCCGGCTCGACATGATTGTCTATCGCGCCAAGTTCGCGCCGACGATCTGGGCTGCGCGCCAGCTGGTCAGCCACGGCCACATTCGCGTCAACGGAGTGAAGTGCAACATCGCCTCGCGCCGGGTCGACGTGAACGACACGATCGAGCTTGGCCCGAAAGCGCAGGAAATGGCGCTCGTCATCGAAGCGCAGGGTCTCGCCGAGCGTGACGTCCCCGATTACGTCGTTCCGGACGGCACGTCGAAGGTGACCTTCACCCGCGTGCCGACTCTCGACGAAGTCCCCTATCCGGTGCGGATGGAGCCGAACCTCGTGATCGAGTTCTATTCGCGCTAAAGTTTCCGCGTATCGGATTTCAAAGGGCGGCCCTCTGTGGCCGCCCTTTTCATTTTCAGTGTCCGATCGTGCTGTCGAGGAGCTGCGCCATGTGGCTCAGCAGCTCGGCTCTCACGGTCGAATCCCGAAGCTGGTGGTCGAGCCCCTTGTACTGGAGGAACTCGACCTTCTTGCCGGCGCTCTGAAGCGCGTCGGCCATCTTCTGCGAGTGACGGAAGGCGACGTTGGCGTCGAGATCGCCGTGGACGAGAAGCACCGGCGCCTGGATCCGGTCCACGTGCCGAAGTGGTGAGCCCTCCTCGATGTGCGGGCCGTCGCCGACGAAATCCTCGACGATCCGGGCGGACGTATAGCCCTTCGCGTCATCCTTCAGCATTCCGAGGTCGGTCACGGGCGCGACCGCAATGACGGCCTTGTAAAGCTGCGGGTCCGTTTCCGCTTCCATGAGCGCCGCATAACCGCCGTAGGACCAGCCAAAGATGGCCATCCGTTTGGGGTCAGCGATGCCCTGGGCCGCAAGCCATTTGGCCGAAGCGGCGATGTCGCTCATCGAGGTACGCCAGTTCTTGAAGCCGTTCTCGTTGAGCCACTGGTCGCCATAGCCCGCCGACCCGCGGTATTCCGGCTGGATCACTGCGTAACCGCGTGCCGCGAGGAACTGCGAAAGGAAATCGAATCCCCATTCGTCGCGGGAGCTCGGGCCGCCGTGGGGAAGAATGACCGCGGGCAGGTTCTTCGCTTCCTTGCCCGGTGGGAGAGTCAGATAGGCCGGAATCTTGGCACCGTCGGGTGCCGGCACCGTCACCGGCTTCTGCTTCGCAAGGGTGCGCCCCTCGAGCAGCGGATGTTCGACCATGGCCTCGTTAAGGCTTTTGGTATCGCGATCGAACAGGTAGAAGCGGCCAGGATCGTTGTCGCTCGAAGCGAAGATCAAAAGCTTTCGCCCGTCCCTGCTTGCGTCGACGAAATCGATGATCGGCAGATTGGGGAGAGCCTTCGACAGCGAGTCCGCGAGCGCCTTGTATTCGGGATCGAAGTAAACGGCGTGCCGGGATTCGTCGGCATAGGTGTAGCCAATGACTCGAAGGCCGTCGCCGATGCGGACAACCCCATCGATGTCGACTCGCGGATCCTCGGCGATCAGCTTCTCGGCCAGCGTTCCGTCGAGCTTGACCGTGTAAAGCGCTTGCCGTCCGTCCTTCTTCTTGAGTTCGTACAGCGCGTTGATGTCGGCGTCGATCGCCAGCGGCTGCACCTGATCGTCCTCGTCGACGAAATCGACGAGCGTTTTCCAGTCGTTCGAATTCGGAGTCCGGTAGTAATATTTCAGCCGGCCGGTGAGGCCCGTGCCCTGATACTGGTCGACCCGCATGATGCGGACGTTTCCGCGCCCGTCGGTCATGTAAGAGGACGCTTCGTCGCGCGGCTGTTCGACGGAGGACGCCTGGAGCGTGGTCGTGTCGACCAGATCGACTCCAAGTCCGCTCTTCTTGCGCGAAAGGCGGCTACCGATGGCGGCCAGCCCCCCTTCGGGAACGTACAGCCGCTCCATCAGCACTTTGCCGTCGGCCGCTCCGCGCCAGTCGAGAATGACCCCGTCGGACTGGCGGAGCGCAGTATCGTAAAAGCTGCTCTGCTGCCCCAGCATCTTCCCGTCCGTTCCGTCGAGATTCATCGAGATCAGGCGCTCGAAGCCAAGGATCTGGGAAAGCTGGTGGGTGAGCGCGCTGATCCTGCACACGGCGCGTTGCGAGGAGGAATAGCCGCACCAGTTCAGGATTTCTGGATTTCCGTCCGCGCTGGTGACGACCGTGCTCTTGCCCGTCTGGAGGTTCGAAATGACGGCGAAGCTCTTCGGCCCCGGCCCAGGGGTGATGTAGAGAACACTCGAACCGTCAGGAGAAAGCGACGGTGCACTTACTGCGGGCCTCGCGCCAAAGGCCTTGGCATCGTCAGCCAGGCTGTAAGTCGTCTGCGCATGAGCGCCGACACCAATCGCGGCGAAGGCCGCCGCGCCTGCAAGTAACCAGCTTTTCACGAAATTCTTCCCCCACACCCTACTTCGGCACGCCTGCAGTTTGCCAGAAGGGTCTTGAAAAACAAGGGCATGGCTTGGCGGCGGTAAATGCGGTTGCTACGCGCGCGCCAATGACCACTCTTCTTCCCGAATGGGCACCGCACCAGGCGGTGTGGATCGGCTTTCCCTCCGACCCCGAATTGTGGCTCGCGGACCTCGGGCCCGCCCAGCGCGAGGTCGCGGAATTCGCTACGGCGGTCCACGCGGGCGGAAAGGGCGAGCAGGTGTGGCTCGTGGCAAGCCATGAAGACGCAGCGGCTGCTGCACGCGAGCTTGCACCCTTCGCCAGCGTCGTCGTCGAGCCGTTCGGTGACATCTGGCTTCGCGACACCGGCCCCATCGTCCTCGGCTCGGGCACGGTCCGGCGCGCGCAGGGCTTCCGATTCAACGGATGGGGCGAAAAATACGATCTTCCGGGCGACGACACGATTGGCGAGCGGATCGCCGGTCACGCGGCCCTGACCTACGCGCGGTCGAATTGGGTCCTCGAGGGCGGAGCGATCGATCATGACGGTTCAGGCACCGCCGTCACCACCGAGCAGTGCCTCCTCAATCCCAATCGCAACCCCGGCCTCTTACGCGGAGACATCGAAGAGGCGCTGGGTCGCGACCTGGGCCTCGACCGCGTGGTGTGGCTCGGCGAGGGGCTCGCCAACGACCACACCGACGGCCACGTCGATAATCTGGCGAGGTTCGTCGCCCCCGGCCGCATCGCCATCCCGACCCCGGCGAAGGACGATCCCAACGCCGAGGTCTACCGGGATGCGGCAAGGCGGCTGCGCGACGCCAGGCTCGACATCGTCAACCTGCCCTCCCCCGGCGCGATCACGAACGAGGACGGGGATATCGTCCCCGCCAGCTACATGAACTTCTACATCGGCAATGCCGCCGTCGTGGTCCCGCAATACGGCGCTGCCAACGACCGCGCGGCCGTGGACGTCGTGCAGGCGCTGTTCCCGGACCGCGTTGCAATCGGCCTTCGCGCTGACCACATCCTCACCGGGGGCGGAAGCTTCCACTGCATCTCGCAACAGGTCCCGGCATGAGCAAGATCACCGTCGCTGCGCTGCAGCTTGCCTTCACGGAAGACACGGACGCGAACATCCGCGCCGTCGGCGAGCTCGTGCGCGAAGCCGCTGCGAAAGGCGCGCAGGTCGTGCTTCCGCCCGAACTGTTCGAAGGCCCCTATTTCTGCCGGGTCGAGGACGAGAGCCTGTTCGCCGCAGCCATGCCTACCGCGGAGCATCCTTCGGTGCTTGCGATGCAGAGCCTGGCCGAGGAGCTGAAGATCTGGATTCCCACCAGCTTCTTCGAAGCGGAGGGCCATCACCACTATAACAGCCTCGCGATGGTTGGGCCGGACGGCAAGGTCGCCGGCGTTTATCGCAAGAGCCACATTCCCGACGGCCCTGGATATGAAGAGAAATTCTATTTCCGTCCCGGCAACACGGGGTTCAAGGTCTGGCCCGGGCCTGGGAAATCGACGCTCGGCGTCGGCGTCTGCTGGGACCAGTGGTATCCCGAAACGGCACGGGCGATGATGCTGATGGGCGCCGACATCCTGTTTTACCCGACCGCGATCGGGACCGAGCCGCACGATCCCGACCTCGACACCTCGCGCCTGTGGCGACGGGCGATGATCGGTCACGCAGTATCCAACGTGGTGCCCGTCGTCGCCGCCAACCGGATCGGCACCGAGCATGGTCAGCGATTCTATGGCCACAGCTTCATCTGCGACGAGCGCGGCGACATGCTCGCCGAGTTCGGAGCGGAGGAAACGGGCGTGCTGATCGCCACGCTCGATCTCACCGCGGCCAAGAAGCACCGAGCCGCATTCGGCTTCTTCCGCGACCGCCGGCCCGAGCTTTACGGGCGGCTCACCCAGGACATTTGAGCTCGAGCGCCCGCTCGAACACCGCCTCGAACATCTCGCGGGTCAAACGCCCGGTGTTCGTGTTCTGGCGTGAGCAATGATAGGTCGACAGAAGCACGCGGCCGTCTGCCGCGGCCGCCTCGGCTCCATGCGAAAACTTCGATTTTGGCCACAGCCCCAAGGTGCGGGCCGCGGCCACGTGAGCGATTTGCCCGAGTGCGACAACCACCCGCACCTGGGTCAGGTTCGCGAAGGCTGCTTCGAGATAATGGCCGCAGGTCGCGACTTCCTCCGGTGTCGGCTTGTTCGCAGGCGGCAAGCATTTGACGGCGTTGAGCACGACGGCGCCGCGCAATTCCAGCGTTGCCGGCCGATCGGAATATCGACCGGTCGCCAGGCCGAGCTTCAGGAGCGTGGCGAAGAAGAATTCCCCCGAAAAATCGCCGGTGAAAGGCTGGCCGGTCCGGTTCGCTCCTCTTCGGCCGGGAGCCAGGCCGACGATCGCCAGCCAGGCATCGCGGTCGCCGAATGCAGGAACGGGCGCATTCCACCAATCCGGATGCTCCGTCCGAAGCTCCTCCCGCAAGCGAACGAGGCGAGGACAGAGCGGGCAATCGCGCGGCGCCTCTGCCTTGGGGATCGGCGAGAGGTCGGCAGGGCTGGCGAAGGCCATTCGCCTGCCGTAGGCGAGCTCAAGTGGAAAGCGCAACGCAGCTCTACGTAATCGCCATCGGCTCGAACCGGCCGCACGGGCGCTACGGGCGCCCGCCGCAAGTCGTGGAGGCCGCGATTGCCCGCCTCGACGAAGCGTTCGGTCTGTTCGACGCCTCCCCGATCCTGCTCAACAAGGCGATGGGCGGCGCCGGACGCGATTTCGCCAATGCCGTGGCGCTGGTCGAAAGCGATCTCGAGCCGACGGAGATGCTTCGCCGGCTCAAGGCTCTGGAACGCGAGTTCGGGCGTCGCAACGGCCGCCGCTGGGCAGCGCGAGTGCTCGATCTCGACATTATCGACTGGAGCGGCGGGAAGTGGCGGTCGCGCACACTGAAGATTCCGCATGCCGAAGCCCAGAAACGCGAGTTCGTCATCGTCCCGCTCGCAGCGATCGCCCCGGCCTGGCGGCTGAACGGGACGAAGACCGCTCGCCAGCTCGCTCATCGCCTTGCCCGCAGGCGCCCGCGTCTGTAACGGCACGCTCGCTGGTCGGGCCCTTAGCTCAGTCGGTAGAGCAACTGACTTTTAATCAGTAGGTCGCTGGTTCGAATCCAGCAGGGCTCACCAGCACTCTGGCGAGCGCTCGAAACAGCCATAGGAACCATATCCTTGGGCGCGCGGTTCGATCCTGAGTTGAAGGATTCCGTGGCGTCATGAAATTCGTCGTCTTCGGACTGACGATCTCCTCGTCCTGGGGGAACGGGCACGCAACGCTTTGGCGCGGCCTCATGCGCGCGCTGACGTCGCTCGGTCACCGCGTGACCTTCTTCGAGCGCGAAGTTCCCTATTATGCCAACAACCGCGATCTCTGGGAGATGTGGCCCGGCGCCGAGCTCGTCCTTTACGACGGCTGGCGCGGGGTCACTGCGAAGGCGATCCGCGAGATCCGTTGGGCCGATGCGGCAATCGTGACGTCTTATTGTGCAGACGGGCGCGCGGCGGCGAAACTCGTGCTCGACCACGCTCCTGCCCTCCGGCTGTTCTACGATCTCGACACGCCGGTCACTCTCGCGATGCTGGAGAACGGCGAGTCGGTGCCTTACGTGCCCGAGCAGGGTCTTGGCGATTTCGATCTTGTCCTGAGCTACACCGGCGGCCCCGCGCTGGACGCGCTTCGCGAGCGCCTCGGCGCGAAATCGGCCGCTCCGCTCTACGGCCATGTCGATCATCACTGGCACAAGCCGGCGCCGAACGAACCCTGGTATTCGGCCGATCTCTCTTATCTCGGTACCTACGCAGCCGATCGCCAGCGGACCGTGGAGCGGCTCTTGATCGAACCGGCCCGGTCGGCTCCGGAAGCCGAGTTTCTGGTCGGCGGCAGCGCGTGGCCTTCGCAGATCGAATGGCCAGCCAATGTCCGCAAGCTCGATCACATTCCGCCCTCGCACCACCCCAGCTTTTTCAGCTCGTCGAGGCTGGCCCTCAACGTGACCCGTGCCGACATGGCCCGGTTCGGCTGGTGCCCTTCCGGACGCTTGTTCGAAGCGGCGGCCTGCGGAGCCGCGATGGTAAGCGACATCTGGGAGGGCCTTGAGCACTTTTTCGAACCGGGTGAGGAGATCCTGCTGGCCACCGAGTCCGACGATGTCCTTGCCGCGATTCACCTTGCGGACCCGGATCTCACGGCGATCGGCCAGCGCGCTCGCGAACGGGTGCTTTCCGAGCACACCTCACTGCATCGGGCGAAGGAGCTCGTCGAGCTGGTCCGCAATTGCGGGGACACTGTTCCGGCCGCGCGCCAGCTTGAGGAGGCCGAAGCATGTGGGGCGTAATCCCGGCTGCAGGGAACGGGACTCGCATCCAACCGCTCGCCTTCTCCAAGGAGCTGCTTCCCGTCGGGGGCCGTCACGAACAGCTTACGGAACGCCCCAAAGCCGTCAGCGAATATCTGGTGGACCGAATGATCCGGGCGGGTGCGGACAAGATTTGCTTCGTCATTTCACCAGGCAAGTCGGACATCGTCGAATATTACGGCCGCCGTCCTGCGAGCGCTGAAATGGCCTTCGTCGTCCAGCCTGAGGCCGTCGGGCTCTGCGATGCGATCTTCACCGCGCACACTGTCATTCCGCCCGACGAATCCGTCATCGTCGGTCTCCCGGACACGATCTGGTTCCCCGAGGACGCGCTCACCGCTCTTCCGAACGATAGGCTCGCCTTCCTGCTTTTCCCGGTCGAAGAGCCGCAATTCTTTGACGCCGTCGTCACGGACGATCGCGGGCGAGTGTTGGAAATCCAGGTAAAATCCGCCGACGCTCGCTCCGACTGGATTTGGGGCGCGTTCAAGATGCCGGGTTCGATTTTCCACGAACTGCGAACATTCTGGCTGAGCCGGCCAGAGCCCGACGAATATATAGGCACCTTGATCAATGCCTGGCTCGCCGAAGGCGGCGAAGCGGTGGCGGTGCGGAGCGGCATCTCCTACGTCGATGTCGGAACTCTCGACGGCTACCGCTCGGCGATGCAGGTGCTCAGCGCGGCGGAGTGATCAGCGAAGGCCGGCCGGGTCGAGACCGAAGGCTTCCAATCGCGCCGCCAGTGCAGTGGAAATCCGCTCGAGCGCTTCAGCGTCCGAAGCCTCGCAACGCGCCGTCAGCTTCGGCTCGGTGCCGGACGCCCGGAGCAGCCACCAGCCCCCCTCCTCGCTCACGCGGAGCCCGTCGGTCTTGCTGAAGGCGAGCCCGCGCGCTCGCACCTGCATTTCGATCGACCGGATGATTTCGGATTTGCGGTCGTCGGGGCAGTCCAGCCGCACCTCCGGAGTGGCCGAGGTGGCTGGCAGGGCTTTCCTGAAATCGGCGAGGGTTGTGCCGGACCGAGCAAGTGCTCTCAGCGTCCGCACGGCATTGTACAGCCCGTCGTCCGCGCTGTGCCAATCTCGATAGAAGATGTGACCGCTCATCTCGCCCGCCAGCGGAGCACCTTCGCGGAGCATCGCTTCGCGAACGAGGACATAGCCGGACGGACTCATGATCGGGCGACCGCCGGCCTCCTCGATCCCCTGGAACAGCGTTTCGCTCGACTTCACGTCGGCCACGATTGCCGAACCCGGCTGATCGCGGAGTGTGTCCCGCGCCAGCAGGAGAAGCAGTTGGTCCGCCCAGACGATCTCCCCCTCGCCATCGACAACTCCGATCCTGTCTCCGTCGCCGTCGAACGCGATGCCCAGCTCCAGCCCCTCGCGCACGACAACGCGCCGCAAGTCCGCCAGGTTTTCGGCGATGGACGGGTCGGGGTGGTGATTTGGGAAGCCGCCGTCGATCGCGGTGAAAAGAGCTGACTGGCGCCCAGGCAGGCGCGCCGCCAGATCGTCGACGATTGCTCCCGTGGCCCCATTTCCGCTGTCCCAGGCGGCGCTTGCGACCGGGAAGCCGTCGATGACGGCCAGCAGGCCCTCGACATAGTCGCTCGAAAGATCGACCGCCTCGACGGACCCGTCGCCGCGCTCGCTCGTCTCGATGGCCCACAATTCATCGAGAGCTTCCCCGAAGAGCGGCCCTCCGGCGAGCATCAGCTTGAATCCATTCTGGTCCGCCGGGTTGTGCGATCCAGTCACCATTATGCCGCCATCGAGGCCGAGGCGGTCGACCGTGAACGAAACCAGCGGAGTCGGACCGAGCGGCATTCGGAACACGGCCATTCCGCCGCGAACAAGGCCGTCGACCAGCGAGTCCTCAAGCTCTGGCGAGCTCCGTCGGCCATCCCGTGAAACGGCGATCCTGCGGAAGCCGCGCCGCCGGGCAATCGCCGCGAACGCCAGGCCGACAGCAAAGGAATCGCTTGCGTCCAGCGTCTCGCCGACCGTTCCACGAAGATCGTAGGAGCGCCGAAGCGCGCGATTCAGCCGTGCACGACTCTTCAGCGCCATTCACGCTGAACGGCTGGCCCGGCTTATCGTGCCGCCAACTGCACCTGCGGAAGACTGCCGGTCTCGGGAAGGATGACTCGCAGCTTCTTGTTCGCGAAGTCGATCGACACCTTCTTGAAGGCACGCAGCGCATTCATTCCGAGCAGCAGCGCAGGGCGGTTGTCGAGCCCGAGCTTCCCGAACGTGTGCGCGTCGGCAAAGACCACCGCGAGATTGGCGAGATTGACCTCGCCGACCTCCAGCCGCTTCACGAACGTATATTCGCCCTGCAGGATTTCCCCGGTCACCGATTCCAGTCCGACCGCGCCGGTGCTCTTCAAGAGGCCGGCATTGCCCAGCCGCCGGCGCAGCGCTTCGTTGCCGATGCTGACCTCCGAACCCGTGTCGAGGATGACGGTGATGGTGTTCCCGTCGGCGACTGCGTTCGTGACGATCAGCCGGCCGTTGCGAAGCTTGCCGGTGACCACGATCGAGCCGTCTTCCTTCGGCACCTGCTGCTCCGCCGGAACGATCGTCATCATGTTCTTCTGGAAGTCGAAGACGACGCGCTGAGAGCGAAGGGAATCGGTGCCCAGGATCCCGTCCGCACCCATGTTCGCGGCTTCCAGAACCGGAGCGTCGACGATCTTCAGGTCCTGCTGGCTGAGCCTCAGGTCCTTCACCGTGGCGGTCTGGACCGTGCTAATCCCCGTCACGCTATGCAGCGAAGCCTGGACGCTGGTGTCGAGACCCAGCTGAGCGGCGACCGCGCTGGAGATCGCGGTCCGGTCGGCTCCGGTGTCGACCAGGAACCGGAAGGGACCGTTCCCGCCGACTGTGACCGGCACAGTCATCCGGTCGGTGCCATCGCGCCGGATCTTCACGTCGTCCGCCTGGGTCGTCGAATCGACCTGCTCGCGCTGCCGGACCGTGTCCAGAACGTTCATCATGCTCTGCGGCAAGTTCTGAGCGAGTGCTGGCGACGCGCCGAACCCGGCAAGAATGACAGGCAAAAACGAAAGTGCACGCATGGAAAGCGCCTCCTTCAGGGAACTCTACACTGCGCTGCGGCCAAGCGCTATCGCCGGAATCGGGGAGTTGCCTTTCGGAGAACTTGCGATAGCTTGAGGTTATTGGGGACCATGGCGGTTTTGAACAGTGGAAGACTGGGAACGGAACTTTGCCGAACTGAGCGCTCGACGCCACCATCGGCGCCGCAAGAAAAAGCTCCAGAACCAGGCGAAAGTCATCCTCTTCCTCGGCGTCGTCGTTGCCATCCTGGTGTGGATCGTCACGGGAGCCGCTGAGCGGAACCTGACCAGCGCCGGCGGAGTGCTGTCCTCGCACGGCCGTTAGGGACTTCTTAGAATCCTCTGGCGCAAAGTCGGCGCAGGAATGGCCGGACCTGCGAATGGCTGAAGAACCGTCAGTCACTACCTTTGTGATGGGAGCGCGACTCCCCTGGCCGGACGACTCGCCCGGCGCCGAGGCCTGTGGCCCTTTCGAGGGCGGCGTCATCCACAATTCCGGCTTCCGCCAGGACTGCGCAATCCGCAAGATCTCGACTTACGGAGCGACTGTCCGGGCCAAGGTCCACAACGCTCCCGGCGAGGAGCTCACGGTCGAGCTTCCGAGCGGCCAGCGAACCGCGGCCACGGTCGAATGGGCCAGAGGCGGCGAAACCGGCATTCGCTTCGCCAAGCCGATCGATGTGCTGGCCCTCATCAACCGGAACCTCGTCAGCCAACCGATCGAGCGGCGCTCGATGCCGCGGGTCGAGATCCGCTGCGGCGCCTTCATCAAGCGCGGCGAGGAATTCGTGCCAGCGACGATCCGCAACATTTCCGCTCGAGGTTTCCAGATCGAAGGCGACTCGCTGCCCGCTGTTGGAACCTACGTCTCGCTGTTCGTCGAAGGGCTCAACGTCCCGCCGGGCGAGATCGCGTGGCGCAAGGACAAGCTCGCCGGAGTCGAGCTGTTCGAGGAATTGAGCTGGGCGTCGATCATGCCCTGGATCCGCGAGGTCATGAAAAAGCAGGCGAACTGACCGGCCCGGAGTGGTAAGGATCGGCCATCATGACCGACCTCACCGATCTCCGCTTCGACCTTACGCCCCCGACCGACGAGCAGCGCCGCGAGCTGGAATCCGATCTCAGCAGCGAAGAGCGGCATGTCCTTCTGGACCACGGCACCGAAGCGCCTTTCTGCGGCGTTTTCGTCAACGAGAAGCGCGCCGGCGATTATGCCTGCCGGCTTTGCGGCCTGCCGCTGTTCCATGGCGGGACCAAGTTCGAAAGCGGCACCGGATGGCCAAGCTTCACCCGTCCGTTCGCCCCGGAGCATCTGCGGACGATCCGCGACACGAGCTATGGAATGGTCCGTACCGAGATCGTCTGCGCCCGCTGCGGGTCGCACCAGGGCCACGTCTTCCCGGACGGGCCGCCCCCGACCGGCGAGCGCTATTGCATCAATTCGGTGAGCCTCCAGTTCGTGCCGGAAGGCGAGCCCCTGCCCGACAAACTCGGCCGCGGTTCTCCCGAAGGCGAGCCCGCGCCGGAGCGATAGAAAGCCGCCTGCCTTACATTTTGGGGCAACAGCCGCTATGTAGGGCCTGCTACTAGTCGCAAATTGACGGTCTCAGAGCGCTTTGCGGCTCCAAATTCCTTCTCTTCGCTTCTCCTAGCGCCAGAGGACCGACCACCGGTCCGACTATAGAAGGAATGAATTATGCCGATCGGCACCGTGAAGTTTTTCAACGCGCAAAAGGGTTACGGATTCATCCAGCCCGAAGATGGCGGCCAGGACGCTTTCGTCCACATTTCCGCGGTGGAGCGCGCCGGAATGCGCACGCTCAACCAGGATCAGAAGGTCAGCTACGAGCTTCAGCAGGACCAGCGCGGCAAGACCAGCGCCGTCAACCTGCAGCCCGCCGACTAACCTCAATCTGGACGGGGCCGCTGCAGAGCGGCGGCCCCGCTCAGCGACAAAACGCGAAAACGAAACCAATGACCGACCGAGAAACCTACCTGGCCCGAGCTGCCGAAGCGCGAGCGCAAGCCGAAGCGGCAACGCTCGACAACGTGCGCGATCGCTGCCTGCGATCGGAAGCGGCCTGGGCTGAAATGGCAGCACGCGCGGAGCGCACCGAACAGATGCGCCAGACGCTGCTCGCCGACAAGGAAAGGGCCGCTGCCGAGGCCGCGGCCGAGTCGTAAAAGAAACGAGAACAATTGAAGACCAACAAACGTAAAGCCCGGCGCGCGAAGGATCGCCGCCGCAATCCCAACCTTTCCCTTTTCCAGCGCCTGAGCCCAGCTGAAAGCCGCCAGGCCCGCGCCATCGCCTTCGAAGCCGCCCTCGCCGTCATCGGCTGAGGCTTGAGCGCCCGGAACTTAGCGCTGTCGCCCCAGCGGGGGGGGGGCGAATGGGGCGGTCTTATTTCCTCCACTTCGCTACCCTCGCGCGGTGCAGCCATGAGGCCGCTGTAGGACTTCCTCCGAGGGGAAGTTGACTCGCTTGACTGTGCGGCGCGGTCTTGGCGGGCCCGCCAGGCTTGCCACCAGGCCAGCCCGGCGCGCCGCCTGAGGGTAACATCCCGCCGCACAAGCTGAGATCGACTGAATCAAAGAGCCTGCCGGGCACGCCCGGACAAACTCTCACAAGCAAATCAATTCCTACATTGGAAGCAAATCGCCTTTCATTGCGAAACGGCAGCCGGTTCAGCCGCTTTGGATCGCCTTGTCAGCCGCGCTGCGCTGCACAGGAAAGTGCAGCGGAGGCCATCTTCTTTCCATTCGCGGAATATTTCGCCGTGAAGCTGACGGACGGCCCCGAGAATAACGGCATTTCCGATGTTCTTTCGCACCGGCGGCGCGATTCCGCGCGCCCCGTACTCCTCCCACTTCAGCATGAACACGCCGTTGTCGTCGACTGCCCAGCTGATACGGATCCGGCCGTCGTCGACAGACAGTGCGCCATATTTGACGGCATTGGTGCACAGCTCGTGGATGAGCATTCCGAGTGACTGCGCCGATTGCGGGCCGAGGCCGATTGCCTCGCCAATGACGTCGATCTTGCGTCCCGTGAATGCGCCGATCTCGACTTCGACAAGGGAGCGCAGAGTCACGTTTTCCCACCGAGCCGCACTTACCAGCCGATTGGCGGCTGCCAGCGCGGTGAGGCGGTTTTCAACGGTCGTTCGATAGGCTTCGAGGGTCTCCTCCCTGGTCAGATGAACCAGACTCTGAACAACCGTCAAAAGATTCGTCGAACGATGGTCGACCTCGCGCGCCAGCAAAAACGCGCGCTCCTGCGCCAGTCTTTCCTCTGTCACGTCGAGCATCATGTCGACGAGACCAATGCAATCGCCGGACGGACCGAACAGCGGTGTTGGATGGGCAATGAACCGGTAGCGGGAGCCGTCGGGGCGCTCGCCGGTCAGTTCAAATCCGCGCGCCGGCCGCTGCTCACGCAAAGCGATTGCAGCCGGGCAACGCTCATGGGGCACCGGAATTCCGTCTTCGTCGAACAATTTCCAGGCGATGCACCATTTGTCCTCGCCAAGCTCCGGCTGCCGTCCGCTAAGAGCGACACAGGCGCGATTGTAGTAGGTGATCCGCCCCTCTGAGTCGGTCGTGTAGATAGGGACAGGGAGGTCTTCGATGATTTCGCGATAGGTGATCTCCCGCTTGCGAAACTCCTCGACCGCTCCATGCAGAACTTCGACCCTGGTCGGGTCCGAAGGTTCCCGGGATGCCACCAACGCGACTCCTGTTGCCACCACCACTCCGGCAGCGACTTCGATCGTTGCGGTCTAGGTACGGTCTGCGCAAATGTCTGTGCACTAGTGGACATAAGCCCGAATTTAACCTAGCACCGATCGACTCCGGGGAGGGGCGCAATGGCTTCCATCAACGACAATAATGACGAGCATGTCAGCGACGGGACTGGCAACAATCTGCTGCGCGCTCTGCGGCCGTACGATCTCGCGCTTCTTCAGCCCTTGATGGAGGAATGGCAGGGCGAAACAGGCACGGTGCTGTTCGAGCCGGGCGAAGCCGTCCAGCACGTCTATTTCCCGTGCGGGCCGAGCATGATCTCGTTCCTCGTCCTGCTCGACGACGGCTTGTCCGTGGAAACCGCTCTCGTTGGCCGTGAGGGAGCTGTCGGCGGCATCGTCAGCCAAGGCCGTCTGCCTGCCTATGCACGCGCCGAAGTCCAATTCCCGGGCTTGTTCCTGAGAATGGAGTCAGAGGCCCTGGAAAGGGTCAAGTTGCAATCCATCACCCTTCGCCATCTCTTCGCCCGTTATGCCGACTGCATGGTCGCCCAGATTTTCCAGGCCGTCGCATGCAATGCTGCGCACACCATCGAGCAACGCACCGCGAAATGGCTACAGGCAGCCATCGTCCGGACCGGCGAACACGACGTCCCGCTCAAGCAGGATCAGCTCGCGGCAATGCTTGGAGTAGGCCGAAGCTATATCAGCCGCGTCATTCGTTCGCTCAAGGAGCGCGGAATCGTGGAAACGAAACGCGGCCGGATCTGCGTTCGAAACGAGCCTGCATTAAGCCTCCTCACATGCCATTGTAACCAGTCGGTCAAACGGCACTTCGACGAGGTATTGAGCGGCGTTTATCCGATCGAGGACGAAAGCACGGGCCAGCGCACTTCGGAGATTATCGCGGCAGAGTAGCAGCCCAAGGCCGAGCCGGTCACCGCGCAAAAGCCAGTTGAAGTGCCGTCCCGCCGATGCTCAACTACGCGGGTAGGCGTTGGGGAGCAGAGCGGTGGGGCTATGGGCTGGCAAAAGGCGACTCCGGTGCATCGTCGCATTCTGCGCGCTCGGACTTGTTTCCGGGGCGACCTCGGCACGACCGCCCCAGGCGACAGCCGCCGACGTCAAGGCCGCTTCATGGGTCTCCGGCAGGAGCGGCCCTGTTTATGTCGAGCTGCTTTCAGACGGCAGCCTGGCGGCGCTTAGGGTAAGAAGCAGCGCTCACCCGGTTCCCATCACGCAGCCGATTGCGTCGCCGGGCACCGCCCTCAGCCTGCTCGCGGATCGCCACATGCAGTTCTTGTGGGCAACCCTGATCGCAATGACAGGGCGCGATCTCGAGCAACTCCGAACGCAGTCGCTGGCCCAGCTTCGCGATTCCGCTGCACAAGGGCAGGCCGCGCTTCGGTCGACCGACACCCAGCAGTCCACCGTGAGGCCGGCCGTTCGATCGGTGCTTCAACTCGCCAGCATGCTCGAAGCGACGGGGCACAGGGACGAGGGCTTGAACCTGTTGGAGCAACAGCTCGCGAAAATGCCGCTGAAACCCAACGGCTGGAGCGGCATCGAATGGTTCTCGGTCGCTTCGGCCCACGCAACCCTTCGATGGCATGCCGGCGACTATCCCGATGCGATTGCTGAATATTCGACCATCGAGCAGGCGCTTTCCGGCAGTCCATACCTGCTGAACGCAACGGTCAACCGCGCGGCATTGCTCGCCGAAAGTGGCCATTACCAGGATGCCCTGACGACCATCGACGGCGCCTGGGCGGAGTTCCTTGCCCAGACAAAGGGCGACAAAGTGCCCGGAAGCGAGCGGCAATTCGCCTGGATCCGCGCCTGTGCGCTGAACGGCCTCGGGCGCACAGACGAGGCGCGACGGGAAATGCGCATTCTGGTCGAGGACAGGGCGCCGACCGATCCCGATTTCGTGATCCCGAAGGATAATGACATCGAATTGCGTGCCGCCGTGTGCATGAACGACGCCGAAACTGTCACTAACCTGATCCTTCGGGACCTCACCGGTAGCCCGGTCGGCTCGAAGGCGGTCGTCTGGATGCAGCCGGCTTTCCAGACCCCTCTTCCCGCCTGGCAGGCGATGTTTGACAAAGTTCGCGCCGACAAGCGCGTTCAGGACGCGGTGGCAGAGCGGATGCGGGTGCTTCCGCCCGAGCTCACGCCGGCACTGAACGGCTGGGCCAACGCTGGCGATGGAAGCAAAGTCAGCCCGCGCTGACGAAGCTGACGAGGACCGCGGCGTGCCGCTGCGGAACGCGCCAGGCGACGCTCTGACAAGCAAATCCATTCCTACATTGGCAGACACTGCGCCGCCGCGATGCCTCGGATTGTAATCCTGGCATTTTGATTCGTAGATTATCCCATGTTTGCAATCGCAGCGATTCTCGCCGTTTCCTTTTCGGCCGCCCAGCCGGCCCCTGCCGCCGCCGCGAGCACGACCTATTCGCCGGGCGACTTTTCCGAACTTCAACGGGTTCGCGCAAACCTGGAACAGCCGAGCCAATATGCGAGGCTGCTCAACTCGGACGTCGTGGCAAATGCGATGACCTACCCCGACGCGGCGGTCGAGAAAGAGCAGCAGGGAAGGACTGTCACATGGCTCCTCGTCGGTCCGACGGGCGACATCGAGCGATGCGGAGTGATGGCAAGCTCCGGCTCACAATTGCTCGATTCCAAGGCCTGTGAAATCCTGATCGCAACGGCCCAGTTTTACCCGGCGAAGGACAAAAACGGCAAAGCCATCCGGAGCATTTTCTGGCAGCCGGTCCGATGGAAAATCGCCGACGATCCAGACGAGAGCCTTCTCGCCGAAGGTCGAGCGCTTGCCGAGATGGAGAAGCAGCTTCCGAAAGCCAAGCGGAACGCGAAGCTGCTGAACGGCGGAGAGATCGCCGGTGCCATGGACTATCCGGTCGAAGCTCTTCGAAATTCGGAGGAAGGCGCGGTTGTTACCCTCTTGCTCGTCGGTACGGACGGGCGTGTCGAGCGCTGCGGAATCGAGACCAGCTCCAGCTTTGGAACTCTCGACTCCCAAACTTGCAACCTGCTGATCGCACATGCCCAATTCAAGCCAGCCGAGGATGGGCGCGGACGGCCGATCCGAGGGCTTTATCGTGAGAAGATCGTCTGGAGGATTCAGGAAGTGGCTCCCGTGGCGGACCATGACACGGCGAACAGGACGAGTGTGATCGTCGGAGCCGACAAGTCCGTTCGCAACTGCAAATCCGAGGTGTTCCTGGACGGTAAGTGGAGCGATGGGCCTGAGCAGTTCTGCGCGGACGTGACTGCGCGCGATGCCGGACTCATCGAAAATGTTGCAGAAAAATCCAGGGCTTATGAGCCGCTGGTGGTCTTCGAGGCCTGGACCGTATCAAGCGCCGGCCGGCAGATCCCAAACGTAGGCAGAAGTCCGGGAGAGATGCTGGTTGGCCTTCGTTCCGCGAGCGTCAGCTATGCGGCGGACGGATCGCGCACGCATTGCACGCCGGGCGAAAGCGTCGGCTTTCCGGGCATGGGAGAGAATCCGTGTGAAGTTGGATCGCCGGGCCCTCCCGACCATGTCGAACCGGCGCCAGGAAAGGCCGAGCGGACCGTCCGCTTCCTGACCGCGATCTACCTGAAAGGCGAACCGGAGTAAGGCCTCACCCGGCGCTGACGAAGCTGTCGAGGACCTTCTTTCGGCCGGCGTGCTCGAAGTCGATTTCGAGCTTGTTGCCTTCAATTGCGGCGATCGTGCCGTGGCCAAATTTCTCGTGGAAGACGCGCTGGCCGAGCGCGAGGTCGTCGCGGCCCTTGTTGCCGAGGGAGACGGCGCTTGCGCGTGCCTCGATCACCCGCGGCGGTTCGGGATTGAAGCGACCGCCTGATGCCGCCCGCTGCCAGCCGGGGCCGCGAGTGCTTGCGCGCATCGACTGCGCCGGCCCGAGATGGGCGAAGGGGTCGCCGCGTTCGGACCATTGGGCGCGCCACAGGCTTTCGCCGCCGCTCATCGTTGTTTCCTGCTCGATGTGCGGATCGGGCAATTCGGCGACGAAGCGGCTGGGGAGCGAGCTGGTCCACTGGCCGTAGATTCGGCGGTTGGCGGCATGGAGGATGGTCGAGCGGCGCCTGGCGCGTGTGATCGCGACATAGGCGAGCCGCCGCTCCTCCTCCAGCGAGGCAAGGCCGCCCTCGTCGAGTGCGCGCTGCGAGGGGAAAATCCCTTCCTCCCAGCCGGGCAGATAGACAGTGTCGAACTCCAGCCCCTTGGCCGCGTGAATGGTCATGATCGTGACCTTGTCGCGGTCCCGGTCCTCGTCATTGTCCATCACCAGGCTGACATGTTCGAGGAAGCCCGCGAGATTGTCATATTCCTCCATCGCGCGGGCGAGTTCGGCGAGGTTTTCCAGGCGTCCGGCGGCCTCGGCGCTGCGCTCGGCCTGGAGCATCGCCGTGTAGCCGCTTTCATCGAGCACCAGCCGTGCAAGCTCCGCATGCGGCATCTGGTCGGCCATCCCCCGCCAGCGGGCGACGTCGGCGACGAAGCGAGCGAGGGAGTTGCGGGCGCGGGCCTGGAGCTCGTCGGAATCGAGCAGGGAGGCTGCGGCGATCAGGAGCGGCTGCCGGTTGGCGCGGGCTGCGGCGTGGATCGTCGCCAGCGCCTTGTCGCCGAGGCCGCGCTTGGGCTGATTGACGATCCGTTCGAACGCCAGGTCGTCGGCGGGCTGGTGGATGAGGCGAAGGTAGGCGAGCGCGTCGCGGATCTCCGCCCGCTCGTAGAAACGAAAGCCGCCGATGATCTGGTACGAAAGCCCGATGGCGATGAACCGCTCTTCGAATTCGCGGGTCTGGAACTGAGCACGGACGAGGATGGCGATCTCGGACAGCGGTTTCCCGCGCGCCTCCATTCCCTCGATTTCCTCGCCGACGCGGCGGGCTTCCTCCGGGCCGTCCCAGACGCCGATGACACGGACCTTCTCGCCCTCCCCAGCGTCGGTCCACAAGGTCTTGCCGAGCCGGCCGGCATTGTTCGCGATGACTCCGTCGGCGGCCGAGAGGATGTGGCTGGTCGAGCGGTAATTCTGCTCGAGCCGGATGATCTTCGCGCCCGGAAAGTCCTGCTCGAACTTGAGGATGTTGGCGACCTCGGCGCCGCGCCAGGAATAGATCGACTGGTCGTCGTCGCCGACGCAGCACAGGTTGCGGCGCGGTTCGGCCAGCAATTTCAGCCATTCGTACTGGGCGCTGTTGGTGTCCTGATATTCGTCGACCAGGAGATATTTGAAGCGGTCGCGGTAGCTGTCGAGAACGTCGGCGTGGGTGCGAAAGATGACCAGCATGTGCAGCAGCAGGTCGCCGAAGTCGCAGGCGTTGAGGGTCTTCAGCCGCTCCTGATAGTCCGCATAGAGCGCACGTCCCCGTCCCGGCCCGAAGCTCTCGGCCTCGCCCGCGTCGACCTGCTTCGGAGTCCAGCCGCGATTCTTCCAGCGGTCGATCAGGCCGGCGAGCTGGCGCGCGGGCCAGCGCTTCTCGTCGAGCCCCGACGCGGCGATCAGCTGCTTCATCACGCGAAGCTGGTCGTCGGTGTCGAGGATGGTGAAGTTGGATTTGAGGCCGACAAGCTCCGCATGGGCGCGCAGCATTCGCGCGGCGACCGAGTGGAAGGTGCCCAGCCAGGGCATGCCCTCGATCGCCCCGCCGGAGATCGCCGACACCCGCTCCTTCATCTCGCGCGCCGCCTTGTTGGTGAAGGTTACGGCGAGGATCTGGCTCGGCCAGGCCTTGCGGCTGGCGATCAGGTGCGCGAGCCGAGCGGTCAGCGCCGCGGTCTTTCCGGTGCCCGCGCCGGCGAGGACCAGCACCGGCCCTTCCGTGGTCAGCACGGCTTCCCGCTGCGGCGGGTTCAGGCCCTGCAGATAAGCAGGCTCGGGAGTGACTTGCGGCGATTCAGGCACGCGTCGGAGGTAGGCTCGGGGGAACGAAACGGCAACCGAATGGCGGGGTCAAAAAAGGTTCCGACGGTTGTTCCCGATATCCACGTTATCCACAGGCTTGCTCCCATATTTTTCGCTTTGCGCGACTCGGAAAGCGGAGTCAGTGTGCATGGGTGATCGGGACGGCGGTCCCGGCCTCATCGGAAAGCCCGCAAGGGAAAGAGGATGCGGCAGGTGACCAAAGGTCCGATCTCCGCGACAGGCAATGTTGAGGCTCTTCGGAGCGGAAACGGGGCCAGTCGGGACGAGGCGCCGGAAGAGATGATCTTTCGACCAGCGCGACGCGGCTTCCAACGATTTCGGTCGAGGGGGGCAAAGCGGGACGCAGGAGTGGGTCATCCCAAGAAGGGCCGCGGAACATCGGTCGGCTTTGACTTCGGTCAGGCCGGGCGGCGCGAAACAGAAGCGAGGCTTCGGCTGGCGCACTGGAGTAGAGGCTGCAAGGCTCCTCTCACGAGGGAGTGATCGGTGGAAAGCGACGCCTGAGCTGGTGAGCCGAGGTTCGTGGATTGGGTTCCCCTGGGACCTGGTGCAGGAAGTTTGGCGGATCCTTCGCTCGGCGCAGTGGGGGCTGGCAGCGATGCCGGCCCCCATTTCATTTGGGGCAACCGAATTCCCCGATCGCGCTCCTGACGATTGAGTTGCCCAAGCCCGCTTCATTACAATTCGCGCCTCCGCCTCGCGGTAGACCTCCAGGTCTGGTATCGAGCCTGCACAGTTTGCGTTCGCGTCACATGGCCTTGGGGGGCTGGCATGGTTGCGAAGCACGACACGGCAGCCGGGGAGCTGCTGCGAATTCTCGGAATCGGATTCGGCCTCGCGGTCGTGGTCGGCGGGATCGTCGGCCAGGGCATCATGCGAACGCCCGGGATTGTCGCAGGCGCTTTGCCGAGCCCGATGCTCATCATCAGCGTTTGGACACTCGGCGGCCTCATCATCCTCATCGATGCTTGCGCCACGGTCGAGCTCGGCGCTTCCATGCCGCGCTCCGGCGGTCCGTACGTATTCGCCGAGCGTGCCTTCGGCCGGGTTGCCGGGACGATGGTCGGCTGGGCCGACTGGCTCAACTGGACGACCGCCGTCGCCTACATCTCCGTTGTGTTCGCCGAATACGCGCAGCGTCTCGGGCTGGGGACTGCGGTTCCAACCGGCGCTCTGGCGGTCATGCTGATCGCCGTCGTCGGCGCAATCAATTGGAGCGGGACCAAGACATGTGGCGCAAGCCAGGTGGTCGGAAGCGCGATCAAGGGTCTCGGCCTGCTACTGATCATTGCGGTGCTGCTGTTCGGCAAGGCCGCCGCCCCGGTGGCCCCAGCACACCCTGCCCTCGCCACCGCGGCGCCGGCGCTGACCGTCGCCGCCTTTGCCATTGCTATCCGGGGCGTTGCCGTGACCTACGCCGGATGGGCGAGCTGCGTTTATTTCTGCGAGGAGCTTCACCAGCCCGAACGCAACGTCGTTCGCGCGACCTTCGGCGGGATCGGACTCGTGATCCTGCTCTACCTCGGAGTGAATGCCGGGCTGCTCCACATCCTCGATCCGGCGCAAATCGCAGCGTCGAAACTGCCCGTATCGGACGCCGTCGCCGCCGTCCTCGGCCCGGCCAGCGGCGTCCTCATTACGCTGCTTGCGATCTTCTCGGTGATGGCGATCTGCAACCTGCAGGTGATGGCGAGCAGTCGAATCGCCTACGCAATGGCGCGCAACGGCGTACTTCCGTCAGTCCTCGCCCGGGTCTCTCCGTCGGGTTCGCCCCACATTGCACTGGTCTGGACCGCTGGAGTTGCCGCCCTTCTGGCCTCCAGCGGCGGTTACGAGCGCCTGATCGCCATCGGTGCGCCGCTCCCGCTCTGTATCGCAGCCACGTGCAACATCCTGGCGATCCGGATGCGGTTCAAGGAGCCGCAGCTGCAACGGCCGTTCCGAATGCCCTTGTTCCCGCTTCCCGCGATGATCGGGTTCACCGCCAACGCGCTACTGGTCGGCGCGATGGTTTACGAGGACCCGTTCGATAGCTCGATCGGGGTTGGCCTCGTTCTAGCGATCGGGATCGGAACGAAAGTCCGAAGCACCCTGCGCGTGGCCCGCCCGGCCGCCGTCTAGGCGCAACTCATCCGCGCGGGACCAAAATCCGATTCGCGCGTTAGAGGCGTGAAGGCGGCGGCATTGGCGCTGCCGGAGCGGGCACGAAAGGAGAGTTTCCTCGTGCTTCCGCTCGTCGCTCTGATCCTCGCAGCCTCATCCCCTGCCCCTGCCGCTGCTCCCGCCCTGACATCGACGGCTCCGTGGTGGGAGAAATTCACCTTCACGATGACGGGCGACGGTACGCAGCAGGCCTGCCAATATGCGACCAGCTTGCCGATTTCGGGGGCGCCCGGGTGCGGCGACGATTCCGACGCTTCGGCGGATGCCAATGTTCAGCCAGCCAGCAGTTCGAGCGGAAGCAGCTATACCAAGATCACCATCGAGCGGCGGTTCAATCCGGCCACTCCCGAAGCGGTCAAACTCCAGACCGGCGACACGCTGCTGGGCGAACAGGTCCTCGCGCTGGCGATCGACGGGTCGGGGACGGTCAAGAGCTGCCGAATCATCGGCGCGTCGGGCGAGATGAAGCCGCCTTATGGCTGCGACGAGGCGCGGACGGAGAAGTTCGAGGCAAACGCCCGTTCCACGGCCCAGCTTCGCCAGGGCTACATGACCGTGCTCGTCTACGGACATGAGGAATATCCGGTCTGAAAAATTTCGTCGCGATCGAGCGCGTTAACCGCGCTCGTTGAGTTTCCATCAGCCCTTTTCATTCAACCTGCGGTTCGCAAGTGAAGGAAAACGGGCAATGTCCGAGCTCAGCAAGTTGCACGAAGACCATGTCGTTCTCGCCAAGCTGTTCCGCCAACTGCGGAGCGTGATCGATTCTTCGCAGCCACCCTCTCAGCTGGTGCTGTTCGACCTTCGGCGGGAGCTGGTGTCGACGCTGCTCGCCCACCTGAAGCTGGAGGATTGGGCGCTTTATCCGCGGCTGATCGAGAGCGGCGATAGCGGGATCAGCGATGCGGGCCTTCGATTCCAGAAGGAAATGGGGGGTCTCGCGCCCGCCTTCGTCGCTTATTGCGACAAATGGAGCGCCAGCCGGATCGAAAGCGAATGGCCCGGCTATTGCGCCGACACCGCGGCGATCCTCGATGCCCTCGAAAACCGCCTCGCCCGGGAAAATCGCGAATTGCTTCCAATGCTGGAAAAGCTCGACCGCGCGGCCTGACGCTCGTCAGGGCTTCCGCCGGACCGCCCAGACGAACGCGGACAAGCTGCTGATAAGGGCAGCGACAGCAATGAGCATTGCAGGATCGAGAACAAGCATCGGCGCGACTCCAACGATCCACTGTTCCCTATTTGTTCCTATAGCGCAATAGGAAATTCCCTACTGCCGTGCTCTCGCTTGTGCCTCCGCGCCCTCTCGCATATATGGCGCGCCGTCCTGCGGCGGCCGAGCGGTCCCGCGGAGCCCGTCTTTTCGGCGAGCGCGTGGAGTACCGGACCTGAACCGGCACTCTGACGCGCCTTTTCGTTTTTGACGGCCTCAATGGACGCCGCATGTCGGATGAGCCGGCGGCGGCAGTTTGTTCGACCAGGTCCGCATGTGAAGGTTCGCCAGGGTGGCGGCCAAGCGGCAGGCCCGTTTGAAGTTAGAAAGACACAGATTTCATGGCCACAACGGCATTCCCGAGCCGCGACGATTTCGCGGCGCTCCTGAACGAGAGCCTCGGCGGCGAAGGCGAAAGCTTCGAAGGCAAGGTCGTAAAGGGCACCGTCACCGCGATCGAGAACGACATGGCGGTGATCGACGTCGGATTGAAGTCGGAAGGGCGCGTCGCGCTTCGCGAATTCGCTGCCCCCGGCCAGAAGGCCGATCTGAAGGTCGGTGACGAGGTCGAGGTGTTCGTCGACCGCGTCGAGAATTCCAACGGCGAAGCGATGCTGTCGCGCGACCGCGCTCGCCGCGAAGCCGCCTGGGACAAGCTCGAGAAGGAATATGAGGCCGGCAACCGCGTCGACGGCGTGATCTTCGGCCGGGTGAAGGGCGGCTTCACCGTCGATCTCGGCGGTGCCGTGGCCTTCCTTCCGGGTTCGCAGGTCGACATCCGCCCGGTTCGCGACGTCGGGCCGCTGATGGACCAGCCGCAGCCGTTCCAGATCCTGAAGATGGACCGCCGCCGCGGCAACATCGTCGTTTCGCGCCGCGCGATCCTCGAAGAGACCCGCGCCGAGCAGCGCAGCGGCCTCATCCAGTCGCTGACCGAGGGCCAGGTCCTCGACGGCGTCGTCAAGAACATCACCGATTACGGCGCCTTCGTCGATCTCGGCGGAATCGACGGCCTGCTGCATGTCACCGACATCAGCTACAAGCGCGTCAATCACCCGTCCGAGGTTCTCAACATCGGCGACACGGTGAAGGTGCAGATCATCCGCATCAACCGCGAGACCCAGCGCATCAGCCTCGGCATGAAGCAGCTGGAAGCCGATCCGTGGGAAGGCGCGAGCGCCAAATATCCGGTCGACGGCACCTTCCGCGGCCGGGTCACCAACATCACCGAATACGGCGCATTCGTCGAGCTGGAGCCGGGCATCGAAGGCCTGGTCCACGTCTCGGAGATGAGCTGGACCAAGAAGAACGTGCACCCGGGCAAGATCGTCAGCACTTCGCAGGAAGTCGACGTGAAGGTGCTCGAGGTCGACGAGGAGAAGCGGCGGATTTCGCTCGGGCTCAAGCAGGCCCAGGCCAATCCGTGGGCGGAGTTCGCCGAGAAGCACCCGGTCGGCTCGCAGGTCGAGGGCGAGGTCAAGAACTCGACCGAGTTCGGCCTGTTCGTCGGTCTTCCGGGCGACGTGGACGGAATGGTCCACATGTCGGACATCGCCTGGGGCGTTTCCGGCGAGGAAGCTCTCGGGCTTCACCACAAGGGTGAGACCATCAAGGCGGTCGTCCTCGACGTCGACGTCGAGAAGGAGCGCATCAGCCTCGGCATGAAGCAGCTCGAGCGCGGCGGAGTTGGTGGCGGGACCGCCGCCACCGGCGCCGGCGGCGTCAAGAAGGGCGACACGGTCACCGTGACGGTCCTCGACGTCAAGGATGGCGGACTGGACGTCCAGGTCGGCGACGACGGCCCGACCGGCTTCGCCAAGCGCACCGATCTCGGCCGCGACCGTGACGAGCAGCGTCCCGAGCGCTTCCAGGTCGGCCAGAAGTTCGATGCGATGGTCACCGGCTTCGACCGGTCGAAGAAGCCGAACTTCTCGATCAAGGCGCTTCAGATCGCCGAAGAGAAGCAGGCGGTCGCCCAATACGGCTCTTCGGACTCGGGCGCATCGCTTGGCGACATCCTCGGCCAGGCGCTGAAGGAAGCCGAGTCGAAGAAATCGACGAAGGCGTCCGCCAAGGCGACGAAGAAGAAGTAACGAATGGCAAGGGCTTGCGCCGTCGGGACTTTCCTGACAGCGTGAGCCCTGCCCTACCGGGGAACAGGGCTGCCGAATCTGCGGGGAAAATCATGATCCGTTCCGAACTGGTCCAGAAGCTGTGCCAGGATTTTCCAGATCTGACCCAGCGTGAAGTGGAGAGCGTCGTCAGCGCTTTCTTCGATTCCGTCGGCGACCAGCTCGCGACGGGCGGCCGAGTCGAGCTTCGCGGCTTCGGCGCCTTTTCCACCCGGAAGCGCGACGCGCGCACCGGCCGCAATCCGCGCACCGGCGAGTCCGTGGACGTCGACGCCAAGCGCGTCCCTTATTTCAAGCCCGGCAAGGAAATGCGCGAGCGCTTGAACCTCAAGGAATCCGTCACCGAGTTATGACCGTGTGACCGCTGCGGACGTGGCGGAACGGTAGACGCTGGGGACTTAAAATCCTCTTCCCGTAACGGGAGTGTGGGTTCGATTCCCACCGTCCGCACCATCGTAAAGCGCAGACCATCCGGGGGATGGTCGAGCATCGCGATCCGAGCATCGCGAGGGCATTCTCTCAAGAAATATGACGGCCATGCTCGGCAGTCCGCCGGACTGCCTGTGCGTGATCGTCCCATTCCGGAACGCGTGGGACCCGCTTCCCAACAAGGCCGTTGAACATGGTTAAATGGCTGTTAAGCATTTTCCCATGGCACACGCCCGCGCCGTTATCGCGCTCGACCCAAGGCATTTCGGCCGCGGCCGGGTGCGGATTGTCGAACAGCGCAACGAGAGCGGCTGGAGCCTTTCCGACGATGTGAAGCTGTTCGCGACGACGTTCGCCGCGGGTTTCCTCTTCGTCTCCATTTTGATCGCTTGAACAGTCCCCCGGACTGTTCGCTCCCGAAATTGATCGCCTAAACGACCCGGCAGAGGTCCTCGTCGCAGGCCTGGTGCAGCTTCCAGCCGAGCCAGGCGGAAACCAGGCACATTGCGGCGACAAGGAGAAGCTGTCCGACCGGGCCGATGCCAAGGCTCGACAGCGCGTAAGCGAGCAGCGCGCCGATCACCATCGCACCGGAGTTGACGATATTGTTCGCGGCCACCGTCCGCGCGGTTTCGGTCTTGGGCACGGTCGTGGTGAGAAACGCATAAAGCGGAACGACGAACATGCCGCCGGTGATGGCCACGCCCAGCAGGCACAGGATCATCGGCCACGCCATCGGGTTGAACAGGAAGTTGCCGAGCGTCGTCAGTTCGGCCCCGTGCTTTGCCCAGGTCAGCGAGACGAAATGCAGGAGAAGCACGAAGACGCCCATCGCGATGACGGACGGGGGTGCGAACCGCGCCGAGACCTGGCTTTTCAGCATCCGGTTGATCGCAATCGATCCGATCGCGATCCCGATCGAGAAGATGGCGATGAACATGCTCGCCACCTGCTCGTCCGCGCCAAGCACGTTCTTCACCAGCGGCGGGAAGATGATGATCAGGACCGCGCCGATGGTCCAGAAGAAGCTGATCGCGAGGATGGCCAGGAACAGGCGACGGATGTGCATGGTCGCGCTGACCAGCTCGATCGAGGCGTGGACGATGTGCCAGGTAATCGGGAGCCGTTCCGCCGAGGGCGGCGCCGGCGGAACCTGACGCCCCGCCAGATAGCCAAGCAAGGCGAAGACGACCACCGCGAACGCCGCGGACTGCGGCCGGGGCGCGAGGACGCCGGCCAGGATCGTGCCGAGAAGGATGGCGATGTAGGTTCCGGCCTCGACCAAGCCGGTGCCGCCAAGCACCTCGTCCTTGCCGAGATGCTGCGGAAGAATCGCATATTTGATCGGGCCGAAGAAAGTCGAATGAACGCCCATGGCGAAGACCGCAGCGAGCATCAGCGGGATGTTGGCGAGAATGATCCCGGCGCCCCCGACCAGCATGATGAAAATCTCGGCGAACTTGATGATCCGGATCAGCCGCGCCTTGTCATGGTCGTCGGCAAGCTGGCCCGACAGAGCCGAGAACAGGAAGAACGGAAGGATGAAGAGCGCCTGAGCGATGGCGCTGAACTGAAACTCCTTCGCCGGGTTCGAATAGAGCTGGTAGGTGACGAACAGGACGACCGCCTGCTTGAACAGGCTATCGTTGAAGGCCCCCAGGAACTGGGTGGAAAAAAGCGGAAGAAACCGCCGCGCACGGAGCAGATGGCTGATGTTCTGGATCAACGGAGGCGCGGAGCGGATCGCATGGACTTGAGCCTTTGCGCATAGCCAGCTTTGCGCATCTCGCCAAACTCTATAACTCTGCGCGCCGACGATGCTGACGCTTCCCAACCTGCTGACCCTGTCGCGGATCTTCGCGGTGCCGCTGCTGGTGTTCCTGCTGTGGCAGCCGCGCCCGTTCGACTATGCGGTGACCTTCGCGCTTTACTGCGTCGTCGGGATTACCGACTATTTCGACGGCTATCTGGCGCGCGCGCAGGGCCAGATCTCGAAACTCGGCCAGTTCCTCGATCCGATCGCGGACAAGATCATGGTTGCAGCGGTGATCGTCATGCTGATGGCCTCACGAAAGGCCAACGGCGAAGCGCCGATCCTGCAGGACTTCAACATCATTCCGGCGCTCATCATCCTGCTTCGCGAGATCATCGTGTCAGGGCTTCGCGAATTCCTGGCAGACCTTCGGGTTGGGATGCCGGTCAGTCAGCTGGCGAAATGGAAGACGACGATCCAGCTCGTGTCTCTCGGCGCGCTGATCCTCGGCGGAGCGATGCCGCACCAGCCGTGGGTTCACATGGTCGGGATCGGCTGCCTGTGGGCGGCGGCGGCGCTGACCCTCGTGACAGGCTACGACTATCTGCGGATCGGCCTGAAGCACATGGATTGATTCAAAGAGGGCGCGCCGGAATCCGACGCGCCCTTCAGTGATTGCCGAAGCCTTGGCCTACCAGCGTCCGTAACGGTCGTAGCCGTAACCGTAGCCGTAGCCATAGCGGACGCCAGCACGAGCCTGGATTTCCTGGCCGATGCGGTCGGCTCGAGCGTCGAAGATGGCGCCTTCACGACCGGTCATCCCGCCTTGAGCGACTGCTCGCAGCTCCTGGCCAAACCGAGCGACTTCACGGTCGAGCTGAGCCGCCTCGCGCGGATCAAGGCGACCCTCGGCAACATATTGCCGGATGTTGCGATGCAGCTTCGCGAGGCGCTGCTGGTTGAGGGCAATGAGCCGGCGGCTTTCATAACCCCCACGACCGTAGTTATGGCCGTAGCCGTTGTTGTAGCCGTACCCGTAACCGCCGTAATATTGGGCGGAGGCCGGCGTCGCGATCGCGAGCACCGACGCGGCGGCTGCAATCGAAATCAGGAACTTACGCATATCGGACTCCTCGAGAATAGGAGCCGGTTATAAGCGCTGCGGGATCCACGAGGGCTGAACGCACTCGTTATCCACCGTTCAACTGCGCTCGGGAGCAGCGGCCGAGCGAAGACTTTCGGCAAGGAGCCGGAACTCCGCCTCGCGCGGATTGCGCCTGCGCCAGATGAGAGCGATTTGCCGCGCCGCATTCTCTGCATCGAGCTTGCGCGACACCAGCGACGTTCCGTCAAGGATTCCGGAATCGATCGCGATCTGGGGCACCAGCGTCAGCCCGAGGCCATTGTCGACCATCTGGATCAAGGTGTGGAGGCTGGTTCCGAGCATGGCGCTCCTCGGCGCGCTTCGATCGCAAGCCGCGAGCGAATGGTCGGTCAGGCAGTGGCCATCCTCCAGAAGGAGGAGCTCGGAGTTCCGGATCGCGGTCGGCGGCACGGGCCGCGGCAGCGCTTCCGCCTGATCCTTGCGAAGCGCCAACAGGAGCTCGTCGTCGAACAGGACCTCGCTGTCGACGTCGCCGCAGGGGAACGGCAGTGCGAGAAGCACGCAATCGAGCGCCCCGCGATGCAGCGCATCGCACGCCTGCTGGCTCGTCTCCTCGCGAAGGTAGAGCTTGAGCTCCGGATAGCTTTTGCGAAGCTCCGGAAGGACGCGCGGGAGCAGGAATGGAGCGATGGTCGGGATGACGCCCATGCTGAGCTCCCCCGTCAGTGGCTTGCCTGCAGCCTGGGCGAGGCCGGCGATCTCCTCCGCGTCGCGCACCAGCCGGCGGCCGCGCTCGACGATTTCCTTGCCGAGCGGGGTAAACCGGATTCCCTGCCGCGACCGCTCGACCAGCTTCGTGCCGAGGAGTTTCTCCAGCTCCTGCACTCCGGCGGACAGTGTGGATTGCGTGACGAAACAAGCCTCCGCAGCGCGGCCGAAATGCCCCTGGTCGTGAACCGCGACGAGATATTGGAGTTGTCTCAATGTCGGGAGATAGGCAGTCACTCAATCGATATAGGCGATTGATATGGCCAAATCAATCGATTGGACCGAACGCAAAGCCTCTCCTATCTCGGCCTGACACCGAAATTCTTGAACAGGAGAAACCATCCTCATGCTTACCGTCGGCGACAAGCTGCCCGCACTGAAACTCCCGGTCCAGCAGGGCACGTCGGCCCTCCCCGCCGGCGAGACGATCGACCTCGGCGAAACCAATGGAAAGTGGAAGATCCTCTTCTACTGGCCGAAGGATTTCACCTTCGTCTGCCCGACCGAGATCGTCGGTTATGGCGAGCTGAAGAACGATTTCGCGGATCGCGACGCGGTCCTGGTCGGAGCCTCGACCGACACGGCGCACGTCCACTTCGCGTGGCGGCGCTCTGACGAGGAGCTGGCAGGCGCCGATTTCCCGTGGATCGCCGACAACGGCAAGGAACTGGCGTCCGAGCTCGGAATCCTCGATCCCGAAGAACATGTCGCTTACCGCGCGACCTTCATCGTCGATCCGGACAACATCATCCAGCACGTCACGGTCAACGGTCTCAACGTCGGCCGCAACCCGCAGGAGACCCTGCGGGTGCTGGACGCACTTCAGACCGACGAACTGTGCCCGTGCAACTGGACCCCGGGTGAAGAAGTCCTGAAGCCGGCGGCTTAACGCGCCGGACCATTGCCCCTGGAGGGGGCTGTTGCAACCAACGTGGGCGGGCCAGTCCCCCTCCCCCAAGCCGCCCACGCCGCACATTTGCGGGCAGCCCCCTCCCAGTTTTTCAAAGCGCCATCGGAGATGCCATGACCCTCAAGGAATTCGCCGACTCTCTTCCCGATTATGCGAAGGACCTGAGGCTCAATCTGACCTCGATCCTCTCGGACCAGCTGCTCGGGGAAGAGCGCAAGGCCGGGCTCCTGCTCGCCTGCGCGCACGGGTCCGGATACAAGCCGCTGGTCGAAGCGGCGGAAACCGACGTTTCGGGCAAGCTTTCCGAAACGCAGGCGAACGCCGCCCGCGGGGCGGCGGCGCTGATGGCGATGAACAACGTCTACTACCGCTTCGTCCACCTGGTCGCGAACCCGGAATATGGGACGATGCCCGCGAAGCTCCGGATGAATTTCATCGGCAGCCACGGTATCGCCAAGGAAGATTTCGAGCTCTTCAGCCTCGCCGTTTCCGCCATGAACGGCTGCGGCATGTGCATCGACAGCCACGAGCGCGTGCTCCTGGAGCATGGCGTGAAATCGGAGACGATCCAGTCGGCGGTTCGCATAGGCGCCGTAATGAAGGCGCTCGCGACCGTTCATTCCACGCTCTGACCTCTGGCAATCGGTCCGCTGCGCCCATAGATTGGGCGGAGGTAGCAAGGACTGGCGCTTGTTTTCTGGTCTGATCGAATATCTGGAATCCGTAGAAGCGCGCGACCCGGCAGCTCGGTCGCACTGGGAAGTCCTGACCTATCCCGGTGCCTGGGCCCTGGCATTCCACCGGGTCGCCCACTGGCTTTACGGCGGCGACCTCTTTTTCCTCGCCCGCTGCGTGAACCATCTCGCCCGATTCCTGACGGCAATCGACATCCATCCCGGGGCGAAGATCGGAAAGCGTTTCTTCATCGATCACGGCTTCACCGTCATCGGCGAGAGCGCGGAAATCGGCGACGACGTCACCATCTACCAGAGCGTCACCCTTGGCGGGACGAATCCGCATGAGGGGCTCGCCGGAAAACGCCACCCGACCGTGCGCGACAAGGTCGTGATCGGCTCGGGCGCGCAGGTTCTGGGCCCGATCGAAGTTGGCGAAGGCGCGCGGGTTGGAGCCAATGCCGTCGTCACCCGCGATGTCGCGGCCGGAGCGACCGTAATCGGCATTCCGGCCAAGCCCGTGCCGGTGGATGTTGCCTCTGCCGAGCCGAGGGAATTCCTTCCCTACGGCACCCCATGCAACGAGATCGCCGACCCGGTGCTCGCCCGGCTGTGCGAGCTTGAGCGCGAAATCGCGCGGCTTCGCGAGGAGCAGAAGGAACGGACTGGCGCCAAGGAGGCGCCCGTCAGGAGCAAGCGCGCTTGAGCGTCGTCCAGCCGTTCCCCCACCCGAGGGACCGGCGCCCGATCACTGCTTTCGACCGGCTTGAGCTGATGCGGATCATGGACCTTTATGGGCGCATGGTCGCCGCCGGACACTGGCGCGACTATGCGCTTGGCCACCATCCGGACCACGCCGTCTTCGCAGCCTTTCGCCGCCACGCCGAGCGGCCGGAAATCCGCATAGAAAAACGCCCCGAGCTTCGGCTGAAGCAGGGGGCGTTCGCACTGGTCAGCGAGCACGGGCTGGTACTCAAGCGGGGCCATGACCTTTCGGGAGTCATGGCCCCGCTCGAGCGGCGGCTCATGCGGATCGTGCAGTAGCCACTGCGCTCCGGTCGAGGACCGGGAGCTTCGCCCTGAGGCTTTCCGGCAGCGGCTTCACCACCGCCTCACGCGCCTGGTGCCAGAAGGCCGACAGGAGCAGGAGAGAGGAGCCGATCACCAGCGCGGTCAGTGCCACGTTGAGCTCGATCGCTCCAAACTGCTTGAACAGCTCGTTGAGCGCGAACAGCACGTAAGCCAGTGCGGATACGAGGAGCGCGCGGCGGTCAATCGCCAAGGCGGTCAGTCCGAACAGCACATAGAGGAGGACGACGAGCAGTCCTTCGCCGATCCCGACATTGCCGCTGGTCAGGCCCAGAAGCGCAAAGATGGGATGGGCGATCATCGGTGCTGCGAGCAGGTGCAGCCAGAAGGCGACATCGGCCCTGCGGGTCACTCGCGCGGGGTCCGACGAGTCCCACCGCATCGCGAACAGGAAGACGCCGATACCGAGGAGCAGGACGAACCCGAGGATCAGGTTCTTCGCCTGCTCGATATTCTGGCCGAGCGCGGCGAGAAGAAGTCCGACCGCAAGAGCGGCAACCGCGGCGGCGCCGGCGGCGACCGTGATAGGAACCTTGAACGTCCGCCAGTGAAGCCAGGCGCCGACGCCCGCGACCGCGGCCGAAACTGCAGCAAGAACGCCCTGGAGCTGCGGATTGTCGTTGAGCGAGTCGGCTCCGACCGCGAGAGTCAGCAGGAACGCTGCGGTCGCGAAGACCGAGCCGACGAAGGCCAGAAGCAGGATGATCGACGGCAGCGCCATTCGGCGCTTCGCGGTGAAGAATAGCGCGAGGCCCCAGCTCGTCACTGCTACAGCGGCTGGAGCGAGGAAGGACGGACCGTCGGATTCGACCGCCGTTCCGGCGGACGCGCCGATCCACTGGCCGATCCAGCCGACCGCGACCAGGAGAATGACCGCTGCGATCGAAACGAAAATATCGTTGAAGCCGGTAATCAGCCGGAACTGTTCTTCATCCACTGCCGGCGCGGAGCGCTGCGCTTCCACGTAGGTGCGAAGCGCAGCCGCGGAGTCCGCGCTGATCGCGCCCGCGGCGACGGCTTCGTCGATATCGTGTTGAGTGTACATTCCAGCACCCCCTTCCAAGGGGTGCGAGACTATGCCTGCTGTATTAGTGTGTCAATACAGCATCCTGGTTGGCCGGCACTCCGACGGGGGAGTTGGGAACTACGGAGTGCCGGCCGTTCGTTCAGCGGCAGCGGACCCGGGAGCGTTCGACGCTCCGGCCGATGAGTGCGCCTGCCGCAGCTCCGATGATGGTTCCGGTCGCCCGCTCGCCATGCGTGTCGATGGCGCGCCCAACGAGCGCACCGCCGGCCGCTCCGATGATCAGGCCGGTCGTTCCGTCCGGCCGCTTGCAGCGCAGCCGGCCATGCGAATCGCGCCAGGTCTTGCCGGTATAATATTGCGAGTGATGGTGGCGGCTTCGGGCGTCCGCCTGCTGCGGCAGTGCCGGGATAGTCAGGCTCGCGGCGGCAAGCGCCAGCATTGTCTTTTGCATTGATCGATTGCTCCCACGCATGTCGGATCGGGGTTCTGTCGTACCCGAAACGAGCAAGCGAGCGGAAGGTAAACGGCCGACACGGAGTTAACGACGAAGCGAGTCGGCGCGGCGGCAGGCGGAGGGGCCGTTATCCGCCGCAGTTTACGCGGGACGTCGAGAGCTCGCTTTTTCGGTCCAGCGGCCGTTCTCGTTGGCCCAATAATGGCTCTCGACCTCGTCGCGCTTCGCCAAAGAGCGCCACGCCTCGCGGGCATCATCGAGGGTTTCCTGGTCGAACAGGAAGAAGGCGCGATTGAAGCCGAGCGCGGCCTCGCGCCACTTGCCGTCGGCAATCAGCAGGTTTCGCGCGCGGTTGGCTGAATCGGGCTCGGTCGAGAGCAGAACCGGCTGGCGCGAATCCTCGGATGCCCCGCTCACGCCATGGGGAAGGAAGCTTGTCGGCCCCTGGTCCCACAGGATTCGGTCGAGCCGCGCCAGCTGCGCATCGTCGCCCGAGAGGACGAGCAGCCGCTCGCCCTCCTTCGACAGCCTTTCCGCAAGGCTGGCGACAACCTGTTCGAGGGGAACGGCGCCGAGCTGGTAGAAGTCGACGCGCACTCGCGGGATCAGCCTTCGAGATTGTCCGCCACGAACTGGTCCAGCAACCGGACTCCGTAGCCGGTGGCGCCCTTCGCATAGGTGCTCGACGGCTTGTCCGACCAGGCCATTCCGGCAATGTCGAGGTGCGCCCATTTGACGCCGTCCTCGACGAACCTCTTGATGAACTGCGCGGCGGTCACCGAGCCGCCTTCGCGCGGGCCCACATTCTTCATGTCGGCGATGTCGGAATCGAGCATGCGGTCGAACGCATCGCCGAGCGGCATCCGCCACAGCTTGTCGCCGCTCTCGTCGCCGGCCTTCATCAGCTTTGCCGCAAGATCCTCGTCAGGGGTGAACAGGCCGGCATATTCGTGCGCCAGGCTGATCAGGATCGCCCCGGTTAGGGTCGCGAGGTCGATGACCGTGGTCGGCTTGTAGGTGCGCTGGACGTAGGCGATGGCGTCGGACAGGACCAAGCGGCCCTCGGCGTCGGTGTTGATGACCTCAACCGTCTGGCCCGACATCGTGGTGACGACGTCGCCCGGCCGCTGCGCATTGCCCCCGGGCATGTTTTCGACGAGCCCGCAGACTCCGACGATATTGGCCTTCGCCTTGCGCAGCGCCAGCGCCTTCATCGCGCCCGCAACGGCACCGGCGCCGCCCATGTCCCACTTCATCGCTTCCATGCCGGCGGCCGGCTTGATGGAGATGCCGCCGGTGTCGAAGGTCACGCCCTTGCCGACGAACGCAACCGGCGCTTCGCCTTGCTTGCCGCCGTTCCACCGAAGCACAAGGAGGCGAGGTTCGCGGGCGGAGCCCTGAGCGACGCCGAGGAGTGCGCCCATGCCGAGCTTCTTCATCTGGGCGGTGTCGAGGACGTCAATCTCGATCCCCAGCTTGGCGAGGTCGCGGCATCGCTCGACGAAGCTCTCGGGGTAAATGATGTTGGCCGGCTCCGTAACCAGGGAGCGGGTCAGGCCGACGCCTTCGACGACCGGCTCCCAGCGCGCTTTCCACCGCTGCTCGGCACCGTCGGCGCCGCCGACGATCGTCACGGTCTTCAGGGTCGGTTTCTGCTTGTCCTTCTGGGTGGTGCGATAGACGTCGTAGCGCCACGAGCGGAGGGCTGCTCCAAGAGCGACACGCGCAGCCGCGTCGGCATCGTAGTCGAGGCCGGAGAGGTCGATGACCGCCTGCGATTCGCCGGACGTGAGCAGTCTGGCCACGGCCGTTCCGCCCAGCTTTTCGGCTGCGGTCTCGGGCGTGAAATCGCTTCCGGTGCCGACGACCAGGAGCCGCTGCGACTTGCCGTCCTGATCGACGATGAGATCGGCGACGCTTCCCGAATCCCCGTCGAACCGCTGCCGCTTGAGGCCTGCCTCGATCTTGGCCTTGTCATCGAGCGACTTGGCTGCCGGCCGGTTCGGGCCGGCCGACGGTACCACCAGCGCATAATCTCCGGCGGGCCGGGAAGCGGCGAATTCAATCTGCATGAGCGTGTCAGTCCTTCGGAAAAACGAAGTTGGGGCTTGCGGCGCCTTTAGGACGGCATGTGCGTCATGGCAAAGCACCGCCCGACGAGATGGTTCCCGGCCGCGCTTATTCCCCGCCAAGGGCAATTGTCGGCGCGCGGGCAAGGTGCGATAGGCGCGAGAAGACGAAACCGTCGGTGGACTGGGGCGGAAGGCGAGCGTTTGCGCAATCGGAAAGTTCGGTCGCGGCTAATCTGGACTACGGCGCTCCCGCTGCTGGCGATCCCCGCCGCGGCGTCGGCCGCCGCGCAGAGTGAGCCCGCCGACGCGGCCGCGCAGCCGGTGCCGACGGCCGCGGTTCAGTCGGCGCCCATTGCGACCGTCGATTCGGACGGCGTCGTGGAGTTCAGCGCCGACCAGGTCACCTATGACGGCGACAACGACATCGTGACCGCGTCGGGCAAGGTGCGGATGTCGCGCGACGGCAATTACCTGGCCGCCGACCTTGTCACCTGGAACCGGAAGTCGGGTGAGGTGCGGGCACAAGGCGATGTCGTCGTCGTCGATCCGCAGGGCGACAAGATGATCGGCCAGAATGTCGTCCTGAACGACACCCTGCGCGACGGGACCGTCGATAACCTGCTGATCGTGCTCGAGAGCGGCGGCCGAATCGCCGCGGACCGAGGCACTCGAACGAACGGCGTCTACACGCTCGAGAACGCGGCTTATTCGCCCTGCCCCGTCACCACCGCCAGCGGTTGCCCGAAGCGCCCGAGCTGGATGATCACGGCCGCCCAGGTCATCGACGATCCGGCGACCGGGCGGGTCAGGTTCCGCGGCGGCCGGCTGCAGCTGTTCGGGATCACGCTTCCGCTGCTTCCGATCTTCAGTGTCGGCACCAATGGCGAAGGCGCGACCGGCTGGCTGGTGCCCGAGCTCAAAATCTCGAAGAAGAACGGCTTCGAGGTCGCCCTGCCCTATTACTGGCGGATCGCGCCCAACCGCGACCTGTCGGTCATCCCCCATCTCTATACCGGGACCCTGCCAGCCATCGAAGCGCGCTATCGCGAGCTGAACAGTCTCGGCGCATTCCAGGTGGGCGGCTTCCTCGCCTACAGCGAAGTCGAAAACGCCGACCTCACTCCAAGCACGGATACAGGCCGCGACCTCCGCGGCTATTTCGAGGCCAACGGCAAATATCAGCTCAGCCCCGACTGGAGCGTGACGGGCTTCTTCCGCGTCGCCACCGACAAGACCGTCACTCGCCGATACGACATCACGCGCGACGACCGGCTGCGCAATTTCGTCAATGCGGAGCGAATCACGCCCGACAGCTACATCTCGATCGCCGGATGGGCGTTCGAGGGATTGCGGGTCGACGACGTGCAGAAGCAGATCCCGATCGCGCTTCCCGCGATCGATGCTCGCTTCAACCTGGAGCCGCCCGTGCTCGGGGGGAAGGTGCAGATCCAGGCGAACAGCCTCGCCATCCTTCGAATCGAGGGGCAGGACACGCAGCGCGCCTTCATGAGCGCGGAGTGGGACCTGAGGCGGCTGACCCGCTTCGGCCAGCAAGTCACCCTCACGGCTTACGCCCGCGGCGACGTCTATCATACCGACGATGCCGCCTCGACCGTCGTGCCGATCTACCGCGGCACAGACGGCTGGCACACGCGCGGCATCGTCGCCCTTGCCGCCGACGTGCAATGGCCGTTCATCGGGTCGCTGTTCGGCGGAATCCAGCGAATCACGCCCAGGGTCCAGATCGTTGCGACTCCGCCGACCCCGAACATGGACATTCCCAACGAGGATGCGCGCTCCGTCGATCTAGAGGACAGCAACCTGTTCGCCCTCAACCGCTTCCCCGGCTACGACCGCTGGGAAGACAGTTCCCGGATCACCTACGGGCTGGAATGGGCCTACGACCGGCCGAACCTGTCGATCGCGACGACGATCGGCCAGAGCTACCGGCTCAACAGCCGGCCGGGAATCTTCCCCGTCGGAACGGGCCTCAGCGACCGCCTTTCCGACATCGTCGGACGAACCGAAATCCGCTATGGCCGGTTCGTCGACATCACCCACCGCTTCCGAATCGACAAGAGCAACTTCGCGGTTCGACGGAACGAGCTCGACCTGACCGTCGGCGGATCGGAAACCTACGCGCAGATCGGCTACCTCCGGCTCAACCGCAACATTGATCCGACCATCGAGGACCTTCGCGACCGCGAAGAGCTTCGTCTGGCCGGCCGTCTCAAATTCGCCCGCTACTGGTCGATCTTCGGAGCGACGGTGATCGACCTCACCGACAAGAGCGAAGATCCGTTCTCCGTTGCCGACGGCTACGAGCCGGTCCGCAACCGGCTCGGAATTTCGTATGAGGACGAATGCCTGGAGCTTGGCCTCACGTGGCGCCGCGACTATGAGGTGCTCGGGGATTTCCGTAAGGGCAGCACGATCGCGCTTCAGATAGGGTTGAAGGGTCTGGGCCGCTAAGCCTGCGTTCAGCGGGCGCGGTTATGGGAATCGTGCGGATTTGTTTGGGCAATAAGGGAAAATCGGTGGTGGCAGTTTCTGAATTTCTCCGGGCGCGACTTCGGCTGGGCATGGTCGTCCTGGCTCTCGGAGCGGCGACCGCTGCAATCGCTCAGGACGACCAGCAGGCGGACCAGCCCGATTCCACTGGCACTTCCCAGCCTGGAAACCGGCCGCTCGACCTTCCGGAAAACCCGCAGCTGTTCGGAACCACGCTTCCGTCCGTCGTGAAGGCCACCGCGATCGTCAACGGGACCGTCATCACCCAGTCCGACATCGACCAGCGCCTCGCCTTGCTCGCGATCGCCCAGGGCGGCGCGATCCCGGCCGACCAGATGGAGGCGCTTCGGCAGCAGGTGCTTCGGAACCTGATCGACGAAACCCTCGAGATCCAGGCCGCCAAGGCGGACAAGATCACCGTCAGCGACGCCGACATCGACAAGACGGTCCAGCGCGTCGCCGGCCAGAACAATCAAACTCCGGACCAGCTCGCCGCCTATCTCCAGAGCCACGGCTCGTCGATCAAGTCGATCCGCCGCCAGATCCAGGGCGAAATCGCCTGGGCCAGGCTGCAGCAGAAGCGAATCGAAAGCACCGTCAGCGTCGGCGACGACGAGGTGAAGGCCGTCCTCGACAAGCTCAACGCTTCCAAGGGCACGGAGGAATATCGGGTCGGCGAAATCTATCTGTCCGCACCGGGCGGCGACATGACTCGCGCCATGGGCACGGCCAACCAGATCATTGAGCAGCTGAAGCAGGGCGCTTCGTTCGCCGGTTACGCGCGCCAATATTCGGAAGCTTCGACGGCGGCCGTCGGCGGCGACCTCGGCTGGGTCCGCCCGGCCCAGCTTCCGCCCCAGATCGCCGCGGTCCTGCCCAGCATGAAGGCCGGCCAGGTCAGCACTCCGATCGCGGTTCCCGGCGGCGTTTCGATCATCGCGGTCCAGGACGAGCGGAAAGTGCTCGCTCCCGATCCGCGCAACGCGGTGCTCAGCCTCAAGCAGGTGTCGATCACCTTCCCGAAGGGGACGTCCAAGCAACAGGCGGAGCCGGTGGTCGCCAAGTTCGCCGATGCTGCCCGCAACGTCGGCGGTTGCGGCGGTGCCGACAAGATCGCCAAGGATTTCAATGGCGAAGTCGTTTCGAGCGACGACATCAAGCTTCGCGAGCTTCCGGCCGCACTGCAGGAAATCATGCTTCCGATGCAGGTCGGACAGGCCACGCAGCCGTTCGGCTCGATCGACGAAGGAGTCCGAGTGCTGATCCTGTGCGGCCGCGACGAGGTCGACCCCGGCGCGCCAACCTTCGACCAGGTTTACGCGCAACTCAACGAAGAGCGCGTGAACACCCGGGCACGCCGCTATCTTCGCGACCTTCGCCGCGATGCGGTGATCGAATATCGCTAACGGCTGAATTGGGCTAAGGGCACGGCCGTGTCGGTTGCGCCTCTTTCCCCGCTTGCAGTTTCGCTCGGCGATCCGGCCGGGATCGGCCCTGAAGTCATCGCCAAGTGCTGGGACAATCGCGACCGGTTCGAACTGCCGCCGTTCGTGGCGATCGGCGACCCGCGCTGCGTTGCCAACGTCTGGGACGGGCCGCTCGCAATTATCGACGATCCAAGGGAAGCCGACTCCGCCTTCGACGTCGGGCTGCCACTGATCCAGATCCCCTCCCCGGAAGAGGACCGGCCCGGCCATCCAAGCGTCGCCGGAGCGCATTGCTCGCTCGACGCGCTTGAGATCGCAGTCGGATTGGCGAGGTCCGGATCCGCCGCGGCGGTCGTCACCGGCCCGGTGTCGAAGGAGCAGCTCTATTCGATCGGCTTCCGCCACCCTGGCCAGACCGAGTTCGTCGCCGAACGGTGCGGCATCGCCGCGTCGAACGTCGTGATGATGCTCGCCGCGCCGACTCTTCGCACCGTGCCGGTCACCACCCATGTCCCGCTTCGCGACGTTCCCGATCAGCTGACTGCGGCTCTGATCGAATCGCGAGTGCGGACGACACTTCGCGGCCTGCAGCGCAGCTTCGGAATCGCCGAGCCCAGGGTCGCGGTCACCGGCCTCAACCCGCATGCCGGCGAAGGCGGCCTGCTGGGATTGGCGGAGGTCGAGGTCATCGAGCCGGCGATCGCCGCGCTTCGGGCAGAGGGCTGGCGGGTGACGGGGCCGCACCCGGCGGACACACTGTTCCACGAAAGCGCTCGCGCGGCCTACGACGCTGCGGTTTGCATGTACCACGACCAGGCGCTCATCCCGGTGAAGGCGCTGCACTTCGTCGATGCCGTCAACATCACCCTTGGCCTGCCGATCGTTCGCACCGCGCCGGATCACGGAACGGCGTTCGACATTGCCGGCCAGGACCTGGCCGATCCACGGCCCATGGCGGCGGCCATCCGCCTTGCCGCGCAGTGCGCCGTCCACCGCTCCGCCGCGGCGTGACCGGCAAGCCGGAGCCGCTGCGCGAGGTCATCGCCCGTCACGGCCTTCACGCGAGCAAGGCGCTCGGACAGAATTTCATCCTCGACCGTCAGCTGCTCGCGAAGATCGCGGCAATCCCCGGGAACATCCAGGGAGAGACAATCTATGAGGTCGGCCCCGGTCCCGGCGGCCTCACCCGCGCGCTACTGGAGCGCGGAGCGCGCGTGGTTGCGGTGGAACGTGACCCGCGCTTCCTGTTGGCGCTGACGGAGCTTTCCGAAGAGTTCGCGGGAAATCTCGATGTGATCGAGGCGGACGCGATGAAGGTCGGCGAGTTCGCCCTCGCAGGACGGGGCGCACGGGTGGTCTCCAACCTCCCCTACAATGTCGGAACGGCGCTCCTGCTGCGCTGGCTGACGGTCGAGTGGCCGCCGTGGTGGCAGTCGCTGACCTTGATGTTCCAGAAGGAAGTCGCCGAACGGATCGTCGCGAAGCCGGGAACGAGTGCCTACGGCCGTCTCTCCGTGCTCGCGCAGTGGCGCTCGGACGCGCGGATCGCCATGAACCTCAGCCGCTCCGCGTTCGTGCCGCCGCCGAAGGTTGCTTCGGCTGTCGTGCACATCGTGCCGTCGGAAGAGCCGCATGGTGTCGACGCAAAGCGAATAGAGAAATTGACCGAGGCGGCATTCGGCCAGCGCCGGAAAATGCTCCGATCGAGTCTGAAGGGCGTGCCGGGAGCCATCGAGGCGTTGGAAAGGCTCGGAATCGACCCGCAAAGGCGGGCGGAAACTCTCGATGTAGCCGACTTCGTCGCGCTCGCGCGGGCGCTGACTTAGGCGTCAGTCCTTTTTCGGAAGGTCGGGCGGATTGACCGACGCGACCGTCGAGCCGCGGCTGATGGCGGACGACAGGGTCGCGACCTGACGGCAATTGGCGGCGCACAGTTTCTGCAGCTTGGCGAGATTTTCCTTCGCCCGCGGGATCGCCCCGAGCTCGACCATCGCCTCGCCCTGAACCTCGATCGCGTCGAGGTCGTTGGGTTCCAGCTCGAGCGCTTCGCTGGCGAGCTTGATCGCCTTTCCGAACAGCTTCTGCTGCTTGGCGACGCGAGCGAGATCGACGAACGCCGAACGGTTGCGCGGATCGACCGCGACCGCAGTTTCCAGCAGGTTGCCGGCTTCCATCAGCTTTCCGGCCGCGATGAGCGCCTCGCCCTGCTGCTGAAGCTCGATCGAGCGCGGCAGAATCTGGTTGTCCGGCCTTTGGCCGATCACCGGGCTCGCGACGAGCATTGCCGCAGTGCCAAGCACCAGAAAACGCGCCGAAATCTGCATCATAGTCTCCATCACGTCGCGCCAGCTCCTAGCATGGCTTGACGAGCTGCGCGATGAAAAAGCCGTCGGTTGCGTCGTGCGTCGGCGTCAGCAACCTGCCGCCGCCGTCGGAACGCCCGGCACCGTCGAGGATATTCTGCACAACCCAATCTGAACCTCCGCCTAAGAAGGTTTCGATCTGGCCGGCGCCCTCGCGAGCAAGAAGCGAACAGACTGCATAGACGATCGAACCGCCTGGCCTGACGAGTTCCGAGGCGATCCCGAGCAGCCTCTGCTGCGCGGCGACCAGCCGGTCGAGCCGATCGGCCGTGAGGCGCCAGCGCCCCTCCGGGTTGCGGCGCCACGTCCCGCTTCCCGAACAGGGGGCATCGACGAGGACGAGATCGGCTGAGCCCTTCCAGTCTTCGAGTTCCGAAAGTTCGCGTGGCGGGCTGAGGAGACGAACTTCGATTGCCGCCTGCGCACGATCGGCGCGTGGAGGGAGCTTCGACAGCCGCGCCCTGTTGGAGTCGGTGGCGAGGATGGTCGCCCCTGGAGCAGCCGCGGCCAGCGCCAGCGCCTTCCCGCCGGCGCCGGCGCAAAGATCGAGGAGCCGCTGGTCCGACGCGGCGCCGCAGGCCAGCGCAATCAGTTGGCTTCCCTCGTCCTGGATTTCGACGAGTCCTGCCAGAGCCGCCTCGCTGTCGTCGACCCGGCTGTCCGGTGGAAGGCGGATGCCCCACGGGCTCAGCCGGGTCGGCGACCCGTTCGGGAAGGCTTCGAGCATCGCATCGCGCGTGGTCCGGGCAATATTGGCGCGCAGATCCACCGGCGCCCGCTCCAGAAGCGCCGGCCATTCGTCGCTTCCGACCAGCGGCGACAGCTCCGGCACCAGCCACTCGGGAATCAGACCCGCCGAGCTCGCCGGCTCTCCATCAATGAGAGCTTCCGGCCCCCTTGGCTCCCCAAACAGGTCGAGCAGCTGCGGATCGTCCTGCGCCAGCCCGACGATCGCCGCGCGGCCGCTCTCGGGACGCTCCGCCGTCCGCCGGATCGCTCGGAAAACGAGCTCGCGAACGGCGCGCCGATCCTTCGATCCCGCATAGCGGCGGGTCTTGAAGTAACGCGCGACGATCGAGTCGGCGGGCGCCCCCTGGTCGCGGGCGGATTCGATGATGAGGTCGAGGATCTCGACCGCCGCCTGCAGGCGCGCCGCCGGTGTCATTGGCTAGCGCGTCGGATAATTGGGCGCTTCTCGGGTGATGGCGACGTCGTGCACATGGCTTTCCGACAGGCCCGCATTGGTGATCCGGACGAAGCGCGCCCGCTCCCGCAGATCGGCGATGGTTGCCGAACCCGTGTAGCCCATCGCTGCTTTCACCCCGCCGACCAGCTGGTGGATGATCTCGCGGACCGGCCCCTTGTACGGCACCTGCCCCTCGATGCCCTCGGGCACCAGCTTCAGATGATCCTGGATGTCCTGCTGGAAATAGCGGTCGGCCGAGCCTCGAGCCATCGCTCCGACCGAGCCCATGCCACGGTAGGATTTGTAGCTCCTGCCCTGGTAGAGGAAGGTCTCGCCCGGCGCTTCCTGCGTACCGGCGAGGAGCGAGCCGATCATCACCGTCGACGCGCCGGCGGCCAGAGCCTTGGCGATGTCGCCGCTGGTCCGGATGCCGCCGTCGGCGATGACGGGAACCCCGGCTTCGCGAGCGGCGGCCGATGCCGCCATCACGGCCGTCAACTGGGGAACGCCGACTCCGGCGACGATCCGGGTCGTGCAGATGGAGCCAGGCCCGATTCCGACCTTCACCGCGTCGGCGCCGGCATCGATCAGCGCCTTGGTCGCCTCGGCGGTCGCCACGTTGCCCGCGATCACCTGGACCGAGTTGGACAGCGCCTTCACGCGTTCGACCGAGCGTCCGACATCGATGTTGTGGCCGTGCGCCGTGTCGATGACGATGCAGTCGCAGCCCGCCTCGATCAGCGCCTCGGAGCGGGTAAAGCCCTTGTCGCCGACCGTCGTCGCCGCGGCAACGCGCAGACGCCCCTCGGCGTCCTTGGTAGCCAGCGGCGCTGCAACCGCCTTCTCGATATCCTTGACGGTGATGAGGCCGACGCACCGATTCTGGTCGTCGACGACAAGCAGCTTCTCGATCCGCCTCTGATGGAGGATTCGCATCGCCTCTTCCTGGCTCGTTCCGATGGGAACGGTCGCCAGGTTGTCCTTGGTCATGAGTTCGGAAATCGGCTGCTTGGGGCTCTCGGCAAAGCGGACATCGCGGTTGGTGACAATTCCGGCGAGCTTGCCCGATTTCTCGACGACCGGAATGCCGCTGATGCGGTTCGCCTTCATCAGCTGAAGAGCTTCGGCAAGCGTCTGGTCCGGTGTCATGGTGATCGGGTTGACGACCATGCCGCTTTCGAAGCGCTTGACCGCGCGGACGGCTGCGGACTGCTCCTTCACCGACAGGTTGCGGTGGAGCACCCCGATGCCGCCAAGCTGAGCGAGAGCGATCGCCATGTCGGCTTCGGTCACCGTGTCCATCGCCGATGACAGAATCGGGATGTTCAGCGGGATTTGGCGGGTGAGGTTGGTCCTGGTGTCCGCCTGGCTGGGGAGCACGGAGGATTCGAGGGGCTGAAGAAGAACGTCGTCGAACGTCAGCCCAAGCGGAATGTCTGGATGGGAATTCAGGTCGGCCATATCGGCCCATGACAGAGGCCGCGCGATTCGCCAAGGGGCGAGCCCGTCAGAGGAAATGGCGGACCTCCTCGATCCAGGCGCGCGTGTTGGCGGAGGTGCCGGGCGGAAGTGCGTCGAGAGCGGCTTCGCGGACTTCCTCCACTTCCAGGCTCCAGCGAGGCCGGTAGCGAACGTCGCGAACGAGAAACAGCGACGCCGAGTCGCGCTTGAAATGCACCGACTGCTCGAAGTCGCACACCGCAACGACTTCGCCGTGCCCTGTCATTCCAATCTCCTCGCGCAGCTCGCGAAGTGCGGCGTCCGCGGCCGGTTCGTCGGCTGCCCTGCCGCCGCCCGGCAGCCGCCAGCCCGATGCGTAACGGAGCCGGACGAGGATGACTTTCCGATCCGGTGTCAGCGCAACGGCGTGCGCTCCGTAGGTGCGCGGGCGGCGGACGAACCATCCGGCGCGGAGCACATAATGGAGCGCCGTCAGGATCACCCGAAGCGCTGCGTCGAGCAGCTTCACGCCCGGTCCAGCAACCGCTGCGCCGCCTCGACATGCATCCGCTCGATCATCTGCCCCTCGAAGCGCTCCGCGCCGCCGCCGAACGCCTCGACCAGCCGGCGAGCGCGGGCCAGCTCCTCCTCGCTGGGCGAAAACGCGCGATTGCACGGCTCGATCTGCCGGGGGTGGATGAGGCTCTTGCCGTCGAAGCCGAGCGCCCGCCCCTCCGCGCATTCCGCTGCGAAGCCGTCCGCATCCTCGAGATCGTTGAACACGCCGTCATAGGCAGAAATTCCCGCCGACCGAGCGGCGAGAAGGATCAGCTGGAGCGATGCCGAAATCGCACTCCGGTCCCTGCCGGTGGGCAGGCGAAGATCGGCGCGGAGGTCGTTGGTTCCAGCAATGAGGGCGGCGCTTTCCGATGCGATCTCCGCAGCCGCCAGCACTCCCGCCGCAGTCTCGACCATCGCCATCAATGGCTTGCCGACGGCTTCGGACACCTCGCGCATCAGGTGCCGGGAGGTCGCTCGCGGAAGCACGGCATAATCCGCTTTGGATCTCGCCACCGCATCCACATCGAGGGAGTGCCAGTCGGTGCCGACGCCGTTGACCCGGATCGCGACTGGCATGGGCCAGGCCGTGGCAACCGCGTCTACCGCGGCTGACCGCGCGCCATCCTTGTCCTCTCTCTTCACGGCATCCTCGAGATCCAGAATGACGAGATCGGCTGCGCTTTCCCGCGCATGGCCGATGGCTCGCGGGTTGGATGCCGGAAGAAACAGCACCGACCGGACGTGCTCAAGGCTTCTACTCACCCCGATTTTCCTTCCGTTCCAGTGCCGCCCGTCGCATCATGAGCGCAGACCAAAGCGGGGACAAACATGCTGACCACCTTGATGGGCGCCATCGCAGTGCTTGCGCTGCTGTTCGTAATGATGAGCGTCAAGATCGTTCGCCAGGGCTATCGCTTCACAATCGAGCATTTCGGCCGATTCACACGCGTCGCCGAGCCGGGGTTCAACTTCGTGCCGCCCTTCTTCTACCGCGTCGGCCGGCGCATCAACATGATGGAGCAGGTGCTCGACATTCCAGGGCAGGAAATCATCACCAAGGACAATGCGATGATCGCCGTCGACGGCGTGGTGTTCTTCCAGGTCCTGGATGCCGCGAAGGCCGCTTATGAGGTCAGCGACCTCTACATGGCGCTGATGGCGCTTTCGACCACGAACCTCAGGACGGTGATGGGTTCGATGGACCTCGACGAGACCTTGTCGAGGCGCGACGAGATCAATGCGCGACTGCTTTCGGTCGTGGACCAGGCAACCGAGCCGTGGGGCGTGAAGATCACGCGAGTCGAGGTTCGCGACATCCGGCCGCCGACCAACATCGTCGAAGCCATGGCCCGGCAGATGAAGGCGGAGCGGGAAAAGCGCGCCGTGATCCTGGAGGCGGAAGGCCTCCGGCAGTCGGAAATCCTTCGCGCCGAGGGCCAGAAGCAGGCGCAGATCCTGGAGGCGGAGGGCAATCGCGAGCGAGTCTTCCGCGAAGCCGAGGCCCGCGAACGCGCTGCCCAGGCGGAGGCGGCCGCAACCAAGGTGGTGAGCGACGCCATCGAGGAAGGCAGCGGACAGGCGATCAATTATTTCGTCGCCCAGAAATATGTCGAAGCGCTCGGCAAGTTCGCGACCTCGCCCAATGCAAAGACGATCCTGTTCCCGGTCGAAGCCACCCAGCTGATGGGCACGCTCGGCGGGATTGGCGAACTTGCCCGCGAAGTATTTGACGAGAAGGGCCGCGCGCCTGCGCCCTCCAAGGGCGATGCCGGCAAGAAGTCCGCCCGCGGCGCTCCGCCCGCACTCCCCGGCGTTCCGCGCGTGGAGGGGTGATGGACTTCCTGAAGGACGTGGACCCCGGCTGGTTGTGGATGATCGGCGGCGTCATCCTGCTCATCGCAGAGATCGTCGCTCCCGGAGTATTCCTGGTCTGGATTGGAATCGCGGCGATCGTCACCGGCATCTTTGCCGAGCTGTTCGGGATCGGGATCGCGGGCCAGCTGGGGCTGTTCGCGCTTTACGCCGTGCTCGCAGTGATGGTCGGCCGCCGGTTCTACGCAGTGCGCGGGGTCGAGCACGCAGGCCCCGGGCTCAACAATCCCTCGGCACGGCTGATCGGCCGTCGAGTCGTCGTCGTTCAACCGGTGGACGAGGACAGCGGCCGGGTCCGCGTGGGCGATTCCGAATGGAGCGCTCGCGGCGGCCCCGCGCAGCCGGGCGACCGGGTCCGAATCACCGGGGTTGAAGGAAACTGCCTGATCGTGGAGGCTGAGCGAACCTTCCCGAATTGATGGAGTGGGTTCGCTTGTTTCAACACGCCTTCAGCCGCCGCGAAGCGCTTGCCACCGTTGGGACCGGCCTCGCTTCCGCGCTCCTCCTCGCCCGCTCGGCACCGGCCCTCGCCCTGCAGGGCGCGCCGGCCAATGCCGAAGCTGCAGCGCTTCTCGACAGTTTTGCCGAGAACCTGCTTCGGCTGTCGCCCGAAAGCGCGACGTCGCTGGGGATCGATACCGGCGCGCGGGCGGCGTTGCGGTCGCGGCTGGCCGATCGCTCGGCGGCTGGGCAGAGACATTTCGCAACCGTCATCCGCTCCGACCTCGCCCGCGCGAGGGCGTTCGACGCAAGCCAGCTCGACTTCCAGACACGGACCAATTTCGAGGTCGTCCGCAGCGCCTACGAAACGAGCAGCGAAGGCTATGCGATGCCCTATGGCGACGTCGCCGTCGGCGGCTGGCGCAACACGCCTTATGTCGTGATCCAGAACGTCGGCGCCTATCTCGACACGCCGCAGTTCCTGGAGAACGACCACCCCATCGAAACGGCGGCCGACGCCGAGGCCTATCTGGACCGCCTTGCCCAATATCCAATGCAGCTGGATGGCGAGCTCGGACGGATGCAGGCGGCCCGGGCGCAGGGGCTCGTCCCGCCGAATTTCCTCATCGACAAGACCATCCCACAGCTCCAGATTTCGCTCAAGGGTGCCGGGTCCGGCGGTCGCCTGGTCAGCTCACTGGTCGAACGGGCGAAGAAGAAGGGCCTCGCGGGCGACTGGGAATCGCGCGCTCGGGCGATCGTCGAGCGGCAGGTCGCTCCGGCTCTGGAGCGGCAGATCGCGGAGCTGAAAGCGGAGCGAGCCGTCGCCACCGATGTCGCCGGAATGTGGTCGCGCCCCCACGGCGACGATTATTACCGCTGGGCACTCAAGGCGAGCACCACAACGACCCTTCCGCCCGAGGAAATCCATCAGATGGGTCTCGATCGGCTGAAAGCGATCCAGGCGCAGATGGACTCGATCCTGAAACAGGTCGGCTATTCACAAGGGTCGGTCGGCGACCGGATGAAGGCGCTGTCGAAGGATCCGAAGTACAAATTTTCCGATGGCGACAAGGGCCGCGCCGAGATCATGGCGTTCATCCAGGACCGCCTGAAATGGATCAATGCGCAGCTGCCCCGCGCCTTCGGCACGCTGGTGCACCCGAACATGGAGGTGAAGCGGATCCCGCCCGAGGCCGAGGAAGGCGCGCCCGCGGCCTATGGCGGAGCAGGCTCGATCGACGACAAGATCCCCGGCCGCTTCTGGATCAACCTCAAGACGCCGGACCTGCACCGCAAGTACAGCCTCGCGGACCTCACCTTCCACGAATCGATCCCCGGCCACATCTGGCAGGGCGAATATACGCATAACGAGCCGCTGATCCGGCAGCTTCTCGCCTTCAACGCTTATTCCGAAGGCTGGGCTCTCTATGCCGAGCAGCTCGGCGACGAGCTCGGCGCTTATGAGGGCAATCCTGTCGGCCGCCTCGGCTATCTGCAGTCGATCGGATTCCGCTGCTGCCGGCTCGTCGTCGATACCGGGATTCACGCGCTCAAGTGGACCCGCCAGCAAGGCGTCGATTTCTTCGTCAACGTCAACGGGTCGAACCCGATCGAGGTCGCCAGTGAAGTGGACCGCTATTGCTCATGGCCGGGCCAGGCGTGCGGCTATGAGATCGGGCACATGACCATCAACCAGCTTCGCGACAAGGCGAAGGCGGAGCTCGGCGCAAAATACGATCTTCGCGCCTTCGACGACGCGGTCGTGCTCGGCGGCAACGTCCCGATGGACGTGCTCAAGACCAACGTCGGCGAATATATCGCGCGGACGAAGGCGGCTTAATTCGTCGCCTTCGCCGGCGCCGGAGCCGCCGCCTGCGCCTTGATCCACGCACGCATCTGGTTCTCCAGGACCGTCAGCGGAACCGACCCCAGCGCGAGGATCGCGTCGTGGAACTTGCGCTCGTCGAACTTGGGGCCAAGCGTGGTCTCCGCCTCGCTCCGAAGCTTGAGGATGTCGAGCTCCCCGATCTTGTAGGCGAGCGCCTGGCCGGGCCAGCTGATGTAGCGGTCGACCTCGGTCTCGACCTCGTGCTGCGACAGCGCCGTGTGGCCGGCCAGATAGTCGATCGCCTGTTGCCGCGACCAGCCGTAGCGATGGATGCCGGTATCGATAACGAGCCGCGCCGCGCGCCACATGTCGTAGCTCAGCTGGCCGAACTTCTCGTACGGGGTGCGGTAGATCCCGAGCTCATCGCCCAGCCACTCGGAATAGAGGCCCCAGCCCTCGCCGGAACCCGAGAAATAGGAGTTGCGGCGGAACGACGGCAGGGTCTTCTGCTCTGCTTGTACGGCCAGCTGGAAACTGTGTCCCGGCTCGCATTCGTGGAGCGTCAGGACCGGGATGTTGTAGAGCGGCCGGACCGGCAGATTGTACGTGTTCATCATGCAATTCTCGAGCCCGCCGCGGCCCGACGTGTAGAAAGGCGCCAGCGCAGCCGGCACCGGGATGATCCCGAAGCGCTTGCGCGGCAGGAAACCGAAATGGTCGCCGATGACGCCGTCGACCCGCTTGGCGACATAAGCGGAGACGCCCATCAGCTCGTCCGGCGTTTTCGCAATGAACTGCGGGTCGGTCTTCAGGAAGTGAAGGAACTCGGGGAACGTTCCCTTGAACCCGCTGTCCTTCATTGTCTTCAGCATCGCCGCCTGGATCCGGTCGACTTCCTTCAGGCCGATGTCGTGGATTTCCTCCGGTGAGAGGTCCGTGGTCGTATATTCCCTGACCTGCGAACGGTAGAAAGCGTCGCCGTCCGGCAGGTCGTGCGCGCTGACCGTGGTCCGCGCCTTCGGATAATATTCGCTCGTGTAGAAGCTCAGCAGGTTCTTGTACGCCGGAAGAACCTGCTGGCGGATCGCGTCTGCAGCCTCTTTTCGAAGCGCTGCCTGCTCCGCCGCCGGGATTGTCGACGGCATCGTCTTGAACGCGCCGTAGAAGACGTTCTTGTCGAGATCGTCGTCGATGAAGGCTTCGATCGACTTGTCGCGGCCCGTCAACGTCGCCTTCGGGACCGTGAATCCGCGGGCGATTCCGGCGCGCATGTTGGCGATCTGCTCGTCGAAATAGCGCGGAATCTGCCGCATCCGCGCGATGTAGCGCTGATACTCCGCCACATCGCGGAGCTGGCGGTTCTCGTCGAGGTAAGTCCAGAAGGAGCTGTCGCTGTTGAACGGCATCTCCCATGTCCGGTACTTCGCCTCGATCAGCGCATTTTCGAGGATGGTCCGGAAGACGGCGGCGTTGACCTGCTCGTCCGGGGAAAGCCGGGCGGCGGGGATGGCATTCAGCTGGGTGAGAAGCTGCTGGAGGTGTGCCGCCTGACGCAGCTGCGTGGCCGCATCCACGTGCGGCAAATAATCGGCCTGCTTCTGCTCGCCGTCAGCGGTCTCGAAATAGCCACCCTCCTTCGCCGCCCAGGCCGAATAGCCGTTGTAGAGCGCCCGAAGCTGCACGTCCGCAGCGCTCGGTGCGGGGGCTTGGGCGGCCGGAGCCTGCGCCAAGGCTGCAGCAGGCGTGAGAGCAGCGCCGGCGAGAAGCAGCGGCCAGATACGCAAATATTTCGTCATTCCCCTCTCCCTGTTGAGGAGAACGGTAGCACCTCAACCGGACCGCACAACCGGGCGGCGGGCGCTCAACTCGGCTCGACGATCCTTAGCCCGAGCTCGCGAAGGTGCCGCGCGGGCACTTCGGCCGGCGCGTTCATCATCAGGTCCTCGGCTTTTTGGGTCATCGGGAAGAGGATGACTTCGCGGATGTTCGGCTCGTCGGCCAGAAGCATGACGATCCGGTCGATTCCCGGAGCGGAGCCTCCGTGCGGCGGAGCGCCGAACTTGAACGCGTTGATCATGCCCGAGAAATTCTCGTCCACCTGCTCCTTCGTGTAGCCGGCGATCTCGAACGCCTTGTACATGATGTCGGGGCGATGGTTCCGGATCGCGCCGGAGCTCAGCTCCACGCCGTTGCAGACGATGTCGTACTGCCAGGCGAGGATCTCGAGCGGATCCTTGGTCTCCAGCGCCTCCAGCCCGCCCTGCGGCATCGAGAAGGGGTTGTGGCTGAAGTCGACCTTTTTGAGGTCCTCGTCATATTCGTACATCGGGAAGTCGACGATCCAGCAGAAGCGGAACGCGTCCTTCTCGATCAGGTCGAGCTGCTCGGCGACGCGGGTCCGGGCGAGACCGGCGAGCTTCGCCGCCTCGGCCTCCTTGCCGGCGGCGAAGAAGATTCCGTCGTCGGGGCCAAGGCCCATCTCCTCGGCGAGCTTGTCCATGCCTTCGGTGCCATGGTTCTTGGCGATTGGGCCGCCCCACTCCCCGCCCTTGCGGGTGGCGTAGCCGAGGCCGGCGAAGCCTTCGCCCCGCGCCCAGTCGTTCATGTCGTCGAAGAACTTGCGGCTCTTCTCGGCCGTGTTCGGCGCCGGCACCGCGCGGACGACTCCGCCGCCGTCCACGATCTTGGCGAAGAGGCCGAAGCCCGAACCCACGAAATGATTGCCGGCGTCGTGGACCAGCAGCGGGTTGCGGAGGTCCGGCTTGTCGGTGCCGTATTTGAGAACCGCTTCCTTGTACGGGATTCGCACGAACTCGCCGGCCGGAGTGACGGTCCTGCCGTTGGCAAATTCCTCGAACACGCCCGCGAGAACCGGCTCGATCGCCTGGAACACGTCTTCCTGGGTGACGAAGCTCATCTCGAAATCGAGCTGGTAGAATTCGCCCGGGCTTCGGTCGGCGCGCGCATCCTCGTCTCGGAAGCAGGGAGCGATCTGGAAATATTTGTCGAAGCCCGCGACCATGATCAGCTGCTTGAACATCTGCGGCGCCTGCGGGAGCGCGTAGAACTTGCCCGGATGGACCCGGCTGGGAACAAGATAGTCGCGAGCGCCCTCGGGCGAGCTGGCCGTCAGGATCGGCGTCTGGAACTCGGTGAACCCCTGCTCCATCATCCGCCGGCGGATCGACGCGATCACCGCCGAGCGAAGCATGATGTTGTGGTGCATCTGCTCGCGGCGGAGGTCGAGGTAGCGATAGGTCAGGCGGATGTCCTCGGGATATTCGGCGTCGCCGGCCACCGGCATCGGAAGCTCGGCCGCCTGCGACTGCACCTCGACTTCCCTGGCGACGACCTCGATCTCGCCCGTCGGGAGCTTCGGGTTCACCGCTTCCGCCGAGCGGGCAACCACTTCGCCGGTAACCGTGATCACCGACTCGACGCGCAGCGAATCGAGCAGTTTCTGAACCGGATTGTCCTGGTCGGCGACGATCTGGGTGATCCCGTAATGATCGCGAAGGTCGATGAAGAGCACGCCCCCATGGTCGCGCTTGCGGTGGATCCAGCCCGACAGCCGGACCGTTTTTCCGACGTCTGCGGAGCGCAATTCGGCGCAGGAATGAGTGCGGTAGGCGTGCATGATCGCTTGGCTTCCGGAATTGACTGGGACTGGCGGGAAATTCGCGGCAGCGCTTCGCCATTCGCCTGCCACTTTGTCAAGGCGTCGGAGCGCGCTATGGCGCCGCCAACACCAATGAAGATTCATCCCCTGATCACCAAATCCGACGCGCTTGCCGAGCTGGTTGAGCGCCTGTCCAGTCATCCGTTCGTCGCAGTGGACACCGAGTTCATGCGCGAGAACAGCTATTGGCCCGACCTCTGCCTGATCCAGATTGCGAGCAGCGTGGAGGCCGCCGCCATCGATCCGAAGGCGGAAGGCATCGACCTCCAGCCTCTTCTCGACCTCCTCGTCGACAATGAAGAGGTCCTGAAGGTCTTTCACGCGGGAAGCCAGGACCTGGAGATCGTCTACAACCTTACCGGCAAGATGCCCAAGGCGCTGTTCGATACGCAGATCGCGGCGATGGCGCTCGGCCATGGCGAGCAGGTCGGATACTCCAATCTCATCGAATCGATGCTCGGTCACAGCCTCGACAAGGGCGCCCGATTCACCGACTGGAGCCGGCGTCCGCTGGACAAAAGGCAGATCGATTACGCGATCGCCGACGTCACGCACCTCGCGAAGATTTTCCCGCGGCTCGTGGAAAAATTGAAGAAGACCGGCCGCGGGGCCTGGCTCGACGAGGAAATGGAGCGGCTTGCCGATCCTTCCAGCTTCGCGTTCGAGCCAGAGGACGCATGGAAGAGGCTGCGGCTTCCCAGCCGCAATCCGCAGGTCCTCGGCCGCCTCCGCGCCCTTGCAGGCTGGCGCGAGACCGAGGCGCGGACCAAGAACATCCCGCGCGGACGGATCGTCAAGGACGACACGCTGGTCGAGCTCGCCGCCCATCCGCCGAAGGTCCAGGATGATCTGGCGAAGGTTCGCGGGCTGTCGGCCGGGTGGAAGAGCAACGACATTGGCGCTCGGCTGATGGCGGCGCTCGAAAAGGCCACGCCGCTCGATCCGGACGAGCTGCCGTCGCGCGAACCGCGCCGTCCCGGCCTCACCAAGGATGCGGCGCTGGTCAGCGATCTGCTCAAGCTGCTGCTCAAGATCCGGGCCAAGGAAAGCGGCGTCGCTCCGAGGCTCATCGCGCGAAGCGACGATCTCGAGGCGCTCGCCGCCGGAGTGCGCACGGATTTGAACATCCTCAAGGGCTGGCGGTTTGAAGAATTCGGACGCGACGCACTCGACCTGGTCGAAGGGCGGCTGGGGTTCGCGATCGAGAACGGCAAGCTGAAGATGAGCAGGCTTGTCGAGGAGGTGGACGCATGATGGGACAGACCGCAATCGCAAGCGCGTTGCTATTGCTCGCCGGCGCCTGTTCGACCGCCCAGGCCCCCGCTCCGCAGGCGCCGGCCGACTCGCCGCCGGGCGAAGGATCGACGCCGGCGCACAAGTGCGACCCCGCCAACATCCAGCAGTTCGTCGCCAAGCAGAAGAGCGATTCGCTCGAACGGGACATGCTCCGGGTTTCGGGCGCTTCGACCGTTCGCTGGGCTCCTGTCGGAACCGCGATCACCATGGAATACCGATTCGATCGACTGACGGTCTTCCTGGACGCCAACAATCGAGTCGAACGAATCAGCTGCAGCTAGGAATCGATCATCCCCGCGTCGATCAGCGCTCGCCGGATGGTCGGCAAGCTGACGCGGGCGCGTTCGGCAATCGCGAACCGGTCGACCGCTTCGACCGCCCGTTCCACCGTCCAGTAATCGCGGTGAAGCCGCTCCGACATGAAGCGCAGCGCTTCGGCCGGAATGTGAAGACCGCGATCGGCGAAATGGAGCTGGATTAGCGCCTGGAACAGCCGGTCGTCGGGATCCGCGATCCGGGTCACGGGCGTGACCGCGATGCGGGTCCGCAGGTCGGGCAGGCGGATCTCCCATTCCGGCGGCGCGCGATCGGCGATCATCACGAGCGGACGCCCGCTTTCCTGCGCGGCATTCCAGGCGTGGAAAAGCTCCTCTTCGTCGGCGCGATCGGCTTGGTCGACCAGCCGGCCGCCGACCCGCTCGACGAAGCCGCGGGCGAGCAGGCTCCGGCCGGAGCGCCTCGGTCCGGTGAGGATCGTCGCCTTCACCGGCCACAGGGTCCACTTGCGGAAATGCTCGAAGGCGTCGCGGTTCGCATCCGATACGACGAGCCGCGATTCGCCCTGGCTCTGGGGCCAGTCCAGCGGGAGCGCGATTTGCTCCCTGCGGTCGGTCACTGGGCCGGCACCTGCGCCGGCGGCGCTTGCGGAGCGGCGGCTCCCACCTTGTTCTGTGTGGCCGGATGGGCCGTGTTCGACGGCTGCGCTTGCGGCTGCGGCGCAGCGGCGGGCTTTGGAACATACATCTTCAGCTGCCCGCCCGAGACATCGACTCCCCAGCCGCGCGCCATCAGGATCGATCGAAGGGCGCCGATGTCCCCGGTGTAGGTGACATAGAAATAGCTGGTGTCGCCGATGCCGATGTTGACCTGCTGCACAAGCGTAACGCCCGGCACGGCGCGAAGGTGCGCCAGCGCCGAATTGTAGGTCGCAGCATTCGGCGTGACGACCGACACCTGATATCGAACCGGGGCATGCTGCTCCTGCTGGACCTCCGGCGGAGGCGGCGGCGGTGGCGGCAGGTTCAAGGTCGAATCCCGCTGCAGCGCGCCGGCGTTGAACGCCGCGGTGAAGAGCTGGTCCATGCGACGGACTCCTTCGGCCATCATGCCCGCGATTCCCGCGCTGTTGGGAGCGGTCAGGGTGAAGCCGCCGACGATTTCTCCGTCCGGGCCGTGACGGCCGATGAATTCCGCCTTGGCTGGTCCCCCCGGATAAAGGCGGTGGACGCGCACTTCGGCGACGAGAATGTCGGCGGCGCCGTAGAGGTCGAGGATGCTTCGCCACCAGGCGCGCCCCGGCCGGCGGGTCTGGTCGGCATTGATCAGCAGGGGATCGGCGCCAAGCCCGCTTACCCGGACATAATCGATCGGGCTTTGCGACGTCCGGAACTCGGCCCATGCCTTCTGCCACGGATTGCGAAGCTCGACGCTCGTCTCGGTTCCCGCGCCTATCGTCACCGGGATGAGAAGCATCGGCTGCGACCGTTCGCTGACGCCGGGAATCCCGAGAAGCTGCCCGGCCCGTGCCCGGTCGAAGAGAACGCCCAGGTCCGCGATGTAGCGGTTCGGGCCAATGCGCTCGCGATCGATAATGATCGAGCTGACGATGTCGTCGAGTTGCGAATCCGAAAGGTTCGGTGCCTGCGATATCGGCAAACCGTGGCTCTTGGCCCAGAGCATCTTGAAGCCCTGCCGCTGGGCGATTCGCCAGCCCGCATAGCGCGTCGACTGCGCGTCCTTGCCGCCAACGTCGACGTGGATCCCGTCGATTTCGAGCGTTCCGGAGCTGTCGAGTGGAAGGATTCCGCGGTCGCCCGCCTCCATCTGCGCAAAAAGAACCCCGCCGACGGCGAGGCCAAGAAGCGCGACGAATGCTGCAACGAACCAGGAGCGACGAGCCATTGAGTGCCGCTTTTGGCGACAACAGCGTGGAAATCCAAGCCGCTTGTGGCTAGGCGGCGACGCAATGCCGCAAAAGCCACTCACCTATGCCGATGCCGGAGTGTCGATCGACGCCGGAAATGCCCTCGTCAAAGCGATCGGGCCGCTGGCGCGCTCGACCGCCCGCCCCGGCGCCGATGCGGAGCTTGGCGGGTTCGGCGGGATTTTCGACCTCAAGGCCGCAGGATATCGCGATCCGCTGCTGGTGGCCGCGAACGACGGCGTCGGGACCAAGCTGAAGCTCGCCATCGACCTGGATCGCCATGGCGGTGTCGGGATCGACCTCGTCGCGATGTGCGCGAACGATCTGATCGTGCAGGGCGCGGAACCGTTGTTTTTCCTCGACTATTTCGCGACCGGAAAGCTCGACGCGAAAGTCGCCGAAGCCGTGGTCGAATCGATCGCGGAGGGATGCCGCCGGGCCGGATGCGCCCTCATCGGCGGAGAGACCGCCGAAATGCCGGGCATGTATGCGCCCGGCGACTATGATCTCGCCGGGTTCTGCGTCGGCGCCGTGGAGCGCGGCGACCTGCTCGACGGAAGCCGGATTGCCGAAGACGATGTGATCGTCGGAATGGCCAGCTCCGGAGTGCACAGCAACGGTTTCTCGCTCGTCCGCCGGATCGCCGCCGACAACCAGTGGGACCTTGCCGCCGAAGCGCCGTTCCTTCCCGGAGTGAGCCTCGGCGAAGCGCTTCTCGAGCCGACCCGGATTTACGTGAAATCGCTTCTGCCGCTGATCCGCGACGGCCTCATCCATGGCCTCGCGCACATTACCGGCGGCGGCCTTCTCGAGAACGTCCCAAGAGTGCTCCCCGAAGGGTGCCGGGCGCAAATCGATTCGCGGTTGTGGCAACTGCCGCCGCTGTTCTCGCTGCTTCAGGAAGGCGGAGCGATCGTTGCCGAGGAAATGGCGCGAACCTTCAATTGCGGAATCGGGATGATCGCCATCGTCCATCCCTCCGATTCGCATGCCGTGATCTCGCGCCTTGAAGAGGCCGGAGAAAAGCCCCGGGTGATCGGGCGAATCGCCAACGGAACCCGCGGCTGCACGGTAATCGGACCGGCAGGAATGTGGGGCTCGACAGACGCATGGACCGCCTCGCACGATGCCTGAATCGCAGGGAGACAAGCGCCGGGTGGCGGTGCTGATTTCCGGGCGCGGGAGCAACATGAAGGCAATCGTCGAGCAGGCGAACGGCTATGAGGTGGTGCTGGTGGCCTCGAACAAGCCGCTTGCGCCGGGGCTCGCCTGGGCTCGGCAGCAAGCGATCCCGACATGGACCTGGGACAGCCGCGGAGTGGACAAGGCGACCTGGGAAGCAGCGCTCGAGCGGTCGCTCGAGGATCACCGGATCGGAACCATCGCTCTCGCCGGGTTCATGCGCATCCTTTCGCCGGAATTCACTCGCAGGTGGGCGGGAAGGATCCTGAACATCCATCCGTCGCTGCTTCCGAAATATCGCGGTCTCGACACGCACAAGCGGGCGATCGAGGCCGGCGACTCGACAAGCGGCTGCAGCGTTCACCTGGTGACCGAAGAGCTCGATTCCGGCGAGATCCTCGCGCAAGCCGAAGTCCCGATTCTCGCCGGCGACAGCGAAGCGACCCTGGAGGCGCGGGTGCTTGAGGCCGAGCACGGTCTGTATCCCAGGGCGCTGGCGGAGTTCGTCGCCCGGTGACCGACGCGCTTGACCGGATCCGCGCCTCGGCGCTGGAGCTTCCCGAAACGGAAGAGCGCAACTCTCACGGGCAGCCGACCTTCTTCGTCGCCGGCAAGCAATTCGCGCAATTCCGCGACAATCATCACGGCGACGGACGAACGGTGGTTTGCGTCCGGACCAGCGGAGTCGACGAGCAGGCGATGCTGATCGAGGCGGCGCCCGAAACCTATTCGCGGCCCGCATATCTCGGCTCGTCCGGCTGGGTCGCGGTGAACCTGGCCGGGAATGCCGTCGACTGGGAGCTGGTCGACAGCCGCCTCGCCAGGAGCTGGGAGCTTGCGGCGCCGCGGCGCCTGCTCGAAATGGGTGGACGATGAGCGAGAAGGGCGACCGCGAGCGAAGGCGGCTGATCACGCTGGGCGAGATCATCGCCATAGCCGCACTGATCGTCTCCGCGCTCGGCGTGTGGATCAACTGGAAGACCAGCGACCGGCCGGAAGGCCCGACGCGCGTGATCGAGCAGCGCCAGGCGATCCCGCTCACCCTCCGCTCCAGCGCCGAGAACGACGGGCGCACCCTGGTCATCGCGCCGGTCGAAAGCAGCCATGCGCTCGAATCCCTGACCCTGACCATCAAGGGCGCGGACCCGATCCAGCTCGGAAGCGACGGAGAGCTCGATTCGCAGCAGCTCGAATCGGCTCTCGGCAACCACGACAGGGATTCGAAGCGACAGCATTCGGTGCCGGTACGGATCGAGACCCGCTACGTCGAAGCGGGCGCCGACAAGCATTCGGCCGGCAATTACCGGCTCAGCTATCGATGGGAGGGCGGCGGGCTGTTCGGCGGCCGCTCGCTCCGCCTGATCAGCCTCAGCCGCGGCTGAAACGGAGCTGACGGGGCTGGACAGCCCGCCGCGGATGTGCGGCATTGCGCGCAATGCGGCCAATCCACCTGGTCCTGACGGCGATCGTCATCCTGATCGAGCTCGCGGTGCTGGTGCGGGCCATACTCCGGCCGCATCGCGAGCCGGCATCACGGCTGGCCTGGGTCATCATCATCGTCGTCGCGCCGATTGTCGGCACCGTCGCTTATTTGCTGCTCGGGGAGACCCGGGTGCGCCGGCGGCGCTTCGGCCAGATGATCGACAGTTCTCTACCTCGCCCGGCCGCCGACGAGGCGGTAGCCGCGAGCCTCGCGAAATCGCCTTACGCGGCGCCCTTCGCTCTGGCCCGAAGCATCAATCGGATCGGGCCGAGCGGGGGCAACGCGGCCTTCCTTGCCGCCGATAGCGACGATGCCATCGACGGGATGGTCGCCGATGTCGATTCGGCCGAGCGTCACGTCCACCTCACCACCTACATCTGGCTCGCGGACCACAACGGGCTGAAGATGAAGGAGGCGCTGATCCGCGCCGCCAAACGGGGAGTGAAGGTCCGGGCTCTGGCCGATGCGCTGGGCTCGCACAGGCTCATCCGCTCCAGGCACTGGCGCGACCTGATCTCCAGCGGCGCGGAGATGCGTCCTGCCCTGCCGTTCGGGAACCTGCTTCGGCTGATGCTTCGCGGCCGGGTCGACCTCCGCAATCATCGCAAGTCGCTGGTGATCGACAATCGCCTGGCCTGGGTGGGAAGCCAGAACCTCGCCGACGCCGCTTTCCGGATCAAGCCGCGGTTCGCACCATGGGTCGACATCATGACCCGCTGGGAGGGACCGGTGGCGATGGACTGCCAGTTCCTGTTCGTCTCAGACTGGATGAGCGAAGGGGGCGAGGACATCAGCGCCTGTCTCGCCGACCGCCCGCCGGAGGCGAACGGCGGCGACATCGTCGCTCAGGTCATCGGGACCGGGCCGATCTTCGCCTATGACGCGATGCCCAGCTGCTTTTCCGAGCTGATCCACTCCGCCCGCGAAGAGCTGGTCGTCTCCACGCCCTACTTCGTGCCCGATGAGCAATTGCTGTACGCGCTGGTCTCCGCGGCCCGGCGCGGGGTGCGCACCACTCTCATCCTTCCCCGACGCAATGACAGCCGCTTCGTCGCCGCCGCCAGCCGAAGCTATTACGACGACCTGTTCAAGGCGGGCGCCAGGATCTTCGAGTTCAGGCCCGGACTTTTGCATTCGAAGACGATGGTCGTCGACCGCGACGTCGCACTGATCGGATCGGCGAACCTCGACCGCAGAAGCTTCGAGCTGAATTTCGAGAACAACATCCTGTTCGCGAGCCCCGCGTTCGCGGCCGAAATCCGGGCGCGGCAGGATCGCTACATCGCCCAGTCCGACGCGGTCACCGCCGAGGAGGTGAGCCGCTGCGGCCTTGGAACCAAGCTGTGGCGCAACGCTCTGGCAATGCTCAGCCCGCTGCTGTGATCTCCAGCGCTTGGCTAGCCGACGATTTCTTCAGGCTGGAAGAAGAAGGCGATCTCGGTCCTCGCGTTCTCGTCGCTGTCGGAGCCGTGGACCGAATTGGCCTCGATCGATTCGGCATAGGCCTTGCGGATCGTGCCTTCGGCGGCGTCGGCCGGATTGGTCGCGCCCATCACGTCGCGGTTGCGCTTGACCGAATCCTCGCCCTCCAGAACCTGGACCACGACGGGGCCGGACGTCATGAACGTGCACAGGTCGTTGTAGAACGGCCGCTCCTTGTGGACCGCGTAGAAACCTTCGGCCTGCTCGCGGCTCATCCTGATGCGCTTGGACGCGACGACTCGAAGGCCGGCCTCCTCGAGCATCTTGGTGATGGCGCCGGTCAGGTTGCGGCGGGTGGCGTCGGGCTTGATGATGGAAAAGGTGCGCGTGACGGCCATGGCCGAACGGTCTCCTCGAAAAATCTGCTGGGTTGGAGTTGCCGCGCCGCCTAGCCGCGCGCGCCCGTCGCCGCAAGTGCAGGGCGGCAAAGCAATGCGATTGAAACGGCCCGCCGGTCAGTGCGTTGAGAGCAGTCGACGAGCTGTGGGAAAGAAGGAATGATCCGCTATCGGCTGTGTTTCATCAACCCGAACACCAAGCAGGTGGATCGGGAGCGGGAGATCGAGGCGAACGACGACGTCGACGCAATCCACATCGCTCGCCAGTCGGATCACCGGCCGATCGAGCTGTGGTGCGGCAACCGGAAAGTCAGGGCGCTCGGATCGGCCCTCACGCCGCTCAACGCCTGAGTTGGGGGCTCAGTAGACCCCGGGGACGAGCCGGAAGCGAACCCGGCGGGTCAGATCGCGGTAGCTTTCGTCCTGCAGAAGGAACTTCTCCTCCTCGCGGATGCGCAGGAGCTGCATGCTCCAGGCGAGGACGTAGGTGACCGCGTTGCCGATCGTCAGGTTGGCCAGCAGGAACCCGACCTGGCTGATGAAATAGCCGAGGTACATCGGATGCCTGACCAGGCGATAGGGACCGCCGACCCGGATTCCCCGATTGGCTGGGGCCAGGCCGAAGCTTCGCCACAGCGAGAGTTTCGAGGCGATATTGATTGCCAGCCCGGCGCCGATCAACGCCGCGGCAAGCGAGTCCGGGAGCAGCGAAAGCCCGTCCGGGCTCGGCCGCACCAGCAGCGGCGCGGCGGTGCCGAGGAAGGCGACGAGGAAGGCGAAGGGCTTCATGCTCATCGCGCCCGGCCGGCGGATGAGGATGAGCACCACCGGAAGGATCTCGGAGACCGCGAGCAGCACCAGGTAGGGATGGGTCGGCGCGCTTACGAAGATCGCCTGAAGGAAGGTCCAGCTCAGCAGGACCAGGAACAGCCGCTCCGCATAATCGACGAGCTTCGTCTTGTTCATTCCCGCACCCCTTCGAAGTTGCCTGCAGGCTAGGCGGCCCACTCAAAAGAAATGGTTAACGGCGGCCGCGCCTCACCTCCGGAGCACAAAAAAAAGGCGGCGGCGCCCGTGGACGCCGCCGCCGATTTTTCGACTTTCGCGGCTTAGCCGGCGGAGTCGAGGTTCGTCGAAACCGCGGTGAAGGTGTTGGTCAGCGACGAGCCGACGGTCGACACCGCGCTGATGATCGCAACGGCGATCAGAGCGGCGATGAGGCCGTACTCAATCGCGGTCGCACCCTCTTCATTCTTAATCAGCTTCAGAAACTTTGCCATGTCCGGTCTCCTTTTGGCTCCACTAAGGGAGTCGAACTCCCCACCTCCGCCTCAAACTTCGCGTAGGTCGAGTGATGCACTAAGGCCGAAGGGGTTGAGAAAAGCTTAAAGCCCGGGGTTTCCAGTCTTTTACTTTTCCAGCGCTCCTTCGCTCCAGGCGAGCGTGGCGTCCGGACCGCCGCGGTCGAGGGTAACGAAACCAGCGCGCCGTTTCGCTGAAAATAGGATTGCCTCCCTCGGGAAGTTGACTCGGTTGACGCTGTTTCGCGGATGGCGTCCCTCACCCTCGAAGCGGCTCGGCGCACCGCAATCCGCCCGGCCCGGACAACTGCGCCCGCCGAGCGCGGCGCGATCGTTCGAGCGATGACTGTCATTCGGCCTCTCCTGTTTCGGCGACGCGAGCCAGCGCCGGCGGAAGGGCCGATCACCTAATGCACGAGCATGGCTGTAGGACAGGAGATTCTCATCCTGCCTAGTGTTGGACATTTTCTGCGTGGAAAGTGCCTATCCGATTAGGGGACGCCCCCGCTCCGTTCCGAAGAGTGGATCGAGAAGCAGGAGGCGACGCTCGGCCGAGACCTGAAACCCGCCAGACCGGGTCCGAAACCGGAAGGGGCTCAAAGCCGGGCGCTAATTAGTATTGTGTCCCCGGAATTCGTTGTGTCCCCGGAATTCGATGGTGTCCCCGGAATTCGGTGTCCCTGGAATTCGCCGGAATTCGGTGTCCGGAATTCGTGTGGATCTGATGCAGGCAGGCGGCGGCGGAATTAGTGCGCTGTCGCCGTAATTATGAATTAATCAGTACGAGTATTACTATGGCAGCTATTCCGAATGTCGCAAACACTGCAAATATCAACCAGAACAAATATGGATTATCCGCTCTGTTTGCGCCCACGCCCCCACCGCCAATCACGCCAAATTTCAAAGCGATGAGTAGCACTGAAGCGATAATGAATATCGCGATTAATGGTCCGACATTACCCATATTTCACCAACAATTAACTAATGATCTCAATCAGTCGTTTCTCCGTTACTTCTATTCCAGCGACGTCTAGCGAACATCCCAACAATGAAAGACTATACTAACACCAGTGACATAATTATCAAACCAACGATCGGAGCTATCAATAGACGATCTTTTGATACAAGAACACCAGCAGCTGCCATGCCGGATAAAACAAACCACACTCCGTCAAATATGTGATCACGCGATATTATAGGCGGCTTTCCATCTTCCTTCACGCGGTTCGCATTCTTCACAACCCCACATTCCTCAACATTACTCCGAGAGCACAATACTGAATAGACGCGCTTTAGCGAGCCCGGCGCATTCGTGAGCGCGGTCAGCGGAACATCTTCTCGATCGTTTTGGCGAGGTCGCGAAGCGGGCGGGTGCTGTCGCTCCAGTCGTCGGGGAGCGGGCTTGGATGGCGGGCGGGGAGTTGTTCCTGCTGCGCCGGGCGGTTGCGGTAGCCGGCGGGCAGCGGCGGGCCCGGCCGATTGTCGATGGACAGGGCCGAGCTCATGAAATCGCGCCAGATCTTCGCCGGGACGGTTCCGCCGCTGATCCGGCCGAGCGACTTGTCGTCGTCGCGCCCGACCCACACGCCCACCACCAGGTCCCCGGCGAAGCCGACGAACAGGGCGTCGCGGTTGTCCTGCGTCGTCCCGGTCTTGCCGAAGGTCGGGATCCACAAAGCGGCGCGCTTGCCGGTGCCGGTGTTGGCGACCGACCACAGAAGGTCGAGCATCGGCGCCCGGTCGCGCCGTTCGTCGAGAACGCCCCTGGAGGCGAAGAACTGGCCGATCCCGCTCTCCTGCGGCTGCTGGGGAAGCCCGCGCGCCTCGATCGGGTAGCGACCGGAAAGGATCGCGGCATAAGCCGAGGTGAGCTCGAGCAGGCTGACCCCGCCGGTGCCGAGCGCCAGGCTCGGCTTGTCGGGAAGCGGCGAGGTGATTCCGAGGTCGCGGGCGGCGCGGATGACATTGCCCCGGCCGACGCTTTCGGACAGGCGAACCGTGGCGGCGTTGCTCGACCGGGCAAAGGCCTCGCGAAGGGTGATCGGGCCACGGAATACGCCGTCGTGGTTTTCCGGGCTCCAGTCGCCGATGGTGATCGGCTTGTCCTCGATGATGCTGTCGGGCGTCCAGCCGGCGCGCATGGCGGCGAGATAGACGAACAGCTTGAATGCCGAGCCCGGCTGGCGAAGCGCCTGTGTGGCGCGGTTGAAGGGCGTGTCGGCGTAGCTCTTGCCGCCGACCATCGCGACGACCTGGCCGTCGGGCCGCATCGCGACCAGCGCCGCCTGGCCGTCGCCGATGGGGGCGCGGCCGATGGCCCGGACCGCGATCCGCTGCAGATCCGAATCGAGAGTCGTGGTCACCCGCACCTGGCCGAATTCGGAATCGAACGCGTCCTGTGCCTGCGGAGCGACCCAGTCGGTGAAATAGCTGCCGGAGGGGAGTTTGCTCTTCTGCGGGATCGGGCGGGCCAGCCGGGTCGTTCGCGCGCGCCGGTCGCTGATCGCCCCGGTTTCCGCCATCGTCTTCAGGACCAGCCGGCTGCGGTCCTGCGCGGCTTTCAGATGCTGGGTCGGGGCGAGGCGCGACGGGGCCTGGACCATTCCGGCGAGCATCGCCGACTGGGCAAGCGTCAGATTTTCGGGATCGCGGCCGAAATAATGGTGGGCGGCGGCGCGAAGGCCATAGACTCCGTCGCCGAAATAGACGCTGGAGAGATAGCGCGACAGGATCTCGTCCTTGGTCAGCCATGCTTCCAGCCAGAAGGCGATGATGACCTCCTGCGCCTTGCGCTTGATGGTTCGATCGCCCGACAGGAAGCTGGTCTTGGCGAGCTGCTGGGTGATCGTGCTTCCGCCCTGTTTCACCCCGCCGCCGCGCAGGTTGGCAAGAAGCGCCCGCCCGATGCCGCGCGGATCGATCCCCCAGTGGCTGTAGAAGCGGCGGTCCTCGATCGACACGAACGCCGCCGGGGTTAGCGGATTGAGCTTGGCCGCGTCGACCGGCGCTTCCTTGACCGCGCCGCGGCGGGCGATCGGCCGGCCGTCGGACGACAGGAACAGCATGGCGGGGTCGGGAAGCGGTTCGAGCGCGCGCGACAAGGGCGCGGTGAACACCAGCCAGACGAGCGTAACGACGACGACCGCAAGGATCGACAGGCCGATAATCTTCGCCCGGCGCCAGCGGCGCTTCGGCGGCGGTTCATCGGCTGGCGCTTGCGGCTCCGGCGGAGGGGGCGCGAAGGGATCGGGAAGCTCTTCGACATTGGCGCCGCCGCGGGTCCAAATTCCGTCGTGGTCATCCATCGGATGCGAATCTCGACTCCCGGAGGCGCAGCTGCCTTAGTCAGATAAAACAGCCGCGCCGATAAGGCCAGAGAGTTGCTGAACCGCCGATTGCGGCTATTGCTCTTCGCCATGCGCTTTCACGCAGTCCGCCGGTTGGCAGCGGTGGCCGTCGCCGCAGCACTCGCCGTTTGCGCGAGCAGCTGCCACCGAAAGCCCGAAGGCGTGGTTCACGTGATCGTGATCGGCGGCCAGCCGGGGCTGGTCGATCCGGCGAAGGGGCCGTTGTCGGCCGGCGAGCAGGTCCTGATCGACAATGCGGCGCAGGGGCTCGTCCAGTTCGACGCGCGCGGGCAGATCGTGCCGGGCCTCGGCGAAACGTGGAACGTCAGCGACGACGGCCTGAGCTACATCTTCCGGCTGGCGAACGGCACCTGGCCCGACGGGCGCAAGATCACCGCCGACCAGGTCGCCCGGATGCTGCGCAAGCTGATCGCCCCCGGCAGCCGCGATTCGCTCAAGGACGCACTCGGCTCGGTCGACGACGTGGTGGCGATGACCGACCGGGTGATCGAAATCCGCCTCAGCCAGCCGCGTCCCCATCTCCTGCAACTGCTCGCCCAGCCGGAAATGGGGCTGGTGTACGACCGGCAGGGGACCGGTCCGTTCGCAATCGATAAGGCGAAAAGCAGGGACGGGATGCTCCGCCTGACCCGCGACGTCGCCACTCCGGACGAGCAGGAAACGACCCGCGAGCAGCTCGACCTGTCCGGGGCGAACGCCCGGGCGGCCATTGCCGCCTTCGCGGACGGCACGGCGGACCTCGTGCTCGGCGGGACCTTCGCCGACCTGCCCTACGTCGCCCGCGACCAGCTTCCGCGGCGGGCGCTGCAATTCGATCCGGCATCGGGCTTGTTCGGGCTGATCCCGGCGCGCAATGCCGGCCCGGCGGCCGACGTGGAGATCCGCAAGCTTCTGAGCCAGGCGATCGACCGTGATGCGTTGGTGGCCGCCTTGTCGGTCCCGGGGCTGGTGCCGAGGGCGACCGTGCTCGAACCGGGGCTCGACAATATCCCGGACCCGCAGGCGCCGCCGTGGATGGCGACGCCGCTCGCCGACCGCCAGGCCGACCTCGTGGCCAGGGCGCGCAAGCTGTTCGCGAAGGACAAGGCGCCGGTCGTTCGGATCGCGCTGCCCGAAGGCCCCGGAGCGGACCTGCTCTACAGGCGGATCGCGACGGACTGGGGCGCGCTCGGGATCACGGTGGAACGGGCTTCGAACGGCGCCCCGGCCGACTTCGCTCTGATCGACGAGGTTGCCCCTTCCTCCTCCGCAAGCTGGTTCGTCCGGCGGTTTCGCTGCGACTCGACGCCGGTGTGCGACGCCGCCATCGACCAGGTGATCGCCTCCGCCCGGACCACCTCGATCCTGCCGCAGCGCAGCGCGCTTCTGCTCGATGCCTCCCGCCTGATCGATTCGGAGCAGCTGTTCCTCCCGATCGCGGCGCCGATCCGCTGGTCGCTGGTGTCGGCGCGGATCGCCGCCTTCGCCGGGAACCGCTTCGCGATCCATACGCTGACAGGCCTGGAACAACGGCTGGACCGGACAGGCGAATGAGCGCGATCAATGGCGAGCGGAACCGCCCACGCATTGCGATGGGCACGGACCCCGAGTCGGTGCGGCGGCGGGTCGAGGCGATGGAGCATCTGCTCGAGCGGGTGATCGTCATTCCGGGGATCAATCGGCCGATCGGGTTGGACGTGATCCTGGACGTCGTCCCCGTAGCCGGCGACATCGCCGGGGCGGCGCTCGGAAGCTACATGGTGTGGGAAGCGCGCAACCTCGGCATGTCGAAATGGCAGATGGCGCGCATGGCGGGCAATGTCGGGGTCGACTTCCTGCTGGGCCTTATCCCGTGGGTCGGAGCGATCCCCGATTTCCTGTTCCGGTCCAACACCCGGAACCTGCGAATCATCAAGCGCTACCTGGACCGCAACCATCCGGCGGGAGCGACGGTCGAGGGCAAGACGAGCCCAGCAAGCCAGCGTTAAGACAGGTTCGTCTAAAAAACCCTTTCCGAACAGCGGCCTTTCGCCTAGTGCAATTGGCCTTCCTACAGGAGCATGTATGCAAAAGCTGTTGCTGATGGTTGCTGCGTTTGGGATTTGCGCCCCCGCGACAGCTCAGACGACTCCGGTACAGGCGCCGTCCAACCAGTCTGCTACGGCCCCCGCGCCGCAGCAGAAGACGGTCAAGAAGCGCGTCTGCGAGAAGGTGGAGGTCGAGCAGTCGACCGGATCGCGCCTCAACTCGACGACCCGCATCTGCAAGACGGTCGAAGTTCCCGTCACCGCGCAGGACGGCCAGCCGCCGGCCCAGCTCGGTTCCAGCGACCGCCACTGATCGACGAGCAGCGGCTTATTTGCCGCTGCCGATCTCCTTCGTCAGGAACTCGTACAGCAGGGCTGCGCGCGTCGCGTCCTCGCTCCGGTCGGCGCCGACCGAATGCCCGCCCTCGGTATATTCATGGTAGAAGACGGGGTTGCCGTAGGCCTTGAGCTTGGCGGCCATCTTGCGCGCGTGCCCCGGATGAACCCGGTCGTCCTTGGTTGAATTGTAGAAGAACACGGGCGGGTATTTCACGCCCTTCCTGACGTTCTGGTAGGGCGAATATTTCTTGATGAACGCCCAGTCGGCGGGAACGTCGGGATTGCCGTACTCGTCCATCCACGACGCTCCGGCCAACAGGTGCGAATAGCGCTTCATGTCCTCCAGCGGAGAGCCGGCGATCACCGCCGAGTACAGCTCGGGATGCTGGGTCATCGCCGCGCCGACCAGAAGGCCGCCGTTGGAGCGGCCGGAAATCCCGACCCCGTCCTTGCGCGCCACACCGGTGCGGATGAGATCGCGGGCGACCGCCTCCAGATCGTCGAACGCATTCTGGTGCTTCTCGCGCATCGCAGCCTTGTGCCAGGCGGGGCCATATTCGCCGCCGCCGCGAAGGTTGGCGAGAACGAAGGCATTGCCGTCCTCGACCCAGAAGAGTCCCAGCGGTCCGGCGCGATACGGCTGCTCGGTCAGATAGGTCGGAGTCTGCGACAGATCGAAGCCGCCATAAGCGTGGATGAGGACTCCGGTCGGTTTGGTGACGCCCTTCTTCTGCACCAGGAAATAGGGGATTCGGGTGCCGTCCCTGGAGGTCGCGAACCGCTGGACGACGGTGAATTTCGACGCATCGAATTCCGCCGGAAGCGCCTGGACGTTACTCACCCCGTTGGGGCCGACGGCGACCAGAGTCGTCGGGTCGAGCATGCCTTCGACGGTCGCGAAGGCGATGTCCCGCTTGTCGGCGCCGCCGACCAGCTGGATCGTGCTGTTCGACGGAAGCGGGACCTCGTGCCGCGCCCAGCTCCCGTCGGCATTCCGTCGGAAGGCGAACAATTTGCCGGAGACGTCGTCGAGCGCCTTGATCCACAGCACATGGTCGGTCGATCCGACCTGCTCGATCGACTGGCTGGCCGTCGGCGCCATCACCAGCGTCGGAGCAGGCTTCTGCCCGGCAAGCATCGCCGCCATGTCGAAGGCGACGACGGTGCCCGGCTTGAACTCGCCGAGCGGGTCGATCAGTCGGACGATCGCCTGCCCGCCGATGATCGTGTCGAGCTCGCCCGTTTCGGGAATGGGAAGCTCGACGAGCTTGCCGTCGGACGCCAGAACGAACCGCTTGTTGGCGTAGAAGCCCACCCCGCGATCGACTCCGACGTAGCGCGTGTCGCCGTCCATCATCGAGAAGGGATTGACCGAGATGTCGTCCGCGATTCCCTCCTTGACGAGGGTCGCGGAAGTCCACGGAGTGCCGCGCTTCCAGAGTTTCACGGTGCGCGGATAGCCGGAGCGGGTCGCCGTCCCCTCCCCTTCCACTCGGCCGACGAGGATCGAGTCCCTGTTCACCCAGGTGGCGCTGTTCTTCCCGACAGGAACAATGAAACCGTTCGGGACGAACTGGCCGGTTGCCATGTCGAACTCGCGGATCACGTCCGCGTCGCCGCCGCCGGGGCTCAGCGAGATCAGGCAGCGCTGATATTCGGGCGGAAGGCAGTTCGCGCCATGCCACACCCAGCTCTTGCCTTCCTTCGCGCCGAGCGCGTCCACATCGATCAACGTGCGCCACTGGGGCTTTCCGGCGATGTAGGCGGCGAGCGGCGAAACCCGCCACAGGCCACGCTTGTGACTGGCATCGATCCAGTGATTGGCGACCAGATCGCCCATCACGTCGTCGGGCATCGCGATCTGGTGCGGATTGTTGAGGATCGCCAGCGCCCGCTCCCGATGCTCTTCGTAACCGGGCATCTTCGTCAGGACCGCCTCGGTCTCCGCGTTCCACTTCTTGACCTGGGCGAGCGCTTTCTGGCCGGTGATATTCTCCAGCCACAAATACGGATCGGTCGAAGTCTGGGCGACGGCGGTGCCGGCAACGAGCGCGGTGGCGGCGGCAAGAGCGAACTTACGCAAGGCTTTTCTCCCCGGATTGCGGCCAACGTGCGGGGGGAGCAGCGCTCAAGTCAACGCCCGCTTCGACGAACGGCTGCGGCGCGGTGCTTCGGAACCCTTGGCACGCTGACCCGCTTGTCTCGAGGTCAAGCCGAGGAGAGGTCATGAACCCCCAAGCCATCGCGATCAATTGCACGCTGAAGAGCAGCTCCGACCCGACCTCCTCCACCGACCGGATGATCGGCCTGATCGTCGAAGCGCTGGCCGGCCATGGTGTCGAGACGAAGGAAACGATCCGGATCGCCGACCACGACATCAAGGCCGGAGTGACCTCCGACGAAGGTCCCGGCGACGCGTGGCCCGATATCCGCAAGCGGATCCTCGCCGCCGATATCCTCATCTTCGGGACGCCGATCTGGCTGGGCCAGCCGTCGAGCGTTGCGAAACGCGTGCTCGAGCGGATGGACGCCTTCTTCAGCGAAATGGACGATCGCGGCCGAAGCCCGGCATTTGGCAAGATCGCGGTGGCGGCGATCGTCGGCAACGAGGACGGGGCGCACCATGTGACGGCGGAGCTGTTCCAGGCCCTCAACGACGTCGGCTGGACGATACCGCCCATGGCCGGCTGTTACTGGGTCGGCGAAGCGATGCACGATACCGACTTCAAGGAGCTGAAGGCGGTGCCGAAGAAGGTTTGCGAGACCGCGGCCGGAGTCGCGGCCGGAGCGGCCCATCTCGCGCGGCTGCTCAAGGCCAACGGCTATCCGGGCCGCGATCCGATGGAATAAACCTGAGCGGCCCGCGCTTCCGCATTCCCTAGCCTCGCGCTATGACAATTGCATGCTCGCACAGAGGACGCGCTATGCGCTGCGGTCGCTCCTTTACCTCGCCGAGGACCGGGAGGCTTCGCCCGTGCAGCTGGCAAGGATTGCCGAGACCCAGCGCGTGCCGCCCAAATATCTCGAGCTGATCATGCTCGATCTCAAGAAAGCTGGCCTGGTTCGGAGCACTCGCGGACCCAAGGGCGGATATCGGCTGGCGCGCGACCCGTCGGAAATCTCGTTCGGAGAGATCGTTCGAGTCATGGAGGGCCCGATCGCGCTCGTTTCTTGCGCCAGCGTCAATTTCTACGAACCGTGCGGCGATTGCCAGGACGAGGCGAGCTGCGCGATCCGCAAGGCGTTCGCGATCCTGCGAGATCAGACGACGAGCTACCTCGACGGAATCTCGCTCAACGAAGCGGCGGGATGGGAGATTTCGGCGACGGAATGACGCGAAGTCGCGCCAGTCCGACTTTCGATAATATTGTCTAGTGCATGACTAGAGATTAGCACCTGCTGCCTTGAGTCGGGCTCAACCGCTCACGCTACAGGGGGCTGCAATGGCAGGTGTGCTGGACGGCAATTTCCTCGAAATCTTCGTTCCCTTCATTGCCGTCGGCTTCCTCGCCCAGCTCGTTGACGGCGCCCTTGGGATGGCCTTCGGGGTCATTTCGACGACCCTGTTCGTGACGATGGGGGTGCCTCCGGCAACGGCTTCCGCGGGCGTCCACACGGTCGAATGCTTCACGACGGGCGTGTCGGGAATCAGCCATATCCTCCACAAGAACGTCGACTGGAAGCTGCTGTTGAGGCTCGCCTTGCCCGGTGTCGTCGGAGCGGTGTTCGGCGCCTATGTCCTGACCCAAATCGACGCAGCGACGGTCAAGCCGTTCATCCTCGCCTATCTCGCGATCATCGGCGTCTATCTCATCTGGCGCGGCGTCCGTTACCCGCCGCACCACAAGCCGCCCCGGATCGTCGAACCGCTCGGCCTTGCGGGCGGCTTTCTCGACGCCGCCGGCGGCGGAGGTTGGGGTCCGGTGGTCACGGGCAACCTGCTGGTCCAGGGAACCGAGCCCCGCCGGACGATCGGAACGGTGAATACCGCCGAGTTCCTGGTCACGCTCAGCGCCTCGATCACCTTCGTGCTTTCGCTCGGAATCCAGGCATTTTCCGCGGCAACGATCGGGTTGCTGATCGGCGGAGTCGCCGCTGCGCCGATCGCGGCCGCTGTCGCCCGGCGGGCGCGGGCGAAGCTGCTACTGGTGCTCGTCGGAATCGTCCTCACCCTCACCAGCATTTACGGCGTCTACCGGGCGGTCGCCTGATGGCCTTCGACCTTCCTCCGCCGGACCCGGGCGTGGAGATCGTCCTGGCCACGCGCGGAATGTCGAAGGGCATTGCTCAGACGGATGGCCCGCAGATCATCGGCAGGGGCTTCGTCCGCTTCGGCGCCGTCCAGGCCGGGATGCAATGGAAGAACATCAGCTCCGCCTCCTCCAGCGGCGAAGGCAGCGCATTCGTCAGCGGCTCGCGCAAGCTCGGCTCGCTGCAGCTGACCGGGGGGATCGCCTACAAGATCCAGACCGGCGTTCGCGGCCGCAGCGACTCCGGAGCATGGGAGTTCACCGGCTCCGCAAGCCGCAAGTTCGGCCCGGTCACTGCCAGGATCAACGCCGTTTTCAGCCCCGACGACCTCGGCTCGGCACGCAGGTCGTTGTTCGTCGAGGGCGGCCCGGCCGTCCAGCTTGCCAGAGGCTGGACGGCCTCCGCCGCCCTCGGCCATCGGAGCCGGGTTGGCGGGACCGATTATACGGCATGGAACGCGGGCATCGGGCGAGCCTTCGGCCCGGTCCAGATCGATCTTCGCTACTACGATACCAACAGGGCGGACGCCGCCATCTACCGGGCGCGGGTCGTCGCTTCGGCCCGAATCGCCTTCTGAACCGTCGGAACGGTTCCCGCCGGCCTGTCGTTGACGGTCCCGACAGGGGCTTCGGGAGAATCGAAGGACAGAATGGCTGGCCGTTTCGACAGCTTTTTCCAGGCGGGGTTCGAATGCTCGTCGCACCGGCGCACCGACGGGGTGCGGCTGGACCTGATCGGCGCGACTTCGCACGACCGCCACGTGATTGGCGATTATCGCCAATGCCGCGAGCTTGGTTTCCGCACCCTTCGCGATGGGCTTCGCTGGCATCTGATCGAAAAGTCGCCCGGCCGCTACGACTGGTCGAGCTGGGCGCCGATGCTCGAAGCGGCCGAAGAGGTCGGCATGCAGGTCATCTGGGACCTGTTCCACTACGGATCGCCCGATCACGTCGACCAGGGGAGCCAGGACTTTCCGAAGAAGTTCGCCGACTTCGCAATGGCGGCGCTCGAGTTCCGGGAGAGTGTCAGCAAGCGGCCGCCGCTCGTTTGCCCGCTCAACGAAATATCCTTTATCTGCTGGGCTTCGGAGGTGGAATATTTCCCGCGCGTCGGCCCGAACGAGGTCGGCTGGCTGAAGCGCCACCTGGTGCGGACAGCGGTCGCGGCCTGCACTGCAATTCGCAAGCGCTGGCCGGACGCGACCTTCGTCTGGGCCGATCCGCTGATCCACATCGCCCCGAAGGATCGAAGCCGCAGGGAAGTGAAGGCCGCCGACCACGCGCGGCAGGGGCAGTTCCAGGCCTATGACTGGCTGATCGGCCGCGATGCACCCGAGCTGGGCGGGAGCCCGGATTTCGTCGATGTCGTCGGGGTCAATTACTACCCGCACAACCAATGGTATCTCGACGGCCCGACGATCCCGATGGGCCACCACGAATATCGCCCGCTGAGCGATATGCTGGTCGAGGTGGCGGAGCGGTTCGAAAAACCGGTCTTCATCTCGGAAACGGGAGCGGAAGGCTCAGGGCGCGCCGCCTGGCTGCACTATGTGTGCGACGAGGTGCGGGCGGCCCAGCAGCGAGACGCGAGCGTGCAAGGCATCTGCCTGTATCCGATCACCGCCTACCCCGGCTGGGACAATTCCCGCCACGCCGATGTCGGCCTGCTTTCCACCATCGGTTCGGACGGCAAGCGCGACGTCTATCAGCCGCTGCTCGACGAGCTCGACCGGCAGCGCGCGCTGTTCGAGCAATCCGATAGGGCGGAGATCAAATCGCAGCGGATGGCCGCGGTTTAGATCCGGCCGGTTCCGATTTCCGCTGCCATTGCGCCGCATATTTCCGGACTTCGTCCAGTTGCACTCGGCCCCACGACTGGCCGTAGCCGTCCGGCTCGACATTCTCCGGCTGGTCGAGTGTCGTCTGCCACCGCCGTAGTTCGTCGATGTAGGGATCATAGCGCACGCGCTCGAAGCCCTGCTTGTCGGCCACCTGGTAAACCCCGATCTGCGCCCACTTCTGAGTCCACCAATCGGGAACATCGACGAAGGGATAAAGGCAGATGCCGTGCAGATCGACGCCGGCGTTGAGCGCCTTCAGCGATTCCTCCACCGTCATCCGGAGCCATTCGGCGCGATTGTCCTGGTAGCCGCTCGTCTCGCCGATGATGATCGGCCGGCGGTATCGCTCCCACGACATTCCGAGCAATTCGCTGAGCGGCTTGCGGCGCGGGTCGCGGGGACCGAGGATTTCCCGGCTTTTGTCCGCCTGCAGCTGGACCTGGCTGTAGTGATAGACATTGGCGCCGACGATATCGAGGATTTCAGGCGATCCGCCGAGCTCCGGGCAGAGCCGGCCGCAAAGCATGTCGAAGGCTTCGAAATCCTCGCGCCGTTCCTCTCGCTCGGCATCGTCGGCCAGGTCCGGCCGGCCGGATGGCGCGACCGCGTTGATCATCGGATCGACGTGAACCATCCGCGCGTTCGGCTCGACCTCGCGGATCGCCTTCACGCCCTCGATCGCCATTCGGCACAGCGATCGCTTGAGCTCGGCTGAGCGGCCGGCGGCAAACGGGTACATCCATTTGAGATCGGTCGCCGCCGCCGAGAAGAAGGTAATCTCGTTGATCGGCGTGAAGAAATAGGGGCCGTCTGCGCTGCTCGTGACGAACTCGGCGACGGCCCGGCAATAGTCCACGAACCGTTCCCTGCACTCCGGCGAGAAGGGATCGCACCCTTCCGGAAAGCCGTAATGGCAAAGGTCCCAGATGGGCGTGATCTTGCAAGCCGTCGCTGCATCCTGGACCGCCTTTACGCTCGACCAGTCGTAATTCCTGTTGCCGAGATCGACCCGGGGCCAGCGGACCGCCTCGCGGACGACCCCGATCCCGAGATCCATCGCCGCCGCGAAATCCGCCTCCATGTGCCGATCGTGGCCGGTCGCCGCCACATAATCCTTCCGCTGGCCGTCTTTCCAAAGGAAAGTCGAGCATTCGAAGCCGGTCATGAAGAAGGTCGGGAAAATCGCTTCGGCCAACGCTCGCTCCTCCGGTTTGCGCGAAGGACGAACAAACGTCGGCTATGGTTGTTCAGCCGGTGATGGGCGCCGGCTTCGGCTCATGCGACGGGGTCCCCACCCAGGGCCAGCCGTCCTTCCATTCGATCTTGTCGATCAGCATCACGCGGCGGCTGTTGATCTCGCGATCCTGGCTCTGCCGCGGCTTTCCGGGATCGATCGCGTGATAGAGCATCCACAGCTGCCCCGCCTTGTCCTCGGCAATGGTATTGTGGCCGGGGGCGAGCCAGAAATGGTTCTTGTGCAGGATCAGGCTGTGGGGGACGCCCTTCGCCTCCTCGAGAGTCTCGAATGGCCCCATGGGATTGTCCGAGCGCGCAACCATCACGCCATATTCCGCATCCGGTCCGCAGCAATTGTCGCCCGAATAGAAGAGAAAATAATGCCCGTCGTGGCGGATCACCCACGAGGCTTCGACGAGCCTTGGGAACGCGCCCTTAATCGGGTTCGGCCAGACGAGGTCGACGGGGCTGCTGTTCGGAGCGAATGACAGACGGTCCGGGCCGAGCTCCTGGACCTTGATCGGCTGGAAGCCCGATCCCCAATAGAGCAGATGCTTGCCGGTGACGGGATCGTCATAGGCCATCGGGTCGATATATTCGAAGCCCGCGCCGAGCAGCAGCGGCATTCCCATGTCGACGAACGGGCCTGTCGGCGATTGAGACGTCGCAACCGCAAGGGCGTGGCCGCGTTCATGCGAGTGGCAGACGTCGGGCGTCGCCGAATAATACATGAAATAGGTCTTGCCGTCGTAGATGACGCTGGGGGCCCAGACGTCCTGCGTTTCCTGCGCCCACGCCGGCTTTTCGGGCATTGCATCGCCGAGGAAATCCCAGTGCACGAGGTCCGCCGAGCGGGCGACCTGGATATTGGTCCACTTGTGATCGCGAAGGCTCTGCGTCGCGTAAGCGTAATAATATCCGTCGGGTGCCTGGATGACCGCCGGGTCCGGGAAGTCCTGGTCCAGAACGGGATTGACGTAGGTGATCTGTGACGCGGTCACGTCGTCGCTAACCGCATGAGATTGCGAGTTTTCCGAGTCGCCTGAAAGGTGCATGGGAATTGCCGTATCCCCTTCGGACGCGGTGTAAAGGCCGCAACGGGACAACTCGTCGCAGGCCGATTAGTCCCCGCTGATTTTCGGGTCGATTTCCTCCGGAGGGACTCCGCCCTCGCGATCCTCGAGGATCGGCATTCCGACGTCGCCCTTGCCGACGGTTCCACCCGCCATTTCCAGCATTCGTTCGAGCGGCTTTCGGGCCGCGTCCATCAGCGACGGCTCGAGCTCGATCCTCGGCTCCAGGTCGCGGAGCGCCACGTACAGCTTCTCGAGCGTGTTCAGCGCCATGTAGGGGCACATGTTGCAGTTGCAGTTCCCGTCGCCGCCGGGAACTCCGATGAACGTCTTGCCCGGCGCGGCCTTCTCCATCTGGTGGATGATATGCGGCTCGGTCGCGACGAGGATCGTTTCCGCCGGCGATTCCAGGGCGAACGCCAGGATCGAGCTCGTCGAGCCGACGTGATCGGCATGTTCGATGATGTGGGGCGGGCATTCCGGATGGGCCGCGACGGGCGCGCCCGGATGCTCGGACTTCAGCTTCAGGAGCTCGGTCTCGCTGAAGGCCTGGTGGACGATGCAGATGCCGGGCCACAGCAGCATGTCGCGCCCGGTCTTGCGCTTCAGGTAGCCGCCGAGGTGCCGGTCGGGGCCGAAGATGATCTTCTGATCCGCCGGGATCTGGTCGAGGATGGTCTGCGCCGAGGAGCTGGTGACGATGATGTCGCTCAGCGCTTTCACCGCTGCCGAGCAGTTGATGTAGGTGAGCGCGATGTGGTCCGGATGCGCGTCGCGGAACGCCTTGAACTGGTCGGGCGGGCAACTGTCCTCGAGGCTGCAGCCGGCATCCATGTCAGGCAGGATCACCGTCTTTTCCGGCGACAGGATCTTCGCCGTTTCAGCCATGAATCGGACGCCGCAGAAGGCGATCACTTCGGCGTCGGTGGCGGCGGCCTTGCGCGACAGGTCGAGGCTGTCGCCGACGAAGTCCGCGAGGTCCTGGATCTCCGGCTTCTGGTAATAATGGGCGAGGATCACCGCGTTGCGCTCGCGCTTCAACCGCTCGATCTCGGCAAGAAGGTCGAGACCTTTCAAACTGTTACCTTGCAGCGTCATTTCTGCCCTTGTGCGGCCTCGCGCCTGTTCGCTTCGGCTATCGCATTCTCATATGAGGTGGAGACGTCCCAGACGCTAGTGTCTCCCTCTTCGCCGGGGAATCGAGCGACGACCTTCGCGTCCGCAAAGCCGGCCGCCTTGAGCGGCATTGCGAAGCTCCGCTCGACCGCCTGCCGCGCCGACTGGCGGGCGAGGCGCATCGGCACCTCCCCTTTCGCCTGGTTGCGAAGGTCGGCGACCGCCTTGGCGCGATTGGCCTGGTCCAGTGTCTGCTCGGCATTCGTGAATGTGGCCAGCAGGCCTCCCGAGCCATATTCGCGAGCGCTCGTCAGGTCGACGTCGGGCCCTGCGATCTCGACGTCGGGCAGGCGCACGAACAGCGTGTTCGACCCCTTGTCCCACTTCACGTCATCCTGGGTGAGCTTGGAGAGGTCCAGTTCGTACCGGACATCGCCGGGGAGAATGAGCGTGCGCTCCGTCGACAGGCCGAGGCGGCTCTGGCTGGCGCTGGTCACGGAAACATAGCGGGCGACGAAGACGACCAGGCGGTTCTGCGCGCGCATCGATTCGAGGCTCGAGGTCGCGATCGCCTTCGGGTCGGGACCGCCGAACAGGCTGCCGACCAATCCCGCGCCGCCGAGCGCAAGCCCGAGCAGGAGCGCAATCACCACAGCTCCGATCAGGAGCGGGAGTCGGATCCGGTCCCTGTCCATTCCTCTTCGTCCTGAACAACCATGCCGCGGCGCTCAAGGTCCAGGAGATGCGCGTAAACCGATCCCGCCGCCGCCGCTTTCAGCCGCGGATCGAGGCCCGGATAGGCATTGGCGACGATGTCGGGAATGTCGCGGCGCCGTTCGGCGACGAGCTTCAGGATCTGCCGTTCGCGCTGCATCCGGTGGCCGACGAGGTGGCGGACATATTGCTGCGGGTTGGTGACCGGCGGCCCGTGGGCCGGAAAATAGATGCGGTCGGCGCGCTTGCGGAGCTTTTCGAGACTCTGGATGTAGGCTGCCATGTCGCCGTCCGGAGGGACGACCACCGTCGTCGACCAGCCCATGACATGGTCGCCGGTGAACAGGGCGTCGCCCCAGGCGAAGCAGACATGGTTGGACGTATGGCCGGGAGTCGCGACCGCCGTCAGGTCGCGGCCGTCGATTCGAAGGGTCTCGCCGTCGGCCAGGACCCGGTCCGGAGAATAATCGCCGTCGAACGAGGCGTCGGCGCGCGGTCCGACAGTCTCCAGGGCAAGCGGAGCGCAGCCGACGATCGGCGCCCCGGTGCGCCTGGCGAGCGGCGCCGCGGCGGGACTGTGGTCGCGATGCGTGTGCGTGCACAGGATCGCAACCAGCGGCCTGCCGCCGATGCATTCCACGATTGCGTCGATATGCCCCGGATCGTCGGGGCCGGGGTCGATCACCGCGACCTCGTCGTCCCCGGCAAGATAGGTCTGGGTCCCGTAATACGTGAAGGCCGACGGATTGTGCGCCAGGACGCGCGCGATCCCCGGCTCCAGCGTCTCAAGCTGCTCGTACGGCGGGTCCACGGGCTCAGCAGCGCAGCAGGTACGGCCCCTGGCGGTCGAGGACCTGGCCCCCGCCGACGACCTGCATCACGACTTCGCTCGTCACGACTCCGGAGCAGACGGCCTGCGGCAGCGACAGGCGCACCGACTGGCCCTTGCGCATCGACCCGAGGGCGAACTCCGCCCGAGTGTCGCCCTGCCGGACGAAGCGAAGCGACAGTGCGTCCGCAACCGCGGCCGGCGATTTCACGGTCAGGATCGTGTCGCGGGTAAGGGTCACGCACGGCCCGCCGCCCGGATAGTCCGGGCTGATGCACGAGAAGCTGAGGCGCGGATTCGCGATCGCGGGCCTTGGCGCTGCTGCGACGGGAGCCGGAGCTGAAACCGCGGCGGCGGACCCGGAAGCGAGGGCAGCCTCTGCAGCGGGCGGAAGCACCTTCGGCGGCGGCGGAGTCGTCGCCTTCAGCGGCGGAAGTATCGAATAATCGTTCGACAGCGGCTCGGGGCTCTGCGTCGCCGGGCGTCCGGACGGCAGGCTGTCGCCAGGCTCAGTCGCACCAACCGCCTCCAGGCTTTCCTTGGGACTTGCCGATCCGCCAGCCTCCAGCCGCGCGATCTCGGTCTTGATTGCGCTGACGATCTGGTCGCGCGTGGAAGCCGGCATCGTCGTGTTGGAATCGAGCTTCGCGATGGCGTCCTTGAGAGTCGCGATCCAGTCCGCGTCGCTCTGCCCGTCCTTGCCGCACATCTTCACCTTGGAGCGGTGCGGCTGGCCGTTGACGACCGAATCGACGGTCGTCTCAAACTTGTGAGCGTCGCAATTCTCAAGCAGCGTTTCCAGCTTGGCATTGGGTGCGCCGGCGGAATCCGCCGTGGAAGCGGGCTTGGCTTGGTCCTGCGCCGCGGCGGGAGTCGCAAGCAGCAGCGCGACGGAGAGGATGGCGAAGCGAGTCATGAACACTCCCTAGCAAAGTGCGGAGCCCGTGTCGGCCCGAAGCGCTGCACGGCGGATGAACGGATCAGGCGGCGGGACTGCGCGCAAGGCCGGGCGCGGTTTCGGCCTGGATCCGCGCGCGCTCGGCCATTGCCCGGGGATACACATCGCCGAACAGCGCCTGGAAGGTCCGGTCCCAGCTGAAGCGCCCTTCGACATGCTCGCGAGCGGCCGCCGCCATCGCCGCGCGGTCGGCCTTCCAGACTTCGAGGATGTTCGCGGCCATGGCGCTGGAATCGTCCACCGGCCCAAGGCGCCCCGTCTGCCTGTCCACCCGGTCGAGCATGCCGCCGGCCGCGACTCCAACCACCGGGAGGCCGGACGCCTGAGCCTCGATCACGGAAACGCCGAACGTCTCGTCGGCCATCGCCGATACGTACATGTCGGCGCTTGCAAGCCAGCGCGCCAATTCGCTGCGATCCGTGAGATAGCCGGGCGCGATCACCCGTTCGTCGCCGGACTCGACGATCGAGTCCCGGACCGGCCCTTCGCCGATCAGCGCGAGATGCGCTCCAAGGCTGCGGGGGAGCTTGCGGAAGGCATCGACGACCAGCTGGGAGCGCCGTTCCCGGTCTAGCCGCCCGACGTAGATCAGCAGGGGCGAGTCATCCGCGACCCCGAGCGAGCGTCGAAGCTCGAGGTCACGATTGGAGGGATTGAACTCGTCGATCTCCACCCCGAGCGGGACGATTTCGACATTCTTCACGCCGAGCTGACGAAGCTTCGCTGCACCGCCCGCCTCGCCGAGCGCCATCACCGTGTCGAACCGGCGGTAGAGGAAGCCGCAATAACGATAGGCGAGCGAGCGCAACTGCTTCGCGATCGGATCGCCGATCAACGGCTTCAGCGGCCGATGGATGTAGGCGGTCGGAAAATCGGTCATGTACACGGCCGTGACCACCGTGGACGGGTGACGCTTGCGGTAGGCCAGCGCAGCCCAGGGAAGATTGTACCCGTCCTCGCATTCCACGAAGTCGGGGCGGAACTGCTCGAGCGCCTTGCGCACTGCGCCGTTGCGAAGGAGCAGCCGGTAATTGGGGCTGCCCGGAACGTGCGGCGAGGCGATCGTGACGGTGATCGCCCGGCCCTTGTCCTGGATGGAATCCTCGGCCCCGGGAACGATGAGCAGGTGCCGGTGCGGCGTGCGCGTGAGGATGTAATCCCGCTTGCGGCGCAGATAGGTGCCGACCCCGCCGCCGAATTCGGACCAGCTTTGGGTGAGGTCGCAGAACAATAGCGAACCGGTTGGCGCGGAGGCGGCTGTCATCCGTGGTTCAACACCGAAACAATCTCAAAGTGCCAAGCTCCCCTTTCGGCGGAATTCTGTCGGGTTGTTTTACAGTTCGCGGAAGCGCGATGGGCAGTCATTCCGAATTTTTCCCAAAAAACTGCCGAAAATCTCATTTGGCACGCCCATTGCTTAGATATTGGCGTCCACTTGGTTCCACAAACCACCAAAGGGGCGGTGAAGCGGTCTCTGGTCCCGCTTCGCCGCCCCTTCTAGTTTTCGCCCTGCGCGGCGGGTGCGCCGACGAGCTGCTGGAGCTCGCCGCTTTCGAACATCTCCATCATGATGTCGGAGCCGCCGACGAACTGGCCGTTGACGTAAAGCTGCGGGATGGTGGGCCAGTCGCTATAGGCCTTCACGCCCTGCCGGATGTCGGGGTCCTGGAGCACGTCGACCGTCTTGAACGGCACTCCCAGATGCTCGAGCACCGCGACGGCTCGACTGGAAAAGCCGCACTGCGGAAAAAGCTCGGTCCCTTTCATGAACAGGACGACGGTGTTGTCGCGGACGATGGTCTCGATCCGCTCGCGTGCGCTTGTCACTTCAATTCTCCTCCGGCGCTGCCGTGCTGAGCTGCAGCGCGTGCAATTGGCCGCCGACGCGGCCTCCAAGCGCTGCATAGACTTTCTGATGCTGCTGAACGCGCGTGAGCCCCGCAAAGGTTCGGCTCACGACCCGTGCAGAATAATGGTCGCCGTCGCCGGCGAGGTCGGTGATCGTGACTTCGGCGTCGGGGATGGCGTCGGTGATCAGTTGTTCGATTTCCGTGGCCGCCATGGCCATCAGGACTGCTCCTGGATGATCTGGCGGCGAGCCTCGATCATCTTGTTGCCCATCGCTTCGCGAATCTGGCTCTCGTCGATTTCGACCCCGGCCGACGTCAGGTCGCCGAGGAGCTTGCGGACGACGTCGTCATCCCCCGCAGATTCGAAGTCCGATCGGACGACGTCCTTGGCATAGGATGCCGTTTCCTCTTCCGAGAGGCCCATCTTGCGGGCCGCCCACTCGCCGATCAGGCGGTTGCGGCGGGCGACGATTCGAAACTGCATTTCCTCGTCGTGGGCAAATTTCGCCTCATAGGCGCGCTCTCGGTCGTCGAACTGGGTCATTCGCAGGCCTCTTTTGCTGTTTGCCTGCGAGATAGGGCCGCCCGGAAATTCCGTCCAGCGGCCTTTCTGGGAACCGCCGGTCAGCCAGCCGCGACGCAGCGCCGGATGGTCGCCGCGACAACCGCTCCCAGGAACAGCAGCAGCTGCGAGCCGTGGTTGCTGTGGGATTCGAGCACGCCCCGCTGTCCGAGCGCTATGAGGCCGGCCGGATAGGGCTTCGGCTCGTCGATCCGGATGAGCGCCTGCGCGCGAATTTCCCGAGCGGCCGCAATCCCGAACAACGGGTGGCCCGAATCGACGGAGCGCACCTCGACCGGCGGCAATCCGGCGAGAATGCGCTCGACGAAGAGCGGCTCGACGCGTTCGATCCCGTTCCAGTCGGCGCGGAAGCCGCGATCGCCCACGATCAGGGCGATGGCGACGAAGTCGATTCCGAGGATGAGTGGCCAGCGGCCGGTGATCACGTCGAGAAGGCCTTCGACGGACGGCGCTTCGATTGCTTCCAGGACCGCCGAGTTGATCGACGCGACCGCGTCCGAATGGCCGCGAGCGAAGGCGACGAGATCCTCGTTCGCCTCTTCGGCTGCTCCGAGCCGCTCGCGAAGCCGGGCGACCGCCTGCTCCTCGAAGTGGATGACCTGCCCCATGCGTCCACGCCTTACCGGCAAGCGGTTAATTTCCAGTGGCCACGGTGACGGTGACGGTTTATCCTATCGCACTGATTTCGCTGGAGGGCAGGACGATGATTATTGGCGCTTTGTTGCTCGCTGGAACGGTCGTTGCCGCCACGCCCGAGACTCCGCTGCCGTGGTTCGAATTCACCGATTACCCGATGAAGGCGTTCGAAAAGAATCAGGAGGGGATCACGCGATTCCAGCTCCTGATCGCTCCCGACGGCCAGATTTCGACCTGCAAGGTCGTGTCGTCGAGCGGATCGGAGGAGCTCGACAAGACCACCTGCTACCTGGCCCAGAAGCGCGTGAAGTTCCGGCCGGCCCGCGATGACAGCGGAATGCCGGTGTGGGGCCTGTATCGAAGCCAGGCGGTGTGGGCGATCCCCGACCACCGGCTTTACGCTCCGCCGGCCCCCGACCTCGAGGTGACGTTGAACAAGCTTCCGGCGAACACCACCGAGCCGGCGGCGGTCAAGCT
>JBQCIU010000011.1:0-3096 GCA_051953395.1 Sphingomicrobium sp.
TAAGCGGGAGCGCGCTCCGCACCTGCAGCCCGGGCGGTGACGCGTTGCTCGATTTCCTCGTCGCGGAATTCGGCGATGTCGGCCGACAGCTCGGGATCGCTTTCCCCGAGGGCTTCTAGCTGCCGGGCATAGTGGCGGTCGATCTCGGTTTCGATGGCGTCGGTGCAGGCCATGGCCGCTTCCTCCCCGATCAGCGCAGTGCCCGCGCCAAGCGCGAATCCCGCCATCTTCCACAGCGGCTGGAGCAGGGTCGGCCGAACGCGGCGTTCGGTCATCAGCCGGTCGAACCGAGCGAGGTGCCGCTGCTCCTGCATTGCCATACGCGACACCAGTTTGGCAGCAGCGGAATCGGCGGGAAGGACGGCGAGCTGCCCGGCGTAGATGCGGGTCGCCCCATATTCGCCCGCCTGGTCGACCCTGAGCATCGAGGAGCTGTCCGCGCGCCTTTGGCCCGGACGCCAGGGGCCGCTCATCGCGCCCGCCTTCCGGACAGAGTCAGCCAAGCGATCGCCGCCGCTCCGCCCAGAGAAAAGATCGCGTTCCAGCCGGCGAGCGAAATCCCGAACAGCGACCATTGCACCTGGTCGCAACGGATCAGCGGCACCTTCATCAGCTGCTTGAGCAATTCGGCCGTGCTCGCCGCCTTCGCGGTCGAGGTGCAAGTCGTGAATCCCGCGAAAATCTTGAGCTCGACCCCCGCATGATAGACCGCAATGAGCCCGGAAACGGCAATCGCAATGGCGGCTAGCAGCGTCAGTGTCCGCGACCGCTGAGAGCGCGCCGGCCCGGTAAAGGCGAGGGCCGCAAGCAGGATCGCGATGGCGTGCGGATAACGCTGCCACCAGCACATCTCGCATGGGTAGAGCCCGCCCAGATATTGAAAGGCGTAAGCGCCGCCGAGAAGTCCGATCGGCAAGAGCAGCGCGATCAGACGGCCGATTTCGGCCCGGCTCAGCGGACTTGAGCCATCGGAATGCCCCAGCGTCGCTTCAGCCATTGCGAGCCGATCCTACCGCTTCGACTGCGATTTGCCGCCCGCGGATGCCACGCCGCTCGGCGAGGCGAGGCGCTTCAGCGTGTCGAGCGCGTAGTGAAGCTGGAAGTCCTTGATTCCTTCCTTCTTCAATTCGTCGGCAGTCGCGCTGAAGCGCGGGTCCTTGGCGGTGTCGTCTTCCTCCAGAAGCTCATCGGTGGCTTTCGCCTGAGCGAGCAGGTGGCGGCGAAGATCGGCCTCGCGAACGACCGGGCGGTCCTTGTAGTCCGGGTCGGACAGCTGCGGCACCGAAATGTCGGGCCGGATTCCACCCGCCTGAACCGAGCGGCCCGAAGGCGTATAGTAGCGTGCGGTAGTCAGCCTGAGGGCGCTTTCCGGGCCCGTCTGGACCACCGTCTGGACGCTGCCCTTTCCGAAGCTCGTCTCGCCCATGACGAGCGCCCGGCGCTGATCCTGAAGCGCTCCCGCGACGATCTCGGCGGCCGAAGCGGTCCCGGCGTCGACCAGGACGATGACAGGAAGGCCGTGAGTCATGTCGCCCGGCTTGGCATAATAGCGCTCGATGTCGGTCTTCTCGCGGCCGCGCTGCGAAACGATCTCGCCTCGGTTGAGGAAGTCGTCGCTGATGTCCACGGCCTGGTCGAGAAGCCCGCCGGGATTGGAGCGAAGGTCGAGGATGTAACCGAGCGGATGGCCGCCGGTTGCCTTGTCGATCGCAGTCAGCGCAGCCTTCGTTTCCTCGGCCGAATTGCCCGAGAAGGTGTTGATGTCGAGGATGGCGATGCCGTCCTTGATCTCCCACTTGACGGGCTTCAGCTCGATCCGCTCGCGGGTCAGGGTGACGTCGAACGGTTTGTCGCGGCCGGGGCGGACGATCGTCAGCTTGATCGACGTGCCGGGTGCGCCCCGCATCTTGTCGACCGCCTCGTCGAGGGATTCGCCGTAGACGAGCTGGCCGTCGATGTGCGTGATATAGTCGCCCGGCTTGATCCCCGCGCGCCACGCCGGAGTGTCCTCGGTCGGGGCGATCACCTTGACGGCGCCATCCTCGACGGTGACAGTCAGGCCGAGGCCGCCGTAATTACCGTCGGTCGTGGTTTTCAGCGTCTCGAAGTCGCTGCCTTCCATGTAGGACGAATGCGGGTCGAGGGCGGCGAGCATGCCGTCGATGGCGCCCTTGATCAGCGTATGATCGTCGACCGGGTCGACATAGTTCGCCTTCACCCGCTCGTAGACGCTCATGAATTTCTCGAGCTCTTCGTAATTGGCCACGTCGGCGGCGGCCAGCGAGCTCGTGGTCACGGGTACGAGGGCCAGCGCTCCGACCAGGACCAGCGGGGGGAGAAGCTTGTGAATCGTCTTCATGGATAATGCCTTAGGGTCGCGTCCGGCACGAGATTAGCCGCCTTTGGGCGCATTTGACAGCACCCCAGATGAACCTGCGATGAGAGCGGGGGACGCCGGTTCGCCACCGTGCTGGAGCTGCACCTCGACCGGCCCGAGGGCCACTCCGAGCGGCTCGCCGATCCGGACGGTCGCTCCCTTGCGCAGTTTCGATCCGGCATTGACCAGGACCGATTTCCAGCCGTTGCCGTGATCGATGATGATCACGCCGTCATAATCGCGGAACGGCCCGGAAAAGAGGATCGTCCCGCTCGCCGGAGCAAGCAGCGCCGTTCCCCGGCGGGTCGCCAGCGTCAGGCCGCGAGAGCGGACGCCGTTCGTGCTTACCGCTCCGACGCCATCGGTGACGGGCGCTTGTGCAGGCAATTCATAGGCAAAGGGTGGGGCGGGCGCTGCATTGCCCGCCGGAACCGACGCCGGTCCCAGTGCGGCGAGCTCCGTCGCCATGCGTCTCGACGCGGACGCCGATTTCGCCCCTTGCTCGACCGCGGCGGACCGCTCTTCGCTGGCAAGCACGATGTCGCCGGCGCCAAGCGCCTGCGAGCCGCGCTTTCGCGCAACCTCCATCGCTTGCAGTTCGAGCGCCGCACGCGCTTCGCGGCGCTTGCGAAGCTCGTCGCGGGGGCGCGCCCACCCCGCGCCAGCAGCCGGGGGCGGGGGTTCCAGCTGGCTCTGCCGCTGGACCTCCGCCGAGAGCC
>JBQCIU010000012.1:0-12276 GCA_051953395.1 Sphingomicrobium sp.
GCGGCACGCTCGACCCGCTGGCGAGCGGCGTGCTCCCGATCGCCCTCGGCGAAGCGACCAAGGTCGCCGGCCGGATGCTCGACGCGACCAAGCAGTACGACTTCACCATCCGCTTCGGCGAGGAGACGAACACGCTCGACGCGGAGGGCGAAGTGGTGGCGACCAGCGACATCCGCCCGACGCTGGAGCAGGTCGCGGCGATCCTTCCCCGCTTCACCGGCCCGATCGAGCAGGTCCCCCCCGCTTTCTCGGCGCTCAAGATCGAAGGCAAAGCGGCCTACGCCCGCGCCCGCTCCGGCGAGGACGTCGAGCTGAAACCGCGGCAAGTGACGGTGCACCAGCTCGAAATCCTCCCCGGGACGGGGAGGGGGACCGCACGCAGTGCGGTGGAGGGGGCGGCGTGCAGGCCTCCAACCCCCCTCCACCATGCTCCGCATGGTTCCCCTCCCCGTCCCGGGGAGGATCAGATCACCCTCTCCGCCACCGTTTCCAAGGGCACCTACATCCGCTCGCTCGCCCGCGACATGGCCTGCGCACTTGGAACGGTCGGCCATGTTTCCTATCTCAGGCGAACGCGCGCAGGGCCGTTCGGGCTGGAATCAGCCATTTCGCTGGACTTTCTGAACGAACTCGCTAAGGCGCGCGACCTGACGCGGGCGGTGCTTCCGCTGGAAGCTGCGCTGGACGACATCCCGGCCCTTCCCGTCACTCCCGACCAGGCAAAGCTGCTTCGACACGGACAGCGGCTTGGCGGGTTCCCGGAAAGGCCGGGGCTTTGCATGGCAACGCTGGAGGGAACTCCGGTCGCGCTGGTCGAAGCTACGGCCGACGGCCTGACGGTCGTCCGGGGTTTCAATCTTCTCGATGTCGCGGAGTGAATGTGAATGTCGATTACCGCAGAGCGCAAGCAGAAGCTGATCAAGGAACATGGCCGCGGAAAGGACGATACGGGTTCGCCCGAGGTCCAGGTCGCGATCCTGACCGAGCGCATCTCGAACCTTACCGAGCATTTCAAGACCCACGCGAAGGACAATCACTCGCGCCGCGGCCTTCTGATGCTCGTCAACCAGCGCCGTTCGCTCCTCGACTATCTCCGTCGCAAGGACGAGCAGCGCTACACCGACCTCATCGCGAAGCTGGGTCTTCGCAAATAACGTGACGAAACGGCTCCCGCGCGGAGCCGTTTTGCGTATCGGGCCCACCGCAATCCGGCGGTTTGGCCCTTGGGGCAGAACGAATGCCCCGAACCGCTGACGGACCGGAAAGTCCGTCCAATGCTGTCCCGCCGGCATCCGGCCCGCGGGGTAAAGGAAATCAAATGTTCGACATCAAAACCGTAGAAATCGAGCTTGGCGGAAAGACCCTCAAGCTCGAAACGGGCCGCGTTGCCCGCCAGGCCGACGGCGCGGTCCTCGCGACCCTCGGCGAAACCGTGGTGCTGTGCGCAGTCACCGCCGCCAAGAACGTGAAGCCGGGGCAGGACTTCTTCCCCCTCACCGTCCACTACCAGGAAAAATTCTCCGCTGCCGGCCGAATCCCCGGCGGCTTCTTCAAGCGCGAGCGCGGAGCGACCGAGAAGGAAACGCTCACCTCCCGCCTGATCGACCGGCCGATCCGGCCGCTCTTCCCGGAGGGCTTCTACAACGAGGTCCTCGTGATCGCTCAGGTCCTCTCCTACGACGGAGAGAACGAGCCCGACATCGTCGCCATGATCGCCGCTTCGGCAGCGCTCACCATCTCCGGAGTCCCGTTCATGGGCCCGATCGGCGCCGCCCGCGTCGGCTTCAAGGACGGCGAATATATCCTCAACCCCAGCCCTGAGCAGCAGAAGGACAGCGCTCTCGACCTGGTGATGGCCGGAACGCCCGCCGCGGTGATGATGGTCGAATCCGAGGCTCAGGAGCTTTCGGAAGACGAGATGCTCGGCGCCGTCATGTTCGGCTTCGAGGCTTCGAAGAAGGTCTGCGACGCGATCATCGCGCTCGCCGAAAAGGCCGCCAAGGAGCCCTGGGAGCTCGAAAGCAACAAGGACCAGAAGGCCGCCATCAAGGCGAAGCTCAAGGACCTCATCGGCAAGGACGTCGAGGCCGCCTACAAGCTGACCAACAAGTCGGAGCGTAGCGCCGCACTCAACGCCGCCCGCGACAAGGCCAAGGAGGCCTTCGCCGAGGCCGACCCGCAGGAGCAGCTGGTCGCCGGCAAGGCGGTGAAGGGCCTCGAGGCCGACATCGTCCGGACCGCGATCCTCAAGGACGGCCGCCGCATCGACGGCCGCGACACGAAGACCGTCCGCCCGATCGAAAGCATGGTCGGCTTCCTTCCCCGCACCCACGGCTCGGCGCTCTTCACGCGCGGCGAGACCCAAGCGGTCGTCAGCGTCACGCTCGGCACCAAGGAATCCGAGCAGATGATCGACGGTCTGGAGGGCCTCTCCTACCAGCGCTTCATGCTGCACTATAACTTCCCGCCTTATTCGGTCGGCGAAGTCGGCCGCTTCGGCGCTCCGGGACGGCGTGAGGTCGGCCACGGCAAGCTCGCCTGGCGCGCGATCCACCCGATGCTCCCGACCGCGGAAGAGTTCCCCTATACGATCCGGGTCCTCTCCGACATCACCGAGTCCAACGGCTCCAGCTCGATGGCGACGGTGTGCGGCGGAACCCTGGCGCTGATGGACGCGGGCGTTCCGCTCAAGGCTCCGGTCGCCGGAATCGCCATGGGCCTGATCCTCGAAGGCAAGGACTTTGCGGTCCTCTCCGACATCCTCGGCGACGAGGACCATCTCGGCGACATGGACTTCAAGGTGGCGGGCACCGCCAACGGCGTCACCAGCCTCCAGATGGACATCAAGGTCGCCGGCATCACCGAGGAGATCATGAAGACCGCCCTCGCCCAGGCGAAGGACGGCCGCGCCCATATCCTCTGCGAAATGGCCAAGGCCCTTCCCGAGGTGCGCGGCGAGCTCAGCGCTCACGCCCCGCGCATCGAGACGATGCAGATCCCGAAGGACAAGATCCGCGAAGTCATCGGCACCGGCGGCAAGGTCATCCGCGAGATCGTCGCGGAGACCGGCGCCAAGGTCGACATCGACGACGACGGCACGATCAAGATCGCCAGCTCCGACCTTTCGCAGATCGAGGCCGCGCGCAACTGGATCCAGGGCATCGTCGCCGAGCCGGAAGTCGGCCACATCTACACCGGCAAGGTCGCCAACATCGTCGATTTCGGCGCGTTCGTGACCTTCATGCCCGGCAAGGACGGCCTGGTGCACGTGTCGGAGATCAAGAACGAGCGGGTCGAGAACGTCCGCGACGTCCTCTCCGAAGGCCAGGAAGTGAAGGTCAAGCTGCTCGAGGTTGACCAGCGCGGCAAGGTCCGCCTGTCGATGCGTCTCGTCGACCAGGAAACCGGCGAAGAGCTTCCCGACACCCGCCCCCCGCGCGAGCCGCGTGAAGGCGGCGACCGTCCGAGGGGCGACCGCCATCGTGGCGGAGGCCGCGGCGGCGATCGTGATCGCGGCGGCCGCGACGACCGTGGAGGCCGCGGCGGAGACCGTGGCGGACGCGGCGGAGACCGCGACCGCGGCCCGCGCGGCGAAGGCCGTGGCGATCGCGGCCCGCGCCGCGACCGCGAAGGCGGCGAGCGCCAAAGCGGAGAAGGCAACGAGCCCACCTTCGCCCCGGCCTTCCTGACCGGCGAGGACAACGACTGACCTGCCAGCGATGATCATAGGGGGACAGTCCCCGAGAATCGGAAAGCCCCGCGAGTGATCGCGGGGCTTTTTTCTTGCAGGAACCGCTACAATAGAGTGGCTTAGCCATTGTGCCGCTTCCGGAACTAAAAAGCTCCAGCGGACGTTTGCCGACAAATTTGTGAGTTGAAGCCGCCGGGTTCGAAAATTGCCGGCCAACGCATTCGATCGCATCCAAAATTCAGTAGACGTGCGCTGCGCCCGAGGGCGCGGCGACAGGGAAGGAAACCATGAGCCAGGAGGAACTTCTAAAAGAAGGCGGACCGGTGTCGACCGGCTCGGCCGCGCTCGATTATATTCTTGCTGGTGGATACGCTGCGAGGCGAGTTCACCTGATTGAAGGCGAGCCCGGGGCGGGCAAAACGACGCTCGGGCTGCAATTTCTCCTCGAGGGCCGCTCCAAGGGCGAGCGCTGCCTCTACATCACGCTATCGGAAAGCAAGGAAGAGCTGACCCACGTCGCCCAGACCCATGGTTGGGATCTGGAGGGGATCGAGATTTTCGAGCTGGTCCCGCCCGAGCTAAGCCTCGACCAAGATCGCGAACAATCGATCGTTTATGCGTCGGATCTCGAGCTCGGCGAAACGGTTCAGCTGGTCAGGAATGAGGTGGAGCGCGTCGCCCCCACTCGGGTCGTCTTCGACAGCCTCTCCGAAATTCGCCTGCTCGCGCAAGGCGCGCTTCGATTTCGCAGGCAGGTCCTGGCATTGAAGCACTTCTTCGCGCAGCACGGCTGCACGGTTCTCTTCCTCGATGATCTGACGGAATTGATCGACGATCTCAGTCTCCACAGCCTGGCACATGGAGTCGTCCGGCTCGAACAGTTAGCTATGACTTACGGCGCCGAACGCCGACGGTTGCGAGTTCATAAGATGCGCGGCCGCCAGTTCCACGGCGGCTATCACGATTTCGTCATCCGCAAGGGCGGTCTGGACATCTTTCCGCGGCTGGTGGCGGCCGACCACCCGGATTCCGGCCACAAGTGGCGGCAAGCGGTCAGCGGTGTCGAGGCGCTTGACGAGATGGTTGGCGGCGGAATCGATTACGGCACTTCGACACTGATCATCGGCCCGTCCGGGACGGGCAAGTCGACGCTCGGTCTGCGCTATGCCTACGAGGCCCTCCAGAAGGGCGAAAAAGCGCTCATCGTCAGCTTCGACGAAACCCAGGGCATCTTCGAACGCCGTGCAGCCGGCGTGCAAATGCCCGTCGATGGATTCGAGAAGAGCGGAAAGTTTACCTACCGCCAGGTCGACCCGGCCGAGCTATCGCCCGGGGAGCTAACGGGAATCGTTCGCGAGCAGGTTGAGAATCATGGCGTGAAAGTGGTCATCCTGGATTCACTGTCCGGCTATCAGCAGGCCATGCCGGAGGAGAATTTCCTTCTGCTGCAGATGCACGAAATCCTGACTTACCTGAACCAGCAGAACGTTCTGACGTTTCTCATCCTGACGCAGACGGGCATGATCGGACACATGACGAACCCGCTCGATCTCACTTATCTGTCGGACAACGTCCTGCTGCTCCGCTACTTCGAGGCGGACGGCGAGATCAGGCGCACCGTTTCCATGGTCAAGAAGCGCACCGGCCATCACGAATCGTCCATTCGCGAGTTCAAGATAAGCTCCGACGGAATTCACGTCGGACCTCGCCTGGAGGGCTTCCGCGGAGTGCTCACCGGAACTCCGGTCTACGATGGCAAGGAGCGGCTCATGGACCGCGCCACGGCCCAATAGACCGGGCCGGGCACCGCATTGGAACGCTTCCTGATCGTAGCACCGGCGGGCCGGGATGCGGAGGTCATCCGGCAGTTGCTGGCGAGCGCTCGGATCGATGCAGTGGTCGATGGCTCCGGCGACCTCTTGCTCGAAGCCCTGCGCGATGGACTGGCAGCAGGCGCGGTCGTGACCGACAGCGCGCTTGTCCGTATCGACGAAGCGCGGCTGAAGGACGCGATTGCCAGCCAGCCTCCCTGGTCCGACTTCCCGTTCGTCCTGCTCGTTCGACGAGGAGGGACTCGCCAGGGCTCAAAAGCGATCGAGGCGATGCTCAATGCGACTGTGCTGGAAAGGCCGCTTCACCCGGCATCGCTGCTGAGCGCAGCCCGCGCTGCCGTCCGCGCGCGCGCTCGGCAGCGGCTTGCGGCCGAGCATCTGGCGGAGCGCGAGCGGGCTGAGAAACAACTTCGCGAGCTCGCGGGAACACTCGAGCAGAAGGTCGAGGACCGGACGCGTGACTTGGCCTCGGCGAACGATCGGCTGACAGCGGAGATCGCGGAGCGCGAGCGCGCCGAGTCCCGCCTCGTGCAGGCACAGAAGATGGAAGCAGTCGGGCAGCTCACGGGAGGTATCGCGCACGATTTCAACAATCTGCTGACCGTCGTCGTCGGGTCGCTCGACCTCGCCATGCGACGCTGCAAGGACGAGGCCGTATCGCGGCTGGCCGGCAACGCGCTGAAGGCCGCGGAGCGCGGCGCTGCGCTGACTGCCCAGCTGCTCACCTTCTCGAGACGCCAGCGCCTCTCGCCGGTCGCCATTGATATCAACAAAATCGTTTCCGGGATGCGCGACATGATGGCGCGAACGATCGGTCCCCAAGTCCAGATCGAAACCGATCTCGAAGAGCCGATGTGGCATGCGTTGGCCGATCCGACGCAGCTCGAAATGATGGTGCTCAACCTGGCCATCAACTCACGCGACGCCATGGCAAAAGGCGGCCGAATCGTCATCCGCACCCGGAACGTGCCCCGCGTTCCTGCCTCGCTCGTGTCCGAGCTGGAGCAGGGCGAATATGTCTGCATCAGCGTTCATGATGATGGACCGGGCATGCCTCCGGAAGTCCTCGCCCACGCCTTCGAACCTTTCTTCACGACAAAGTCGCACGGCAAGGGAACCGGCCTCGGACTCGCGCAGCTTTACGGCTTTGCGAAGCAATCTGGCGGCGCTGCGAAAATCGAAAGCGCGCCCGGGAAGGGCACAGCCGTCGCCATCTACCTGCCGCGAACGCAGGAGCAGGTTAGCCAGGAGAGTCACCCGCGCCACGAGCGGCACGACGGACGCCGCGCCAAGATCCTCGTCGTCGACGACGACGACGACGTTCGTGCCGTAACCTCCGACACCATCAAAGAACTCGGCTATGAGGTTCACGCCATGCCTGGCGGTGAAAAGGCGCTTTCCAGGCTTCGTGACGAGCAATTCGACCTGCTCATCACCGATGTCGCCATGCCGGGAATGAATGGAGTGGAGCTGGCGCGGGAGGCCCGATCGATCGATCCCGACCTGCCGATCCTGTTTTCCAGCGGCTATGCCGACGTCCAGGCTTTTGGCGACGAGCTTTCCGACGAAACCGTTCTTAGAAAGCCCTTCCGAATCGCCGACGTGGCATCGCGCATCGCGAGGGTTCTCGACTATGCGATGCAAACAGCGTCCTCGCAGCCGTCCTAAGGCAGCGTCGCTTTGTGGAGACTGGGGGTGCGTAAGCTCCCAGCCAGCATCTGGCACCGCTCGGGGCCAGATCGCGCGGAAGACCGATTGCGCCGTGGGATTGGCCCCGCTAAGGAGCCGCTTCGCCGGTGCGGGGCTGTAGCTCAGATGGGAGAGCGCTGCAATCGCACTGCAGAGGTCAGGGGTTCGATTCCCCTCAGCTCCACCAACCCGGCGCGCAGGAAATCCGGGGGATTTCGAGCACCCGCTTCTGGCACAGGTGATGCGGGGCATCACCGAGCACGGCGCTCGGCGCACCGGCATCGCTCGCCGCAACCTTCGTTCGCCCTGCCGAATACGGCCGTAATCCCGCCGCCTCCACCGGAACGGCGGCTTTCCCCCGTTCGTTTTTCTCCACGACGCGACGGCACCCCGCCGCCGCCCCACTTTCCAAGGAGGAGACCGGACACATGGCCTATGACCGTTACGACAGCAGACGCGACAGAAGCCCGGATTACAACCGCTCCGACCGCAGTGGCGGCCGGGAGGAGGAGCGCGGCTTCTTCGAGCGCGCGGGCGACGAAATCGCCTCCTGGTTCGGCGACGACGAAGCCGAGCGCCGCCGACGCGAAGACGAGCGGATGAACCGCGATCGCTCGATGAACCGCGATTATGACCGCGGTAACAGCTGGACCCGGGGCCGCGATTACGACCGCGGATATGGCCGCGACTATGACCGCGACCGGGGCAGCTTCCGCGGGTCGAGCGGCGACTTCAGCCGCAACCGCTGGCAGCAGGGCCGCTCGGAGCGCGATTATGAGCGCATGGGTTATGCCGGCCAGGACCACGACTATAGCGCGCGCGGCGGAATGGGCGGCATGTCCAACCCCGACTATATGTCACCGACGGGCCCCAGCTTCGGCTACGGCGGCCGCTTCGGCGCCGGAACCGACAGCGGCTACGGAAGCGGCGGCTACGGAAGCGAATATCGCGGCTCCGAATATAGCCGTGACCGTGACCAGGACCGCAACCGGGACCGCGGCCGCGATTATCGGCCGATGGCCGGCGACTATGGCCGCTCCGACACCCAGTGGGGCCGCGATGATTATCGCAACACCAGCTATGCCGGCTCGGGCCGCGACAGCGACCGCCACTATCACAGCTGGCGGCAGCGGCAGCTCGACGAGCTGGACAACGACTATGACCGCTACAACCGCGAGCGGCAGGAGCGGTTCGAGAACGACTTCGGGACCTGGCGGCAGAACCGGATGACGAAGCGCGGCCGGCTCGGCTCGATCCGCGAGCATATGGAAGTGGTCGGAAGCGACGGCGAAACCGTCGGCAAGGTCGACAAGGTGAAGGGCGACCACATCATCCTCACCAAGTCGGACTCGCCCGACAACCGCCACCACATGCTCGACTGCTCGATGATCGAGACGGTCGAGGGCGACCAGGTCCGGCTCGATATCCCGGCCGAGGAGGCCAAGAGCCGGTGGGAAGATGCCGACAACCGCGGCTTCTTCGGACGCGACAGCGACCGCAGCGACCGCAGCGATCGCAGCGGCCCGGACCACGAGGCCAACCTCAATCGCAGCTTCTCGGGAACCTATGACAACGAGAGCTGAAGAGTAGAGCCCTGGAGGCTCAGCACGGAGGCCCGGCGAAGCGTATCCGCCGGGCCTTTTGCTTGCCGTCGGCGCGGCCTATCCGGGGTGAAGGAGGAGAGACGAATGGCCAAAGCCTGGCACCTGGCAAGCCGACCGGAGGGCGCTCCGGACCGGTCCAATTTCGAGCTTCGCGAGTTCGACCTTCCGCCGCTCGGCGAAGGCATGGTCAGGGTCCGCAACCAATGGCTGTCGGTCGATCCGTACATGCGCGGACGGATGAACGAGTCGAAGTCGTACATCCCGCCGTTCCAGCTCGACCAGCCGATGGAGGGGGGAGCGGTCGGCGAGATCGTCGAGTCCCGGGCCGAAGGCTTCGCTCCCGGCGACCTCGTCCAGCATTTCGCCGGCTGGCGCGACGAGGCGGTGCTTCCCGCCAAGGCGGTCACCAGGCTCCCTGAACTCGGCGCCCGGCCGCAGGATTTCCTGGGCAACCTCGGGGTCACTGGAGCGACGGCCTGGTTCGGCCTGTTCGATGTCGCCGAGGCAAAGGATAGCGATATCGTCTTCGTCTCCGCCGCGGCCGGAGCCGTCGGCTCCGCCGTGGTGCAGATCGCCAAGGCGAAGGGCATGACCGTGATCGGTTCGGCCGGGGGCGAGGAGAAGTGCGAGTTCGTCCGATCCCTCGGCGCCGACGCGGCGATCGACTATCGCTCCGGGCCCATCCTCAGCTCCCTCCGCGATGCCGCTCCGGACGGGATCGACGTCTATTTCGACAATGTCGGAGGCGATCATCTCGACGCCGCGTTCGCCCGCGCACGGCTCCACGCCCGCTTCGCTTTGTGCGGAATGATCTCCGGCTACAACAGCCGCGAACCGCAGGCCTTTCGCTACATCATCCGGATGATCGCCATGCGGATCACCATGAAGGGCTTCCTCTACGGCGATTACGGCCCTCGGATGGGGGAATTCTATCGCGGCATGGGCGAGCTGATCGCCAGCGGGAAGGTCAAGTCGCGCGACACCGTGTTCGAGGGCCTCGACAGCGCCGCCGACGCTTTCCTTGGCCTGTTCACGGGCGCCAATACCGGCAAGATGCTCGTCAAAGTGTAGAGCAGGCGGCTGGATCGCCGGACTGGAAGCCGGTCCTCAGCGCGCCCATGCGCTGCGCCGAGGTCCCGTGAGTGAAGCTGTCGGGAATGACATAGCCCTGCGTTTCCTTCTGCAGGGTGTCGTCGCCGATGGCTTCCGCGGCGCGCATGCCTTCCTCGAAATCGCCCTGCTCCATCACCGGCTGCCCGTCCGGCGTTCGTGCATTGGCCGCCCACACACCGGCGTAGCAGTCCGCCTGCAATTCCACCTTCACCTGGATGGCATTGCCCTGCGCTTCGCCGGCGGACGCCTGGGCGTTGTGCGCCTCATCGAGCCGCCCGAGCACGTCCTGCACGTGGTGCCCGACCTCGTGAGCAATGACATAGGCCATGGCGAAATCGCCGGGCGCCTGGAACCGCGTCGCGAGTTCGTTGAAGAATTCGGTGTCGAGATAGATGTTCCGGTCGGTCGGGCAGTAGAACGGGCCCATCGCCGACTGAGCGACCCCGCAGCCCGACCGGTCGCTCTGCGAATAGAAGACCAAAGTCGTCGGCGTGTAGCGCACTCCGCGCTTGGCGAGCAGGCTGGTCCACACATTCTCGGTCGAGCCGAGCACCTGGAGCGTGAAATGCTTGATGTTGGGGTCGAGATTGCTCTGGCCGGCCTGCGTGACCTGTTGCGATCCAGGCTGCTGCACGCTCCCTCCGCCGCCCAGGCCGCCCAGGCCGCCAAGCGAGCTGAGAATGAAATAGCCGATCACGACGACGATGACGCCGCCGATCCCGAACCGGCTCATGACGAGCGGGATGAGGCAGCCCAGGGCGTTGCCGCCGCCGAGACCTCCGAGACCGCCGACGCTCCGGCCCGTGTCGTCGCGGAAGTTTTCGCTTTCAGGTTGGTCGCCGAACCGCATCCCGATCTCCTCTGCTCTGCGCCCAATGCGCGAGGACCCACGGCAGTTGCAATCGCCGGGCGCTACGCCGACTAGCGAGCGGAAAGGAGCTCCCATGATTCTCGAGGGTAAAGTCGCGCTGGTCACGGGGTCGACGTCCGGAATCGGCCTGGCCATCGCCAAGGCGTTCGCCGCCGAAGGCGCGAAGCTGATGATCAACGGCTTCGGCGATGCCGCCGACATCGAGCGGGAATGCGCGGCGCTGGGCGCGATCCACGACGGCGCCGACCTATCCGACCCGAATGCCATCGAGGCGATGATGAAGCGTTGCGCCGACGAGCTTGGACCCGTCGACGTCCTGGTCAACAATGCCGGAATCCAGCACGTGTCGCCGGTCGAGAGCTTCCCGCCCGAGAAATGGGACGCGATCATCGCGATCAACCTGTCGGCGGTCTTCCACACGACGCGCCACGCGCTTCCCGCGATGAAGCAGAAAGGCTGGGGCCGGATCGTCAATACGGCGAGCGCGCACAGCCTCGTCGCCAGCCCGAACAAGTCCGCCTATGTCGCCGCCAAGCATGGCGTTGCGGGCTTCACCAAGACGGTCGCCCTGGAAGCGGCGCGCGACGGCGTGACCGTCAACTGCATCTCGCCGGGCTATGTCTGGACCCCCCTGGTCGAAAACCAGATCCCGGACACGATGAAGGCGCGCAACATGACTCGCGAGCAGGTGATGAACGACGTCCTCCTCGCCGCTCAGCCAACCAAGAAATTCGTCACTCCCGAGCAGGTGGCCGCACTCGCCGTCTTCCTGTGCCGCGACGAAGCGGCGTCGATTACCGGCACCAACATCAGCATGGACGGCGGCTGGACGGCTGCCTAGGCTGCCGGCGATGCGGCTCGCGCTCCCACTCCTGCTGTTGGCCTGCACCGGGTGCAACATCGCTCGGCCGGTTACCGAGATCGTGCAGACTCCCTCGAGCGACTGGCGCGCCATCGCCACCGACGACGACCGGACCCGGCTTCGGGAGTGGCGCGATGCGTTTGTTTCCGGGCTCGCCGAAGCACGGGCGAGCGGCCACTCCACCGACATCGCCCGCGAAGGGGCCCTGCTCGATCCCGACGCTGCGATCGGCGGACCCATTCCGAATGGCTCCTATCGGTGCCGGGTCATCAAGTTGGGCGCCAAGTCGCCGGGTATGCTCGATTATGTCGCCTACCCAGCCTTTGCGTGCACCGTTCAGCAGCGCGGCAAGTTCCAGTCCTTCGCCAAGCTGGGCGGGTCGCAGAGGCAGGCCGGGGTGATCTTCCCCAATGACCAGCTCCGCCAGGTTTTCCTCGGGACATTGATGCTCGGCGATGAAGCGCGAGCGATGCAATATGGTGTCGACCAGGACCGCGACGTCGCGGGTTTCGTCGAGCGCATTGCTCCGGATCGCTGGCGGCTGGTGATGCCGAAACCGCATTTCGAATCGATCGTGGACGTGATGGAGCTGGTGCCCGCGTCCTGAGGGAGGG
>JBQCIU010000013.1:0-16259 GCA_051953395.1 Sphingomicrobium sp.
CGCACGCCGATGATCGGCATCTGCTTCGGCCACCAGATCATGGCCGAAGCCCTCGGCGGTCATGTCGAGAAGTCGGACAAGGGCTGGGGCGCCGGCCTGCACAAATACTCCGTTGTCCGCCGCCGGCCCTGGATGGATGGCGAGCAGGCGATCGCGATCCCGGCCTCGCATCAGGACCAGGTGATCGTCCAGCCGCCGAACAGCGAAGTGGTCGTCGAGTCGGACTTCACGCCTTATGCAGGGCTTGCCTGGACCGATCGGCCGGCGATTTCCTTCCAGTTCCACCCGGAGTTCAGCCCCGGCTTCGCTAAAGCGCTGATCGAAGCGCGCTACGACCGGGTGTCCAATCCCGACGCCGCAATCGCCTCGCTCGACGCCCCCAACGACAGCGCGCGCGTGGCAGGCTGGATCCGGCGATTCTTAACGGAGAATACTCAATGAAGACCCGAGCCGCCGTCGCGTTCGAAGCCAAGAAGCCGCTGGAAATCGTCGAGGTCGATCTCGAGGGGCCAAAGCATGGCGAAGTGCTGGTCGAGATCATGGCGACCGGCATCTGCCACACCGACGCCTATACGCTCGACGGCTTCGACAGCGAGGGCATCTTCCCCTCGATCCTCGGCCATGAAGGCGCAGGCATCATCCGCGAGGTCGGTCCTGGCGTGACCAGCGTGAAACCGGGCGACCACGTTATCCCGCTGTACACGCCCGAATGCCGCCAATGTAAGTCGTGCCTGTCGGGCAAGACGAACCTCTGCACCGCGATCCGCGCGACCCAGGGCAAGGGCCTGATGCCCGACGGCACCAGCCGCTTCAGCTACAAGGGCAAGACCATCTTCCATTACATGGGCTGCTCGACCTTCTCGAACTTCACCGTGCTTCCGGAGATCGCGGTCGCGAAGATCCGCGAGGACGCACCGTTCAAGACCAGCTGCTACATCGGCTGCGGGGTGACGACCGGCGTCGGCGCGGTGGTCAACACCGCCAAGGTCGAGCCCGGCGACAATGTCGTCGTGTTCGGGCTCGGCGGGATCGGGCTCAACGTCATCCAGGGCGCGAAACTGGCCGGCGCGAACAAGATCATCGGTGTCGACATCAACCCCGACCGCGAGGAGTGGGGCCGCAAGTTCGGCATGACCGAGTTCCTCAACACCAAGGGCATGAGCCGCGACGAGATCGTCGCCAAGGTGGTCGAGATGACCGACGGCGGCGCCGACTACACCTTCGACGCGACCGGCAACACCGAGGTGATGCGGACCGCGCTCGAATGCTGCCACCGCGGCTGGGGCACGAGCATCATCATCGGCGTCGCCGAAGCCGGCAAGGAAATCGCGACCCGTCCGTTCCAACTCGTCACCGGACGCAACTGGCGCGGGACGGCATTCGGAGGCGCCAAGGGACGAACCGATGTCCCGAAAATCGTCGACTGGTACATGGACGGGAAGATCGCCATCGACCCGATGATCACCCACGTGCTCAGCTTCGAGGAGATCAACAAGGGCTTCGATCTGATGCATGCCGGGGAGAGCATTCGCTCGGTCGTCGTCTACTAAAGAAGGGGGAGCAGATGTTCAGCCACATCATGGTCGGATCGAACGACGTGGATCGGTCGAAGCGTTTCTACGACGCGCTGTTCGAGAAGGAGGCCGCACGCGACGACAAGGGCCGCCTCGCCTATCGCAAGAACGGCGCGGTGTTCATGGTCACCAAGCCGATCGACGGGCATGACGCCTGCTGCGCCAATGGCGGAACGATCGGCTTCAACTTCGACAGCCCGGAGGAAGTCGACGCCTGGCACGAGCGTGGAGTCGAGGCTGGCGGCACATCGATCGAAGACCCGCCCGGATATCGCGAAGGCGGCTTCGGGAAACTCTATCTCGCCTATCTGCGCGATCCCGACGGCAATAAGCTTTGCGGGCTTCACCGCCCGGCGCAGTGACGATGGAAATCGTCTCGGAGAACAGGTCGCACGGCGGGCGGCAGGTCGTCGCCAGGCATCAGTCGAACGCGACTGGAACCGAGATGAGTTTTTCGATCTTCCTTCCGCCGCAAGCCGAGGGCGGGGGCAAGCTCCCCATCGTTTGGTATCTCTCGGGCCTGACCTGCAGCCCGATGAATGTGACCGAGAAAGGCGAATATCGCGCGGCCTGCGCCGAGCTCGGCCTGATCTTCGTCGCGCCCGACACCAGTCCTCGCGGCGACGATGTCCCCGATGTCGAGGACTATGATTTCGGCAAAGGTGCCGGCTTCTACGTGGATGCGACGCAGGAGCCCTGGGCCAAGCATTTCCGGATGTGGACCTATGTGACGGATGAGCTTCCGGCGATGATCGCCGAGGAGTTCCCGGCCGACATGCAGCGTCAGGGAATCACCGGCCATTCGATGGGCGGGCATGGCGCGCTGACCGTCGCGCTCAATTTCCCCGAGCAATTCCGAAGCGTGTCCGCATTCGCTCCGATCGTCGCTCCAAGCCAGGTGCCCTGGGGCCAGAAGGCACTGGCGGGTTACCTCGGCGACGATCGCGCCGGCTGGCGCAAGCACGACACAATTGCCCTGATCGAGGACGGCGCGTGCCTGCCGGAACTTCTCGTGGACGTCGGCACGGCAGACCCGTTCATCGAAAAGGAATTGCGCCCGGAGGTGCTAGAAGCACTATGCACCACCGTCGGAATCCCGCTGACGCTCCGCCGCCAGCACGGATACGACCATAGTTACTATTTCATCTCGACGTTCATGGCGGACCATCTCCGCTGGCACGCGGAGAGATTGAAGAAAGGATAGACGATGGCCCTGAACCGCCGCGAATTCATCCAGGTCGCGGCGGCAATGGGGGCCTCCTTGGCCTGGGCTGGAAGCGTCCGCGCATCCCGCTCCAACTGGGTCGAGCGCCGCGACTCCTTCCCTGAAGGCGTCGCATCGGGCGATCCCGATCCGACCAGTGTCATTCTGTGGACTCGCCGGCCCTTCGATAGCGGCGACCGCCATTTGCTTTCAGTCGAGGTCGCCGAAGACGAGGCATTTCGCCGGGTGATCGCCCGGGCATCCGCTCCGGTTTCGGCCGCGTCCGACTGGACTGCTCGGGTCCTGGTCGGCGGGCTCAAGCCGTCGCGCACCTATTGGTATCGCTTCGCCGATGCCGACGGGAACGGGAGCCGCATCGGCAGGACCAGGACGGCGCCGCGACCGGACGATCAGCGGCCGGTGAATTTCGCCTTCGTCAGCTGCCAAGACGTCAACGAAGGCAAGCTCAACGCTTATCGGCGGATGATCTTCGAGGATGAGCGCGCACCGGCGGCGGAGCAGCTCGACTTCGTTCTTCACCTCGGGGATTTCATTTACGAGGTCGTCGAATATCCGGATGAGCTGAAGAGCCGATACGACCGCACGATCTACGACATCGGACGCATTCCCGACGGCGGAAAGGTCAGCAACTTCCATTATCCGCTGACGCTCGACGGCTACCGGACCATTTATCGCGGCTACCTTGCCGATCCGGACCTGCAGGACGCGCGGGCGCGCTGGCCGTTCGTGTGCATCTGGGACAATCACGAATTCTCGTGGCAAGGCTGGCAGAGCATCCAGCAGGCGGGTGGCCCGCCGCGGCCCGGGCAGACCATCAAGGTCGCCGCCAACCAGGCCTGGTTCGAGTTCGTACCGGCGCGGGTCAAGCCGCCAAGCGGATCGCTCGACCTGTTCGGATCCGTCCCCGTCGAGAATGTCGAAATCGACAAGTGGGACGACAACGGCCTTGGAATCGAACCCAACAATCTCGCGGCGATCCGCAGCCTGATCGCCTACCGAACATTGCACTGGGGCAAGCACCTCGACCTTATAATCACGGACCAGCACAGCTTCGTCAGCGCCGATCCCACGGACGCGCAGGGTGTCGGCGACATCTACGATCCGAAATTCGGCGGCATGTTCTCCGAAGAAGCGATGATCGCGCTCGACGAAGGCCGCACCTGCAACGGCGGCAACCCGCCAGCCGAGCTTCACTTCCGCGACGTGAAGATTCCCAACCCGCGCAAAAACGCCCCACCCCGGACGATCCTGGGTGCCGACCAGAAGGCCTGGTTCAAGGATCAGCTTCGACAATCCACCGCGACGTGGAAGATCTGGGGCAACTCGCAAGGCGCGCTCGACCATCGGATCGATGCGCAAAACATTCCCGCGGCGATGACGGAGAAGCCGTGGCCTTCGGACACGTTCGCCCAGGTCGGCAGCAATGATTGGGGCTCCGCTTATGCCGAGCGGAAGGAAATCTACGAGCTGGTGCGCGATTCGAAGGTCACCGGCTTTGCGATCGTATCGGGCGACCGCCACAGTTTCTGGGCGGGCTATGCGGCGGCTTATCTGCCACCGCGCAAATATGAACCGGTCGGCCTCAGCTTCGTCGGCGGATCGCTCGTCAGTCCCGGCGCGATGGAATCGTACGAGCACAACATCAAGAAGACCAATCCGCTGCGCCCCTTGTACCTGGTCGACCGTCCCGGATCGGCCAAGCCCGACTGGACGTACAACATGCTGGTGAAGCACGGCGTCCGTTCCTGCCTCGAATATGCGAAGAGCTTCGACCGCTCCGCCGCGCGGCGCCTGTCGAACCCGGAACTTGCCCCGCATCTCGAGTTCGTCGACATGGGTGGGCACGGCTATGCGAAGGTGCGGCTCACCGGCGACGAGATGCGGACCGAGTTCGTCTGCATTCCCCGTCCGATCGCGCGAAGCGGGACTCCCGATGGCGGCCCGCTGCGCTACCGGGTCGTCCACACCGCGCAACTCTGGGGCCCCGGCGAGCGCCCGAAGCTCGAGCAGCAGGTTCTGGAGGGCGATCCCGGTCTCGCCATCTGAGGCATGATCGACGCCGGTTGGTATTGGCAGGCGCTCTGCGTCGCCACGGCACTGGCCTGCGGACTGCTGATCGGGATCGAACGGGGCTTCGATCTTCGGCGTCTGGAGTCGGACACCCGCATCGCCGGTGTGCGGACCTTCACCCTCGTCGGATTGGCGTCGGGCATCGCCGGTTTGATCGGGGCCCTTGGGCACGGGTTTGCCGCCGGAGCGATCGTCGCGGGGGCCGCCGCAGTGCTCTCGGTCGGCTATGCGCACAGGCCTGGCCTGGCGGAAAAGCCTGACGCGACGACGCCAATTGCTGCAATGGTCACCGTCGGCCTCGGCTTCCTCGCCGGGAGCGGCAATCCCGCGCTCGCCATCGCCGGCGCGACGATCGTCACCTTGATCCTGTCGCTCAAGCGCGAAACGCACGGCATTCTCGACCGCCTCGATGAGGATGACGTCAAGGCGCTTGCCCAATATGCCGTCATCGCCGGCGCCGTCCTGCCGTTCCTGCCCAACGGCCGCTATGGCCCGCTGGGCGCGTGGAATCCGCAGCAACTGTGGCTGGTGGTGATCATCGTCACCGGCTTTTCGTTCCTCGGCTATGTCGCCAACCGGCTGTTCGGGGAGCGGCACGGGACCATTGCCACGGCGGTAATCGGCGGCCTGTACAGTTCGACTGCGGTGACTCAGTCGCTCTCCCAACGGCTGGGACGGGCAAAGACGCCCGGGGCAGAGGCGGCCGGAATCGCGCTTGCGACCTCGGTCATGTACGTCCGCGTCCTGTTCCTCGTCGCGATCCTCGCCACGCGCATTGTCGTGCCCTTCGCGATCATCACCTTTCCGGCAATCGTGGTGGGTGTCGCTGCGGGGTGGTGGCTTTACCGGAAGGCCCCGCGCTCGGATGCGCCGACCGCCCCGGGCAATCCGGTCGCGCTCCTCCCCGCGCTCGGGTTCGTGGTTTTCGTCGCCGCGATGGCTGTCGCGGTGGCTTGGGCAGAGGGTCGCTTCGGGCAACAGGGCATCGCGTTGCTGCTGCTCATCTCGGGGAGCGCGAATGTCGACGTCGCGATCGTCACCGCGGGCGGGCTTCCGCCGCAAGCTATTTCGGCCGAACTCGCCGCGATCGCGCTCGCCGGAACGATCGTCGCCAACATGACGGTGAAGATCGGCGTGACGGTGGTTTATGCACGCTCGAAAGGCCGGTCGGCGGCCATCGCGCTGATCGCCAGCACGCTCGTCCTGGCGGCGAGCATCGCCGTGGCCTGGTTCACGATGGTGTGAGCTGACGGCCCAGTCTCACCACTTTCCGAAGTGCCCCCGGCACTTCGGAAAGTGGTGACCCCAACGGGACTCGAACCCGTGTTTTCGCCGTGAAAGGGCGACGTCCTAGGCCGCTAGACGATGGGGCCGGGAAAGCGGGGGCGAGTTAGGCGAGGCTCCCCACAGCGTCAAGCAAGCGCAGCATCTTCGAGATGCATTTCCGCGGCATTGCCGCCATTCCATTCGTCGCGGCGGATGCTTCCCGCCAGCCACCACCGCCGGTCAGCGGGCGCTGACAGTAGGGCCTGGCCCAGTTCGGTCGTCGCACTTCGGAAGGCAATCCACTTGAAGCTCTTGCCGTCGTCGCCGCAGGCGAGACCGCGCACGTGGCCGTCGCCGACGATTCCGACGCGGATCAATCGCGCCGGGCCGGCGACGATCTTCGGGCTCGGCCAGCCGGCGCCATAGGGCCCGGCCTCGTCGAGCGAATCGCACAGCCCGGCCACGACCCCGCCGGGCGTGAGCAGCGCATCGACAAGCAGCGCCCGCCCGTCGAGCGAACGCTCGACGTCGGTTGCGAGCCGCTCGGCGATGAAGGCGCGAAACGCATCGAGGCCACCCTTCGGAAGGGTAAGACCCGCGGCCATCGCGTGCCCGCCGCCAGCTATGAGCAAGCCGCTGTCCTTCGCCGCGAGAACGGCCGCGCCGAGATCCACTCCGGAAATTGAGCGGCCCGAGCCCTTGCCAGTCCCGTCCTCGTCCTCAGCGATAACGATCGCAGGGCGCCTGAACTTTTCCTTCAGCCGGCCGGCGACGATTCCGATCACGCCGGGATGCCAGCCGGGCGCCATTACAGTGATTACCGCCGCGCCGTTCAACTTCGCCGCCTGCTCTTCCGCCTGCTGGCAAACCGTCATCTCGATCGCGCGGCGTTCTTCATTGAGCCGGTCGAGCTCTGCAGCGATAGCCCGCGCTTCTTCTGGGTCGACGCAGGTCAGCAGGCGAACGCCCAGATCGGATTTGCCGACGCGTCCGCCGGCGTTGATTCGCGGGCCAAGGGCGAAGCCAAGGTCCCGGCAGCTCGGCGGCTTCACCAATCGGGCTGCCTCAGCAAGCGCGACCAGCCCGATATTTTCGCGGGCCCCCATCACCTTGAGCCCCTGGGTCACGAAGGCCCGGTTAAGGCCGTTCAGCTTCGCCACGTCAGCGACCGTGCCAAGCGCCACGAGATCGAGCAGGTCGATGACCTTCGGCTCCTCGCGGCCGGCAAAGAAGGCGCGGTTGCGAAGCTCGCGAAGCAAGGCGACGCCCAGAAGGAAGGCCATGCCGACGGCAGCGACATGGCCGTGGGCAGCACCGATCTCGCCTTCGTCGAGCCGGTTCGGATTGATCAGCGCGAACGCGACCGGAAGCAGGGTCGCGCACTGATGGTGGTCGACGACGATGACGTCGAGGCCCGCAGCTTTGGCCTCTTCCAGCGCGTCGAAGGCCTGCGCTCCGCAGTCCACGGTGACCGCCAGCGAGGCTCCGCGCTTCTTCAGCTCGACGAGCGCCGCGCCGGACGGCCCATAACCCTCCATCAGCCGGTCAGGGATATAGACGATCGGCTCCGCTCCGAGCCGCCTCAGCAGGAGTGTCAGAAGCGCTGCGCTGGTCGCCCCATCGACGTCATAGTCGCCGAAAATCGCGATCGTCTCGCCGCCAGCCACGGCATCGGCCAGCCGCGTCGCGCCCTTGTCCATGTCCTGGAACGCGGACGGATCGGGAAGGAAGTCGCGGATCCGCGGGTCGCGGTGTCGGGCCAGATCGTCGCGGCCAACGCCGCGCGCCATCAGCAATTCGTCGAGGAGCGAATCCATGCCCGAGCCCGGCTCCACGGCCGAGCGCCATTTCCACGGCTGCCCGCTTACGGATTTTTCGACGTCGAGTGCGAATCCCACCCGCTGATTCTACGCCAACCGCCGCCGCGCGCTAGAGGCTGCGGCGGCTTCCGAGCTTGTAATGTTCGGTGAAGACCCGGCGGACCGTTCCGGAGCTGGCGCGCATCACCAAAGTCTCCGTCGTCGTGCAATCCTTGCGCCGGCTGACGCCCTTCAGCAGCGAGCCATGCGTGACGCCCGTCGCGGCGAAGATGCAGTCGCCCTTGGCCATGTCGGTGACGGAATAGACGCGGTCTAGGTCGTCGATTCCCCAGCCGTGCGCGCGGCCGATCTCGTCGTCGTTGCGGAACAGGAGCTTGCCGAAAATCTGCCCGCCGACGCAGCGAAGAGCCGCCGCCGCGAGAACACCTTCGGGCGCACCCCCGCTGCCCATGTAGATGTCGATGTCCGTGTCGGGATCGGCCGTCGCCATCACCCCGGCAACGTCGCCGTCGGGAATGAGCTTGATCCCGCAGCCGAGCGACCGAAGCTCGGCGACAATATCATCGTGCCGGGGACGGTCGAGAACGCAGGCGATGATGTCCCTGGGATCGACGCCCTTGGCCTTGGCCAGCGACCGGACATTCTCGGCGGGCGACTTGTCGAGGCTGACCGTACCTTCGGCATAGCCGGGGCCGATCGCCAGTTTCTGCATGTACACGTCGGGCGCGTTCAGGAGGCAGCCGCTTTCCGCAATCGCGAGCACCGCAAGGGCGTTGGGGCCGGCCTTGGCGGTAAGACTCGTCCCTTCCAGCGGGTCGAGAGCGATATCGATCTTGGGTCCGCAATCCTGCGACGAACCGACCTTTTCTCCGATGTAGAGCATCGGAGCTTCGTCGCGTTCGCCCTCGCCGATGACGACCGTGCCGTCCATCGGGAGCTTGTTGAGTTCCGTCCGCATCGCTTCCACCGCTGCGGCGTCGGCGGAATCATTGTCGCCGCGGCCGATCCATTCCGACGCTGCGATGGCCGCCGCTTCGGTAACGCGAACCATTTCGAGAACGAGAACCCGGTCGAGGACGCTCGAACCCTGGACGTCAGTGATCACGCAAGAACTCCCTGTTTGATTGCAGCGCGATAGGAGCGGGCGGAGCGGCTGTCGAGCCTCAGGACTGCTCTTCGGCCTCATGCTGCAGGAGCGAGTGCCGGACCCTGATCGCGCGCGACCCGACCTGCGTTTCGATCAGGAAAATCGCAAAGCCGCTGCCGAGCGAGACCATGCAGCCGATGAACAGCAGCGCGATTGCGGTCCCGAAGTGGCCGCTGACCAGGGTTCCGGCGAACAGCAGCACGACCACGAGGCAGGTCAGCACCGCCGCGAGCACCGCAAGCCAGATGGCTCGGCCGACCAGCCCCATTCGCCGATCCAGAACCCGGATTTCGCGAAGATAACGGTCGTGCTCGGAACCGCGGCTCTTCAGAAGCAGTGGCTCGATCTGGCGGGCGCGGTCGACGATCCGCGACAGGCGGCCCGTACAGACGTTCAGGAAGGCGCCGATGCCCGCGAGCAGGAACACGGGTCCGAGCGCCGTCTGGATGATGTCGGCGATTTCGGCGACGCGGGTCTCGTGCGGCGGGATCGGGATCATCGGCCTATCTAATCACGATAAGCGGGAAGCGACCAGCCGCGCTTGATGGCTAGGCCCCTGAGGACGAAGCCGGCCAGGGCCGCGACCAGCACGGCGATCAGAGTGGGAATCCCGAGCACTGCGAGCAGCACGAAAAGTCCGGCGGAAAGAGCGATCGCGGTGACGTACAGCTCCGGCCGCATCAGGATCGACGGCTCTCCGGCAAGAACGTCGCGGATGATCCCGCCGGCGCAGGCGGTGAGCACGCCCATCGCGAATGCCGGGACCGGCGCGACACCGAATCCCAGGGCTTTGGCAGCGCCATAAGTCGCGTAAGCCGCGATTCCCGCGGCATCGAACCAGAGCAGGGCTACACCCGCGAAGCGGCGGCTGCTGACGAACCAGACGAGCAGGCCGGCGGCAATGCAGATCGCAAGAACGATGTTCGATTGAACCCAGAATACGGGGGCGCCGATCAGAAGATCGCGCAGGGTTCCGCCGCCGATTCCGGTCGCGACCGCGAAGAAGATGAAGGTGACGAGAGTCTGCTTCTTCTCGGCGGCGACGAGCGCGCCCGAGACGGCGAACACCGCGATCCCGAAATAGTCGAGCAGGACGAGCGCCGAAGGGAGGTGGCTGGTCGCGGTCACGCGCCGTCATTACATGGGCTCGATGGCGGACGAAACAGACAGCGGACCGATCCCGACGCTGGAGGACTGGCAGCACTGGACGTGGGTCATGGGACGCGCCCAGCAGATGCTGATGGAGGCCTGGGCGGAGAGCCTGAAGACCGCGCAACCCTGGCCGACCAGCCCGCCCGCCTGGGGCGCCTTTCCGCCGGCCTTCGGCGGCGAGACAGCGCCGACACCCGATCCGATGAGCATGATGAATGCCGGCGCTCAGGCCTGGGCCAAAGGGCTGGAAGCCTGGGGCCAGATGCTTGGGCTGCAAGGCCCGGCTGCCGAGAAGAAGGACCGGCGCTTCTCGGCTCCGGAATGGCGGGAGAACCCGCTGTTCGACCAGATCCGTCAGACCTATCTCGCTTTGTCGGACAAGCTCCTCGGGACGGTCGACCAGATCGAAGGCCTCGATGACGAGAGCCGCGCCAAGGTGAAGTTCGCGACGCAGAATTTCGTCGACGCGATGAGTCCGTCCAACTTCGCGCTCACCAATCCTCAGGTGCTGAAGAAAACGATCGAGAGCCGGGGCGAGAACCTGCTCAAGGGCCTCGCCAACATGCTCAAGGATATCGCCGCCGGGCAGCTCACCCAGACGAAGCCGGGCGTGTTCGAGGTTGGAAAAAACCTGGCGACGACGCCGGGCAAGGTGATCCGCGAGACCCCGCTCTACCAGCTGATCCAGTACACGCCGACGACCGACGAGGTGCTTGAGACCCCGGTCGTCATCTTCCCGCCGTGGATCAACCGCTTCTACATCCTCGACCTCACGCCCGAGAAAAGCTTCGTCAAATGGTGCGTGGACAGCGGCATCTCGCTGTTCATGGTCAGCTGGAAATCGGCGGACGAGAGCATCGCCGACGCAACGCTCGACGATTATGTGCTTCGCGGGCAAATCGACGCGATCGACACGGTTCGCGACCTGCTGGGCGTCAAGGCCGTCCACGCAATCGGCTATTGCGTTGCCGGGACGACGCTCGCCGCCACCCTCGGCTATCTGGATGCGAAGAGGCAGCGGGACAAAGTCGCTTCGGCCACCTTCCTGACGGCACAGGTGGATTTCACGCTCGCCGGGGACCTCAAGCTGTTCACCGGTCCCGAGACGATGGCGCTGCTCGACAAGCTCACCGCGGAGAAGGGCTATCTCGACGGCCGTTACATGGCTGCGACGTTCAACCTGCTGCGCGGCCGCGACCTCATCTGGAATTACGTGGTGAACAACTATCTGCTGGGCGAGGAGCCGCCGCCGTTCGACCTCCTCTACTGGAACAGCGACACGACGAACCTCCCGGCAGGCTGGCACCGCGCTTACCTCGACGACCTCTACAAGGCGAACAAGCTCGCGACGAAAGGCGGCATCACGGTTGCGGGTACGCCGATCGACATCGATCGGGTGAAGACCCCAACCTACGTTCAGGCCGGCCGTGAGGACCATATCTCCCCGCCCGAGAGCGTGTGGAAGATTATGGAGCATTTCGCCGGACCGAAGCGCTTCGTTCTCGCCGGCTCAGGGCACATCGCCGGCGTGGTGAACCCGCCCGCGGCGAACAAATATTGCTACTGGACCAACGAGAAGGCGCGCGGTTCGATCGAGCAATTCATCGACGCCGCGACCGAGCACAAGGGAAGCTGGTGGCCCGACTGGCTCGACTGGCTGAAGGCGCAGTCGCCGAAGACGGTCAAAGCCGAACGCGCGCGCATTCCCGGCAAGGGCAAGCTGAAGGCGATCGAAGATGCCCCGGGGCGTTACGTCAGGGAGCGCTGATCAGCAGCTCTCATACTTCCAGTTGCGCCGCTTGCCCTCGCTCAGCCATTCGACCGCGGTCGCGATTCGCTTCTGACGGGTCGCATCCTGCTTCGCGTCCGCAATCCATTCCAGATAATCGCGCTGCGCCGACGGCGGGAAACCTTCGAGCGCGGCCTTGGCCTTGGGGGCTTTCGAAAGCGCCGCCGCGAATTCGGGATGCATTTGCGGCGCCCGCCTGGGCGCGTGCTTGGTCTTGCGCGGCGCAGGCGCACTTTTCGCGACCTCGACCGCCTCCTTGATCAGCCGGTCGAGCTCCGGATCGGGCGGCAGGTGCGCCACTGAGGCGAGCTTGCCGAACTGGCCCATCGCTTCCGCGTTCGCCGCATCGCCGCGAAGCTCCTGGCCGCGCCAGAAGTTGAGCGCTGCGTGTGCCTTGAAGGCGGCGGTGATGAGCAGGATTTTGCCGCCGAGCATGTAGGCCGGCATGCTCCACTTCACCGCTTCGTCGACGTCGGGGACAACCGCGTGGACCCGCTCGCGCACTTTCTCCAGGATCGGCCGGGCGAAAGGCTGGGCCTTCGCAATATAGGCATCGATCCTGGCGTCGCGGGTCACAGGATCCCGCCGCCGAGCATCAGCCGGATGACCCCGACGATGATGACGAAGATATTGAGATTCCGTCCGGCGCTCCCGCGGCTCATGAACCCGACGGCGGCGCCGATGATGGCAAGCGGGATGACAAGCCAGTTCACCCAGCCGAGCAAGGGCAGGAAGGCAATTGCCGCGACAAGGAGCGCGACGAGGCCGATGATGATCGAAACGAGGTTGAACATTCAGCTTTCCTTCCGCCCAGGCGGGTGAACGTAGCAGAGAGTCATTCGGGCGGCATAGCCGGGACGGCGGACTTCGCACCGCGGATCAGCGCCGTGACGTAAAGGCCCAGGGCCAGCCAGATCGAGCCGAACGCGAGCGCATGCCAGCGGGTGAAATGCTCGCCGTAGAGAAGCACCGCGCACAGGAACTGCAGCGTCGGTGCGATGAACTGGAGCATTCCGAGCGTCGAATAGGGCAATCGGCGAGCGGCCGCCGTGAACAGGATCAGAGGAACGGTGCTTGCCACCCCGGCGAACAGCAGAAGCGCCCAATCGCGGTTGTCGGGGCCGAAGGCAGGGTCTCCTGCGGCCATTCCCCATCCGAGCCAGAGGAGCGCGGCCGGCAAGAGAAGCCCGGTCTCCACAGCGAGCCCCGCAACGGCCTCCACCGGCGCGATCTTTCGCAGCAGCCCGTAAGTGGCGAAGGTGATCGCCAGCGCCAGGCTGATCCAGAGCTGCCCAAGCGCCTGGACGGCGAGACCCGTGATTCCGGCTGCGGCGATGGCGACCGCTGCCCATTGCAATCCGGTCAGCCGCTCCTTCAGCAGCGCGCGGCCCATCAGCACGTTGATCAGCGGATTGAGATAATAGCCAAGGCTGCTCGCCAGGATATGGCCGCTGGTCACCGCATAGACGTAAAGCAGCCAATTCACCCCGATCAGCACCGCGGTCACCGACAGGAAAGCGAGCGTTCGTCCCGATCGAATCGCGGCGCGGACGTCGCCAGAGCCTCCGAAAATCGCGATCAGCAGTGCGAGGAACGGCACCGACCACAGGACCCGGTGAGCGACGATGTCGACCGCTCCGACCTCGGCGATCGCCTTGAAGTAGATCGGGAGTATGCCCCACAAGGCATAGGCGCCAATGCCAAGGGGCAGGCCGCGGCCGGCGGCGTCGGGGCTGGTCTGCGCTGTGGTCCGGCCGTTCATCCGCGGGGCGGGTAGCGGTCACGAACCGGAAATCAAGGACATTGGTGAACTCGCGCTTGGTTGCATCCGGCGGCCCCTGCTGGCACCAGTGTGGGAATGCAGGTGAAGCTTAAATGCGCGGCCTGCCTATGCATTTTGCCGGCGGTTGCGTTGCTCGGCGGATGCGACACGGCAACCAAGCGCGCCCGAAGCACGGCATCGGTCACGGTCGAAGCGCCTTCGCCTTCGAACGCGTGGAAGGGCGTGGCAAGCCCAGGCGATCAGGACCGGATCGACCGCCTCGGCCTCGCCTGGCAGCAGGCATTGATGGATGCCCGAAAGAAGTACCGCAAGGACATTGCCGCGGAAGGGAACCTGCTCGAGCCGCGCTCCGCTTTGCCGCGCCCGCAGCCGACGCCGGGAAGCTACAATTGCCGGATGATCAGCATCGGCGCGAAGGATTCGAAGTCGCCGGCGTTCGAAAAGTTCAAGCCTTTCTTCTGCTATGTCCTCAGCGACGACGACGGCGTTCTGACCATCGTGAAGCAGACGGGGAGCCAGCGCCCCGCCGGGCGCTTGTGGGATGACGACGACTCCCGGCGGCTGATCTTCCTTGGAAGCCTCGCCCTGGGCGACGAAAAGGAGCCGCTCGCCTATCGCGAGGATCCGCAGCGCGACATGGCCGGCGTGTTCGAGAGGATCGGGCCATTCCAGTGGCGGCTGGTAATTCCCTGGCCGCGGAGCGGCGCGATGCTCGAGGTCTTCGAACTCACGCCCGTGGCCGACCAGCCAGAGGGATGAGCGCCGGACTGCTGGCCGATCCGGCCGAGGTCAGGCGCCTTCTCATCGAATCGGCCGCGGCCGGCGAAGCGATCACCTATTCCGAGCTTTTGAATGCGCTCGGCCACGCATTCACCCGGCCGAAGATGCGCGCCTTGTGCAAGGTGCTCGGAGTCATCGACGACGAAGCTGCGGAGCGGGGGGAGCCGGAGCTTGCAGTACTGGTCGTTCGCCAGTCCGACGGGCTTCCGGGCCAGGGATGGTGGGTAGCGGGCGGAGCGATGCTCCACGGCTACGACGGGCTTTGGACCGGGCCCGAGGCGTTGAAGCTCGTGAAAAGGCTTCAGCGACAGGCATTCGACTATTGGAGCGAGCGAACGGGTTAGAATTCCCGTCCGCAGTCGCTAAGTGGCGGGAATGGCGGACACCCGGACATTCACGGTCAGCGAAGACGACGACGGAATCCGCCTGGACCGCTGGTTCAAGCGCCACCAGCCCGAAATCAGCTTCAACATCGTCTCGCGCTGGGCGCGGACGGGGCAACTCCGCCTCGATGGCGCCAAGGCTGCGCCCGGGGACCGCATCGCCGCCGGACAGGAAATCCGGGTGCCGCCGCAGGAAGCCGAACCGGCGCGGCGCGGACCCGCGCGGCCAAGGCGCGATCCGCTCACCGCCGAAGAGGAAGAATTCGTCCGCTCGCTGGTCATTTATGAGGACGACAGCGCGTTCGTTCTCAACAAGCCGCCGGGTCTCGCCACCCAGGGCGGGACAAAGACGACGAACCATCTCGACCGGCTCCTCGATGGGCTTGCCGACGAAGCCGGCAACCGACCGAAACTGGTGCATCGGCTGGACAAGGACACGTCCGGCGCTCTTCTCGTCGCCCGGACCGCCCGTTCGGCAGCCTTCTTTTCGAAGAGCTTTTCGGGACGCACGGCGAAGAAGCTCTATTGGGCGCTGGTGATGGGAGTCCCGTCGGCTGACGAAGGGCTGATCGACGCTCCGCTCGCCAAGCAGCCGGGCACGGGCGGCGAAAAGATGCATATCGACGAGGAGAGCGGCCAGCCCGCCAGGACTCGCTGGCGGGTCATCGACCGCGCCGGAAACCGCGCCGCATGGGTCGAGCTCCAGCCCCTGACCGGCCGCACCCACCAGCTGCGCGCCCACATGGCGGCGATCGGGCACCCGATCGTCGGGGACGGCAAATATGGTGGGGCCGACGCCTTCCTGACAGGCGGGATCAGCCGAAAGCTGCACCTTCACGCACGGCGGCTGCGGATCGATTCGCCGGCGGGCGGCAAGATCGACGTTACCGCCGCTCTTCCCGACCATCTCGAACAAAGCCTCGAAACGCTCGGCTTCGAAGTCGCTGCGGGCGAGCAGGTGGCGGTCGTGCGCCCAAGGGCGCCAAGCCGCGCCAAGCCGCGGCGAGAGAGCCGGCGTGGCGAACGGCGCGCGCGCAGCGGGCGAACCCGGCGATGACCAAGCTGGCGATCTTCGACTGCGACGGCACGCTGGTGGACAGCGGCGCCACCATCCACCGCGCGCTTTCCGAAACCATCGGCCTCCACGGCATCCCCCGTCCTCCAGCGCGCGAATGCCGAAAGGTGATCGGCCTCAGCCTCACGCAGGCCATGGGTGCGCTCGTTCCGGACGCCACGGAGGCGGACCACTTCGAGCTGGCGGAGACGTACA
>JBQCIU010000014.1:0-5300 GCA_051953395.1 Sphingomicrobium sp.
GTGTATTTCGACGGGAGCATCACGCCCCAGACCTTGTCGGGCCCGAGCGTGTCGACCGCGATCGCGGCGGAAAGCGCGCTGTCGATCCCGCCGGACAGGCCCAGGATGACGCCGGGGAAGCCGTTGCGCTCCACGTAATCCCGAAGGCCGAGCATCATCGCGTGGTAGATGTCCTCGGGGTAGCCATCGAGCTTGTGGCGATCGCGCGTCGCGCAGCGCCAGCCGTCCGCTTTCCGCCGCCATTCGGTCAGAAGAAGCGCTTCCTCGAAATCGGGCATCTGCGCGATCAGCTCGCCGTCGGGATGGACGACGAAGGAAGAGCCGTCGAACACCAGCTCGTCCTGGCCGCCGACCCGGTTGAGATAGACCATCGCGAGGCCGGTCGTCAGCGCGCGGGCCCGCACCATCTTCTGACGGATCTCGTCCTTGTCGAGCTCGTATGGGCTGCCGTTGGGGACAAGCAGGAACTCGGCGCCTTCTTTCGCCAGGTTGGCGCAGGCGGCGTCCCACCAGATGTCCTCGCAGATCGGCACCCCGAACCTGACGCCGCGATACTCGAGCGGGCTCGGGAGCGGCCCCGGAGTGAAAATTCGCTTCTCGTCGAACGTGCCGTAGTTCGGAAGCTCATGCTTCAGCGTTCGGCCGAGCACCTTCCCCTCGTTGGCGAGCACCACCGCATTGTAGGTGGCGCCGCCCTCGGCGATCACGGTCCCGATCAGCATCGCGGGACCAGGCTCGGCCGTCGCATCGACCAGCCGCTCGGTCGCCTCCATCGTTCGCCGAACGAACTCGGGCTTCAGCACCAGGTCTTCGGGCGGATAGCCGATCAACTGGAGCTCGGGATACAGGATCAGGTCCGCGCCCGCCGCCTTGCGCCTTGTCTCCAGCATCGCGGCCGCGTTGGCGTCGAGATCGCCGACGCGCTGGTTCATCTGCGCGAGCGCGATGATGAGGCGATCTGTCATAGCGCGCCTTTAACGCGCGAACGGCAATCGGCAACCAAGGCTTTACGCGCGGCGTCCGCGATGGCTAAGGCAGCGGCACCGCCGCTTGGAGCCGAAATCCCATGAAATTGCTCGCCGGGAACAGCAACCCGCCGCTGGCCCGCTCGATCGCGGACTATCTCGAAATGCCGCTCACGCAGGCGAGCGTCCGCCGCTTCGCCGACGAGGAAATCTTCGTCGAGATCAACGAGAACGTCCGCGGCGAGGATGTCTTCGTCATCCAGTCGACCAGCTATCCGGCGAACGACAATCTGATGGAGCTTCTGATCATGATCGACGCGCTTCGCCGCGCGTCGGCCAAGAGGATCACGGCGGTCATCCCCTATTTCGGCTATGCCCGGCAGGACCGGAAGCCGGGGCCGCGAACCCCGATCTCGGCCAAGCTCGTCGCCAACCTGATCACCGTCGCGGGCGCCAGCCGCGTTCTGACGATGGATCTGCACGCCGGCCAGATCCAGGGCTTCTTCGACATCCCGACCGACAACCTCTTCGCCTCACCCGTCATCGCAGCCGACATCCGCGCCCGCTTTTCGACCGACAAGCTGACGATGGTGTCGCCCGACGTCGGCGGCGTGGTCCGCGCCCGAAGCCTCGCCAAGCGGCTCAACAACGCGCCGCTCGCCATCGTCGACAAGCGCCGCGAACGCGCCGGAGAATCGGAGGTGATGAACATCATCGGCGACGTCGACGGCCGCACCTGCATCCTCATCGACGACATCGTCGATTCGGCGGGCACGCTCTGCAACGCCGCGGCCGCGCTCCGCCAGCAGGGCGCGACCGACGTGTTCGCTTATTGCACCCACGGCGTTCTTTCCGGCGGAGCCGTCGCCCGAGTTGGCGCTTCGGACCTGAAGGAGCTGGTCGTCACCGATTCGATCTGGAGCGGCGGCGGGGACGAGGAAGGCGCGAAGGTCCGCCGGCTGACCGTGGCCCCGCTTCTCGCCGAGGCGATCCGCCGGATTGCGGACGAAGCGAGCGTCTCCAGCCTCTTCGATTAAATGTGCAATCTCTACCGGATCGAGAAGAACCCCGACGCGATCCGCCGATTGTTCGAAGGCGTCCAGATCCCGCTGACCTTCCCCGAAGGCGTTCCCAATGTCCAGCCGACGGACATCCGAATCACCGACCGCGCGCCGGTGGTCCGGTGGAATGGCGACCACGCCGAGCTGATTGTCCGCCGCTGGTCCTGGCCGAGCCCGAACGGCAAGCCGGTCTTCAACATGCGCTCCGACGGGCGCGAATTCCCCAAGGACCGCTGCCTCGTCCCGCTCGACGGCTTCTACGAATATACCAAGCCCGAGGACCCGAAGCAGAAGCGCAAGGCCTGCTGGCTGTTCCGCCCGGCCGCCGGGCAGGAGTTCGCGATTGCGGGATTACTCCGCCCGAACACCGAAGTTGGCGAGGCCTTCACGCTCCTGACTGCGCCGCCAGGGCCGGACGTCGCCGCTTATCATAACCGGCAGATCGCGCTTCTTCGGCCCGACCAGTGGAAAAGCTGGCTCGACGGAAGCGCGAAGTCGCTCGACCTGCTGCATCCGACGGCAGCGGGCGAGCTGGATGTCGCCGGCGCTTAGGAACCGCGGGTCACTTCCGTCATTGCGAGGAGTGGGAACGACGAAGCAATCCATGCGCGCCAAGGCTGGATTGCTTCGCTCCGCTCGCGATGACGTCTAAGGAGTGGCCATGCCAACAGTCCTGATCACCGGAGCGAACAGGGGCATCGGCCTCGAGTTCGCGCGCCAATATAAAGCCGACGGCTGGGATGTCGTCGCCACCGTCCGCGAGCACAGCCCGGAGCTGGATGCGCTCAATGTCCGTGTGGAGCGGCTCGACATGCGCAACCTCGACGCGGTCGCGGGATTCGGCGAGCGGCTCGACTCGCTCGACCTGCTGGTCGCCAATGCCGGAACCTACGGCCCGAAGTCGCCGGAAAACGGGCAGGAAGGCGAGGAGTGGCTGGAGACGTTCGCGGTGAACACCGTCGCGCCCTACCTGCTCGCCCGGTCGGTCCTCCCCCTGGTCGAACGCGCCGAGGGCAAGCTGATCGCCGTCAGCACCCGGATGGGCAGCATCGAGGACAATACGTCGGGCGGCTATATCGCCTACCGCTCGTCGAAATCCGCGCTGAACATGGCCTGGCGAAGCCTCGCCATCGACAATGAAGGCAAGGTCACCTGCGCCGTCATCCACCCCGGATGGGTGCAGACCCGCATGGGCGGCCGCTCGGCGCCGCTGTCGCCGGAGGACAGCGTTTCCGGGATGCGCAAGGTGATCGACGATCTGGCCCCCGACGATTCGGGCAGCTTCTTCAGCCACGACGGCTCGCAGATTCCCTGGTAGGTTGCCTCCCGCGACGCGCTCCACTATAGGCGCGGCCTTTCCAGACCACTGGAACAATGACGAACGGCCCGGCCGGTAAAAGGGCTGCCGTGGCGGTTCAACAACGTCAGGAGACGAAAATGCCCAAGCTCAAGACGAAGAGCGGCGTGAAGAAGCGCTTCAAGCTCACCGCCACAGGCAAGGTGAAGCATGGAGTCGCCGGAAAGCGCCACCGGCTGATCAGCCACAACGCCAAGTACATCCGCCAGAACCGCGGCACAGAGATCCTCGCCGACGCCGATACGGCGCGCGTGAAGCTCTGGGCTCCGTACGGCCTCAAGTAAGGAGCGCGATCAATGCCACGCATCAAACGCGGCGTGACCACGCGCGCCAAGCACAAGCGGATCCTGGAGCAGGCGAAGGGATATTACGGCCGCCGCAAGAACACGATCCGGGTCGCCCGCCAGGCGGTCGAGAAGGCCGGCCAGTACGCTTATCGCGACCGCAAGGTGAAGAAGCGGAGCTTCCGCGCTCTGTGGATCCAGCGGATCAACGCCGCCGTCCGCGCCGAGGGCCTGACCTACGGCCAGTTCATCCACGCGCTGAAGCTTGCCGGAATCGACCTCGACCGGAAGGTCCTGGCCGACATCGCGATGCACGAAGGCGAGGCCTTCAAGGGCATCATCGCCCAGGCGAAGGGCGCGATTGAGAAGAAGGAAAAGGCTTCGGCCTAGCCTGCTCGTCCGAGGAACAACGAGGGCGTCGGGAGCGATCCCGGCGCCCTTTTGATTCGTTCACGCTCGTGCCTCACGAGAGTCACCATGGACGTTGCGCCTCGCTCGAAATGGCACGACATTTTTGTTGCGGTGGCAACTGTACTGCCGGTGTTCCTTGTCGTGGCCTGGCTTTCGACACTGGAGAAGGCACTCCTAGCCGGAACCGCATTCGGCGCGGTGTGGGTGGCCGTATCAGAACGGTGGAACAGCCGAGAGAAGGCCGCCTTTTGGCCGCTCGTGATTGCCTTCCTTGTCGTGAACGCGATCGCGATCTGGGCGATTCCGATTACGGGTGAATTCAAAGCGGGACTGGCGGCTTCGTACCCACTCGGAATGGCCGAAGGCTTCCTGCTGTACTGGCTCCTCGGCAAGCTCGATTAAGTCGTCACCCCAGCCGCTCGTAGGCCGGCAGGGTCAGGAACTCGACGAAGTCGTCTGAGACGACCATGTCGCGGAAGAGCTCGGCGGCTTCCTGGATGTCCGGCACATCCTGGAGCAGGCCGACTTCCTCATCGAAAAGCTGGTCGAACAGGTCGCGGTCGAACACTCGTCCGTCGTCCAGCTCCGCACCGAAGTTAAGCCACTGCCAGAGCTGCGCTCGGCTGATCTCCGCCGTCGCCGCATCCTCCATGAGGTTGTAGAGCGGCACCGCCCCGCGCCCGCCGAGCCACGCGGCAAGATATTGCACGCCGACGCGGATGTTCTCGCGAGCGCCGCCTTCGGTGCGGGGGCCGGTGTGAAGCTCCAGCATCTCCTCGCGGCCGGGGATATGCTCGGGAATCTTCGACAGCTGGTTCGGCTCGGGCATTGCCTCGAACGCTTCCATCGCGACCGGCACCAGCGCCGGGTGAGCGACCCAGGTGCCGTCGTGGCCGTTGCGGACTTCGCGGAGCTTGTCCTGCCGCACTTTCTCCAGCGCGGCGGCGTTGGCCTGCTCGTCGCCCTTGACGGGGATGAAGGCAGCCATCCCGCCCATCGCATGCGCGCCGCGGCGGTGGCAGGTGGCGATCAGCCGCAGCGAATAAGCGGCGAGGAACGCCTTATCCATCGTCATCGCTGAGCGGTCGGGAGTCAGCCGCTCGTGCGACCGGCCAAGGCGTTTGATTGTGGAGAAGATATAATCCCAGCGGCCGCAGTTGAGCCCGACGATATTCTCCTTCAGCGCGTAGAGGATCTCGTCCATCTCGAAGGCCGCGGGGAT
>JBQCIU010000015.1:0-33399 GCA_051953395.1 Sphingomicrobium sp.
CACCCGCGACGTCGGCGAAGCCTTCCTCGACATTTTCCCGCAACTCGTCCGCGCCCGGATGGAAACGCCGTTCACGCCCGAGGACGTCGAGCGGCTGCTCGAATTCCGCGGCCGCTACGTCGAGTTCAACCTGCTCTACGACCGCGGCACGTTGTTCGGCCTGAAGACCGGCGGCAACATCGACGCCATCCTGATGAGCCTGCCGCCGCTTGCGAAGTGGAAGTGAGCTGATGCCCTACGAACCTGTCCCCGACGGTGAGCTGGCCGCGGTCGTGACCTTCCTCGAGATGCGCAAGCCGTCCGCGTTCCAGATTCCCGCCTCCAACCCGTCGCTCCGCCGAATCGAGAAGCCGGAGGTCGACGATTACCGCCGGCTCTTCCGCCGGATCGGCCGCCACTGGCTGTGGTTCTCGCGCCTGATCCTTTCGGACGAGGAACTCGCGGCGATCCTCCACGACCCTGCGGTCGAGCTGTACCTCATCATCGACGAGGTCGGCACCGACATCGGCATGATCGAGCTCGACTTCCGCGAGGCCGGCCAGTGCGAGCTTGCGTTCATCGGTCTGCTGCCCGAGCTCGCCGGCCTGGGCCACGGCCGCTGGCTGATGGGCCAGACTTTGGACCTCGCCTGGCGCGATGGGGTGCGGCGCGTCCATGTCCACACCTGCACGCTCGATCATCCGGCGGCCCTGCCCGCCTACCGCCACGCCGGCTTCGTCGCCTACAAGCGCGCGATCGAGCGTTTTCCCGATCCGCGCCTGATCGGAATCCTCCCGAAGGAGGCGGCTCCTCAGATCCCGCTTTTGGGGACCGATGCCGCGCCGTCGCGGCCGGTGAGCTGAAGGTAGATCCGGGCAAGCATCACGAAGAAGCCGACCGACAGGACGGCGCTGACCAGCTGGACCACGATCCCGACGATCAGGCCGCCGACGCTGTAGGTGCTGGCGTCTCCGGTGATCGCGGCCACGATCACGCCCATCACCGCTTCGACCGCTCCGACCAGCACGATCGAGCCGATTCCGAACAGGATCAGGAAGGCGAACAGCCGCCACCAATTGCCCTTCGTCACTTCGAAGCTGCGCTTGAGAAGGTCGATCGCATTGGCTTCTTCCGCCGCAGCGACCGGCGAGACGAGGATCAGCCGGACCGCGAGATAGAGCGCGAGAATGGTCAGCGCGCAGAGCAGGATGAGGCCGGCGAGCGCCACTCCGGTCGGGCGTTCCGGCTGCAGCGCCGCGAGCGAATAGAGGATCGCCCCCGCAGCAACCATCGGGATGGTCCACAGCAGCAGCGCCGCGAACAGCATCGGAAGCCGCCGCGCGCCGCGCTCGACCGCTTCCCCGACGCTGATCTGCGGAGCCATCGCCATCCGCGCCACCGCGACCTGGCCGATCAGCGAGACCAGCAGGACGGCGAGCAGGACGGCGATCCAGATTCCGGCGGGCGGAAGCCCCTCGGCATCGGGCTCCGGGACGACCAGTCGAAGAACGATTCCGGGAAGCACGAAGAAGGCCAGCCCGACCGCCGCGAGCAAGCGGCTGTCCTTGGCAATCACGGCCTTCGTTTCGACCCACGCAGTGGACAAGGACAATTTCACGGAAGCGATCCCCCCTGTTTGGCGCCGTTATGGTGGCCTCCGCCCGGCCTTGCAACTTGCTGTGAAGAGCCGTGCGCGCCATCTCACGCGCGATGGAGCGGATCGACTCGGTCGAGTGGCGGGTGAGCGAATCGCCCGTGCCCTATGAAGAAGCGCTGGCTTTCATGGAAAAGCGCGCGGTCGCGATTCGCGCCGGCGAGGCGGCGGAGTGCGTCTGGCTTCTCGAGCACCCGCCCCTGTTCACCGCCGGAACCAGCGCCGACCCGGCCGAGATCATGAACCCGCTGCACTTCCCGGTGTACGAAGCCGGCCGCGGCGGCCGCTACACCTATCACGGGCCGGGACAGCGCGTCGGCTATTTGATGCTCGATCTCGACAAGCGCGGGCGCGACGTCCGCAACCTCGTCCACTCGCTCGAAGGCTGGATCATCGCGGCCCTCGCCGACCTCGGGGTCCAGGCGCACCGGGCGCCGGGCCGAATTGGAATCTGGGTCGGGGAAGGCGCCGCCGAAGCCAAGATCGCGGCGCTCGGCATCCGGGTGAAGCGCTGGGTGACGCTCCACGGCTTTTCGATCAACGTGGACCCGGATCTGTCGCATTTCGGGGGTATCGTCCCCTGCGGGATCAGCGAATTCGGCGTCACCAGCCTCGCCGCGCAAGGGAAAGAATTGCCGTTGTCGCGCGTTGATGCGGCTCTGAAGGGGTCATTTCATCACTTTCTCAATGACTTGGTGGAAGCCCATCAAGTCTCTTGATGGTAATGAGCCGTTCAGACTATGCTGAGCGCGATTTGGGAGGCGGGCAACCGCTCCAGATCGAAATAATTAGGGAGTTTTGAATGCGTGCTCTGATCCTGGTCGCTGGTGCGGCCCTGGCGGTTGCGGCTTGCAGCAGCAACAACGCCGCTGACAACAACATGGCCGTCGAGAATCTCGAAGCCGGCAATCTGATTGTCGAGAACGACATGAACGCCGTTGACATGAACGCCGTCGACATGAACGCGACGACCGACATGAACGCGACGGACGTGAACGCCACGACGGACGTGAACAACACGACCACCAACATGTAATCGGCGGCCCCCACGTGGGGCCGTTCGCATGTTCTGAGGCTGCCGGGTTCGCCCGGCAGCCTCTTTTTTTGACATTGGCGCGTTGCTGGTGTGGAGAAAGGCGATGCGCAAACTCATCCTTCCGGCCTTCGTGCCGCTCGCCCTCGCCCTCGTCTCCTGCGGCGGCAATCAGCAGGCGAACAACGCCGCGGTGTCCGACGAAAGCGGCGCCGGGGACGTGACCGCGGTCAACGACACGACCGCGATCGATGCGGCGACCGGACAGGCGGCCAACATGGCGGCCGACGTCAATTACACCTTCAACGAGGAAGCGACGAACGAGAGCTCCAACACGAGCACGAACAAGAGCTCGAAGCCCAGCTCGAAAAAGGAAGCTCCGGCGTTCGAGCCCGACGAGCCGGGAACTCCCAACACCGTTTCCGAATAGGCTTAGGCCAGCCCCAGAAGCTTGTGCGATTGCAGGCTGAGCTTCCACTTCGGCCGCTCCATTGCCAGCCCGATGGCCGCGGCCCTCGCCGCCCCGGCATCCGCGCAATCCATCGGCTGCACCAGGAAATGCCCGAAGTCCCAGCTTTCCAGCTCGGCAGGGTCGATCCCCGCCTGCGGCCACACGAGCTTCAGCTCGTCGCCCGCGCGCTGGACCACGTCGGTTCCCGCCTTCGGGCTGACGCAAACCCAATCGAGGCCCGGAAGGACCGGCAGAGTGCCGTTCGTTTCGATCGCGACTCGAAAGCCCCGGTCGTGAAGCGCGTCGACCAGCGCCGAATCGAGCTGGAGCATCGGCTCGCCTCCGGTGATGACGACCAGCCGCTCGCCGCGCCCCTCGCCCCAGATCCGCTCGACGGCATCAGCCAGCGACTCCGCGCTCCTGAACTTACCTCCGCCGGGGCCGTCGGTCCCGACGAAATCCGTATCGCAGAAGGTGCATTGCGCCGACGCTCGGTCCTGCTCGCGCCCCGACCAGAGGTTACACCCGGCAAAGCGCAGGAACACCGCCCGGCTCCCCGACTGCATGCCCTCGCCCTGCAGGGTTAGGAACAGCTCCTTGACGGCATAGCTCATGCGTAAAGCGTGGGGTCGGGCAGCCCCGCCTCGGCAAAGCCCTTGGCCCTGAGCCTGCAGGCGTCGCACAGGCCGCAGGCGCGCCCGTCTTCGGCAGGATCGTAGCAACTGTGGCTCATTCCGGCATCGAGGCCGAGCCTCGCCGCTTCGCGGGCGATATCGGCCTTCGTCATGTGCTGCAGCGGGGCATGCACCTTGAAGGCCGCGCCCTCGACTCCCGCCTTGGTCGCAAGGTTCGCCAGCTTCTCGAACGCCTCGATGAATTCCGGTCGGCAATCGGGATAGCCCGAATAATCGAGCGCGTTCACTCCGATGAACAGGTCACGCGCTCCAGCCGCCTCGGCCCAGGCCAGCGCGAGGCTCAGGAGCAAAGTGTTGCGCGCCGGGACATAGGTCACCGGAATGTCCGTGCTCACGCCCGCCTTCGGAACGTCGATGTCGCTCGTCAGCGCCGACCCGCCGAACCGCGTCAGGTCCATCTTGAGCACCGCATGATCGTCGGCGAGCTCCGCTGCGATCCGCGCCGCCGCCTCCAGCTCGACCTTGTGCCGCTGGCCGTAATCCACGGTCAGCGCCAGCACCGAATAGCCCTGCTCGCGCGCGATGCCCGCCGCGACCATCGAGTCGAGTCCCCCCGACAGCAAGACGACGGCTTTCGCCATTTCAGATCTTCAGGCCCAGCCGCGGACCGGCCCAGAACATCAAGGCGTAAAGCGCCAATGTGCCCGCGACGACGATCGCCATCGCCGCCCAGAATGCCATTCCCGATCGAATCAGCGCCGGGAGCACCAGGAACAGCGGAAGCGACGGGATGATGAACCAGAAGGTGCTCGATGCCAGTTCGGCGACTTTCAGCGAATCGCTGCTGTCCCTCCACAGCCAGATCATCGCCAGAAGCGAAGTCAGCGGAAGCGACGCGACCAGGCCGCCCCAGCCGGGGTAGCGGCGGGCGATTTCGGAAACGAGCGCGACGATCGCGCCCGACACCGCGGCCTTGATGACGAGATAGAGCACGGCGCGAGCCTATATCCGCCCCAGCTCTTGCTGGGGAGGGGGCTGAAGCGCGCAGCCTGTCCGGGCGGACAGGCGAGCGCTGCAAGCACGAAGAGTGATGGTGCAGGGGATTCTTGCGCAGCCGCCGGAAAAAGAAGGGCCGCCCGACCGGAGGAAGGGCGGCCCAGGTAATCGAGCGGAGCCCGATTGGGAGGAAAGCGTGCCAAAACCCGGCACACCGTCCTCATAACCGAACAAGGTTAAACGCCCGCTTAATGGTTTTGGCAGTTCCCGGTCCGGCGAGCGAGCAGCGTGTATTTGAACGGCGCTCCGCCCGAAATGCCCTGCGTCTGGATGGTCAGCGATCGCGGAGTGACGAGCCTCAGGTCGGTCTGGCCGAAATCGCCGCCCGCGCAGCTATAGTGGACGGTCGCTGCGGAGCCGCTGTCACGGAGCACGGTTCGGCTGCATTTCGAATTGCGATGCTCGAATTGCGCCAGAATCGCCGTGTTCGCGACACAGAGCTTCACCGGCTGCGATCCGGCGCGGCTGACTTCCCAAAGGCCGGGTTCGGCGGTCGCGAAGATCGATGCCGACGCGGCCCCGAGAGGAAGCGCGACGAGCACGGACAGGCAGGTTTTCCAAAAGGCGTTCACGGCGCTGAATTTAACACAAAGGCGGTTTCAGCAAAGTGAAACTCAGCTGACGTCCTCGAGCGCGATCGGGAAGCTCTGCGAGCAGAATTCGCAATCGACGCGGATCATCCCGTCCTCGCCGACCATCGCTGCCCGTTCCTCAGGGGGGAACCGGGCGATCACGGAACGGACGTAGTCGGGGTCGCAGCGGCAGCCCTTGGAAAGCGCGATCGGCTCCAGGGTGCGCACCTCCGCTTCCTCATGGAACAGACGCCAGGTCAGATCGTCGAGCGGAAGCGCCGGGTCGGTCAGCTCCTCCGGCTTCACCGATCCCGCGAGGATCGCGACGTGCGGCCAGTCCGGGTGGTCGAGCCGCGTGTGCAGCCGCTCGCGGCCCTCCTCGCCCTCGGGCAGGTGCTGGAACAGCAGTCCGCCCGCGCTCCAGCCATCCGGCCGCTTCTCGGCCGCCAGCCGAACGATGCTCGGGATCTGCTCGGACTGGGCGAAGAAGCTCTCCGCCGCCTTGGCCAGGCTTTCGCCCTCCAGCGGGACGATGCCCTGGTAGCGTTCGTCGCGGACCGGCTGATCGAACGTAATGGCCAGATAGCCCTTGCCGAACAGCGAGAAGAGCGACGGGTTCGGACCGGCGTCGGCGAGACGCTCCGAATCGTGCCGGACGTAGCCGCGAAGCTGCCCGGCGCGATAATCGCACACCAGCAGCTCGATCACTCCGTTCTCGGTCTGCGCCTGAAGCGTGACCTGCCCCTCCGGCTCCTTGAGCATGGCGCCGAGAAGCGCGGTCAGCGCAAGCGCCTCGGCGAGCAGCCGCTCGATCACCGGCGGGTAATTGTGGCTGGACAGCACGGCATCGAGGGCCGGCCCGATCCGCGCCAGCCGCCCGCGGGCGTTGCGCGCCGGAATGGTGACGCCAAGCGCGACGTCGGTGTTCAGCTGATTTGTCGGCATGAAGGGAAGATAGGGTTGCGCTGGCGCAGCGACAACATCAGCCCTCCCCATCAAGGGGAGGGATAAGGATCACGCCGCCTCGGGCAGCTCATACTCCGCGGCGGCCGCCGACAGACGGTCCACGAACTCGCGGATATCGGCCTCCTCGATCACCAGCGGCGGGAGCACGCGCATCACATTGTCGCCTGCCGCCACCGTCAGGAGCCCGCGGCTTCGGAGCCAGTTCACGAAAGCGCGGCTGTCGCTCTTCATCTTGATCCCGAGCATCAGCCCCATGCCGCGGACGCTGTCGAACAGATGGTCGTGGTCGGGGATCATCTGCTCGAGCGCGGAGCGGAGCCGCTCGCCCATCTGGCGGACGTGCGCCAGGAACTCGGGCGTGGCGACGATGTCGAACACCGCCTGCCCGGCCGCCATCGCCAGCGGGTTGCCGCCATAGGTCGACCCGTGGGTGCCGATCACCATGCCGCTCGCCGCCTTCTCGGTCGCCAGGCACGCGCCCATCGGGAAGCCGCCGCCGATTCCCTTCGCCGAGGCCATGATGTCCGGCTCAATCCCATATTGCTCATGGGCCCACAGCGTTCCCGTCCGGGCCACGCCGCATTGGACCTCGTCGAGCACCAGCATCAAATCGTTGGCGTCGGCGAATTCGCGAAGGCCCTTCATGAATTCCTGGCTCGCGGGGCGGATTCCGCCCTCGCCCTGGACCGGCTCGACAAGGAATCCGGCCGTATTCTCGTCGACCGCGGCGAGCGCCGCCTCCAGATTGTCGAACTCGACGACCTTGAAGCCCGGCAGAAGCGGCGCGAAACCGTCGCGGAGCTTCTCCTGGTTGGTTGCGCTGATCGTCGCCATCGTCCGCCCGTGGAAGGCGTTGGAGAAGGTGATCAGGTCGTGCTTGTGCGGATTGCCCTTGGCGTGATGGTAGCGCCGGGCGGTCTTGATCGCGCACTCGACCGCTTCCGCTCCGCTGTTGGTGAAGAAGACGGTGTCGGCGAAGCTGTTGTCGATCAGCCTCTTGGCGAACGCCTCGCCCTGCGGGCTTCCGTACAGGTTCGACACGTGCATCAGAGTCGCCGCCTGCTCCTGGATCGCCTTGGTCAGGTGCGGGTGGCCGTGGCCGAGCAGATTGACCGCGATCCCGGCCGCGAAATCGAGGTACTTCTCGCCATTCTCGCCATAGAGATAGACACCCTCCCCCCGGACCGGCCGCACCTCGCAACGGGTGTAAACGGGCATGAGCGGCGTAATGGCCATCGCGGGAGTCTCCTTGATTTGGCGAGTTTCGGCTTCGCGGCCGCTATAGCCAGAGCGCCGCCAAAAGGAAAAGGCGCGCCGGATCGCTCCAGCGCGCCTTCCCGAAAAGCCGTTGGCTTTCGCCTATCGGCGATAGTGGCCCGGACGGTTGTTCCAGTCGCGGGCTTCGCGCGAGACGCGGATCTCGAGATTGCGGATGCGGTTCTCGATTCCCCGCGCTTCGGCGACTCGAAGGCCGTTTCGCGGCGCCCGGTAGATCTGCCGTTCGATCGTCCGCGCCTGCCGGTCGAGGCTTCGCGCCTCGCGCACGGACAGGATCCGCCGCGCTTCCATGTTGCGGATGTCGACCCGGATTCGCTGCACCCGCGCCCGCATCTGCTGCGAGAAGGCGTAGCCGTTGTAGCCCCGCGCGAAATTGTACGGCGAGTAATTGTACACCGGCGCCGCATAGGGGGTCATGTTGCCGTGGGGCTGCGCGTCCGCCGGCACCGCGAAGGCGGCGACCGAGGCAGCGGCGGCAATGGAGATCAGATATCTACGCATGGGTCTTGTCCTTTCAGGTCGTAAACACGCGCAGGGGCGCGTGGATGCGTTAAATCGCGGTCAGTCGCGGTCCCGGTCCCAGTCGCGGTCGTAATCGCGGTCGTGATCGCGGTAGCGCCGGTCGTTCCAGCGGTTGCCGTCATAGTCGGCGTAGCGGCGCACCTCGTAGCGAAGGCGGGCGATCTTCTCGTCCATCGACCGCGCTTCCCACGGACTGATCCCGCGGTAGCTGGCGTTGTAGAGCGTCCGCTCCGCCGAACGGATGTCGCGATCGAGGTCGCGGCCTTCCGCGCGGGTCAGGCGCCCCTGGCGGGCCAGGTTGTTCATGTCGTAGCGGATCTGCTGAAGCTGCGCCTGCCAGCGGCCGGCGCTATTGCCGTAGCCATTGCCGTAACCGTAGCCGTAGCCATAGCCCGGCGCGCCGTAAGCGGGGCCACCAATGCCGATCCCGACATTGCCATAGACCTGGGCCGAAGCCGGCGCCGCGACTGCCACTGCCGAAGCTGCGGCGAGGGAAATGAGAAGTGTACGCATCGTTGCTCTCCTTCGAGCGGTTGATGCGTGGCAATGTGCGCCGATTCGCTTGATGGGCCGCTGAATGGCCCTGTCAGCCGCCGTTCAACGTTCGTTACGCTGCCGTTCATCGTGCGAGCGCCCGAGTGCAAGCGAAGGGTTGGAACCCGAGCTTGTGTCGAGAGAGCGCGAGCCGCGGACGGCGCGCGAGCGAGCGGATGAACCGCGAAGCGAGACGCGACCGACGGCACGGGATTCACTCCCGTGACGGCTCCTCACGCCTTAAGTCCTGACCCTCAAGCTTTTTCAGATGCCAATCGGAATGTCCGCTTTCGACTCATTGCGGACGTTAGTCGCAGTGGGGCGCGAGAGTAGGACGACGGATTTGTTCGCGCATCGTTTGCGGGTAATCGCCGGGAGCCAACTGCCACACCCGGATGTCCTCAAGCTCGTAGCCACCACCGTGTCTCGTCGGTGAGAGCACGAGAAGAAACTCGTGTCTTTCGTTCATGCCCACATGGGCAATGATGGAAACGGGAATCCGCGTTCTCGTGTCGATTCCTCGAAGACGCTGATCGACCAGCACCTCGAACTCGACACGGCCATGTCCAAGAAGATCATTTTTATCGGGTATTGGCGTGAAGGAGACGTTCTTCATGCGCCCGACGACCACTAGAGCGTCACAGCCGTAATGAACCGGAGGTGCGACGGCGCTCTGAGCCGCGAATCCAGCAACTGCAGTCGCTATCAGCAATAGGGGCGCCATGTCCGGATGCTGTTACACATGGGCTTCGATTGCAATGCCCGCTTTCCACCCAAAGCTGTCGCGACCGATGCCACCCCATTGCGGATATTAGCGTCAAGCGGAGTTACGGATTATCCGGATGAAATAGCCGGGAACTGTGGTGACTACTGCACCTCGCTCAACCAAACTGATCCTAGTGGCATTGTAGTCCAGCGATGCATCGTCACTGATCACATAACGGTCGTGATAAACCGCAAGCTGCCCATTTTCGATGGCGATAGCTTCACGTTGTCGCAGCGCATGAAGCGCCGGTCCGGTGTAGCGCTTGCACCAGTACGCCATCACAATTGCGCCGGGGACAATCGTTGCAACCAATACGCCCTGGGCGAGAAAGCTGCGGAAATCGAAGCCGGTTCTGATGAAGCCGGCGACCAGGAAAATCACGAACAATGACGGAAAGGCGAGTGCAATAATCGGACCGAGGATTTTGCTTTTGCCAATCAGCACCCGGTCATCACCTGCCGACGCGACGGCGGCGAGTTTCAAAGTTGCCATGTAGCGACGCCCCTCTGTGAAACCCATTCTGTGATGTGTTCTGGCACTGCTAATGTCCGCTTTCCACCCATTGCGGACACTTGAGAATCGCCGCAGCTTTCGTTGCGGCCAGGAAGCAACATGAAATCGAACAGCAGCATGCTCGACAGTCGCCTCGTGACCGCCGGAGCGGTGCTTGGCGGCCTTGCGGTCCTGCTCGGTGCCTTCGGCGCCCACGCGCTGAGTTCAAGGATCGGTCCCGAGGCGCTCGGATGGTGGCGCACGGCCGTCGAATATCAGATGTGGCACGCGCTGGCCGTGGTCGGCCTCGGCTTGTCCGGGCTTCGCTGGGCGCGGCTCCCGGCATGGCTGTTCGTGGCGGGGAGCGTCGTCTTTTCCGCGACCCTTTATGCAATGGCGCTCGGCGCGCCGCGGTTTCTCGGCGCAATCACGCCGCTCGGCGGTCTTGCGATGATTGCCGGCTGGGTGCTGCTCGCGCTGCGTGCTTCCCGATCTAGGCCTTGATCTTCCACCCGCTCTTCAGGAGCGCGAAGCAGATCGCCCACAGCGCAAGGTTCAGCACCAGCAGCCCGATCGCCCCGACCGCGATCGGGGAATCGCTGATCCCGAGGAAGCCGTAGCGGAAGCCCGAGATCGCGTAGAAGAAGGGGTTGGCGTGGCTGATCGCCTGGAAGGTCGGCGCCAGCTGCTTGACCGAATAGAAGGTGCCGGAAAGCAGCGACAGCGGCGCGACGACGAAATTGGTGACCGCCGCCGCATGGTCGAACTTGTCCGCCCACAGCGACGTGATCAGCCCCAGGAACGACAGCATCAGCGCCCCCATCAGCCCGAACCAGAAGACGAAGAAGGGATGCTGGATCGAAACCGACACGCCGGGCCACAACAGCATCGCCAGCCACACCGCGAATCCGACGAAGAAAGCCCGGGTGACCGCCGCCCCGACCAGCCCCGCCATCAGCTCCCCGGTCGACAGCGGCGGCATCAGATAATCGACGATATTGCCCTGGATCTTGCCGACCAGCAGCGAGAAGCTGGCGTTGGCGAAGGCGTTCTGGAGCATCGCCATGACGATCAGCCCCGGCGCGATGAAATCGGCGAACGGAACCCCTTCGACCGTGCGCCCGCTCCGCCCCAGCGCGACGGTGAAAATCGCCAGGTACAGAAGGGTCGTGATCGCCGGCGCCCAGACCGTCTGAAGCTGCACCTTGAAGAACCGGCGCACCTCCTTGATATAGAGGGTCTTGAGCCCTCCCCAGTTGATGCCGCTCAGCACCGGGTCGCCCGGTTGCCGCACGAGCCATGGCGATGGCTGGGAAGTGACTGGCCGATCGTTCACGTCGCGCCGCCTATCGGCTGGCGGGCAAAGCGGCAAGCGCCGGTCGCGGGAAGACGAAGAGTCGGAGTGAATTTTACGATGTCCTGGACCGAAGAGCGCATCGAGCGCCTGAAGAATATGTGGCACGAAGGCGCGACCGCCAGCGAGATCGCCGAAAAGCTCGGCGGGGTCAGCCGCAACGCGGTGATCGGCAAGGCGCATCGCCTCGGCCTCGAAGCGCGCCCGTCGCCGGTGAAGCCGGGCGAGGAGCATGCCGCGGGCGCGGCCCCGGCCAAGGCTCCGGCGGCCAGGAAGGCCGAAGCTCCGGCCGCTCCGAAGCCGGCGCCCGCCGCCCACAAGCCGGCTCCGGAAGCCGCTCCGCGCGCCGCCGCCGCTCCCCAGCCGCAGCGCCAGCGCCCGCAGGCGGGCGGCGACAATGTCCAGTATCGCTCGATCGGTCCGGGCGGCTTCATCCGCCAGGGCCCGGGCGACCAGCAGGCGCCGATCCCGCCCGCTCCGCCGCGCCGCCTCGTGCCGGCCAAGCCGAGCCCGGAAGTCGCCGACAAGACGAGCCTGCTCGAATTGAACGACCGCATCTGCAAATGGCCGATGGGCCATCCCGGCGAGCCCGATTTCCACTTCTGCGGAGAGCAGGCGAACCCCGGCTATCCCTATTGCGTCGCCCACTGCGGAGTCGCCTATCAAGCGCAGCTCCCAAGGCGCGACCGCAGACCCCCGCCGCCTCTTCCCTTTGGTGGTCCGCGCGTTCGCTAATAAGCCCCTCGCCCCCTCGGGAGAGGATAGCGAAGCTTGGCGGTTCATCCGCCTAGCGGAGCTTGGTGAGGGGGATCACCATCGTCGAAGATGCGATCACGGGATTCACTCCCGTGACCATTCCTTCCGTGACGGCTGCCCCGCACTCAGTTAAGGCGCCGAGCACCGCTCCTAGCTCAACCGGATAGAGCGTCGGGCTTCGAACCCGAAGGTTGGGGGTTCGAACCCCTCGGAGCGGGCCATCTTCGACGAAAAAGCCGCGGAGCAGACCTCCGGCGCTTTCGATCTGCTCTAAACGTTCTCGCCCTCCGCCTCGGCGTCAACGGCCTCATAATCGCACCCCGCCGCATCGAGCATTTCGCGAGCATCGAGCTCGCGTCGCGATAGCGCGTCGATACCCGCCTAAGTCCTTTTGGGTGGAGCGGACATTGTGCTCGCATCTGCCGCCACTAAGCTTGTTGCATGGATGAGGAGTATTTGCCGGAGTTCGCCGGCACCTATCTTGAAAACAGCTATTTCCTTGGTGCTATCGCCGAAGGCGGCAACCTTCGGCTGAAATTCCTGTTTGCCCTGACGACCGACCACGCGGACTATGCACCGCCGAGTCAGGGTGAACAGCATTGTTACCGCGAGGGAAGCATTGTGATTGAGCAGCCGTCCATTGTTGATTGGCGACCCGGCAAACCCGCTGTCACAAAAGACCCGGACGGCACTTTCGACTTCGGCAGCATCGAGCTTTACCGACGCGGGCCGGGTCGCTTCCGGTTCGTTACCGAGTGGTTCGACGCCACCTTCGAAGCGGAACAACTTCGGCTTCAACTCTCGGATGGGAATGTCTGATTTGCGTCGCCGCCGGTCGCGGCAAATTCGGGTGGAAAGCGGATGTTAGCCCGCGCTGCCCGCACCAGATTCGAGCCGATCGATCTTTCGCCTGGCCAATGTCTGAGTCACAGTTTCGCTATCGATTTGACCATCGGGCTCTTGGGTCCTGAGTTTGGTGACTTTAGTCTTGCGTATCACGCTTCCGGACGGGTCCGTTTCAAACGTAATTGTGACAGCTCCCGTGAGAATCTCTTTTGCGCGTGCCTCAAGAGCGGCTTCGAGCGTGACTGGCTTTTGCATGATTTCACCGACTGCAACGTCGGACTCTGCCCGAGCGCGGCGCACTGCTTCGGCGTCAATAGGAAGTTCCACGGAAAACGTCGCGCCATTCGGCCCGGCCGCGAGCCTTCGCAACGTTCCCGAGCCTTGCGCCCCGGTTTCACTGTACGTCGCGCCCTCACGGACCTTGGAATCCCACATATCAAAGGCCTGGATCGTGTCGATGACTGATCGCGGATCACAGTCGATGCGAAAAGCATTCCAGGTGAAGATCCAATGTCCACAGACCGTGCGAGGCCAATTCGCGGCCTTGAGCCATTTCGTGACTCGGCTTTCCAGCTCCGCACCGTTTAGCAGTTTGAGGGAGCCGTCGTTTGAGCGGAACACGCGTGCCGGAAATTGCCACGCGTTATCTTTCTCCTCCGCCGTGGCCTCCTGCGGCAAATCATACTCAAGCTCTAGACCGTCGGGACGCTCAGCAAGCACCCGCTCAACAATTGTATCTTTGTCATACGAAGTTCCGGACGACTGGTCGCTGCTCTGCTGGGCAGTCTCTCGCACCATCGTTATTTCGTAAGCTTCACCGACGTGGTCATGGCCCTCGGGCGGTAAGGGCGGCGTGACAGCGAGACCGCCGGCGACGGCAAGTGCAAGCGACTGAAACACAGTCAGACTATTTCAGCTGGTTCTAACTTCCGCAATGGTTCGAAAGCGAACATTCTGCCAATAGAACACCCCGAGGCATTGCTGCCCCGGGGCTCTCTGTGGCTCAGCCGTTACGCGTGCTCGCGTTCGGCTTCGGCGTCGACGGTTTGCTTGGAAGCGATCTGTTCCTTCCGTTCGGAGCTGCCGCCGATGTCGATCTTGCGCGGCTTCATCGCCTCGGGGATCTCGCGGACCAGGTCGATCGACAGCATGCCGTCCTTCAGGTCCGCGCCCTTGACCTGGATATGGTCGGCAAGCGCGAAGCGGCGCTCGAACGAGCGGGTCGCGATTCCGCGGTAGATATAGTCGGAGCTGTTTTCCTCCGACTCCTCCTTCTTCCTGCCGGTGACGATCAGCACGTTCTGCTGCGCGGTGATGTCGATTTCGTCGGGCTTGAACCCGGCGACTGCAAGCTCGATGCAATAATCGTTGTCGCCGGTCTTCTTGAGGTCGAACGGCGGATAATTTTCCTGGGCCTGGCCCAGGCCGTTGTTCTCCAGCATGTCGAACAGCCGATCGAAACCGACGGTGGAACGCCGGAACGGCGCAAAGTCGAAAGCACTCCGCATTCTCTGTCCTCCTTGTTGAGCAACAGGCGGGAGGAAGAGGCTCGAGAACGGCCTCACCGTCCCGTCACCGGGCCCGGAAGGCGCCCGGCGCGGAATGATTTGGAATCGCGATTGGCGATTTCAAGACGCCCCAAAACGGCTCGCCGCGCGCTTTGAACGGCCTGCAAGCGCCGCTTGATCGCGCGCAAATCTTTACCTTCCGGTAACCATGTTCCCCGTACCTCTCGTCCATCGGGGAGAGGGCTCATGAAGCGCGAGACGACCAACGCGATCCGAACGGTGCTCGAAGACTGGCTTCCGCCGGTGCTTCGCGATTCCGGCGCAATGCGCTGGCTGTTCCGCCGCCACTGGGGCCGCCTGATCGACGACCTCGAAAGCTTCCGGAGCCGGATCGCCTTCGTCACCGACGAGGAATATCATTCCGTCTACGAGCGCATGCCGCGAGTCCAGGACGAGACCGACAACAGCGCCGCCTGCATCGCCGAAATCAGCAAGTCGATCGTCGGCGGCACCGTGCTCGACGTGGGCTGCGGCACCGGCTTCCTGGTCGACCACCTCGCCCGCAACCATCCGCGCCGCCGGTTCACCGGGCTCGATTTCATCATCGAGGACGGCACCCGCACCCGCCTCCCGTCGATCCACTTCGTCGAGGGCAAGGTCGAGGCGCTCCCCTTCGCCGACAACAGCTTCGACACCGTCATCTGCACGCATGTGCTGGAGCATGTGCTGGATTTCGCGGGTGCGGTGCGCGAGCTTCGGCGGGTGGCCCGGCGCCGCCTGATCATCGTCGTTCCGCAGGAGCGCGAGTACCGGTTCACCTTCAATCCGCACGTCCACTTCTTCCCCTATCCGCACAGCTTCCTTCGCTACATGACTCCGGTCCCGGCCAATTGCCGGTGCGAGTCCGTCGGCCGCGACATTTATTATGTCGAAGTCCCGCCGAAGGCCGAGGAAGCCGCCAAGCCCGCGCCCGCCAGGCGTGCCGCCTGACACCGCCGCCGTCGTCGCGGCGGAACCCGTAAAGGCCAGGCCAGGGCGCCTCTGGCCGGAGCTCGCGGTCGCTGCGCTGCTGCTGATCGCCTCGCTCGCGCCGCTCGGCTACGATCTCTACAAGGCCCACGGCCTGATGGCGCCCGGCGGTGCGATGATCGGCCGCGACTTCGTCAATTGCTGGGCCGGCGCCCGGCTGGAGATCGAAGGCGACCTCGCCGACATCTGGTCGCCCCACTACATGGCCGCGCTTCGAAGCCTCACGGGCCTCCCGCTCGGCACCCACAATTTCTCCTACCCGCCGAGCCTCCTGCTGTTCATCTGGCCGCTGGGCTTCTTCTCGTATGTCCCGGCGCTCTTCCTCTGGCTTGGAGCGACCGGCGCCGCCTACATCTTCGCCGCGCGCAGCTACCTCGATCGCGCCGGCCTGCCCTGGTGGACCGCGGCGCTCGTCCCGGCCGTGTTCGTCAACGTCTGGGCCGGGCACCACGGCTTCGTTCTCGCCGCTCTGTGGCTCGCCGCCTTCGCCGCGATCGACAAGCGGCCGACCGCCGCCGGGCTCTGCATCGCGCTCCTCACGCTGAAGCCGCACATGGGCGTCCTGATCCCGCTGGTCCTGCTCCTGCGCCGCCAGTGGAAGGCCACGGCCGTCGCTGCGGTCGCGACCGTCGCCCTCGTCCTGGCGAGCGCCCTCGCCTTCGGCTGGTCGAGCTGGGCCGCTTATTTCGAATGGACCGCCAGGCTGCAGGCGCAGATGCTCGTCGGCGACAAGCCGGTCTTCTTCTGGTTCATGCCGACCGCCTACGTGAGCGCCTGGCTCGTCACCAAGAGCTTCGCCGCCTCGGTCGCCGCCCAGCTCCTTTTCGGCGCCGCCGCCGTCTTCATCCTCGTCCGCGCGGCGCTCAGCGAAATGGACTGGCCCGACCTCGGCCTGCTCGCCGCCACCGCGACCTTCCTCGTCCTGCCCTACGCCTTCAACTACGACATGGCGGCGGTCTGCCTCGCAGCGGCCATCCTCCTGTTCCGCAAGGGCAGGCGCCTCCACTGGCTTGGCCGCATCGTCGCCCTCTTCGCGCTGGGATCGCCGATCCTCGTCATGGGCGCCAATTACGAAGGCGTTCCGCTGCTGCCCGCTTTGCTCCTCGCCTTCCTGTGGGTGCAGTGGCGCGCGGCTCTTCCAGCTGTGGAAAACCGCGCACCCCCCGCTTGGCAGCGCTCCGGCCGGGGTCATATAGCGTCAGCCAATGGCTGACCTGTTCTCGTCCCCCAATTCCTCCGCCCAGTCCGACAGCTACGACGCTTCCTCGATCGAGGTGCTCGAAGGGCTGGAGCCCGTTCGCCGCCGCCCCGGCATGTATATCGGCGGCACCGACGCGCGCGCCCTCCACCATCTCGCGGCCGAGGTCATCGACAATTCGATGGACGAAGCCGTCGCCGGCCATGCCAGCCGCATCGAGGTCGAGCTCGGCCCCGGCAATCGCCTGACCGTCACCGACAACGGCCGCGGAATCCCCGTCGACCCGCACCCCAAATATCCGGGCAAGTCGGCGCTCGAGGTCATCATGACCACGCTACACTCGGGCGGGAAGTTCGAGGGCAAGGCCTATTCCACCTCCGGCGGACTCCACGGGGTCGGGGTCAGCGTCGTCAACGCGCTTTCGAGCGACACGACGATCGAGGTCGCCCGCGACAGGACCCTCTACCGCCAGACCTTCGCCAGGGGCCTCGCCACCAGCAAGCTCGAAACCGTCGGCCCCACCCCCAACCGCCGCGGAACCACCGTCAGCTTCGTCCCCGATCCCGAGATTTTCGGCGACGACGCGAAGTTCAGCCCCGACCGCCTGTTCCGGATGGCGCGCGCCAAGGCCTACCTCTTCGCCGGCGTCGAGATCCGCTGGCGCTGCGACCCGTCGCTGACCAGCGACACCGTCCCCGAAGCCGCGACCTTCCAGTTCCCCGGCGGCCTCGCCGACCACCTCAAGGAGCAGCTCGGCGACCGCGCCGCAATCACCGCCGAGCCCTTCACCGGCCGCCAGGACTTCCCCGACAGCCAGGGCTCAGCCGAATGGGCCGTCGCCTGGCCGCTCTATTCCGACGGCTCGCAGCTTTATTATTGCAACACGATTCCCACGCCCGACGGCGGCACCCACGAAGCCGGCCTCCGTGCCGCGCTCACCAAGGGCATCCGCGCGTTCGGCGAGCTCATCGGCGACAAGAAGGCGAAAAACGTCACCGCCGACGACGTCTTCAACGGCATCGAGCTGATGCTCAGCGTCTTCATCCGCAACCCGCATTTCCAGAGCCAGACCAAGGACCGCCTGACCTCCCTCGAAGCCGCCCGCTTCGTCGAGGCCGCCGTCCGCGACCATTTCGACCATTATCTCGCCGACAACATGGACCGCGGCCGCGCCCTCTACGGCTCGATCGTCGAGCGCGCCGAGGAACGCCTCAAGCGCCGCGCCGAACGCGAGGTGCAGCGCAAGACCGCGACCAGCGCCCGCAAGCTCCGCCTCCCCGGCAAACTCACCGACTGCGCCAATGACGACGCCGAGGGCACCGAGCTGTTCATCGTCGAGGGCGACAGCGCCGGCGGCTCCGCCAAGCAGGCCCGCGACCGCAAGACCCAGGCGATCCTCCCGATCCGCGGCAAGATCCTCAACGTCGCGTCCGCGTCCGCCGACAAGATCCGCGCCAACAGCGAGATCGCCGACCTCCAGCAGGCATTGGGCTGCGGCACCCGCGACAAGTTCAGCGAGGAGGCGCTTCGCTACGAAAAGATCGTCATCATGACCGACGCCGACGTCGACGGCGCCCACATCGCGACGTTGCTGATGACCTTCTTCTTCCAGGAAATGCCGGAGCTGGTCCGCCGCGGCCACCTGTTCCTCGCCCAGCCCCCGCTCTATCGAATCTCGGCGGGCGCCAAGACGCTCTACGCCCGCGACGATGCCCACCGCGCCGAGCTCGAAGCGACCGAGTTCAAGGGCAAGAAGGTCGAGGTCAGTCGCTTCAAGGGCCTCGGCGAGATGAACCCCGCGCAGCTCAAGGAAACCACCATGAGCCCCGCCACCCGCTCGATGATCAAGATCACCCTCCCCGCCCAGTACGAAGACCGCCAGCCGGTGAAGGACCTCGTCGAGCGCCTGATGGGCCGCGACCCCGCCAAACGCTTCGAGTTCATCCAGTCGCGAGCCTCCGCTCTCGATGAAGAGGAAATCGACGCATGATGGGGTCATGCGTCAAGATTTCCTCTGAAATCGATGCCTGACCCTCTTAAGCCCTCCCCCTCGATGGGGGAGGGTTGGGTGGGGGTGACGCCTCCGCAGGCGCCAACTGGCCCAGAAGCGGCTGGCAGATCTGGTCGGTCAACCGCGCGAATCCCTGCAGAGGCTCCGCTCGCACCCGGCTCAGATGCAGGTCCGACGGGATCTTCGTCAGATAATAAGGCGCCAGCCGGCGCATGCGCTCGTTGATCACCACCGCCCGCGCATAGGCCGCGTGCATGCTGGTCCAGTCGCCCTCGTTGAGGATGTCCGGATAGTTGAGCATCGCCAGCTGGAACCACGGCTCGGATTCTGCGGCGGTTGCCTCGTCCCACTTGTCGAAGCTTCCGAACGCATTGCTGAACCCCAGCTTCTCCGTGTGCGACATGTGCGAAAGGGCCTGCCCGGCAAGCGCGATCTGCCAGGTTCCGCGCGTCGCGCTCGCCCAGCTCGGTCGGCCGACCGGCGCGCCGACATGAAACGCCTCGCCGCGCTCGTGCCGCTTGAAGATGTCCGAGATTTCGGCGAGCCGCCGGTCGACGCACGCCTGCTGCGCCCGCCGCGTCTCGATCGCGCCGAGCATGTCGAGCGCTTCGTGGTTGAGCGAATTTCGCTCCGCCGCGACCTCGCTTCGCCAGTGCAGGGTTTCCACGACCTGCTCCGCGCCGAGCGCGATGAGCACGCCGATGACGATGATCCCCACTTCGCCCGAAAATTCGCGCCAGCCGTGCAACGGCTTCGGCAGATGGAAATGCATGGCGTGCCCCCCGGCGGTCCCGCGACCTTAATCGCGATCAGCCGCTTGCGCCAACAATGCTTCTCCGCATCCCGCAGCCCGAACCCGTCACGTCCGCCGCAAAGTCGCTCCGGTCGGGCTTCACGCCCACCGCGTCGAAATGGCGCTGCATGTAGCCTTCATTGTCGATCAGCGAGGCGATTTCCCTCCTCGCGCCGCCGATGGCTTCGCGAAGCTCCAGGCGCGCGGTCGGGTTCGAAGCCAGCGGGACCAGAGTCTGTATCCGGTCGAAATCATCCGTCACCGCGGTGATGCTGACCTGCCGGTGATCGATGCCGTCATAGAGCGACGCGAACGCGAGCTGCTCGCGCATCGGGAAATGATCCATTGTCAGGCTGTTGGTCGCAAGCACCCAGTTGGCAGTGTGTGTCGAAAAGACCCTTCCGCCGGCGATCGTGCTGATGTCGGGCGGAGGCGGTCCCGGCGGGGCGGCGGCCCACGCGTCGAGCCGGTCGATCTCCTGGCTGGCGCAGCGGACGGCGACGAGATTCTCTTCCCAGCGCGCCCGGTTGTTGCCCAGCTCGCTCATGATCGACTGGCGGACGACGTCGACTTTCTGCCGCCATTGCCACGCGTCCACCGCCTGCTGGGCGCCGAGCGCGATGAGCACGCCAAGCACCACGATCGCCAGGTCCCAACCGACTTCGTTCCAGCCGTGCGGCGGCTTCAGCTTCACGGACCTGGCCATTGGGCGCCCCCACCCCTGTTTGGGTCAGTCTAGGGAAGGCGCAGGCAATTCGCCATCCTGCCCTTGAGCCGGAACCCGCCTTCACTGTAGCGAGCCGCACCCGAGGAGGCCCGCGCCAATGAAAGCCGTCACCGTCACCGACCCGTCCGCCGGCACGGCGGGAATGACCCTCACCGACCGGCCCGAGCCGCAGCCCGCGATCAACGACGTCGTGGTTCGCGTCCACGCCGCGGGCTTCGTGAATACCGAGCTGACCTGGCCCTCCACCTGGGCGGACCGCCTCGGCCGCGACCGCATGCCGACGATTCCGGGCCATGAGCTTGCCGGTGTCGTCACCGCCATCGGCTACGGCACCACCGGCTTTGCCATCGGCGACCGGGTCCTCGGCCTGCAGGACTGGTACCGCGACGGAAGCCTTGCCGAATCCATCGCCATCGAGGCGCGCAACCTCGCCCCGCTTCCCGACGACATGGATTTCGCGACCGGTGCCAGCCTGCCCATCTCCGGCCCCACCGCATGGCAGGGCCTGCTCGTCCACGGCCGACTGAAGGCCGGGCAGCGGGTGATTTCCCACGGCGCCGCCGGAGCGGTCGGCGCGATGGTGACCCAGCTCGCCAACGAGTTCGGCGCCTACGTCATCGGCACCGGCCGCGCCCGCGACCGCGAAAAGGCGCTCGACCTCGGCGCCAGCGCCTTCGTCGACCTCGACAATGAGCGGCTCGAGGACGTCGGCGAGGTCGACCTGGTGTTCGACCTCATCGGCGGCGAGATCGGCAAAAGGTCCGCGCGCCTGCTCCGCGCCGGAGGCACCATCGTCTCCATCGTCGGCCCGGTCGAGGAGCCGCCCGCCGGCGTCACCGCCATCGATTTCGTGGTGGAGGCCGACCGCGCCCAGCTCACCGAGATCGTGAACCGCGTCCGCGACGGACGACTGAAGACCAACATCGGAACGGTGGCGGCGCTGGAGGATGCAGTAGCGACGTTCAATTCCAAGGAGCGGCGGCCGGGGAAAACGATCGTCCGAACATCATCTCAGGCCTGATCACAGCGGCGAGCGTCATCGCATCCGAGAAGGGTCCTTACCGGCACTGCGCGAATTGCGATTCCAACCGTCCGCACTTAAGGCAAGGGTAAAGGCGGATCGGATCGGAAAATGCCGACACTCACCGTAACCAATTTTTCGTGCATCAAAAGCGCGCTTTTGGATCTTCGTCCAATTACGATACTCATCGGGCCACAAGCCAGTGGCAAGAGCGTACTCACGAAGCTCTTCTATTTTTTTAGCCAAATTGACGAGTCTCTCTATTCTGCTGCGGAAGACGGCGACACAATCCGAGTTCTCAAAAGGAACGTAGCGGAACAGTTCGTTGAGTGGTTTCCGCCAAGCGCTTGGGGGAAGCAGCCCTTTTCAATAAAATACGATGCGGGGCCGTGGTCTTTAGAAGCGACTCGAAGAGAGTCAGGCAAGCGCGTTCACGACCAAGTTGAGTTCACGTTCTCCACATTCATTGAGAGCCACTACGAAACCCTCAGAAAGCAATATCGGGCTGCCACTCGAACGACCAAGAACGAGGATGATTTATCCGTTCGCTTCATCTCTAGAACTTGGGAGATACGAGGCGCATCATTCAGGTACTTGGTACAAGCTCTTGGTCAGGAATTAATTGGGTATCAAATGTTCGTCCCCGCAGGACGAGCGTTTTTCACGAACCTCCAAAAGACCATCGCAATGTTCGAATACGGAAGCCAGCTGGATGAGGTGACAAAAGGATTTGGTCGTCTTTTCACCCAAATGCTAGACGGCGAATTTTTCGTCCCTATGCCTGAAAAGCCGGCGGCCAGATCAAAGGAGTTTTTTACCAGACAGAAAAATGAGCTTACGAGTATTTTTGGCGGTGAAATCAAATTAGGTCGAAATGACCGACACGTTACAACACCCGATGGACGTAAGATTCCCTTCTCGGTGCTTTCGTCTGGTCAACAAGAACTTTTGCCATTGCTTCTAGCACTCAGGTTCTTCGCCAGATTGGCGTCAGATCAGCGTGAAAAATACACAAGCTTGATGTATATTGAAGAGCCCGAGGCACACCTTTTTCCGACATCTCAGGGCCGTCTAACTTCACATCTCGCTGGGCTTTCGAATTTCATCGCGCCATCCGGCAAGATGTTTATCACAACCCACTCTCCGTACGTCCTGTCTAAACTCAACACACTCATCAAAGCGCATTCCGTCGCGACCTTACATTCCGATCTGCGCGATCAGGTCGCGAGCATAATTCCTGCACAGCAATGGATCGCCGCAGCGAACGTCGGCGCGTACTCCCTGGCTCAAGGGAAGCTCAGCTCGATCCAGCATAGCTCCGGTTTAATCGACGCTGACTATTTGGATGCGATTTCGGAAGAGATATCTTTAGATTTCATGCGCCTGTTAGAGATTGAGGCGAGTGCGTGAATCTCGGCACCTGCGCTGCGAACTTGCGGCACTCCAAGATAAAGGTTGAGGAAAACGGTAAGTCGGCCGTGGTGCTCAATCCCCGGCGCCTCAGTTACTTACGTATCCAAGTGGACGGATGCTTAGCGATAAGTGGGCCCCGTGCAGATTGGGTGATCGAGAGGTCGCGCGCAGCAGTGGTCATCGAACTGAAGGGCAGGGGCATCGAGCATGGAGCAGCTCAGGTCATGGCTACGGCCTCACTTTGGAAATCTGATGGCCGGGTTGATCGTGTCTGTGGACTTATAGTTGGAGCTTCGCCTCCGAGAGCGCGAACAGGCATTCAGGTGCGACAAGACGCATTCACAAAGAAATTTCGGTCACCCCTGCATGTTGTACGCCAAAATACGGAATATGTTTGGGAACATCTCTTCTCGTTTAAGGGTCCGCTTCGTTCCTGACTTAATTCCCTTCTGCCTGACGGTCACGAATCCGTCAGGAGCGTTCGCTCTCACAATGCTGCGCACTGCTGCCCCGCTCACCTCGTGACGTCAGTCGGGATCGGCTGTGCCGACCCGCTGGCCGGCATGAGCAAAGTCGCGCTCTGCTGGGGGCAGAGCAGCGCTGCTTTGCTCTCTCGGCTAAGCCTGTCGGGGCTTAGCCTCGGCAACTTATGCTTTCCTACACCCCCTAGTTTATGTTCCAAGATGGTTCATGAAGAACCAACACCATGAACCAACGTCGCCGCCCGCGCTTCCGCGCCCATGTTCCACCCCGCACTCGGCTCCCGTCGAATGGCTGAAGGAAGTCACGAAAGCCTACGTCCCCGAAGGCGCGTTCGACGAAGGTTTCGAATGGCCCCCGGAAGAACCCGACCCTGACGAGGCGAAGGCCGAACGCCTCGCCGAGATCGTCGACCTCCTTCGCTCCGACCCCAAATCGCTGGCGCATGTCGCCGCCTCGCTCGCGCCCGAAGATGGACGAAGCGACGGCTGGACCCCCTTCGCCCGCCGCCTCTTCCTCGAAGTCCTGTCGGAAACCGGGCGGGTCACCACGGCCTGCGAATATGCGCAGCTCACCAAGCAATCGGCCTATGCTCTGCGCGCCCGCGATCCCTTGTTCGCGGCCAGCTGGGACGCCGCGTGCGAGATCGCCCGCGCGCCGCTCGCCGATGCCCTTTACGAGCGCGCCATCGAAGGCGTGACCGAGACCATCACGAAGGACGGCAAGGTGGTCGCGGAGCGCCATCGCCACGACAATCGCCTGTCGATCGCCGTCCTGCACCGGCTCGACAAGCGCTGCGACCGCGCCGCCGAAGCGGGCGCCCGCCACCTCGCGCTCGTCCGCCACTGGGGCGAATGGTTGGCGCTGGTCGGCAAGGGCGAGGAGCAGTCGGCGGCTGTAACGCTGACAAACCTGTCACACGGTCAAGCGAGTCAACTTCCCCTCGGAGATTCTCCAACAGAGTTGGATTCCGAACCGCAGGAAATCGACCTCTCGCACCGCTTCTGGATCGACGACGACTGCGATGGAAGGATCTGGATGACCGACTTCCCGCCGCCCGCGGATTTCACCGGCTACCAGAGCTGCGACTACGGCGAATCCGACCGCATCTACAAACGCGAATGCACGCCGGAGGAAGCGGAAATCCTCGAAGCCGACGCGGCGCGCTCCCGCTCGGCCGAACGCGCCGACGAAGAAGCTTTGCGTGACGAATGGCTGGCCCTGCTGAGGCAGGACATCGAGCTTCACCCGGCTCCCGGCGAACCCGCGCCTATTGCGGCGCCCCCGGAATCCCGCCCGGATTCTCGTTGATCGCCTTGATCAGCGTGATCGGGCCGCGCGCAATCGTCTTCCAATGGTCGCGGTCGAGGTCGTCGAGCATCCACGCCCCGGCGATTCCGCACAGCAGCCAGATCAGGATCAGGATTGCGATTGCCCAGCGCATTGCGGTCCCTCCCGCGGCAATCCTACGCTTTTTCGCTCGCCGCGCCGAGTTACAAAGGCGGGAACGGGGCCGCTCGCCGCGGCTGCAACGCCCGCGCTCCTATCGACCGGCCGCCGCGGCGGCGATATCCTGCGCCGATGACGGATTCCGACGCCGCACTCGCAATCGCCGCAGAGCAGGTCCGCCGCTCCGCCGACGGCCATTCCGCACGGCCGCAGGTGACGAGCTTCTTTCATGAGCCGACGTTCACCGCGACCCATGTCGTCGCCGATCCGGGCACCCGCCGGGCAGCGATCGTCGACAGCGTCCTCGACTTCGACGAGAAAGCGGGCCGGACCTCGACCGCGGCCGCCGACGCGATCGTCGCCTTCGTCCGCGACGAGGGGCTGGCGGTGGACTGGCTGCTCGAAACCCACGCCCACGCCGATCATCTGTCCGCCGCGCCCTACCTCCAGGAAAAGCTGGGCGGGCAGCTTGCGATCGGCGCCGGCATCACCGCAGTGCAGGAAGTGTTCGGCAAGGTCTTCAACGAAGGCACCGAATTCCGCCGCGACGGCTCCCAGTTCGACCGGCTGCTGGGCGATGGCGACGCCTTTTCCATCGGCGACGTCGCCGCGGTCGCGCTCCACGTTCCCGGCCACACGCCCGCGGACATGGCCTATGTCATCGGCGATTGCGCCTTCGTCGGGGACACCATGTTCATGCCCGACTATGGCAGCGCCAGGGCCGATTTCCCCGGTGGCGACGCGCACCAGCTCTACCGGTCGATCCGGCGGCTGATGCGGCTTCCCGATGAAACCCGGGTGTTCCTGTGCCACGACTACAAGGCGCTTCCCAACCGTACCCACTTCGCGTGGGAGACGACGATCGGCGCGGAGCGGACCGGCAACGTCCATGTCCACGAAGGCGTCAGCGAGGAAGCGTTCGTCGCGATGCGCACCGCGCGCGACGCGACTCTCGACATGCCCAACCTCATCCTGCCGTCGGTCCAGGTGAACATGCGGGCGGGCCATCTTCCGGAGCCGGACGACAATGGCGTGCGCTACCTGAAGCTGCCGTTGAACGCGCTTTGACCCTGACGCTGGTCCAGTACCTGCTCGGGGTCGGGTCGGGGGGGCTGGTCGGGTTCGTCCTTGGACTGGTCGGCGGCGGCGGGTCGATCCTCGCGGTTCCGCTGATGGTCTATCTGGTCGGCGTTCGAAGCCCGCACCTCGCCATCGGCACCAGCGCCCTGGCGGTCGCCGCCACTGCCGCCACCGGGCTCGTCCACCACGCCCGCGCCGGCCATGTGAAATGGCGCTGCGCCGCGGTCTTCGCCGTTGCCGGGGTGGCGGGGGCGGCGGTCGGTTCGACTCTCGGCAAGGCGTTCGACGGGCAGAAGCTGCTGTTCCTCTTCGCCTTGCTGATGGTCGTCGTCGGCATCCTGATGCTCCGCCGCAAGGGCCGGGGCGGCGATTCGGAGGTTACGCTCAACGCCAGCAACGCCGCCAACCTGTCCGCCCTCGGCCTGTCGGCGGGCGTGTTCTCCGGCTTCTTCGGGATCGGCGGCGGTTTCCTGATCGTGCCCGGCCTGATCGCCGCGACCGACATGCCGATGATCTATGCGGTCGGCTCGTCGCTGGTCGCGGTCACCGCCTTCGGACTGACGACCGCGGTGAACTATTCGCTGTCGGGCCTGGTCGACTGGCTGCTTGCCTTCGCCTTCATCATCGGCGGAGTCGCCGGGTCGCTGGCCGGAACGCGGCTCGCAAAGCATCTGTCGAAGGAGCGGGGCCGGCTCGCGGTCGTCTTCTCGATGCTGATCTTCGTCGTCGCAGCCTACATGCTGTGGAAGAGCTACGCGGCGGCGTGGGGTTGAGCGCCGCGGCGGGGACGGCCGATACCGCGATAGTCGAGCCCGGCCCGCTCGGCTTCATCCGGGTCGTAGACGTTGCGCAGGTCGATCAGTGCCCGGCCCCGCATCGCCTTGGCGATCCGGCCGAGATCGAGCGCCCGGAACGCATCCCACTCGGTGACGACGACCAGCGCATCGGCTCCGTCGGCGACGGCCTCGGCATTGTCGGCGCTCTCCAGCCCCGGCAGCAGCGGAAGCGCGTGGCCCATCGCCGCCGGGTCGAATGCGACGACCGAGGCGCCCTGGTCGATCAGCGCCCTGACCAGCGGCAGCGAGGGCGCGTCGCGCATGTCGTCGGTGTTCGGCTTGAACGCGAGCCCCAGGACGCCGATGCGCTTCCCGTCGACCGAACTGCCCAGCGCCTCGATGACCCGCCCGGCCATGGACTCCTTGCGTGCGTCGTTGACGTCGACGACCGTGCTGACGATGCGCTGCTCGACTCCGGCTTTCTCGGCGGTCTTGAGCAGGGCCAGCGTGTCTTTCGGGAAGCAGCTTCCGCCGTAGCCGGGGCCCGGGTGAAGGAATTTCGGGCCGATGCGGTTGTCGAGGCCGATCCCCCGAGCGACCTCCTGCACGTCGGCGCCGACCGCTTCGCACAGGTCCGCAATCTCGTTGATGAAGCTGATCTTCACCGCAAGGAAGGCATTGGCGGCATATTTGGTGAGCTCGGCCGTCCGGCGGCCGGTGAACAGGATCGGCGCCTTGTTGAGGAACAGCGGCCGGTAGATTTCGCGAAGCACCTCGCGGGCATGCTCGTCCTCGGCGCCAACGACGATCCGGTCCGGGTGCTTGAAGTCGGCGATCGCGGCGCCTTCGCGAAGGAATTCGGGGTTCGACGCCACCGAAGTCCCGTCCGGAGCGCCCTCTTCGGCGAGAATCCTGGCGATCTCGTCGCCGGTGCCGACCGGGACCGTCGACTTGGTGATGATCACGGCGGGCCTGTCGAGCGCCTTCGCCAGTTCGCGGACCGCCGCGAAAACAAAGCTGAGGTCGGCGTGGCCATCGCCGCGCCGCGCCGGAGTGCCGACCGCGATGAATACCGCGTCGGCGCCCTCCACGCCCTCCTTGAGATCAGTCGTGAAATGGAGCCGGCCTGCCTCGACATTGGATTTGACGAGGGACTCCAGGCCCGGTTCCCAGATCGGCATCCGGCCGGCGTGAAGCCCCGCGACCTTGGCTTCATCCTTGTCGATGCAGGTCACGTGGTGGCCGAAATCGGCAAAACAGGCGCCGGAAACGAGCCCGACGTAGCCGGTTCCGATCATCGCGATACGCATCGAAAGCTCCTGAAGCGAAGGGCGGCTCTCTTAGCCGCTGCAGCGCACAATGAACAAGGTTCGAGGCGAGCGACTTAAGCCTCGATTCAGCCACGATTTTCCATTAAGGGCGCCGCTCCGCATGAAAACCGTGACTCTCCCCAAGGCGCCGCGCGTCGGCCTGGTCTCGCTCGGCTGTCCCAAGAATCTGGTCGACAGCGAGCGCATCATGACCAAGCTGCGCTCCGACGGCTATGCCATGTCGGCCGACTATGCAGGCGCCGACGTGGTGCTGGTCAACACCTGCGGCTTCCTCGACAGCGCCAAGGCGGAGAGCCTGGAAGCGATTGGCGAGGCGATCGCCGAAAACGGCCGAGTCGTCGTCACCGGATGCATGGGCAAGGAAGCCGACGTCATTCGCGACCGCTTCCCGGACGTGCTCGCGATCACCGGCGCCCATCAATATGAGGAAGTCGTCGCGGCCGTTCACGAGGCGGCTCCGCCTGCTGCATCGCCCTTCACGGACCTGGTTCCGGAAGCGGGACTGAAGCTGACCCCGCGCCACTACAGCTATCTGAAGATTTCCGAAGGCTGCAACCACCGCTGCGCCTTCTGCATCATCCCGCAGCTCCGCGGCGATCTCCAGAGCCGCCGGCCCGATGCGATCCTTCGAGAGGCAGAGAAGCTCGTCGCCGCCGGGACGAAAGAGCTTTTGGTCATCAGCCAGGACACAAGCGCCTACGGCCTGGACCTGAAGCACGCCTCCTGGCCGTGGAAAGGTGGCGAAGTGCGGGCGCACATGACCGACCTCGTTCGAGAGCTCGGCAAGCTCGGCGCATGGGTGCGGCTGCATTACGTCTATCCCTATCCGCACGTGGACAAAGTCATCCCGCTGATGGCGGAGGGCCTTCTGCTCCCCTATCTCGACATCCCGTTCCAGCACGCGAGCCCGAAAGTGCTCAAGGCAATGAAGCGGCCCGCCAACGAAGCCAAGGTGCTGCAGCGGCTGAAGGAGTGGCGCGCCATCGTTCCCGACATCGCGGTGCGCTCGTCGTTCGTGGTCGGCTTCCCCGGCGAGACGGACGAGGACTTCCGCTACCTGCTCGAATGGCTCGAGGAAGCCCGGCTCGACCGCGTCGGAGCGTTCAAGTTCGAGCCTGTCGAAGGTGCCGACGCGACGTCGATGGCCGACCAGGTCCCCGAAGAGGTCAAGCAGGAGCGGTACGAGCAGGTAATGGCCCTCTCGGCGAGGATCTCCGCGGAGAAGCTTGCGGCGAAGGTCGACAAGAGGATCGATGTTCTCATCGACGCGGTGGACCCGGAATCCGGCGGCGCCACCGGCCGTTCGAAGGCCGACGCACCGGAGATCGACGGCGAGGTCCACCTTCGCGATGCGGGAGCGTTGAAGCCCGGCGACCGGGTTTCTGTCCTCGTCGAGGATTCCGACGAGCATGATCTCTTCGGCGTTCCGGCAGAAGACGCAGTCCGCTGCTAAAGAAGCTAACGCCTCATTGCAGGGGAACGTTGGGCACAGCACGCACGTTTGCGAACCAGTCCACAGGAACCCGGGTCCTCCTTGCCGCCTAAAAAGCCAACTGCCGCCAAAGTCGACGCTGCGCTCTACGAGAGGCTGGTGCAGTCGGTCGTCGACTATGCGATCTTCATGCTCGACCAGGAGGGGCACGTCGCCAGCTGGAACCCCGGCGCGCAGCGGATCAAGGGCTACACGACGGACGAAATCGTCGGGGAGCATTTTTCCCGCTTTTACACGCCGGAGGATCTCGAGAAGCGCGTGCCCTGGAAGGCGCTGGAGACCGCGCGCACAGAGGGCCGCTTCACCGCCGAGGGTTGGCGCCAACGCAAGGACGGCAGTCGGTTCTGGGCGAGCGTGGTCCTCGATCCGATCCGCGACGACAAGGGCGATATTGTCGGTTTCGCCAAGGTCACGCGCGACCTCACCGAACGGCGGGAAGCCCAGATCGAGTTGGAAAAGTCGCAGCAGGCGCTGTTCCAGTCGCAGAAGATGGAGGCAGTTGGGCAGCTGACCGGCGGGCTGGCGCACGACTTCAACAATCTGCTGGCGGGGATCACCGGCAGCCTCGACCTGATGAAAGCCCGTCTCGCGCAAGGGCGGATCAGCGATGTCGAGCGCTACATCACCGCCGCTCAAGGCGCTGCATCGCGCGCGGCCACGCTGACCCATCGGCTGCTGGCCTTCGCCCGCCGCCAGCCGCTCGAACCGAAAAGCGTCGATGCCAACCGGCTGATCTCGGGCATGGAGGAACTGGTCCGGCGGACGGTCGGACCGGGCATCCAGCTTGAAACCATCCTCGCAGCCGGCCTGTGGACCTGCCGGTGCGATCAGAACCAGCTCGAGAATGCCATTCTGAACCTCTGCATCAATGCCCGCGACGCTATGCCTGATGGCGGACGCATCACGATCGAGACCGCCAACACGTGGATTGACGACACCGGGGCGGCTCAGCGGGACATGCCGCGCGGCCATTATGTCGCAATCTGCGTCTCCGATACGGGCGAGGGCATGACGAAGGAGGTCATCGAGAAAGCGTTCGACCCCTTCTTCACGACCAAGCCCATCGGCAAGGGCACGGGTCTCGGCCTGTCCATGATCTATGGCTTCGCCAGACAGTCGAACGGCCAAGTTCGGATCTACTCCGAGGTCGGGCAGGGAACGACGGTGAAGATCTACATCCCCAGGCACCTGGGGCCAGCCGACGTCCCGGAAGTGCATCCCCGGACAGCGGATTTGCCGAAATCCCAGGACGGCGAAACCGTTCTGGTGGTCGACGACGAACCGACCGTTCGGATGCTCGTGGGCGATACGCTCGCCGAGCTCGGCTATCGCGGAATCGAGGCTGCCGACGCGGATTCCGCACTCAAGGTGCTCGAATCCGACGTGAACATCGACCTGCTGATCACCGACGTCGGTCTTCCCGGCGGAACGAACGGCAAGGAGCTTGCCGATGCCGCCCGCAAATCGCGTCCCAAGCTGAAGATATTGTTCATTACCGGCTATGCCGAAAATGCGGCCATCTCGAACGGGCATCTCGAACCCGGGATGCATGTGCTGAGCAAGCCCTTCCCGATGGACAAGCTTGCATCCCGGATCCGGTCGATCATTGAAGAATAAGCGCCTTCGGGCGCCGACTCGACAGCCGGCGCTCCGCCGCTAGGTTGGCGGCCATGCTCAAATCCGCGTTCGCACTGCTTGCCGTCGTATCGGCACCCGCCGCCGCCCAGCCGCTCAGCGCCTCCGAGGTTTCCCGGATCGACCAGCTTGTCACGAAGACTCTTGCCGACACCGGTGTCCCCTCAGCGGAGATTGCCGTCGTCCGCGACGGGAAGCTCGTGCTCGACAAGGCCTATGGAAAGGCGAACGAAGGCCTGCCGGCGCGGGCCGACCTGCCCTACCAGATCGCGTCGAACTCGAAGCAGTTCACGGCGATGGCGCTCCTCCTCCTCGAGGATGAAGGCAAGCTCAGCCTCGACGACAAGGTCGCGAAATATTTCCCGGACATCAGCGGCGCGGACAGGATCACGATCCGCGAGCTCCTGTCGCATACGTCCGGCCTGCAGGATTTCTGGCCCCAGGATTATCTGTTCAAGACGATGACCGTGCCGACGACGCCGCAGGGCATCGTCGACCGCTGGGCAAAGAAGCCGCTCGATTACGAGCCGGGCACGCGCTGGCAGTACAGCAACACCGGCTATGTCGTGGCGGGGATGATTGCCGAGAAGGTCAGCGGCGAGCCGCTCCTCACCTATCTCGGTCGCAAGATCTTCCAGCCGCTCGGGATGACGAGCGTCAAGGACCAGGACAACACCAACACGCCCGCCTTCCCGGCAGGCTATCACCGCTATGCTCTCGGGCCGGTGCGAATCGCGCAGCCGCCGGCGCGCGGATGGCTCTACGCGGCGGGCGAGCTGTCGATGACCGCGGCAGACCTCGCCAAATGGGACATCGCCCGAATGAACCGTTCGCTGATCCCGGCGGAGGACTGGATCGAGCAGGAAACACGGGTCCTGAGGACCGATGGCCGAACCAACGGCTATGGCCTTGGGGTGTTCAACACGTACCAGCGCCAGCGCCACGTGATCGACCATGGCGGCGAGGCCGTCGGTTTCCTGACCCAGAACACGGTCTATCCGGATTCCAAGGCGGCCATCATCGTCTTCACCAATGCCGATTTCAGCAGCGCCACCGACACGCTGACCGAAGGGATCGAGAAAATCGTGCTCGATTCTCCGGAGCCCGCGCTGACGGGGGAAAGCGCACGCGCCGATGACGTTCGCTCCATTTACGCGTCGATCGTCAACGGGAGCATCGACCGGTCGAAGTTCACGGACGATCTCAACTATTATTTCGATGCGACGACGCTCGGCGATTACCGGTCGAGCCTGGCGCCGCTGGGAACGCCCACATTCGAAGCGCGCGGCGCCCCGAAGCTGCGCGGCGGCTTCGTCAATCGCAACTTCCTTCTCCATTATCCCGGCGGCAAGGATCTGGCCTTGATCACTTATGCCGAGCCGGGATCGAACGGCCGGTGGGAACAGTTCATCATCATGCCGCAATGACCGAATTCGCTTCGCTCCTCGTCGCCGACCGCGGGCAAAAGGCCCGTCCGATCCACCTCGTCGACAAGGACAGCTTCGCCGAATGGGTGAAGAGCCGGCCCGCGGAAGACCGGGCGCTGCTGGAGGCGAACCGGTTTGACGGCAAGAGCGGTTATTCGGCCGTGGTCCTTCCGCGAGGCAACGAGTTCGAGGTCGTCGCCGCGGTCGCGGACGTCGATACCTTGTCCCCCTGGTGCCTGGCGAAGCTTCCCGACGTGCTTCCCGAGGGCAGCTATCGCCTGGCGGAAGGCGCGCCGGGCAAGGCGGCTCTCGGCTGGCTCCTGGCGCAGCACCGGTTCGACACATTCCGAAGCAGTCCGGACTCGGCGGAGCACGGCCCCCGCGTGCTGGTCAGCGGCGAGGCGGCGATGATCGAGCCGACAATCCGGACCGCGGAAGCGACGGCGCTGGTTCGCGATCTCGTCAACACGCCCGCGCTTCAGCTCGGCCCGGCGGAGCTGGAGCAGGCGGTTCGGGAGCGACTGTCCGGAACCGGCGCCGATATCCAGGTTACCAGCGGCGGCGAGCTGGACGAAGGCTATCCCCTGATCGCCGCAGTCGGAGGCGCGGCGACGCCCGATCGCGCGCCGCGCCTGATCGAGGCCGAATGGGGCAATCCGGATCACCCGCGGATCGCAATCGTGGGCAAGGGCGTCTGCTTCGATTCGGGCGGGCTCGACATCAAGTCGGCGGCCGGAATGCGGATCATGAAGAAGGACATGGGCGGCGCTGCCCATGCGCTGGCCCTAGCGTGGCTCGTTGCAAGCGCGCGCTTGCCGGTCCGGGTCCATCTGCTGATTCCGGCGGTCGAGAACGCCGTCTCCGGCAATTCCATCCGCCCAGGCGATGTGGTTCGATCGCGCAAAGGCCTCCATGTCGAGATCGACAATACCGACGCCGAAGGCCGGCTCATCCTCGCCGACTCGCTGGCGAAAGCGGGCGAATCCGAGCCCGAGCTGATCGTCGACTTCGCGACCCTGACGGGCGCCGCTCGGGTCGCGCTCGGCCCCGATCTTCCGGCGCTGTTCGTCAGCGAGGATTCGCTGGCGTCGGAAATCGCGGAGAGCGCCGGCGCGGTTGAGGACCCGGTGTGGCG
>JBQCIU010000016.1:0-40289 GCA_051953395.1 Sphingomicrobium sp.
GTCGTTGCCGCCAAGCCCGAACAGCGTGTTGGCGCCGCCATTGCCGGTCAGCACTTTGTCGGACGCATTGCCGTAGCCCCAGATGTTGGCGCTTCCGGCCAGGGTCAGGCTCTCGATATTGTCCGACAGCTTGTAATTGTCGGACGCGATGACGCTGTCATTGCCCTCGTTCGCATTCTCGATGACATGGTCGTTGTAGGTGTCGACATGATAAGTGTCGTCGCCGGTGCCGCCGAACATCCGGTCGGTGCCCGCCCCGCCGTCGATCACGTCGTTCCCGCCAAGCCCGAACAGCTTGTTGCTGGCGGCATTGCCGGTCAGCACATTGTCGATGTCATTGCCATAGGCCCAGGTGGAGATGTCGTTCTCCACCAGGGTGAGGTTCTCGATATTGTCCGAGAGCTTGTAGTTGGAGCTCGAGAAGACCGTGTCGATGCCTTCGCTCCCATTCTCGACGATCGCATCGGAATAATTGTCGACGTAATAAGTGTCGTTTCCTGCGCCGCCGATCATGCGATCGACTTCGGTGCCGCCATCCAGAATGTCGTCCCCGTCGCCGCCGACCAGCTTGTCGGCGTCGCCTCCTCCCAGCAGCGTGTCGTTGCCGGCGTTCCCGCTCAACGTATCGGTGCCCGCGTTGCCCGTGAGCTGATCATTTCCGGTTCCACCGGTGAGGATGTTCACCCCTTCGTCCCCGATCAGATTGTCGTCGAAAGCGGATCCGATCAGGTTTTCAATTCCGATGATGGAATCGCCTTCCGCATCGCCGCCAGTATTGGCCGAGCCGAAGGTCAGCGAGGCAGTAACGCCAGCGGCGGACTGCGAATAATCGAGCGTATCCGTTCCATCTCCGCCGGCGATGAAATCCGCGCCGCTGCCGCCCGATAGCATGTCATTTCCATTGCCGCCCGAAAGCCGGTCGTCTCCGATCCCGCCGTCGAGAGTGTCGTTTCCGTCGTTGCCAGCAAGAATGTCATTGCCGTCATAGCCACGCAGGATGTTGTTGCCGTCGTTGCCGACGAGCGAATTGTCGAGGGCGTTGCCATAGCCGTTGATACTGTCCGACGTCGGATACAGCGTGAGGTTCTCGACATTTGCACCCAGCGAGTAGGATACGATCGAAATGACGGTATCGATGCCCTCGCCGGCACTTTCAAAGACGAGATCTCCCGTGACATCGACATGGTACTCGTCATCACCGGTTCCACCGCTCATTCGATCGGCGTCCCCGCCACCGTTGAGGATGTCATTGCCGGCACCGCCGATCAGCACATCGGCACCGGAATATCCATAAAGTCCGTTGTTCCCGTCATTCCCGGTGAGAGTGTTCGCGAGGCCATCACCCGTCGCATCGATATCGGCGCTTCCGGTAAGGGTGATCGCCTCGATGTTCGAGGGGACGTACGGATATTGAAAATTGAGCACTGAATAGGTGACCGACGAGAATATCGTGTCGTTACCCTCTCCGGGCTGCTCGACTACCGTGTCGGAAGCGTCATCGACGAAGTAGGTGTCGTCTCCAGATCCGCCATCCATTTCATCAATGCCAACTCCGCCGTCGAGAACGTCGTTTCCCTCACCGCCAGCCAGGAGGTCGTATCCGCCACCGCCGAAGAGCTGATCGTCACCGGAGTGCCCGATGAGTTGATTGCTACCGTCATTGCCCGTCAACACGTCGTCGTAATTGCTGCCCGCCAGCGAATCGATTTCAATCAGCGTATCGTTGCCCTGACCCGTGTCCTGCGCTCCCGAAATGGCTAGCGAAACCGTGACCCCACTGCTGGCGCTCTGGTAACTGGCGAAATCGTTATAGCCATTGCCCACGGCGACATCGGGCGGGATCCCGATGATCGTGTCATCGCCGTCCCCACCATCATAGGACCCGCCCCAGGGGCCAGCGTAAATCGTATCGTTGCCGGCCCCGCCGTAGGCGAGGCCGTAATAATCGTCCTCCATGTAAATCGTGTCGTTGCCGGCGTCGCCATAGACAGTGTCTGAGCCAAGGCCGCTGTGGATGACGTCGGCACCATCGCCGCCGTGAATCACGTCCCATCCATTGCCGCCATCGATCGTGTCATTGCCGCCGAGACCGTTGATGGTGTCGTCGCCATCAAGCCCGTTGATCGTGTCGTCGCCGCTGGTGCCGTTGAGAATGTCGTTGCCGGTCGTGCCGTTGATCGTCGCCACATGCCCCCCTTCGCGGAGGCATTGCACCACCGCTTGCCGATTTCCCTGGCGCTCCGAGCAGCCGGCCAAGAACACGAGGCTGCACGGGTCAATAATGGCTGTCAATCGCTTTCGCTGTCCCATTTCGGAGAACGGGCTGGCGCTTCAAGCACTTAGCTGCGTTGACATTGCCGCCGGAATGGCAAAGGGTCGGATGGGCAGCACGAGCTGCGGGCGGGGCCGCATGACTATCGCTGGAATCGAACTTCCGCCACTGCTGGCAAAGGCGGCACGCGAGTGCCGGACGCACATCGTCGCGGCTGCGATGTTCAGCCTCGGCGTCAACCTGCTGTACCTCGCCGCGCCGATCTACATGCTCCAGGTTTACGACCGGGTCGTCCCTACCGGGGGAGTGGCGACCCTCGGCTTCATCACCCTGGCGCTGGCGATTGCCCTCGTAAGCCTCAGCATGCTGGATGCCATCCGGCTTCGGCTGCTCGTGCGCGCGAGCCTCAGGATCGACGCCCTCGTAACCCCGCGACTTCTCCAGAAGGCGGTGGCAGGCACGGGCCCTGCGCAGTCGATCCGCGATCTCGACACCGTTCGAAGCACGCTCGCCAGCCCGGCTGCGGCCGCCTTGCTCGACCTGCCCTGGCTCCCGCTGTTCATCATCGTCTCCTTTCTGCTCAACGTCTGGATCGGAGTGCTCGCCGTCGTTGCCGCGGTCGCCATGTTTGCGCTTGCCTGGGCAAACCAGCGGCTCACGCGCCCGGCCATGGATTCGGCGACGACCAGCCTCGCGGCGGCGCACAACTGGACTCAGGCGGCGACGATGCAGGGGGATTCCGTGCGCGCGCTGGGGATGGGCTCGCGTGTTGCTCGGCTCGGCCTGTCGAAGCGATCCTCGGCCGTCGAGCAGCTTGCATCGGCACAGTTCGCCGGAAGCCGATTCACCGCTGCCGGCCGCTTCCTCCGCTTGTTCGTCCAGTCGGCGGCGCTGGGGCTTGGCGCCTTGCTTGCGATCGCCGGCGACTTGTCCGCTGGGGCGATCATCGCCTCGTCGATCGTCGTCGGGCGCGCGCTCCAGCCGGTGGACGCCCTCATCGCCGGCTGGTCCTCGCTGACCGGCGCCCATGCCGCGCTCGCTCGCCTGTCCAAGGCCGTGGAGTCGGAACCGGTCGTCCAGGAGGTCCGCACCCGCCTTCCCGATCCCGAAGGGCGCCTGTCGGTCGTACAGGTCGGGGTTCGTACCGCCGATGGCCGTCCGATCCTGTTCGGCGTCAGCTTCGAAGTCGTGCCTGGCGAAGTGGTCGCGGTCATCGGTCCGAGCGGATCGGGGAAAACGACTCTCGCCCGGATCCTGGTCGGCGCCGCGGCTCCGACCGTGGGCGAGGTCCGAATCGACGGCGCCAGGCTGACCGACTGGCAAGCCGATGAGCTCGGCCGCCACATCGGCTACATGCCGCAGCAGCCATCGCTGCTCGAAGGCAGCATTCGCGACAATATCTGCCGCTTCGCCGAGGGCCCGCGCGACTCTGTCGATGCCGAGGTCGTCACTGCCGCCAAGCTTGCCGGGGTTCACGAGCTGATCCTCCACCTGCCCGACGGTTACGAGACGGAGCTGGGCCCGCTTGGAGCAGGCCTTTCGGCGGGCCAGGGGCAGCGGATCGCGCTTGCACGGGCTCTTTACGGTTCGCCCGCGCTGCTCGTTCTCGACGAGCCCAACAGCTGGCTGGACTCGGACGGGGACATTGCGCTTGCCAAGGCGGTGACGGCGGTCCGGTCACGCGGCGGAGGGGTTGTAATCGCCGCGCATCGCAAATCCGTACTCGATTATGCCGACCGGGTACTGCTCCTCGATTCCGGCCGGCCGCGCCTGCTCGGCGAAACCCGCAAGGTGGTCGCACAGCTTACCGGCACGAAGAAGTCGGAGACGGCGGCATGAACATGGGCTTCCAGCGTTTCGAAGCCGCCGCTTCGCCCGACGATCCGAGCCGGGATATCCGGATCGGCACCGGGGTCGCGGTCCTCTTCTTCGTCGTTCTCCTCGGCTGGGCAGCGCTAACCCCGCTTGATGCCGCGGTCAGCGCGCCCGGAGTCATTTCGGTCCTTGGCAATCGCCAGGCCGTCCAGCATCCGACAGGCGGAGTCGTCACCGCCCTCCATGTCCGCGAGGGGCAGGAAGTACGGCGCGGCGACGTTCTCATCGAACTGTCGGCGCCGGAAACGCTCGCTGCCGAGCGATCATTGACCAGCGACTATTTCATGCTCCTGGCGCAGCGCCAGCGTCTGCTTGCCGAACAGGCCGGCAAAAGCAGCTTCGATGCCCCGGCGCAATTCGCTTCGGTGGCGCTGGAGGATCGCGCGTTGGCGGAGGCCGCGCTCCGGATGCAGCAGGGCGAGATGCAGGCGCGGGCCGCGTCGCTTTCGGCCCAGCAGTCGGTCCTGTCGCAACGGGCGGCGCAATTGCGCGAGCAGCAGACCGGCTATGTCCAGCAGCGCAAGGCGATCATCGAGCAGCGGCACATCCTCAACGACGAACTCGCCGGCCTGAAGGAAATCGCCGCGAAGGGCTTCGCGTCGATGACTCGCGTCCGGTCCCTGGAGCAAGCGGAGGCGGACCTTCGCGGACAGGAAGCGGGAATGACCGCGGAAATGGCGCGCGCCGGGCAGGGCATCGGCGAGACCCGCATGCAATCCCTCTCGCTCGTCCGCGACAGCCAGCAGCAGATCGCGGCCGATCTGGGAGCGGCGGAAGCGAAGCTGTCCGAAGTGCTTCCGAAGCTGGTCGCAGCGCGCGAGCAGCTGGAGCGCGCCAAGATCCGGGCGCCGGCTACCGGTCACGTCGTCGGCCTGACCGCCTTCACGGTCGGGGGCGTGGTCGCGCCGGGCCAGACGCTCATGGAGATCGTTCCCGACGACCGTACGCTTGTCATCCAGGCACAGGTGAGTCCCGCCGACGCGGACGATGTCTATGCCGGTCAGGACGCCCAGCTTCGGTTCGAGAGCGTCCACGACCGAAGCCTTCCGCTGATCGCGGGCCGGGTCCGCACCATCTCCGCTGACCGCTTCACCGACGAGAAGTCCGGCCGGCCCTATTTCCGGGCCGAGATCGAGGTGCGGCCGGGCCAGCTGCAGCTGGTGCAGGAGGTGCTTGGTCATGGCAGGCTCCGGCCGGGACTTCCCGTCGAGGCCATGCTTTCGGTGCGCAAGCGTTCGGCGCTCCAATATATCCTCGACCCCCTGATGGTCAGCTTCCACCACTCGCTTCACGAGCAATAGGCGCGTCCCCTAGTCGAGGAACGCGCGCAAAGCGGCGGCGAACGAGTCCGGCTGGTCCAGCATGACGAAATGGCCGGAATCGCCGACTGCGACAAAGCTGATGTTCGGCGTTCCCGAATATTCGGATTTGTAGAAAGCCTCCGCCCGCTCTTTCGGGAGGGCTTTCGACCAGGGATAGACCAGAGTGATCGGGGTCGCGATCGTCGCCATGTCGGGCCGCAGATCGGTTGTCAGATCCTCGTACATGGCCTCGGCCGACACGCGTGCGTCGGATGCGGCGATCCATTGCGCGACCTTCGCCTGCGCAGCCGGCGTGAGGGCGAGCGAAGCGGCGGTCGCCTCGGCGGCTGCAGCATTGGGCTTCCCGTAACCGGCGATCATCCCGTCCCGCATGGCTCTCGCCTGCGCCTCCAGTTGAGCGACCGTCGAACCGGGCACGAAGATGTCGCCCACGAAAGGCAGCGAGTCGACGATCATCAGCTTCGACGTGTCGGCGGGATGTGCCTTCGCCAGCTTCAGTGCGACGAGCCCGCCCATCGAGTGGCCGACGACGGGCACGGCCCCAAGCTTGTTCTCGGCGAGATAGGCATGGAGGTCGGCGACGATTCCATCCAGCATGCCGGGCTGAAGGTTGGCCGTGGGATCCCCGACGCCAAAGCCATTGACCTGCACCAGGATCACGCGGTGGTTCCTGGCCAGCTCCGGCGCCAACCCGTTCCACACGTCGCGCGGGGTGGAAAGCCCGGGAATGAGGATGACGGGATCGCCGCTGCCAAGGGACACGATCGAGATATGCGGCATTTGCTGCGTAACGGCGGAGGAGGGCTCTGACCGAGCCGGCGCCGACCAGTCGAGGGTTGCCGCGGCAAAGACGCAAAGGACCATTGCGAGAAATCGCATTTCAAATTCTCCCTGTTAAATTTGGCTTGTTAGATCGCGGCCGAGCTTCGGCGGCTGGGCGAGACGAAGACGTCTTCGATCGGAAGGTCGAACAGCTCGGCTATTCGAAAAGCGAGCGGAAGCGAGGGATCGTATTTGCCGGTCTCGATCGCGTTCACGCTCTGCCGTGAAACTTCGAGGCGGGTCGCAAGATCGCCCTGGCTCCAGCCGCGCTCGGCGCGGAGGACTCGGAGGCGGTTTTCCATGTCAGCACCGCACCGGCGCGCCGACCGTCACTCGGTTGATGCAGGCGCCGAGACCGAGGCCGCCGAACCAGATCACCGCGATGTAGTAAAATTCGATGTGGCCGACGAGTTCGAAGCTTTCGAGGAAACCCCAGACGGTTGCGACGCTCAGCGCAATGGCACTGGCCCACAAGGTCTGGCGAACCATCAGCATGCGCACATATTCGTCCGGCTCTTCCACCAGGTAGCGCCCGATTGCCGCGAAGATTCCGATGATCGGCAGTGCCGGAAGGACGGCGGCGACATAGGCAAGCGGCCCCTCGAGCAAGTGATGCTTGAACGCATAGACGGCGGCCAGAAGGAACACCGCGTAAGCGACGCTGAGCCAAAGTGCCCGGATATTGTAGCGTTTCCACGCGAGGGAATGGGCCATGGGTAAAGGTTCCTTATCTCTTAGACAAGGACGCTTTACATAAAGCGGATCCGCCTGTCAATCGTCCTTTACAGGTTGCTTCCAACAGAAGTTGAAGAGGCCCGAGAGAACTGAACCCGCAGCGCAGCGAATTCCTTGGCAAGTCACTCACGCCGCAGTTGAGCCGCTATGGGCGCGTCGCTACATGGCGGACGCAATGACGAAGATGTTCAAGATTTCGCTTCCGGACGGATCGGTCCGGGAAGTGCCGGAAGGCTCGACCCCCGCAGATATCGCGGCGGCGATCGGGCCTGGCCTTGCCAAGGCCGCGCTGGCAGCGCGCGTCGACGGTGAGCTTCGCGATCTCAACCGCCCGATCGAAAGCGACTCCAGCCTGGCGCTCGTCACCTCCCGCGACGAAAAGGACGCGCTCGAACTGGTTCGCCACGACTTCGCGCACATCCTGGCCGAAGCCGTCCAGAACCTGTTCCCCGGAACCCAGATCACCTTCGGCCCGGCGACCGACGACGGCTTCTACTACGACTTCGCCCCGACCGCCGAGCACGGCGCCTTCACGGAGGAGGAGCTTCCGGCGATCGAAGAGGAGATGCGGCGCATCATCGCCGCCGACAAGCCGCTGTGCCGCGAAGTCTGGACCCGCGACCAGGTTCGCGATTTCTTCAAGGGCCAGGGCGAGGCGTTCAAGGCGGAATGGGTGATGGAGCTGCCGGAGGGCGAGACCATCACGATGTACCGAACGGGGGAGGGCGACGCCGCCTGGGTGGACCTTTGCCGTGGCCCCCATCTCGCCTCGACGGGCAAGCTCGACCCGCAGGCATTCAAGCTGACCCGGGTTTCCGGCGCCTATTGGCGCGGCGATCCCAAGAACCCGATGCTTAGCCGCATCTACGGCACGGCCTGGCTCAACAAGAAGCAGCTCGACGCCTATCTCGTGCGCCTCGAGGAAGCGGCCAAGCGCGACCATCGCAAGATCGGGCAGGAGATGGACCTGTTCCACCTCCAGGCCGAAGCGCATGGGTCCGTCTTTTGGCACCCGAAGGGGTATCTGATCTGGCGCCAGCTGGAGGCGTACATGCGGCGGCGGCTGGACGCGGCAGGCTATCGCGAGATCAAGACTCCGCAGCTGATCGATTCCAAGCTGTGGGTCCTGTCCGGCCACTGGGGCAAGTTCCGCGAGAATATGTTCGTCGTTCCGGATGAGATTCCCTCAACCGAAGAGGGCAAGCCGGTGATTTCGGGCGACGCCGAGCTGATGGCTCTCAAGCCGATGAACTGCCCCGCGCACGTGCAGGTCTTCAAGCAGGGAATCACCAGTTACCGCGAGCTTCCGCTGCGGCTTGCCGAATTCGGCTGCTGCCACAGGAACGAGCCGCACGGCGCGCTCCACGGAATCATGCGGGTGCGCCAGTTCACCCAGGACGATGCGCACATCTTCTGCACGCACGAGCAGCTCGTAGAGGAGACGAAGGCGTTTTGTGCGCTCCTCGACGCAATTTACCGGGATCTGGGCTTTGCCGACTACCAGGTGAAGCTCGCAACGAGGCCCGAGCAGCGCATCGGTACCGACGAGGAGTGGGACCGCGCCGAGTCCGATCTCGAGACGGCGCTCAAGGAAACCGGTCTCGATTATGAAGTGCTTCCGGGCGAGGGCGCCTTTTATGGCCCCAAGCTGGAGTTCCACCTCCAGGATGCGATTGGCCGCACCTGGCAGTGCGGGACTTTGCAACTCGACCCGCAGATGCCGCAGCGGCTCGGCGCGACCTATGTCGCTGCAGACGGCGAAAAGCGCTCGCCGCTGATGCTCCACCGCGCGATTCTCGGCACGTTCGAGCGATTTATCGGAATTTTGATCGAGCATTACGCCGGCAAGTTTCCGCTGTGGCTGGCGCCGGTGCAGGCGGTCGTTGCGACGATCGTTTCCGAAGCCGACGATTACGCGCGCGAAGTCGCGGCCAAACTCGCGGCCCGCGGAATCCGAGTCGAGACCGACCTCCGCAATGAGAAGATCAACTACAAGGTGCGGGAGCACTCGCTGGCCAAGGTCCCGCTGCTCCTGGTTGTCGGAAAGCGCGAGGCGGACGAAGGAACGGTCGCGATCCGAAGGCTCGGCTCCGATGAGCACCAGAAGATGATGAACCTCGACGAGGCGGTCGAAGCGATTTCCGCGGAGATCGTTCCGCCTGATCTTCGCCCGGAAGCCTGACGCGAGTCCGCCACAGCCCGCGGCAAAAGAGTGGCGCTCCTGCGCCGGCAGCCTTTTCAAAGCGCCGGCAAACGCTTAATTCGCGCAAACGCAACGTTCTAACTGATTGGAGAGACGACTATACCACCGCCCTATCCGCGCCGACCGATGGCGCCGCCGCCGATGTCCGGCCCTCGCTACAATGAGTTCATCCAGAGCCCGAAGGTCCGGGTCATCGATGAAAACGGCGAAAACCTGGGCGTGATGTATACCCGAGAAGCGTTCGAGCAGGCGCAGGGCGTCGGGCTCGACCTCGTCGAAATCTCCCCCAACTCCGATCCGCCGGTCGCCAAGTTCCTCGACATCGGCCGCTACAAGTACGAGGCGCAAAAGAAGGCGAACGAGCAGCGCAAGAAGCAGAAGACGCAGGAGATCAAGGAGATCAAGATGCGTCCGAACATCGACGACCACGATTACGACACCAAGATGAAGAAGGTCTTCGAGTTCATCGAGGAAGGCGACAAGGTGAAGCTCACCATGCGCTTCCGCGGCCGCGAAATGGCGCATGGCGAGCTTGGAATGGCCGTGCTTCGCCGGGTGCAGGAGCAGACCGCCGAGGTCGCGAAGGTCGAGGCTCACCCGCGGATGGAAGGCCGGCAGATGTTGATGGTGCTCGCTCCGAAGTGACGCGACGCGGGTCACACCGGGCTTGAAATCGGGCTTTTTCCAGTAACGATCTAACCAAAGTGAGTAATGCTGTTGCATTAATGCAGCAACGGCAGCCGATTCTCCTGCCCGTCACGGCGGCAGCTTCCGTCTATCTTTGACCTGGATTAGCTTCTTCCTGGAGGTTCGCCCATCGCGGACCCTGGGAGGGCAAAATGCGTAAATCCGTGTGGCTGCTTTCAGCCGTTATCTTCGCTGTTCCTGCACCGCTTTACGCTCAGCAAGCCAGTCCGGGCCAGCCGACGGAACCGACCGGTCCGTCCGGCGAGGCCCAGGTCAATCCGCCCAACACCGCCGAACAAGGCGCGGTGAAGAACAGCGGCGTGAGCCAGCAGCCGGTCGACACCGGCGACATCGTGGTCACTGCCACCCGCCGTAATCAGGCGCTGTCCGACGTGCCGCTGGCCGTTAGCGCGGTCACCGCCGAGAATCTGGAGATGTCCGGAGCGCATGACATTCGGCAGCTGAACCAGCTGTCGCCGTCGCTCCTCGTTTCGTCGACTTCGTCCGAAGGCGGGGCAGCGGTCGCCCGAATCCGCGGCGTCGGAACCGTGGGCGACAACCCTGGTCTGGAAAGCTCGGTCGGCGTCTTCATCGATGGAGTCTATCGCTCGCGCGTCGGAATGGGCCTGACCGAGCTTGGCCCCGTGGAGCGGATCGAGGTGCTTCGCGGACCGCAGGGAACCCTGTTCGGCCGCAACACGTCCGCGGGGCTGATTTCCGTCATCACTGCCCAGCCGCGGTTCGACACCGAAGTCGACGGCGCGATTACCGTCGGCAATTACGACGAGCGCCGCGCCGACGCATCGATCACGGGGCCGCTCACCAGCACTTTGGCGGGCCGGATCGACGGGGTCTATCTGAAGCGAGACGGCTTCCTGAAGGACGTCGTCTCCGGACGAGACGTCAACGATCGCGATCGCTGGCTGGTTCGTGGACAGCTGCTTTACCAGCCCAGTTCCGACATCACCGACCGCTTCGTCGCCGATTACACGCGGCGGCGCGAGGAGTGCTGCGCGGCGCCTTATCTTCCGACTCAGGACACGATCGCGACAGCCGGCGGGATCGTTCACACGCCCTCGACCATCGCCGGTATCGAAAATGCCCTTGGCGGCATGCTGCAGGACGATCCGTACCGGCGGCGAGTGTCGATCACCCCTGGCCGCAATTACGACAGCAACGTCGACGACTGGGGCCTTTCGAACGAGCTCGACTGGGATTTCGGCGGCGCCAATTTCACGTCGATCACGGCGTATCGCTACAACGATTATGTCCGCGGCCAGGATGCCGATTTCAACAAGCTCGACATCCTCTATCGCGACAGCGACGGCGGCTCCGCCAACCGCTTCAAGACCTTCACCCAGGAGCTGCGGCTCAACGGCAAGGCGTTCGCCGACAGGCTCGACTGGCTGGTCGGCGCCTACTTCGCCGACGAGAAGCTGCGGGTTAAGGACAACCTCGCTTACGGCAACGACTATTCGCGCTACGCAAACTGTTTGGTGGGCGAGAATTTCGCTGCCCTCACCGGCCAGAGCGCGCTGGTCGACACGTCCAACCCGACCTGCATCAACCCTGCCGTCGCGGGCGGGGTGCTTCCGTTCCTTCCGGCGTCGCAGCAGCCGGTCCTGGCCGCGTTCGCCGGGATCGGTCCCTTCGCCGGCCTGACCAACAGCGGGTTCACCAATCTCGCTTTGGCGGGCGGAGCGCCGCTGCTGTCGCTGAACAACAATGCGATCAACGATTTGTGGAACCAGAAGAGCACCAACTGGGCGCTGTTCACCCACAACATCTTCACGATCGCCGAGGGTTTCGATCTGACGGTCGGCGCACGCTACACGCACGAGAAGAAGACCCTCAACGCGCATCTGGCAGACAACAACTTCCTGTGCGGCGCCTTCTCCGGAACGGCGCTTCAGACTCTGCCCTGCGTCAACCCGACCGTCGGCCCGCTCGGCTATGACATTCGCGACAGCAAGAGCGAGAACAAGCTCTCGGGAACGGTGGTCCTCAGCTGGAAGCCGACGCCGCGGGTCCTGACCTACGCGAGCTATTCGCGCGGCTACAAGGCGGGCGGTTTCAACCTCGACCGGTCGGCGCTGTGGCGGGCGATCGTCGTCGGAACTCCGACCTCGAACCCGCCGCTTCCGGGCAATGGCGCGGTTTGCGTCAACGCCGCGCAGCTTGGATGCCAGGGGATCACCGCCTCGGGCGCCGACCTTGCGTTCAAGCCGGAGACGAACGACGCGATCGAACTCGGCGTGAAGTACAATGGCCCCGGCTTCGACCTGAACGTCGCTTTGTTCCACGAGCTGTTCAGGGATTTCCAGCTGAACACGTTCAACGGCCTCAACTTCCTGGTCGAGAACATCAACGCCTGCAAATCCGACCTGAATGGTGCGGACACGGACAATAATCCGGCGACCGGCACCTGCACCGGGGGGACCAAGGCGGGCGTTCGCAGCCAGGGAATCGAGATCGAGGCATTCACTCGCCCGATGCGGTTCCTCGATATCAATGCCGGCGTGACCTACGCCGACACCAAGTATCGCGACAATCTGGTCGGTGCCGATGGCAAGGCGCTGACGAATGCGCTGTTCCAGCTGCCGGGGGCGCGGATCTCGAACTCGAACAAGTGGACTCTGACCGGCTCGGCGGCCTGGACCCCGCCGATCGGCGGCTCGGGCCTCAGCGGCCTGGTTTACGCCGACGCCCGCTACATGAGCGGGTTCAACACGGGCTCCGACCTCGATCTCGAGAAGTTCCAGGGATCGTTCACGATCGTCAACGCGCGCGTCGGAATCCGCGGCCCGAACAACAGCTGGTCCGTCGAGCTGTGGGCGCAGAACCTGTTCGACAAGAATTACGAGCAGGTCGCCTTCGACGCGCCGATCCAGGGGACCTGCACCACGGCGGGCGCGGTCAACGGCTTCTGCTCTCCGATCCCGAACGTCGCGACGCAGCTCTACGGGTCGTTCCTCGGCGAGCCGCGCACGTTCGGAATCACGCTTCGCGGCAAGATCTAGCCGCTACGGAAAAACGGGGGAGAGGGGCTCCGGCGGCGACGCCGGGGCCCTTTTTCTATCGCAGCAGAGGGGCGGCGAGCGCAGCCAGGTCAAGCTCCGGCCTAGCCCCGTAATGCTGGATTACCTCGGACGCTGCGATCGCGCCCAGCCGAAGCGAATCCTCGAGCGAACGGCCCTTCGCCTGACCGGCCAGGAAGCCTGCCGCGAACAGGTCTCCGGCGCCCGTCGTATCGACCAGCCTCTCGATCGGCTCGGCGGGGACCTGGGCCCGTTCGGCGCCGGAGCAGGCGAGGGCGCCGTGCTCGCTTCGGGTGACGACCAAGGTCGGGATCTTCGCCGCGAAAGCGTCGATCGCCGACTGGAGCTCCGTTGCCTGGGCGAGGTGAAGGAACTCCTGCTCGTTGGCGAAGAGGATATCGATCTTGCCCTCGTCGATCAGCCGCAGGAAGTCTGCACGGTGTCGCTCGACCACGAAGCCGTCCGACAAGGTGAAGGCGACTTTCGTGCCGGCCGAGTGCGCGGCGTCGATCGCTGCCTGCATGGCCGCGCGAGGCTGTTCCGGGTCCCACAGATAGCCTTCGAGATAGAGGATGCGAGCACCTGCGACAGAGGCGGGGTCGATCGCGGCCGTGTCGAGGTTCTGGGCGGCGCCGAGAAAGGTGTTCATCGTCCGCTGGGCATCGGCCGTGACGAGGATGAGGCAGCGTGCGGTCGGACCGGCATCGGACCGCGGCGGCGTCCGGAAGTCCACTCCGAGCGAGCGGATGTCGTGGGCGAAAATCTGTCCCAGTTCGTCATCGCCGAGCTGGCCGACGAACGCCGTCTTCAGCCCCAGGGCGGCAAGCCCGGCGACCGTGTTCGCCGCCGATCCGCCGCTCAGCTCTCGCCCCGGCCCCATCGCTCCATAGAGCCGCTCCGCTTCACTGGCGTCGATCAGGCGCATCGATCCCTTGGCCATCCCCTGGCGCTCCAGGAACGCATCGTCGGCGTCGGTGATCACGTCGACGATCGCATTGCCGATCGCCAGCACATCCACTGTTTTCTGGTTCATCGCGGCGGCCTAGCTGCCGTCGAGGCACGTAGCAACTTGCGCCGTGAATCCAGCGCGGCCATCACTTGCCCATGCGCCGTTTCCTAGCTGCTTCGCTCACCCTTCTCGCCGCTGCCTGCGCTACGGCGCCGAGGACCACCTCTCCCGAACCCGTATCCGAGATTCCCCAGTCGACTCACACGCGCGGGCAGATCGTCGGCTTGACCGCCGAGGAGCTTGTCCGGCGACTGGGAACGCCGGCGCTTCAGATCCGCGAGGGCGACAGTCTCAAGCTGCAGTTCAGAAGCGACCAGTGTGTGCTCGACGCTTATCTCTATCCGACCGGAAATGCGCCCTATCGAGTCACCTATGTCGATGCTCGGTCGCGATCGCTCGCGGATGTCGATCAGGCGCTCTGCATCGCTTCCATCGAAGCGCCCTGAAGCTCGGCGAGCGCCCACCGTGCGGCTTCGGCGACGACCGGATCGTCATCGTCCAGGTGACGCTGCACCGATGCGAGAAGCGCGGGGTCGCCGCTATTCCCTGCCGCGATCAGGCAGTTGCGGATCATTCGCTTGACGCCGATCCGCTTGATTGGTGAGCCGGAGAACCTCGTCCTGAAGCCCGCATCGTCCAGCGCGAGGAGCTGGTCCAGCCGCGGCGCCTTCAAGTCCTCGCGTGGAACGAAGGCGCGATTGGCGGCGGCGGAATCGGCAAAGCTGTTCCACGGACACACCGCCAGGCAATCGTCGCAGCCGTAGATTCGATTGCCCATCGCCTTGCGCAGCTCCTGCGGGATCGGTCCCTTGTGCTCGATGGTGAGGTAGGAAATGCATTTGCGCGCATCGATCCGCCGCGGCCCGTCGAAAGCCTGGGTGGGACAGGCGTCGAGGCATCGGGTGCAGGTACCGCACGTGTCGGGCGCCGGTTCATCCGCCTCGATCTCCAGAGTCGTGAAAATGGCGCCCAGGAACATCCAGCTGCCATGGCTTCGCGACACCAGGTTCGTGTGCTTGCCCTGCCACCCGATTCCCGCCGCCGCCGATAGCGGCTTTTCCATCACCGGGGCCGTATCGACGAAGACCTTGAGCTCGCAACCCGAGCGTTCCACCAGCCACCGGGCCAGCGCCTTCAGCGCTTTCTTGACCGTGTCGTGATAGTCCCGGCCTTGAGCATAGACCGATATACGACCGGCGGACCCGTCGTCGGCGAGCGCCAGCGGGTCGGCTTCGGGCGCGTAGCTCATTCCGAGGGCGATGACCGAACGCGCGTCGGGCCAGAGCGCGGTCGGCGCAACACGCTGGTGAGCGCGTGCTTCCATCCAGTCCATCGAACCGTGGCGACCCTCGCCGATCCAGCGGAGCAGGTTTGGACCGGCCTCGGGAGCACAATCGGCGCGCGCAAAGCCGCAGGCGGCGAAGCCGATCCGCTCCGCCTCCGCCCTTATTGCTTCTTTCAGCTCTTCGCCTCTATCCACGTCGCCGCAAATACAGCGTTGGGCCCATTTCTCTAAGGAATTCCGGTGCTTCGAGCACAATCGAGCGAATGGGCCGTTCAGGCCACGGACCTGACCAAGGATTTCGGCGATACTCGGGCGGTGGACGGGGTCAGCCTCGGCGTTCCCACAGGCTCAATCTATGGGCTTCTTGGACCCAATGGCGCGGGCAAGACGACGACTCTCCGGATCCTGCTCGGGATCATCGATCCGTCGAGCGGCAGTCGGCGGGTGCTCGGGCACGAGCGGCCCCTCGATGCCGCTTCACAGATCGGATATCTGCCGGAGGAGCGCGGGCTCTATCCTGCGATGCACTGCCGCGACGCCATTGCGTTCATGGGCGCGCTTCGCGGATTGCCGCTGTCGGAGGGCCGCCGAAGAGCCGATGAGCTGCTTTCCGGGCACGGGCTCGGCGAATGGGCAGGAAAGCCGATCCGTTCGCTGTCCAAGGGCATGGCGCAGACGGTCCAGCTGCTCGGCACCATCGTTCACGAGCCGCGGCTCCTGGTCCTCGATGAGCCGTTCGCGGGCCTCGACGCGATCAACCAGGCGCGGCTGGAGGAGCTCATCCGGCAACAGGCGCGCGGCGGAGTCACGATCATCTTCTCGACTCACGTCATCGCGCATGCAGAGCGGCTGTGCGAGCGGATCGCGATCATCGCCAAGGGCAAGGTCGCATTCGAAGGCGCGGTCGACGAAGCGCGCGCCAGGCTTCGGCCGATCGTCCGGCTCCGGACCCGAAACGACGATGGCCCGTGGCGGAGCGCCATTCCTCCCGAGGCGAGGCAGCAGGGTAGGGAATGGATTTTCGAGCTTCCGGAAAGCGGCCCCGAACCGCTTCTGAAGGCGCTGATCGACGGCGGTGCCGGGATCGAGACCCTGGCGATCGAGCGTCCGGGACTGCATGACGCCTTCGTCGCAATCGCCGGGGACAAGGCGGCAGCCCAGATGGTGGAGGGACCGGCGCAATGACTCATCTCCTGCGCTCCGCCTGGGTGATCGGCCGCCGCGACTTCACCGCGACGGTCTTGTCGAAAGCCTTCATCTTCTTCCTGATCGGGCCGTTGTTCCCGGTGCTTCTGGGTGCGCTGTTCGGCGGAATCGGAGCGCGTGTGGCGAGCCAGGCTGAGCAACCGCGAGTCGCGGTCATCGCGTCGCAGGCCGATTTCGAGAAGCTGGCCGCGGCGCGGCAGCAACTGGGCGCCGCGATGGGCGACCGTCCGATCGTCGAACTGGTCGGCGTTCCGCCCGCGCCGGACGAATCGAAGCAGGTTCGGGACCTGCTTGCCTCGAAGCACCATAGCGTCGTCGCCGTGCTGACCGGGGCGTTCGGGCAGCCTCGGCTGACTGGAGCAATCGACAAGGACGGTACCGTCGCGGGGCAACTCGGATTGTTGCTGAGTGCTGCACAGGCGCCATCGAGACCGATCGAGGTGACGCCCACCGCGCGCTCGTCCGGATCGGTCGATCGCACCCGAGCGATTACCGCGCAGACGGGTCAGATGATCCTCTTCTTCCTGACGATCATCCTCGCCGGCATGACCCTGTCGCAGCTGATCGAGGAGAAATCGAACAAGGTGATCGAGGTGCTCGCCGCCGCGGTGCCGATCGAATCGATCTTCGTCGGCAAGCTGTTCGCAATGCTGGCCACGTCGCTGGTCGGTATCGCGGTGTGGCTAAGCGCCGGCGTGCTGGCGCTGTCGATATTCACCCACGGAAGCCCGGGCTCCATTCCGCAACCTGCGGTCGGGACCGCGGCCTTCCTGGTCCTCACGCTAATCTATTTCGCGATGAATTACCTGCTCCTGGGATCGGTGTTCCTCAGCATCGGGGCGCAGGCGTCGACGGTCCGCGAAGTTCAAACCCTGTCGATGCCGGTCACGGTCGCGCAGGTACTGATCTTCGGCTTCGCGGCGCTCGCGATCGGATCGCCGGATTCGCCCCTGGCCCTCGCAGGCGCGCTGTTCCCCCTGTCATCGCCGCTGGTCATGGTTGCGCGCGCAGCGGAACGGCCGGAGCTCTGGCCGCATCTCGTCGCCATCGTCTGGCAGGCCATCTGGATCGGAATCGTGGTCTACGTCTCCGCGCGGCTGTTCCGCCGCACCGTGCTCAAGTCCGGCCCCGTGAAGCGGCGGTGGTGGAGAAGGGCGTCAGCCTAAGTTGTCGAATGCCCGCGCATAGCTCGCGGACCCTGAACGTACCGGCGGCAGATCGGTGAGCGCCAGCGCCTGGAAATAGCTTCCGGCATAAGGCGACTCGAACGGCTTCGCTGCCTCTGCAGTGAAGCCGAAGCGGCCGTAGAATTCCGGCTCTCCCAGCAGGAAGAGAATGTGCGCTCCCGCCGATCTCGCTTGCTGCACCGCTGCCTCGACGAGTGCGGATCCGATGCGCTCGCCTTGACGCTCTGGAACGACGGCGATCGGCGCTAGCCCGAGCGCATCCAGCACCTCCCCGTCCGCGACGACGTTCATTCGGCTGAGCAGCACATGACCGACGATTCCATCGTCCTCGGCAACGATCGACACGGCGGCATCGCCGTCGGCGACGAGTTGGTCGACGAGGTCGGCCTCGGCCCTGGTGGGAAATGCCCGCAGGTGAACGTGACGGATCGCCTGCGCGTCCGCCGCGTGCGAGAGCCGAATCTGCATGTCAGACGGTCGAAATGTCCGGCGCGTCTTCGGCTTTCATCCCGACGACATTGTAGCCCGCGTCGACGTGGTGGATCTCGCCGGTGACTCCGCTGGCGAGGTCGGAAAGCAGGTACAGTCCCGCGCCGCCGACGTCCTCGATCGTGACGTTGCGGCGGAGCGGCGAATTGTATTCGTTCCATTTCATGATGTAGCGGAAATCGCCGATCCCGCTCGCCGCGAGAGTCTTGATCGGCCCTGCCGAGATTGCGTTGACCCGGATTCCGTCGGGTCCGAGGTCCATCGCCAGATATTTGACGCTGGTTTCCAGCCCTGCCTTGGCGACGCCCATCACGTTGTAGTGCGGGATGACTTTCTCGGCGCCGTAATAGGTCAGCGTCAGGATCGAGCCGCCCGGCTTCATCATCGAGCGCGCCCGCTGCGTAACCGCGATGAAGCTGTAGACCGAGATGTTCATGGTCAGCAGGAAGTTGTCGAGCGTGGTGTCGACGAATTTCCCGCGAAGCTCGTTCTTGTCGGAGAAGCCGATCGCGTGGACGACGAAGTCGAGGCTGTCCCATTTCGCCTTGAGTTCCGCAAAGGCGGTGTCGAGCGCTTCCGTCGAGCTGACGTCGCAATCGATCAGGAGATTCGACCCGAGCTGGTCGGCAAGCGGGCGCACCCGCTTCTCCAGCGCCTCGCCCTGATAGGAGAAGGCAAGCTCCGCCCCCTGGTCGGCAAGCGCCTTGGCAATCCCCCAGGCGAGCGACCGGTCGTTGGCAAGGCCCATGATCAGCCCGCGCTTGCCTTTCATCAGTCCGCTCAAAGCTGTGGCTCCTTCTCAAGCTCCACGGCGACATCCTCGCCGGGCTGCGGTTCTTCGACTTCGAGCTCGTCCTTGAACGGCCCGCTATAGATTTCGCCCTTTAGGGCAGTCGGTTTGTAATCCGCCAGAGCCGCGTTCAGCTCTGCGCCGATGACCACTCCAAGGCCGACGACAAAGAAAAAGATCAGCGCAATCATGACGCCGGCGAGGCTTCCGTAGGTGAGGCTGTAGCCCCCGAACAGCCCCAGCGCGAATGGAAGCACCTCCACCGTTGCCAGCCACCAGACGGTGATCAGGAGCGCGCCCGGCCACTTCCTGCAGCCGTGCCTTCGGTAGCGGGCGGGGGTCAGCGCGTAGAATAAGGCGTAGAAGGTGACGAAGAGCGTGGCGGCCGGGACGAGCCGGTAGATGCCGAGGGTGGAGGCGACATCCTGGGCAAAGGGAAACCACTCGACGATCAGATGATGGGCCGAGCTGAGCGCGACGCTCGCCGCAAAGGCGATCATCAGGAGCAGCACTGCGCCCAGGATCAGGAGCATCGAACCGAAGCGATATTCCCAGAAGGGAGCGCAATATCGGACCCCGTAGCAGCGGCGGAGGATATCCCGGATCGTCTCGATGAAGCTGGTCGCTGTCCACAGCCCGACGATTGCGCCGAACCAGAGCAGCGCCCCCGTGCGGACGTTGAGCACTTCCTGGATCGGCTCCTGGAGAGTCGTTGCGACGTTGCGCGGGAGCCGCGCGAGTAGGTTGGCCACGGTGAGCTGCGCATCCTGCCCCTGCCCGAGCAGATGGGCGACGGCGGCGGCGAGAATGATGAACGGAAAGAGAGCGAGAATCGAAAGGTAGGCGAGGTTGCCCGCATGGATGAAGCCGTCGTTGTAGACGCCGACCGCGACCCGCTTCACGATTTCCCAGGCATAGTGACGAGGCTTGAGCCGCCGCGCGACATCCGGGCCGAACGCGGCGCTTGCGCTCGCGAGCCGCTTGCGCCTCTGTTCCGGCGAAAGGGGTGAGACGTCTCGCATCCAGGGACGGCTATTTACGCGATTTCCGGCAGTTTCAAACGCCCAAGGCCGAGCGCGGATTGCCGACCGCGTCCCAGCTGGCCGCGAATTCCTCGAGCTTCGCATCGCCGGCCGGAATTTCGATCGCGATCGTCACCAGCTCGTCTCCGCGCGAGCCGTTCTTGCCGGTAAAACCGCGGCCCTTCAGCCGAAGCACCCGCCCCGACGAGCTTCCCTTGGGAATGCTCATCATCACCGGTCCTTCCGGTGTCGGCACTTTCACCTTGGCTCCGAGCACGGCCTCCTTGAGTGTCACCGGCAGGCGCAGGCGAATGTCGTCGCCTTCGCGCGTGTAGAAGGGATGGGGGGCGATCGAGATTGTGACGATCGCATCGCCATTCCCGGCCGGGCCAGGTTCACCCTTGCCGGCAAGGCGAATCTTCGTCCCGTCCTCGACTCCCTTGGGCAATTTCAGATCGATGGTCTTGCCGTCGCCAAGCTTGATCCGCTGCGGCGACAAGGTAGCTGCGTCCGTAAAGCTCACCTTCAGCCGATAGCTCACGTCGGGGCCCTTTTGGGGTTTTGTGCGCTGGCGGAAACCGCCGAAACCGCCGCCACGTCCGCCGCGCTCGTTGCCGTTGCCGCCGAAAAGGCCTTCGAAGAGATCGCTGAGATCGGCTGCGTCACCGAAATTCGTCTGGAAGCCCTCGAAGCCGCCGGGTCCAGCTCCGGGCTGGGGGCCGCCGCCGGGGCGGGCTCCGCCGAACCCGCCGCCGAAGGGCATTTTCGGATTGCCCTCCTCGTCGATCTCGCCGCGGTCATATTGCGCGCGCTTGTCCTTGTCCGACAGCAGGTCATAGGCGCGCGTCACCTCGGAGAAACGCTGGGCAGCCTGCGGATTGTCCTTGTTCCGGTCGGGATGGAGCTGCTTGGCGAGGCTCCGGTACGCCTTCTTGATCTCGGCCTCGGTCGCGCCGCGCTTCAGGCCAAGCCTCTGGTACAGGTCCAACGCCATCTCTGCTCTCGTTCTCCCACTGCAACGAAAATGTCCATGGCGCTCCGCTCGGACCGCCGTTTGTCGAAATGGGCGAGCCGCCAATTGGCTGCAAGCGCCACTTGCGTCTAAGCCGGTGCCATGTTCGTCACCCATCTCGAATGCTCGCTGACCGGCGAGCGCGTCGACTCCGGCAAAATCCAGGGACTCAGCGCGGCGGGAAAGCCGCTCCTCGTCCGCTACGACCTCGATGCCTTGCGCGGGAAGATCAGCCGCGACACGTTCGACCGACGAGAGCCGACGATGTGGAAATGGAGCGAGCTGCTGCCGCTTCCCGACGGCGCGCCTCCTGTGTCGCTCGGGGAGCCGCAGACGCCGGTCATCGCGCTTCCGCGAACCGCAGCACGCGCCGGAGCAACCCAGCTCCTGGTCAAGGATGAAGGCCGGCTGCCGACTGGCTCGTTCAAGGCGCGCGGGCTCGCGATGGCGGTGTCGATGGCGAAGCATTTCGGAATCGACCGGATTGCAATGCCGACCAACGGCAACGCCGGAGCCGCGCTCGCGGCCTATGGAGCGAGGGCGGGAATCCGGACGGTGGTGATCTGCCCCGCCGAAACTCCGGAGATCAACATCCGCGAGACCTCCGCCTACGGCGCCGAAGTGTGGGTCGCCGACGGCCAGATCGACGAGTGCGGCCGGCTGGTTCGCAAAGGCGCGGCGGAAGGGCGGTGGTTCGACTGCTCGACCCTGAAGGAGCCGTATCGGCTGGAAGGCAAGAAGACGATGGGACTGGAGCTGGTCGAACAGCTCGGCTGGAAAGTCCCGGACGCGATCTTCTATCCGACCGGCGGAGGCACCGGCCTGATCGGAATGTGGAAGGCCTTCGCGGAAATGGAGGCGGTGGGCCTGATCGGCCCGGAGCGGCCACGCATGTACGCAGTCCAGGCCGCCGGTTGCGCCCCGATGGTGCGCGCCTTCGAGCAAGGCGACGAATTCGCCGAGCGGTGGGAAGGCGCAGCGACGGTCGCAACCGGAATCCGGGTGCCTTCGGCGGTCGGCGATTTCCTGATCCTTCGCGCGGTGCGGGAAAGCGGCGGCGCCGCGCTTGCAGTCGAGGAACAGGCCATTCTCCAGGCGGTCGAGGATGCGGCGCGCGACGATGGAATGCTGCTCTGTCCCGAAGGTGGAGCGGTGCTCGCCGGCTGGCGTCAGGCGCTCGATCGGGGGCTGGTCACTCGGGAGGAACGGGCCGTTCTGTTCAACTGCGCCAACGGCAACAAATATCCGCTTCCCGATCGCTCGCGGCGGCTGGAGCTGGCGACCGCGACTGCAGCGGCGCTCTGAAAAAAGGAGCCCCGGCGACCGGACGGCCGACGGGGCTCCCGTGCTTCGCTGATCCGCGTGTCCGCTTCGCCGCTGGCGATCGTTGGACTTTCGTCCGCGACCGGCCTCACGGGGACGCGCACGAGATCTCAAAGCACGGCGCGTAGAACCGTTTTCGCCCGCGCGGGTTCCTACGGCTGATGCCGAAAAAGACCAGGCTGCGGATCGCCAGCTACAACATCAATGGGATTACCAGCCGGCTCGCCATCCTGCTGCGCTGGCTCGAAGAGTTCCAGCCGGACATTGTCGGACTCCAGGAGCTCAAGACGACCGACGACAAGTTCCCGGCCGAGGCACTGAGCGAACTCGGCTATTCGGCGATCTGGCATGGACAGAAGAGCTGGAACGGCGTGGCGCTGCTAAGCCGCATCGGCCAACTCCACGAGACCCGGCGCTGCCTTCCCGGCGACCCGGATACCGGCCAGAGCCGCTACATCGAAGCCGCCGTCGGCGGGCTCCTCATCGGCAACATGTATGCGCCGAACGGCAATCCGTGGCCGGGACCGAAGTTCGATTACAAGCTGGCGTGGCTCGACCGACTGAACGCCTACGCCCGGGAGCTGATCGACAACGAGGTGCCGGCGGTGCTCATCGGCGACTACAATGTCATCCCGACGGAGATGGACGTCTACAAGCCGGAGCGATGGGCGAAGGACGCGCTCTTTTCGCCCGAAGCCCGGCAGCGATATGCGGAACTCGTCGAGCAGGGCTGGACCGACTCCCTGCGCGCGCTCAACCCCGACGAACGGATCTACACCTTCTGGCATTACTGGCGCCGCTCGTTCGAGCGCGACGCGGGAATCCGGATCGATCATCTGCTGTTGAGCCCGAAGCTGGCTCCCCGCCTGACAGCCGCGGGGGTCGATCGCGAGCCGCGAGGATGGGAGAAAACCAGCGATCACGCGCCGGTGTGGGTGGAAATCGAATGCTGACCGACCGGCAGTCGCGGTGCGCGGCTATTTGGCAAGCACGATGAAGCAGACCAGGGCCAGCACGGCCGCCATCGGAATGCTCGCGATCTGCGCGCCCGCTTCCCACGGAGTGAGCGGACCGGAAAGGGTCTCGACCATCTGGCCCGGCTTTCGCTTGCGACTGGACTGACCGGCCAGCGCGATCGGCAGCCCGAACGCCATCATCACGAACAGGCAGGAGATGAATATCGAGAAGGCGGCCGAGCGGTCGGTCGCGAAGAAGAGGACGAACAGGCCGAAGGCTACCGCCCAGCCGGTCAGGAAAACGCGCCAGATTACAGGCGGGACGTCGTCGAACAGACCGGTGTTGCAGCTGCGCGCCGGCATATCGGCCGAGCGCTCCTCCGGATCGGCTTCGGCCAATTCGAGGTTTGAGGCGGGCTCTTCGAACACGAGCCATCTTATCCACCCGCCAAATACGACGAGGCAAACGAATGTTATTGGCCGTTTCGATCAGAAATGTTGATTGAACCAAACGGTGCCGGATGCAGGATTCGAACCCGCGACCTTCGGTTTACAAAACCGCTGCTCTACCAACTGAGCTAATCCGGCGCCGGCTGCGGCGTTTGCTTCAAAGGATGCCGAACGTCCAGCCTTCGGTTCGCGCGATTTCCGGCGTGAGGCCGTCCGGCTCGAACGCCCGCGGCTCGGTGTGCGCGAGCTGGCGCATTCCCGCAGCGGTGACCAGGGCATCGGTCTGATGATCGTTCGGTTCGAAGCGCAGCCGGGCGGGTTTGCTGCCGAGACCGGCCAGCGCCCGGTTGAGCGCCTCGCGATTGCGGAGCTTGGTTCCGGGCATTCCGGCGCGTCGAAGATAAATCCGGGTGTAGATTTCGACCACTGCGCTTCCATGCTCGGGCAGAGGGTCCATCGGGAAAATCGCGACCTTGCCGTCGAGACGGTGAAGCAGGCGCATGCCCGCGAAGCTCGCCTTGGCCACCTGCGCGGCGCCGATCGCGTCGAAGGCGCTGGCGGTCTTTCGCCCGCCCTGGCGATTCAATTGCTGGTCGCACAGCCGAAAGCGCATGAAATCTGCCTTCACTCCGTCGGCGATGCCGAAATAGAAGTGATTGCGATGCGCTTGCTCGAGAAAGCTCGCGGCGCCGAGATCCTCATCCTCGCTTCGGGAATCGACATAGGCCCAGAATTCGCGCGCCGTTTGCGGGACGCCGGTCTCCCCCGGCAGATATTCGCCGCGCTCCACGAACGGAGGAGCGAAGCTGAAGTCGAAGCCGAACAGCGTCGGCTCCTTCGCCGCCTGGCGCAGCAACCACTTCAGCACTTCCTCGCGCGACCAGATGTGGCCGGGCCGCACCAGCCGCGGGGCGGAGTCGCCGGGTGCTTCAGCGATTGCGATCCCCTTGTGGCGTTTTCCCTTCGCGCCCGACCAGTCGATTGCGACGAAGGCGGCGAAGCGCGGGGTCACACCAGCGGCGGCTGGCGCTCGTCTTCGCCTTCGGCCGGGCTGCTCCGTTCGATCCGCGGCGGGCGGGGGGTGCGCCGGGGAGTCGGCGGCCCGTTCTCGTCGGCATAGCGCTCCAGGAGCCGCGCGGCCGCGTCACGGCCGCCGAGCCCGAACGCCAGCGCGACGGCGACGGCCGCCGAGCCGAGGATGAGCCCGAAGGCGAGAATGACGATCTGGTCGGCAAGGCCCATGAAGGTCAGCCCGATCGCCGTGAACAAGGCGATGATCGCATATTTGACGATCTCCTCGGCGTAGCTGCCTTCGCCGGTCGAGCTTCCGACCAGCCCCGCGATGATCCGCGCGAGGAAAATTCCCGTGACGATGATCAGGGTGCCGAAGATGACCTTGCCGCCGAGCTCGGTGACCTGGGCGAGGAAGATCGCGACGGTACCGCCCCCAAGCTGCTGCGCCGCCTCGATCGCCGCAGCGAGCATCACCGCGATGAAGGCGATGTTGGCGACAATCCGTGACGGACTGCTCGAAGGCGGAAGCACGCCCGTCGACCGCACCGCATTGTCGAAGCCGGTCGGCGGCAGGATTCCTTCGATGATCGTCTTCACGAAGCGGGCGAGGATGAAGGCGATCCCAAGCCACAGCGCTGCGGTCAGGATATGCGGGATCGCGGAAAGGATGTCGTTGAGCATGTTCGTGGCGGGGACCGAGATCGCCTCGATCTTGAGGACGTTCAGGGCTGCAATCGCCACCGGAATGATGATCAGCGCATAAACGAGGATCCCCGCCGCGCGGGCCAGCGTCGCCCGTGTCGCTCCGGGCGCTGCTCCCGGCGGGACCTCTTCCGGCGCCGATCGGACCGTTCCCGCAGTGTCTCCGATCCCGACCCGTGCGAGCAGGCCGTCGACGTTGGCGGCGATCAGCACGGTTTCGGTGAGCTGCCGAACGATCCGCGCAACGATGAGGCCGACGAAGAAGATGAGGCCGGCGGCGATGACGTTGGGAAGGAAACCGAAAATTCCGTCGAGAAGCGCGTTGATCGGCTCCAGGATCTGGCCGACCCCCAGATAGTTGAGCGCGGCCATAATTCCGACCAGCCAGATGATGAGCTTCGCGATCACGCCGAGCTGGTGGCCGACCGTCTCCTTCGGACCGCCGGTGACGTGCCTTCGAAGCGCGGGGATGCGGTCGACGGCTTTCTGGAAAGCCCATTTCACCAGCCGCGCGACGATCCAGGTCACGACCAGGATCAGAATCGCGATCAGGACCTTGGGGGCCCAATAGATCAGCTGCGCCTGCCAGTATCCGTTCGCTCGGCCCATTTCATACATGCTGGTTCAGCTCCCCTGTTTCGGCTCGCCCGACTGTAGCGCCTTGCGCCGCTCGGCCCAATATTCCAGCCGCTCGCGCACCCTCGCTTCGAAGCCGCGGTCGGACGGGCGGTAGAATTCCTGCGGCTCCAACTCCTCGGGCCAGTAATCGGCGCCCGAAAAAGCATCCTCCACATCGTGGTCGTAGGCGTAGCCCTTGCCGTACCCGATGTCCTTCATCAGCTTCGTCGGAGCGTTGAGGATGTTCGCCGGAGGCATCAGCGATCCGCTGTCCTTCGCAGCGCGCCACGCCGCCTTTTGCGCGGTGTAGGTCGCGTTGGATTTGGGCGCGGTCGCCAGATAGAGGCAGGCCTGGACGATGCCGATCTCGCCTTCCGGCGAACCGAGGAAATCGTACATCTCCTTGGCGGCCAGGCACTGGAGAAGGGCGTTCGGGTCCGCCATGCCGATATCCTCGACCGCCGCGCGCGTGAGGCGGCGGATCACGTAGAGCGGCTCTTCGCCGGCCACGAGCATCCGCGCGAGATAATAAAGCGCGGCCTGCGGGTCCGACCCGCGAAGGCTTTTGTGAAGGGCCGAGATCAGGTTGTAATGGCCCTCCCGGTCCTTGTCGTAGACCGGCACCCGCCGCTGGAGCAGAGCCGCCATTCCGGCCGGGTCCAGCGGCGCGGCGGGGGCGACGTCGAACACCGTCTCGACCTGATTGAGCAGAAACCGGCCGTCTCCGTCTGCCGAGGCGACCAGCGCCTCTCGCGCCTGCGGAGTCAATGGAACGGCTCTGCCGACCTCCGCTTCGGCTCGGTCGATCAAGGTCTCCAGCGCCCGTTCGTCCAGGCGGTGGAGGATCAGCACCTGGCAACGCGACAGAAGCGCCGCATTGAGCTCGAAGCTGGGATTCTCCGTCGTCGCACCGACCAGAGTCACCGTGCCGTCCTCGACATAGGGCAGGAAGCCATCCTGCTGGGCGCGATTGAAGCGGTGGATCTCGTCGACGAACAGCAAGGTCCGCTGGCCGGCGCGAGCGGCCGTGCGCGCTTCGGCAAAGACTTTCTTGAGGTCGGCAACGCCGGAAAAGACCGCCGAAATGGCGACGAAACGAAGGCCCACCGCATCCGCGAGCAGCCGCGCGATACTGGTCTTGCCGGTGCCCGGCGGCCCCCACAGGATCATTGAGCCGAGCTTGCCGGCCGCCACCATCCGGCCGATCGCCCCGTCGGGCCCGGTGAGGTGCTCCTGCCCCACGACCTCGGCAAGAGTCTTCGGCCGCAGCTTGTCGGCGAGCGGCGCGTTTGCCGCCACCTCCTTCGGCGGCGTCGCAGGGGCAGAATCGCCAAACAAATCAGCCATTGGCCGGAATCATAGAAGCCGGCGGGGAATTTGCATTAGCCATTGCGCACGATGCAACTAAGATATATCGTAGATGCATCTAAAAGAGGAGATCCACCATGCCTCGTCATCGCCATCATCGTCACGAACCCATTCCGCCGATCCCGCCCATTCCACCGATCCCGCCACTCGGTTGCGGCGGTTTTCGATTCGACGATTTTGCCGACATGTTCGCGATGGGAAATCGCGGCTTCGGCGGAAGCTGGGGGCCGTTCCACTTCGATTTCGGCGACGGGCCCGGCGGGCGTGGCCGCCACCGCGGCGGCCGGGGCCGGCGGCGGATGTTCGAATCCGGCGAGCTTCGACTGGTCTTGTTGAAGCTGATCGCCGACGAGCCCCGCCACGGCTACGATCTCATCCGGGCGATCGAGGACATGACCGGAGGCGAATATGCCCCCAGTCCGGGCGTCGTCTACCCGACGCTCACCCTGCTCCAGGACATGGGATTCATCGAAGAGGCGGAAGGCGAGGGCGCCCGCAAGCCGTTCAAGATCACGGATGCCGGCCGCGAGCATCTCGAAGAGCGATCGGACGAAGCCGAGGATCTCCTCGAGCGGCTGAAGGAGCTTGCGCCCGAGGAGCGGCATGGCGCCGGGCAGGCGATCGGCCGAGCGGTCAAGAATCTGATGACGGCCATGAGCCACCGAATCGGCCGTGACGGACTGGACGACGAGCTGCTCCACGAAATCGCGGCGATCCTCGACGAGGCCGCCCAGCGGATCGAGCGCGTCAAGTAGAGCTTCGCCGCCGCTCCACCAGGCTTTCGTAGACCCGAAGAACGGACGCGTTGATTTCGTCCCAGTCCTGGGTCCGCGCATAATCGAGGCCGGCTTCGCCATGGCGATGTCGAAGGGCCGGGTCTCGCGCATAGGCTTCGAGAGCGTCGGCGAAACCCGCGATGTCGCACGGCTGGGTCAGGATTCCGGTTCGCCCGTCGCGGACGATGCTGTTGGTCCCGGTTGCGACGGCGGCGACAACGGGAATTGCGCTGGCCATGGCCTCCAGCGTCACGTTGCCGAATGCTTCGGTAACCGACGGATTGAGGAAGACGTCTCCGCTCGCCAGGGCCCGCCCGAGGTCGCTTCCGACCTGGTGGCCGACGAACACTCCGCTCGGCATGTGCTGTTCGAACCATGGGCGCGCCGGACCATCGCCGATCACGAGCGGATGATGGCGCACTCCGCGCCGCCGAAGCTCGTCGATGACCGCGACGAACACGTCCAGCCCCTTTTCGAGGACCAGCCTGCCGAGGAACGTCACCGCCATCTCGTCGTCGGCAATGCCGAGCGCCCTGCGCCATTCCATGTCGCGGCGGCCCGGGTTGAATTGCTCGCGATCGACGCCCCGACTCCAGATGTGAATGTTGCGGTTCATCCGCTGGGCGCGGAGCACGGCCGCCGTCGATTCCGCAGGGACGAGCAGGGCATCGCACCGGCCGTACAGGCGGCGCAGGCCCGCTCGAAGCACCGGCTCGAACAGCTGCAGGTGATAATAAGCAAGGTAGGTCTCGAACCGGGTGTGCACCGACGCCACCACAGGCAAGCGCCGCCTGCGCGCCCAGCTCACCGCGCGATGCGCCGAGATGTCGGGGCTCGAGATGTGAACGATATTGGGATCGAAGCTGGCGAGGTCGCGGCGAATCCCCACCGGCAGCCCCGTCGGAACCCGGTATTCCGGCCGGCCCGGAATCGGAACCGATGGAAGCGAGACGAGATCGCCGGTTGGCTCGAACGCGGGTGTATCGACGGTCGGCGAATAAACGCGCACCTGGGCGCCCTGGCGAAGCAGATATCCGACCAGGCGGTTGAGCGCCTGGTTGGCTCCGTCGCGGACGTAATTGTAATTGCCCGAGAAGAGGGCGATTCGAAGATCGGCGGCGTTCACGCGCGGCAGCACTAGTCTCGCGGGCCGCAAAGGCAAATCGAATGGACCTTATCGTCAAGCACGGCTTGCCACCCGTCGCCCGGGAGAATGCGCGGCTGTTCATTCTCGGAAGCCTTCCGGGCGATGCCTCGCTCGCCGCCCGTCAATATTACGCGCACCCGCGGAACAGCTTCTGGCGCCTGGTCGGGAACGCGGTCGGAGAGGATTTGCAGGCGCTTGCCTATGACGAGCGGCTGGAGCGGCTGAAGGCGAACCGGATCGGCCTATGGGATGTGGTGGCGCATGCGGAGCGGCGCGGAAGCCTGGACCAGGCGATTCGCCAGCCGGGCCACAATCCGCTTGCCGACTATTTCGCCGGCTTTCCCGATCTTGAGGCGGTCGCCTTCAATGGCGCGGCCGCGGCCGCAGCCGGGCGGAAGCTTCTCGCCGGCCTTCCGTTCGTCCTGTTCGACCTGCCCTCGTCGAGCCCTGCCAACACGAGCGCCTTCGACGACAAGATGCGCGCCTGGAGCCAGATTGCCCCATATTGCCGCATCTGACCTTGCCCTCGGCGCCGATGACGCCGACATTGGCGGCAATGACTCCCTTCGATGAAAGCGAAACCGCCGAGGCCTCCGAAGACGACGGCAGCCTTTCCATGGTCGACGAAGCGCTGGTCGCCGGCACCATCGCCAACACCAACGGCCTGCTGGTGATCCTCGCCAAGCTGGTCGCGAAGGGGGTCTTCGACCGCGACGATCTGAAGGCCTTTTCCGACAGCTATTCCAAGCCGCTCGACCATGTCGGGATGCGCGAGAACGAACTGGTGGGCCAGATGCAGGACCAGATGGAGTCCACCCTCGCCGAGCTGATGCGCTATTTGAGCGAGCGCGACGACTGACCCCTTGACCTCGTACCATGGTACGGACCCTATATCCCGTCCGACCAGTTCACGAGGAGACTGACGTGTCGGACATGTCGAACGATCCGAAAGCGCAAAAGCGGGCCACGCTCTATCGAATGGTCATGCCCGACCACACCTGCCCGTGGGGCCTGAAGGCGAAGGACCTGCTCCGGCGCCAGGGTTACGAAATCGACGATCGCCACCTGAAGACGCACGAGGAAACCGAGGCTTTCAAGGCGGAGCACGGGGTCAAGACGACTCCGCAGATCTTCATCGGCGGGCGGCGCATCGGCGGCTACGAGGACCTCCGCCGCTTTCTCGGCAAAAAGGTCATCGACCCGAAGGCGACCAGTTATCGCCCGGTGATCGCCTTGTTTGCGATGACGGCGTTGATGGCGATTGCCACCAGCTATGCTGCCACGGGTTCGGCCTTCACACTCGCCGCGCTCAAATGGTTCATCGCGATTTCGATGGCCGTCCTGGCCCTGCTCAAGCTGCAGAACGTCGAGACCTTCTCCGCCATGTTCCTCAACTATGACCTGCTGGCGAAGCGGTGGGTGCCGTACAGCTATGTCTATCCCTATGCGGAAGGCCTTGCAGGCGTGCTGATGATTGCCGGAGCGCTGAACTGGATTTCGATCCCGGTCGCGCTGTTCATCGGAACGATCGGCGCCGTCTCGGTCTTCAAGGCGGTTTATGTGGACAGGCGGGAGCTGAAATGCGCGTGCGTCGGCGGATCGAGCAACGTGCCGCTCGGTTTCGTGTCGCTCACCGAGAATCTCATGATGATCGGAATGGCGCTTTGGATGCTGGCCGCCTGAGGCCCGGAACGCAGACCTCGAAATTCGGAGACAAGCAGTGAGACCGACTTTGACCCTTGCCGCCAGCGCACTTGCGCTCGCGGCGACTCCGGCGCTGGCGCAGCACGAGCATATGCCCGGCATGCAGATGCCGATGCCGATGCCTGCGCCAAACACCGCGCAGAAACCCGGGGCCGAACAGCCGATGGCCATGCCGATGTCCGAGGCGGCGCACGGCGAACATGCGATGACGGGCGCCCTCGGCCCTTACCCGATGACCCGCGAATCCTCCGGCACTGCATGGCAGCCGGATGCTTCGCAGCACACGGGCCTGATGACGATGTCCGGGGACTGGATGCTGATGGCGCACGGCGACCTCAACCTTGTCTTCGACCACCAGTCCGGCCCGCGCGGCGACGACAAGGCTTTCGTAAGCGGGATGGTGATGGGCATGGCGAGCCACAAGCTCGGGGACGGCACCGTCCAGTTCAGGGCGATGCTCAGCCCGGATCCGCTGATGGGCAAGGACGGCTATCCGCTGCTCCTGGCGAGCGGCGAAACGGCGGACGGAGTCACGCGGCTGGTCGATCGGCAGCACCCGCACGACCTGTTCATGGAGCTGTCCGCGTCCGTGTCGCAGAACATCGGAAGCAACAGCAGCGTCTTTCTTTACGGCGGTCTGCCAGGGGAGCCGGCCTTCGGTCCGCCGGCGTTCATGCACCGCGAGGCGATCATGGATTCTCCGGAGGCGCCGATCAGCCACCACTGGCTCGATTCGACCCACATCAGCTTCGGTGTGCTGACCGGCGGCATCGTTCTCGATCGCGTGAAGCTGGAGGTCAGCCGCTTCAATGCGCGCGAGCCCGACCAGCATCGCTGGGATATCGAGACGGGGCCGCTCGATTCGACCGCGGTTCGCCTGTCGTGGAACCCGACTCGAACGCTCGCGCTGCAAGGGAGCTGGGGCAAGTTCAAGGATGCCGAGCAGCTGGAACCCGGAGTCGACCAGAAGCGGCTGTCGGCGAGCGTCCTTTACGCAAACGATATCGCGCCGGGATGGCACCTCGCCGGTACGCTCGCGTGGGGCCGCAAGACGATCGAGCATCACGACGACGATGCGTTCGTCGCCGAGGCCTCCGTCAAGCATGCGGGCTGGACGGTCTTCGGCCGGGGAGAGATGACCGAGAACCGCGAGCTGACCGCGGACCCGCACGCGCACGGGCCGGCCCCTACCGTCGGCAAATTGAGCGTCGGCGCGGTTCGCGATTTCCGCGTCGCCGACCATTTCTCGATCGGTGCCGGCGGTCTGTTCTCGCTCAACTTCGTGCCGGATTCGATCGCGCCACTCTACGGCGGCAACAACCCGGTGGGGGCGATGGGCTTCGTCCGACTGAAGCTCGATTGACTAGAGCGGCAACAGCCCACATATGGCGCCCGCTTCCCAATCGGATGGCCCCTTCGTCTAGCGGTCTAGGACGTCGCCCTCTCACGGCGAAAACACGGGTTCGAGTCCCGTAGGGGTCACCAGGATGCGGCCGTCTGGGAGACAGCGGGGCGTCCTGGTGACAGGATGCCTCTTTCTTTCAACCACTCCTCGACGATCGCGGCGATCCTTTCGCTGGCGCGGCCGTCGCCGAAAGGCAGCGACGCGGGAGCGCTTTCCTTTCGCGCGAGGCGCCGACGGACCGCGCTGACAATTGTGCCGGCGTCGGTCCCGACCAGTTCGACATTGCCGCTGGCGATCGCCTCCGGGCGCTCGGTGGTCCGGCGAAGGACCAGAAGCGGTATGCCGAGCACGGTCGCTTCTTCCTGGATGCCGCCCGAATCGCTGAGGACGAGGTCGGATCGAAGCATCGCTTCGACCGCTTCGGAATGCGAGCAGGCGGGGCGGAAGGCGACCCCCGGCTCCCCCAGCAACAATGCGCGCATCTGCTCGGAAACCGCCGGGTTCGGGTGAAGGATGAGCTCCACGCGCGCAATTCCCTCGCCGGCGATCTGCCTCAGCGCGCTGGCAATTGCAGCGAGCCCCTCGCCCCAGTTTTCCCGCCGGTGGCATGTCGCAAGCAGGCGGGGAGGGCCGCCTGTTCGCGCGTGGCCGGGTCGCGTCGCCCTCGCCAGAACGGCGTCGATTCCGGTGTTGCCGGTGACGTGAACGGCTCCCGAAACCCGCTCGCGCCTGAGGTTGGCCGCGCTCAGCTCGGTCGGAGCGAACAGCAGCTCGGACTCGCGCCCGATCGCGATCCGGAATTCTTCTTCGGGCCACGGATTGCGCCGGTCGTGGCTCCGCAGTCCCGCCTCCACATGGGCGACCGGGATTCCGGCGAGCCGCGCTCCAAGCGCTCCGCCGAGCGCGCTCGACGTATCGCCCTGCACCATGACCAGCTCCGGCGCGATTGCGGGGAGGGCGCCGGACAGGGCTCTGGCGACATCGCCGACATGGGCGTGAGGATCCTTTCGCCCGGGGCAGCCGAGCCGGATGCAGCGATAGGCCTCCAGCCCATAGTCCGCCGGCTCCAGCTGCGGATGCTGGCCGGTGAAGACGATCAGTGGCGGAAGGCCGCACGCAGCAAGGGCCGAAGCGACGGGCGCCAATTTGATTGCTTCAGGACGCGTACCGACGACGAGACTTATTTGACCGGACAGCTTTCCCCCTGGCTTCGGCGGCTACAGAGTGCCGCCGGCGGAGCTGCCGCGCAAGGCGCTAGCGGAAATTGTCCGCGTAAGCCTGGATCTTGAGCTTCACCGGAGTGGCCGGGACGACGTGATAGGCGATGCCGTTGCGCTCGGCATAAGCGATCGCCTCCTCGCGGGTGGCGAAGGTCAGCTTGATCTGCGTGTTCGTGTCGCCCGACCCGTTCCAGCCCGTCAGGGGATCCGGAAGCTGCGCTTCCTTGCGCTCGAACTCCAGCAGCCAGAGTCCCGCATTGGCCCGGCCGGACTGGGTCGTCCGCCGGTCGAGTTCGGAGATTCGCGCAATGCTCATGCCGCGCGACTGCCAAAGCCGCAGCGCGGAATCAAGCTGGAGCGTCAGTAAGCGCGCTGGATCGCGAACTCGACCGCTTCGGTGAGAGCGCTCCTCGCCTTGTTCGGCGGGAAGTTCGCGAGCGCATCGATGGCGCGGCGGCCATAATGCCGGGCGCACTCGATCGTGTCGGCAAGCGCCTCGGTGGACCGCATCAGCGCAATGGCATGGGCGAGGTCTTCGTCGCCGACACGCTCACCGGCGACCGCGTCCCGCCAGAAGCTCCGGTCGTCCTCGCTTCCCCGAGCGTAGGCGAGGATCAGCGGCAGGGTCATCTTGCCGTCGCGGAAGTCGTCGCCGACACCCTTGCCCATCACCTCCGCGTCGGAAGCATAGTCGATGACGTCGTCGGCAAGCTGGAAGGCGATCCCCAGGTTCTTGCCATAGGCTTCCAGGGCGAGCTCCGTTTCCTCGTCGGCTTCGGCAACGACCGGCGCGACCCGGCACGCAGCTGCGAACAGCGCCGCGGTCTTGGCGCCGATGATCGCCAGATACTGTTCCTCGTCGGTCTCGACCCGCCGTTGCGCGGTCAGCTGCTCGACTTCGCCCTCGGCGATGATGGAGGAGGCGGAGCTGAGAATCTTCAGGACCTTGAGGCTGCCGTCCTCGACCATCAGCTCGAACGCGCGGCTGAACAAGAAGTCGCCGACCAGCACGCTGGCGGAATTGCCCCAGATGAGGTTCGCGGTGCGCTTTCCCCGGCGCATTCCGGAACCGTCGACGACATCGTCGTGAAGGAGCGTAGCGGTGTGGATGAACTCGACCGCCGCGGCGAGCTTGTGGTGCCTCTTCCCTGGGTAGCCGAGGAGGGCGGCGCAGGCGAGGGTGAGCATCGGCCGCATGCGCTTTCCGCCGCCGGCGATGAGATGGCCCGCCAGCTCGGGGATCAGCGCGACCTTGCTCTGCATCCGCTCGAGGATGACGGCGTTCACGCCGTTCATGTCGTCCGCGACGAGCTGCATCAGCGGCTCGAGCGACGGCTCCCGGGCGGAGTGAAGCGGATGGACGGTGGCGCTCACGCCGCCGCCCTAGCCGCGAACCTCGGCTTTTCCTAGCCGGTCACCAGACGTGAACGCGCTGTTCCGGAGGCAAATAGAGCTTGTCGCCCGGCTTCACGTTGAACGCCTTGTACCAGGGGTCGAAATTGCGGACGATTCCGTTGACCCGATATTCTTCGGGGCTGTGCGGGTTGCTCAGCAATTGCTGGCGAAGCGCGCCTTCGCGGCGCTTCCCCTGCCATGCCTGCGCATAAGCGATGAAGAAACGCTGGTCGCCAGTGTAGCCGTCGATGACCGGCGGCTCGCCGTGGCGGGCGACGTAGCGGCGGTAGGCGTCGTAGGCCGCCTCGAGCCCGCCGAGGTCGGCCAGGTTCTCGCCCAGCGTCAGCTTGCCCTTGATGTGAACGCCGGGCAGCGGCTCATACTGGTCGAACTGGGCGGCGAGCATGTCCGCCTTCACCTTGTACTTGGCCGCCGTTTCCTTCGTCCACCAGTCGCGCAGGCGTCCCTTGGCGTCGAACTGGCGGCCCTCGTCGTCGAAGCCGTGGCCCATTTCATGCCCGATCGTCGTCGCTCCGGTCTCGGCGTAATTGACCGCCGGGTCCGCATCCGCGTCGAAGAAGGGCGGCTGAAGGATCGCGGCCGGGACCGTGATCTGGTTCATCGTCGGGTCGTAGTAAGCATTCACCTCCTGAGCGTTCATGAACCACAGGCCGCGATCCACCGGATGCGGGAAACGCTTGAGGTCCAGCTGCCACTGGAAGTTCTCGCTTGCGACGTCGTTCGCCAGCGGGTCGGTTCGGCTGATCTTGAGGTCGGAATAATCGATCCACTTGGCCGGGTGGCCGATGCGCGGGTCGAAGGTGCCGAGCTTTTCGAGCGCCGCCTTGCGCGTCGCTTCGTCCATCCAGTCGGCATGCTCGATCTTGTCGCGATAGGCCGCCCGCACGTCATCGACCAGTTCCTGCGCCTTCTGAGCGGTCGCGTCGGGCCAGTGCTGAGCGACGTAGAGCTGGCCGACCGCTTCGCCGAGACTGTCGTCGAGCAAGGCCATTCCGCGCTTCCACCGCGCCCGCTGCTCGGGAACGTCGCTCAGCGTGTGGCCGTAGAAACCGAAGCGCGCGTCATCGAAGGCCTTGGGCAGGAACATCGCGTGATCGCTGATGAAGCGGAAGGTCAGATATTCCTTCCAGGTGCTCAGCGGCACGTCGGCGATGCGCTTTCCAGCGGCGGCTACCGCGGTCGTTTCCGCGACGTCGACGGTCTTTGCGGAGCCGAGGCCGACCGACTTCAGGGTTTCGGCCCAGTTGAACTCGGGAGCGAGCTTCTGAAGCTGGGCGAGGGTCATCACATTGTGCGTCGCCACAGGATCGCGGCGGCGCTCCGGAGCCCACTGATCCTGCGCGATCCGGGTTTCGAGAGCGATGATCCGGTCCGCCCGGCCTTCGGGATCGGAGAGGCCGGCGAGCTTGCCAAGCTGGACGATATAGCTTCGGTACGCGGCGCGGATGGAATCGTACTTCTCGCCCTTCAGCAGGTAATAATCGCGCGTCGGCAGCCCAAGCCGCGCCTGACCGGCATGGACCGAATATTTGGTCGGGTCGTCCTGGTCGGCGCTGATGCCCACGCCGATCGGCGCCGCATAGCCGGGCTGAGCCATCAGCTCGACCAATGCATTGCGGTTCTGCACCGCGTCGATCCTTGCGAGATAGGGCTTCAGCGGCTCCAGCCCGCGCGCTTCGATTCCCTTCTCATCCATCCAGGCGGCGTAAGCGTCGCCGATCTTCTGGGCGATGGGGGAGTCCGGATTGGCCGCAACATGCTCGACCATTGCCTTGACCTGCTGCTCGATCTCGTCGGGAAGCTCGTAATTGTACCCGGCGCCCGTCTTGTCGGCGGGGATCGCATAGGTCTTCAGCCAGGTCCCCTCGGCGTAGCGGAAGAAGTCGTCGCCCGGCTTGACCGACGTGTCCATGTCCTTGGTCTCGACACCCCAGGTGCCGTAGCGCGGCGCTGCGAGAGCGATTGCCGGCATGGCCGCAGCGATGGTGCCGGCGAGCAGCAAGTGACGAAAATGCATTGAGTTTCCCCTCCGGAGTCGTGGCCGCGAGACTAGGGCGGAGACCGGGCGGAGCAAGCGGGTTTTCGACGAATGCCGGTGGGGCGGCCTCAGCCCGCGGGCAGGCTCAGCCGTGCGAGCAGTCCGCCGAGGTCTTCGCTTTCGTCGAGGCTGACGCTTCCGCCGTAGATGTTGGCGACGTCACGAACGATGGCGAGACCGAGCCCAGTCCCGGGCTTGTCGGTATCGAGCCGGGCGCCGCGCGCAAACAAGGCCTCTCGCTCCGCCTCCGGAATTCCGCGCCCGTCGTCTTCGACCACCACGTCCACGGTGGAATCGTGCTTCTCAACCGTGATGAAGACCCGGCCATTGCCGTACTTGGCGGCGTTCTCGACCAGGTTGCCGATCATTTCGTCGAGATCCTGCCGCTCGACACGGACTTCCGCGGTCTTGTTTCCGGCAATGTCGACGGTCGCGTCCTCGTAGAGCCGGTCGACGGCCCGCTGCACCGCGCAGACGCTGTCCCAGACGACGGCGCGTGCCTGGGCCGAGGTTCGCCGTCCGATCGCCCGTGCGCGGGCCAGATGGTGGTCGACCTGGCGACGCATCAGCGAGGCTTCGCGGATCACCGTCCGGTCGAGGTCCGGTGCGTCGGCCGTGGCGGCGTTGGTGATGACGGTCAAAGGGGTCTTGAGCGCATGGGCGAGATTGCCGGCGTGGCGGCGCGCCTCCTCGGCCTGCGCTTCGCTATGCGCGAGCAGCTGGTTGATCTCTTCGGTCAGCGGCCGGATTTCGCTCGGGAAGGCGCCGGAGATGCGCTGCTCCTTGCCGGAGCGGATGGCGGCGACTTCGCGCTGCACGCGGCGTAACGGCCACAGCCCGTAGATCGCCTGCAACGCGGCAAGGACGAGAAGGCCGACACCGAGCGCGGCGAAGCTCCAGAACAAGGTCTGGCGCAAATCGTGGATCTGCTTGTCGATCATCTCCCGAGACTGGGCGACCTGGAAGCGCCAGCGCGTCTCCGACCCGGGAAGGATGGCGTCCATTTCCGCCACCCGAAGAGGTTCGCCGGCAAATTCGTTGCTGTCGTAGACGTGCGGCTTCACGTCGAAATGATTGGCCGAAACGCGCAGCCTGCGATCCCACAAGGATCGAGAAGGAAAAGTGTCGGCGCCCGCTCCCGAGACCTGGAAATAGACTCCGGAATAGGGCTCGACGAAACGCTGGTCGGCAGGCGGGCGGTTGAAGCGGACCTCGCCGTCGGGCCCGATCTCCGAGGAATAAACCAGAGACTTCAGGACATAGACTAGCTGGTCGTCGAAATTGCGGACGATCGACGTCGTCAGCACGCGGTCGAGAGCGAAGCCGCCGGTCAGAAGCAGGATCCCGATCCACAGTCCCGCGACGACGATCATTCGCCGGGTCAGCGACCCGATGTGCGGCCGCTTCTTGTGCGGCGGTCGCTGTTCGGCCGCCGCCGTCACCGGGGCGGCAGCGTCGTTCAAACGCGCCGTTCCTGCGGCTCCTCGAGGCTGTAGCCGAGGCCGCGAATGGTCGTGATCACGTCGGGACCGAGCTTCTTCCGGATGCGGGTGACGAACACTTCGATCGTGTTCGAATCCCTATCGAAGTCCTGGTCGTAGATATGTTCGATGAGCTCGGTCCTGCTCACCACCTTGCCCTTGTGGTGCATCAGGTAGGACAGGAGCTTATATTCCTGCGCGGTGAGCTTCACCGGCTCGCCGTCCTTCGTGACCTTGCCCGAGCGGGTGTCGAGGCGGATGTCGCCGGCGATGAGCTCCGAGCTCGCATTGCCGGAAGCGCGGCGGATCAGCGCCCGGAGGCGAGCGATCAGCTCCTCGGTCTGGAACGGCTTGGCGAGATAATCATCGGCGCCCGCGTCGAGCCCCGCGACCTTGTCGGACCAGCTGTCGCGCGCGGTGAGGATGAGGACGGGCATTTTCTTGCCCTCCTTGCGCCACCGGTCGAGCACCGTGAGGCCGTCGACCTCCGGCAAGCCGAGATCGAGGACGACGGCGTCATAATCCTCCGTCGATCCCAGATAATGGCCGTCCTCGCCGTCGGTCGCCAGGTCGACCGCATAGCCGGCGCCCTCGAGCGTCGAGCGCAGCTGCCGGCCGAGATTCGGTTCGTCTTCGACGATCAGAACGCGCATGTGTGCCTTTCCCGTGGAACCGTTCGCGCACATGAACACGTGCAAAGCTGAACGGTTGCTTGTCCGAAATTACTTAGAGCAACTGGGAAGGTAGCGCGCAATGTCAATGCGGCGGCGTCGGGACGCCTAGCGCGAACGCCTTACGATCTCGCCCGTCGCGGCGTCGACATCGACCCAGATGACCCGGCCGTCCTTCATGAATTTCAGCCGATAGGTCTTGCCGTTGAACTCGGGGCCCAGATAATCCGCGCCGGGCATCAGCGGCATGACCCGCCGCTCAATTTTCGGCAAAGGCATGGAGCGGCCGTCGCGCGTCGCCTGGAAGGCGCGCTGCGCGTCGCGGGGCGGATCGGCGAACGCCGGTCCGGCAACAAGGCCAACGGCGAGCGCGGCTGCGAGAAGGGTACGAAACTGGCGCATGGCTATTCTCGTTGCGGGATGTACCGGCAAAGCATTGAATGGCCTATGAATGCGGCCGATTGGCCTCGTTAAGCCAGCGACTGATGCCAAAAAACCGCAGTCCCGTCCAATGGCCCGCGGGCAGCATCAGCTCCCTTCCGGACTCTTCAGCGGCTTGGCCGACCCGGCGACGCGAGCGTCCCAGAAGATTTCCCCGCTGGCCTTGAACGACCACCAGACCCACTTCTCCTGCGGCTGGAGACCCCAGTTGACCCCGCAATTCCAGCCGCCTTCGCGAAGAAGGCAGATGCGGATGTCGACGGCGGTCGGGCAGCCGTTGACGACGGTCGCGGCTGTCGCGTCTTTCCAGACGCTGCTCGGTCCGACGACCGGGGTCGAGACGCATTGCGTCGCGTCCGTGGCAGTCGAGGCTTTGCCTGCATCGGCGACCGTTGCGCTCACCGCCGGCTTGCCCGCGGCGATGTCGGCGCAGGCCTGTCGGTCGCCGGCGACGCAGGATGCGTAGCGGCGCTGGGCGGCCTGATATTCGTAAAGGCGAGCGTTGGCCTCGGCCACTTCCCGCTCGTGCTCGGCTTTCTTGCGCTCGAATTCGGCCTGGACTTCGGCGGCGGCCTTCCGGTCCGCTTCCAGCTTGGCTTTCTGGC
>JBQCIU010000017.1:0-44590 GCA_051953395.1 Sphingomicrobium sp.
CTTCGCTTCGCTCGCAATGACGCCTGGGGTTAACCGAGCAGCAGCGCCCTCACCTCGGCGAAGAAGCCGAGGTCCTGCCTCGTCACCTTCACCGGAGCGACCGTCGGGCAGTCGAGGCAGCGGACCTGGATCCGCGGTCCCATCAGCACCGAGCGAAGCTCGACCAGCGCATCCGTGACCTTCGTGTCCGGAGCGACCGCGGCGAAAGCGTCCTGATCGCCGGTATCGGGCTCCGACGCGTCGCTCGCGAGCATTTCGACGAGCTTCTCCTCGAAGGTCGACGGCCGCTGCAGGAAATGGACCTGGTCGGCCGGGTTGCTGATCTTCGCAAGCGCGCCTGCCTTCTCGATCGCGTCGTGCAGGTTGCCGAAACCGTCGATCAGGCCAAGCTGCCGGGCGGTTCCGCCGTCCCAGACACGCCCCTGCGCGATTTTGTCGACGTCGGCAGGCTGCTTGTGGCGCGATTCCGCGACGATGCCGAGGAATCGGCGGTAGATCGAATCCACCCCCGCCTGAAGCATCCGGTCGGCGACCGGCGACGGTCCCTTGAAGATGTCGGGCTCGCCGGACAGCGGAGTCGTCTGCACTCCGTCGGCGCCGATTCCGAGCTTCTTCAGCGTCCCCTCGAAGCTCGGGAGAATCCCGAAGACGCCGATCGATCCGGTGATGGTCGACGGCTCAGCGTAGAGGAAGTCGCCGGGAGTCGAGACCCAATAGCCGCCCGACGCCGCGACGCTGCCCATCGATACGACCACGGGGATTTCGTGGCGCTTGGCGTTGAGGATCGACTGGCGGATCTGCTCGGAAGCGAGGACCGAGCCGCCGGGGCTGTCGACCCGGACGACGAGCGCCTTCAGATCGCCTTGCTCGACTGCCTTGTCGATCAGGTTGGAGATGCTTGTCCCGCCTGCGGTGCCGGGACCGGCCTTTCCATCGACGATCATCCCCGCCACGGTGACGACTCCGATGGAGCCGCTGCTGTTGTCGCTCACCTTGTCGGCGACATAGTCGGAAAGCTTGATCTGCCTGTAGCCGGCGAGCGATCGCGTATCCCTTCCGCCGAGCTTCGCAAGCCGCGCCTCGAACGCCTGGTGGGTTCCGACATGGTCGACCAGGCCGAACCCGACCGCGGCCCGGCCGAGATCGCCGCCGGCGGCATCGAGCGCCCCGACGGGGTTCGTCATATAGGCATCGACCTTCGCCTTGGGCCGGTTCTTCAGGACCTCTTCACGCCAGGTTTCGAGCATCGCTCCAGCGAGCGCCTGCGCATTTTCCTTGGCGGCCGGCGACATGTCGCTTCGGATGAACGGCTCGACCGCGGCCTTGTAGGTGCCGACACGATAGACGTTCGCGGTCACTCCAAGCTTGTCGAGAAGCCCCTTGAAATAGAGATTCTCGCCGCCCGGCCCGGCGAGCGCGACCGCGCCCAGCGGATCGAGCCAGATTTCCGAAGCCGCCGAAGCGAGAAGATAGCTGTCGTCGCTATAGGCGACCGCATAAGCCACGACCGGCTTGCCAGATGCCCGAACCCGGCGGACCGCGTCGGCGAGATCGCTGATCGCCGTCTGCCCTCCCCCGGTGAAGCTTCCGAGATCGAGCGCGACGGCCTTCACCCGGTCGTCCGTCCGGGCGGCGTCGAGCGCGGCGACGAGGTCGTGGAGGCGATATTCGCCCGGCGCCCGGCTTCCGCCGGCAAGCTCGGTGAATCCCGGCTTGCTCGGCTGCTCGACGACCGAGCCGCTGAGATCGAGAGCGAGAACTCCGTCCTTGATCGCCGCCGGCCGGCTCGACAGGCCCGCGTAGAGGATACCGAAGAACAGAAGCATGAAGATGAGGACGAGCGCGTCCTTGATGCCGACGAGCAGTTTCCACACCGCGGACACGAATTTCATCTGGTCACCCTTTCGTGACGTAGCAGCTAGCCGAGCCGACCCGCTCTCTCCAAATCTTTTCGTTCTGCGGCACCGCCGCTACGGCGCACGGATGAAGGCAGGGAGAAACGCCGGCGGCAGGGCCGATTCAGCGTGGAGCGACGAGCTTCGGGCGACCCTGAAGCTCGCCTGGCCGCTGATCCTCGCTAACCTGACGCAGCAGCTCATCCAGGCCACCGACGTGCTTTTGATGGGGCGGCTTGGCTCGATCCCGCTCGCTGCCGCAACGCTCGCACTCAACCTCACCTTCACATTCAACATCTTCCTGCTCGGGCTCGTCACCGCCTCGTCGCCGATGATGGCGAGCGCGCTCGGTCAGCGGTCCAACAATGTGCGCGATGTCCGCAGGACGTTCCGCGCCGGGCTGTGGCTGCTGATCATCGCGCTTCCCCCCTACTGGCTGCTGCTTTGGCACGTCGGCGACCTCATGCGCGCGCTCGGCCAGTCGGAAGAGCTCGCGACGCAGGGCCAGACCTTCCTTCGCGCCTACATGTGGTGCACGGCGCCCTGGCTGCTGTTTCAGCTTCTCAGGAACTTCGTCGCGGCGCTGGAGCGGCCGCGGGTGGTGCTGTGGCTGAGCCTGGCCGGGATCGGCCTCAACGCGCTGTTCAGCTGGTCGTTGATCTTCGGCCATTTCGGAATGCCCGCGCTCGGGCTCATGGGCGGCGGCGTCGGAAGCACGATCACCTGGACACTTCTGTGCGCTGCGCTGGTCGCCGTCGTCTCGAGCGACCGCATGTTCCGGCGCTTCCGGCTGTTCGGCAACTGGTGGCGGTTCGACGGGCAACGCACCTGGGCGATGGTCAGGCTCGGCTTCCCGATCGGCATCACCATGGCGCTGGAAATGGGCGTGTTCGCGCTCGCCGCTTACTTCATGGGCTGGATCGGAGCGCCGGCGGTCGCGGCGCACGCAGTCGCGCTTCAAATCGCCGCGCTGACCTTCATGGTGCCGCTGGGCCTCGGACAGGCGGCGACGGTGCGCGTCGGGCTCTCGTTCGGCCGCCGCGATGACCAAGGAATCGGCCGCGCCGGGTGGACCGCGTGGCTGGTCGGCGTCGGCTTCATGGCCCTGATGGCGATTCCCATGTGGGCAGTGCCTCATCGCCTGGTCACGCTGTTCCTCGACGACACTCCGGAAAACGCCGTGACGATAAGTCTCGCAGTCGGTTTCCTCAGGGTCGCCGCCGCCTTCCAGCTGTTCGACGGAGCGCAGGTCATTGGGGCCGGAATGCTCCGCGGCCTCCACGACACCCGCTGGCCATTGGTGTTCGCGGCGGTCGGCTATTGGGGCGTCGGCCTAGGAATCGGCTCCTGGCTGGCGTTCGGGGCCGACTGGAAGGGCGTTGGCATCTGGATCGGCCTTGCAAGCGGATTGGCCGCGGTCGCGGTCCTGATGCTGGCGCGCTGGTCGATGCGGGAAAGTCTCGGCCTGACCCGGCGATCCCACGCCTGAACAAAAGCCCGCGGCGCCCTGTTGACGGATGAACGGGGCACAACCATATCGCCGCCGTCGCTGGCACTCTCGTTGTCAGAGTGCCAGGCCAGTTCAACTTTGGAAAAGAGGGTCTATCACAATGGGCTTCAGGCCGCTTCATGACCGAGTCCTCGTCCGCCGGGTCGAGGCTGACGAGAAGACCGCGGGCGGGATCATCATTCCCGACACCGCCAAGGAAAAGCCGCAGGAAGGCGAAGTCGTCGCTGTCGGCGGCGGCGCCAAGAACGAAGAGGGCAAGGTCACGCCGCTCGACGTCAAGGCTGGCGACAAGATCCTGTTCGGCAAATGGTCGGGCACCGAGGTGAAGATCGACGGTGAAGACCTGATCATCATGAAGGAAAGCGACATCCTGGGCATTGTTGGCTGATTGCGCGTCGTCCCAGCAGGGACCCCATCAAAGTACTACTTTGATGGGAACCCACGAAAGCTGGGACCTCAGGTCGCAATAAGTCACAGCAATTCCAGGAGATCCCGGATCAAGTCCGGGATGACGAAAAGGAACTAGAAAATGGCAGCCAAGGAAGTCAAATTTAACCGCGACGCGCGTGAGCGCATCCTGCGCGGCGTCGATATCCTCGCCGATGCGGTCAAGGTGACTTTGGGCCCGAAGGGCCGCAACGTCGTTCTCGACAAGAGCTACGGCGCACCGCGCATCACCAAGGACGGAGTCACCGTCGCCAAGGAAATCGAGCTCAAGGACAAGTTCGAGAACATGGGCGCGCAGATGGTCCGCGAGGTCGCCTCGAAGACCAACGACGTCGCCGGCGACGGCACCACCACTGCGACGGTTCTCGCCCAGGCGATCGTCCGCGAGGGCATGAAGTCGGTTGCGGCCGGAATGAACCCGATGGACCTGAAGCGCGGCATCGACATCGCCGTGAAGAAGGTCGTCGAGGACCTCAAGGGCCGCTCGAAGGACGTCTCCGGCTCCAACGAGATCGCCCAGGTCGGCACCATCTCGGCCAACGGCGACTCCGAGGTCGGGCACAAGATCGCCGAGGCGATGGAGAAGGTCGGCAAGGAAGGCGTGATCACGGTCGAGGAAGCCAAGGGCCTCGAGTTCGAGCTCGATGTCGTCGAAGGCATGCAGTTCGACCGCGGCTACCTCTCGCCCTACTTCATCACCAACCCGGAGAAGATGCAGGTCGAGCTTAGCGACCCCTACATCCTCATCCACGAGAAGAAGCTGTCGAACCTGCAGGCGATGCTCCCGATCCTGGAAGCGGTCGTCCAGTCGGGCCGTCCGCTCCTGATCATCGCCGAGGACATCGAGGGCGAGGCTCTGGCCACCCTGGTGGTCAACAAGCTGCGCGGCGGGCTCAAGGTCGCGGCGGTGAAGGCACCGGGCTTCGGCGACCGTCGCAAGGCGATGCTCGAGGACATTGCGATCCTCACGGGCGGCGAGATGATCAGCGAGGATCTCGGCATCAAGCTCGAGAACGTCACTGTGAACATGCTCGGCACCGCGAAGCGCGTGACCATCGACAAGGACAACACGACCATTGTCGACGGTTCGGGCACCCGCGAGGCGATCGAGGGCCGTGTCGGAGCGATCCGCCAGCAGATCGAGAACACCACGTCGGACTACGACCGTGAGAAGCTGCAGGAGCGGCTGGCGAAGCTCGCCGGCGGCGTCGCGGTCATCAAGGTCGGCGGTGCGACCGAGATCGAGGTGAAGGAGCGCAAGGACCGTGTCGACGACGCTCTCCACGCGACCCGCGCCGCGGTCGAGGAAGGCATCGTTCCGGGCGGCGGTACCGCCCTGCTCTATGCGACCAAGGCTCTCGAAGGGCTGAAGGGCGAGAATGACGACCAGACCCGCGGCGTCGACATCGTCCGCAAGGCGCTTCAGGCCCCGGTTCGGCAGATTGCCCAGAACGCGGGCTTCGACGGCGCGGTTGTCGCCGGCAAGCTGATCGACGGAAGCGACGAGAAGCTCGGCTTCAACGCCGCGACCGATCAGTACGAAGACCTGGTCAAGGCCGGCGTCATCGACCCGACCAAGGTCGTCCGCACCGCGCTCCAGGACGCGTCGAGCGTCGCCGGGCTTCTGATCACCACCGAAGCGGCGGTCAGCGAAGTCCCGGAAGACAAGCCGGCTGTCCCGATGGGCGCCGGTGGAATGGGCGGCATGGGCGGAATGGACTTCTAGTCCGACCGACGCTCAGTCGAAAAGAAGGGCCGGAGGAGCGATCCTCCGGCCCTTTTCTTTTGCGGCTTATTTCCCCGCGAGGTCCTTGATGATGATCTCCCAATGCACGACGTCGTCGTACATCGCGCGGACGGGAATCCGCTCGTCGAGACCGTGCGCGCGCTCGTCGTCCGGCGAAATGCCCCAACTTCCGTCGACGTCGTAGACGGGGATTCCCTTAGCCCGGAAGAAGCTTCCGTCGCTCGCTCCAGTCGACATCATCGGGAACACGTCCATGTCGGGTCCCTGGATCGTGTGGATCGCATCGCTGACGGCCTTGAGCACGTCGGGCCGCAGCGGCGACATGGGCGTCGGAACCCCGATGTAAGTGGGGTCGGGCGTCACCTCGACCTTGGGACCGGCGAGCTGCTGAAGTTCCACCTGGACCTGCTTCGGATCGACGCCCGGCATGATCCGGCAATTCACCGTGCCTTTCGCGGACTGCGGAAGCGCATTGTCGGCGTGGCCGCCGGCCAGCATCGTCGCGACGCAGCGAGTCCTCGTCAGGCCGACTTCGAGCGGGTTCGCTTCGATCGCGTCCGCCGCGGCGCCGTCGTTCGGGTTGGCGAGCCAGGCGCGGATTTGCTGCCCGAGCGGCGAATTGCCCTCCTGCTTCGCACGCTCTTCGAAATAGCCGCGAGTGACTTCGTTCATCATCGGCTGGAACCGGTGGTTCTGGAGCGCCTTCAGCGCATCGGCGAGCTCGTAGATCGCATTGTCCGGCCTTGGGCGCGAACTGTGCCCGCCCGGATTGTGCGTGGTGAAGAAATAGGTCTGGAACGTCTTCTCCGCGGTCGAAATCCCGCAGCCGAGCGGCTTGAAATTGCGGTCGTAGGATGCGCAGCCGCCATCCGCGTTCAGGCCGAACTCCGCATCGGTCAGGTTGCGCCAGTCCGACGCGCCAAGAGTCGCGCCCTTCCCCTCGGTCTCTTCGTCGCCGCTGTAGAAGAAGATGATGTCGCGGTTCGGTTTGAACCCCTCGCTCATCAGCTTGACTGCCGCCATGGTGGTGGCGACGTCGCCGTTCTTCATGTCGGACGTGCCGCGGCCGTAGAAATAGCCGCCCTCTTCGCGGAAGACGAAGGGATCGTATTTCCAGTCCTCGCGCTTGGCCTCGACCACGTCCATGTGACCGAGGATCAGCATCGGCTTCTTCGTCGCATGCGGGGCGCGCCAGCGGACGATGAGGGCCATCGTCTTGTCGCCCGGCAGCCCCTCGTACGGCATGAAGTGGATGTCGGAATCCGGGATGCCCGCCGCGCGGAACTGGTCCGCAAGCAGCTTTGCAACCCGCGGCACTTCGCCGCGATTATGGACAGACGGGATCTCGATCGCCTGTTTGAACACCTCGCGGGTCTTGGTCTGCCAGGCCGGCTCCAGCTTCGACGGCACCGTTCGCGGATCGGTCGCGGCAATCGCGGCCGTTGCGGTGAAGGCAAGCACAAGCGCGAGCGAAAGACGCATCGAAATCTCCCCTGGATTAGTGGCGGAAAGCTACGCTTCCCTCGCCGAGCGTCAAGCGAGCGGGTCCGAGCCGCTTTCGTCGGCGACATAACGGCGCCCGCCGGTCGAAGGATCGAACCACACGGTGACCATCCGCCCCGTTTCCGGATCGACGAATTTCTCGTCGGTCGGCCGCCAATCTCCGCCGCCTGGCCGGCCGGACAAACTTCCGTACGTTCGTTCGAGGAGCGCCGTAACCAGCATCACCGCTCCGATCGCGAGTAGCACGGGTCCGCCCCCGCTCCACCAGACCGCAGCGCCGCACAGGGCGACTACGACCGAAGCGGTCAACGCCCACGGGCGCCAGTCGCCGCTCATTCCGGTTCGACCCGAACGGCCGTTCCGTAGGCGACCACCTCGCTCATCGTCTGGCCGATCTCGCCGCTGTCAAAACGCATCATCACGACAGCGTTCGCTCCCATTGCGGTTGCATTGGCGACCAGCCGGTCGACCGCATGGCGGCGGGTTTCCTCGACGAGCGCGGTATATTCCTTGATCTCGCCTCCACCGATCGAGCGCAGGGCCGCCGCGATATTGCCACCAATGCTTCGGCTGCGGACGACGACTCCGAAAACCTGTCCGAGCGTCTCGGCGCTGCGATGGCCGGCGACATTCTCCGTCGTGCAAACGATCATAAGAGCCTCCCCTTCGGCGAAAGGCTAATCCGTTCCGTGCCCCTGCGCCAGATATTCGGCGCTGCGCATCTCCTCGAGACGGCTGACGGTGCGCTGGAACTCGAAGCTGCCATCGCCTGACGGATAAAGCCCGGCAGGTTCTGCATCGGCCGCGGCGAGCAGCTTCACGCGATGCTCGTAAAGCTCATCAATCAAGGTGACGAACCGCGCCGCCTCGTTGCGCATGTCGCGGGTCATGACGGGAATCCCGACGATGATCACGGTGTGGAAACGCTGGGCGATGGCGAGATAATCCGCCGCGCCACGCGGTTCGCCGCACAGCCGCTTGAACGAGAAGACCGCGACGCCCTTCAGGCTTTTCGGGACGTGCAGGGTCCGGCTGCCGCCGACTTCCAGCTCTTCGCTGGGCACCTTTGCGCGATCCTCGACCGCATAGTCCGTGAGCTGGAAGAAGGCCTTGCTCAGCGCCTCCGTTGCTTCCGGCCCGTTGGGCACATGCCACACGTCCACGCCGGCGAGGCGGTCGAGCCGGTAATCGGTGGGACCGTTGACCTCGATCACGTCGAAACGGGTCTCGACAGTCGCGATGAAGGGCAGAAACAATTCCCTGTTGAGCCCGTCCCTGTAGAGGTCTTTGGGCGGCCGGTTCGAGGTCGCGATCACGCGCACGCCGCGGTCGAGCAGCTTTTCGAACAGGCGCGACAGGATCATAGCATCGGCGGGATTGGTGACCTGCATTTCGTCGAAGCAGAGCAGTTTCGCTTCGCTTGCGACGATCTCGGCGACGTCCTCAACCGGGTCGCCTTCCTCGTCGCTGCGCGCTTCCTTGAGGCGCTGGTGAGTTTGGAGCATGAAAGCGTGAAAATGCACCCGCCGCTTCGGCTGCACGCCCATCTGAGCGAAGGCGAGATCCATAAGCATCGACTTGCCGCGGCCGACACCGCCCCAGAGATAGACGCCCTCGAGCCCCGGCTTTCGCTGGCCGAACAGTCCGAGAATGCCGCGTCCGCCGCCTTTCAACACCTGCGCCAGGCGATCGAGCGCCATTACCGCCCGCTCCTGCGCGGGATCGGCCTTGAGTTCCTGGTCCTGGAGAAGCTGCGCGTAGGCGCGGCCGACGGGACCGCTCATGCCGGCGCGTTTCGATCCCGGATTCGCTTCAGCGTGCCGGTGAAGCTGTAGCAGGGCTCGTCGTCCTGGGTGACGATGCCCTGCAGGAAGACATGGCCGCGAGTCTGCTTCACCAGCTCCACATGCGCGTCGAGCGGAACGCCGGGTCGGCCACGGGCTAGGAAGTGCGTGGTCATGTCCAGCGTGACGTAATGCCCCTCGGCCATGCCGGCGCAGTGGCCGCCTGCGAACAGGCTCATGTCGATGAAGCTCATCACCGCGCCGCCATGGATCGATCCGCCCATGTTCATATGCGCTTCGGTGGGGAACATCCGGCACAGGCCGCGGGCGGGCCCGTCCGGCCTGAACAGCAGGCGCCCGGTGGCAGCGGCGAACGAGCTTCGCGGAAAATCGCCCCAGCTGAACCAGCCGGGATTCTCGGGGTCTTCCTTCGCACCCGTGGGCAGGCCGACGTCTTCGAGCCCTGCCCCGCTACCGGGCGCTTCGCTCAAGCGGCTCGCTCCTGTTGTTGGTCGCGATCAGTCAAGCGGCTCGCTCCGCGATGAGCTTCTTCTCTTCGGCGATCGCCTTCGCCGGGCTCAGGCCCTTCGGGCACACGTTCGCGCAATTCATGATCGTGTGGCAGCGATAGAGCCGGAAGGGGTCCTCGAGCTCGTTGAGGCGTTCGCCGGTCGCTTCATCGCGGCTGTCAGCGATCCAGCGATAGGCCTGCAGGAGCACCGCGGGACCCAGGAACTTCTCGGAATTCCACCAATAGCTGGGGCAGCTGGTCGAGCAGCAGAAGCACAGGATGCATTCGTAAAGGCCGTCGAGCTTGGCCCGGTCCTCAGGCGACTGCAGCCGTTCCTTGCCGGAAGGCGCCGGAGTGACCGTCTTCAGCCACGGCTGGATCGACGCATATTGCGCATATTGGTGGTTGAGGTCCGGAACGAGGTCCTTGATCACCTCCATGTGTGGAAGCGGCGTGATCTGCACTTCGCCCTTCAGCTCCTCGATCGGAGTCGTGCAGGCGAGGCCGTTGCGCCCGTCCATGTTCATCGCGCAGGACCCGCAAATGCCTTCGCGGCAAGAGCGGCGGAAGGTGAGCGTCGGGTCGACCTCGTTCTTGATCTTGATGAGCGCGTCGAGGACCATCGGACCGCATTTGCCGAGATCGATCGTGTAGCGGTCCCAGCGCGGATTGGCGCTGTTGTCGGGATCGTAGCGATAGATCTTGAACGTCTTCAGCTTCTCGCCGGCTTCGGGCTTGTAGGTGCGGCCCCTGGTGATCTTGCTGTTTTTCGGAAGCGTGAACTCGGCCAACGCTGGTGCTCCTTTCGGCTTGGCAGCGCGCTATCACGCCGCCGCCGGCCTTTCAAACGGTAGCCTGTTCCCTGACGGCGCCGAGCACCTCCTCGGCATGGCCCGGCACCTTCACCTTGCGCCATTCCTTCACAACCTTGCCGTCCGCGCCGATCAGGAAGGTTGAGCGCTCCATTCCCAGATATTTGCGCCCGTACATGCTTTTCTGGACCCATGTTCCGAAGGCTTCGGAGATCCGGCCGTCCTCGTCGGAGGCGAGCGGCACCTTCAGCTCATATTTGTCGATGAACTTCTCGTGCTTCTTCATCGGGTCGCGAGAGACTCCAACGACGAGCGCCCCGGCCTTGGCGAAGTCCGGTGCAAGCGAGGTGAACTCCTGCGCCTCGCGCGTGCAGCCCGACGTATCGTCCTTCGGATAGAAATAGAGCACGAGCGGATGGCCCGGGTGCGCCAGGTTCACGGTCCGCCCGTCGCTAGCCGTCACGTCGATCTTCGGTGCGCGATCGCCTTCGGAAATCATCTCAACTTCCCTTCCTTCACTCTCGTCCATAGCGCGGAGATGCTGTGGCGCGCCTCGTCGTGACGGGCAAGAAGGGCGTTCCAGCTGTCGGAGCCGCACGCCTTCGCCATCAACTCGCAGCTTTCCTCGCTCGGAGTGGTCGTTTCCGGAGCGACAAGCCGGATCGTGATGAGCATTTCCGTCAGCAAACGTTGCGCGTCGATAATTTTTGCATCGACAATGTTATCTGCGGCAAGGGCCTCGACTGCGGTCTCGAGCCTCGGGTCCAGCCCGGATTTGCTCGTCAGCTGAAGCACATGGACGGCGAATTCCAGGTCGATCAGGCCGCCGGGGCCGAGCTTCACGTCTAGCGGGCCGGAGGGCGGCTTGTGCCGCGCAATGTCCTCGCGCATCTGTACGGCGTCGGCGAGGATCTTCGCCGGATCTGCGGGCTGGCCGAGGATTTCGGCTATCAGCGCCGAAGCTTTCGAGCGTCCCGCGGCGGAGCCGAAGACGGGCCGCGCCCTCGCCAAGGCCATATGCTCCCATGTCCAGGCCTCGTTTCGCTGATAGGCGGCAAAAGCCTCGATCGGGACAGTGAGCATCCCTTTCGACCCTTGCGGGCGCAGACGGGTGTCGACGTCGTAGAGCGGCCCCGCCGACGTCGGGACGCTGAGCGCCGCCGTCACCCGGTTCGCCAGCCGGTTGAAGTAATTGGCCGGCCCCAGCGGCTTGGGCCCGTCCGACTGCTCCGATTGGGGCTCGGTGAACAGATAGATGATGTCGAGATCGGAGGCATTGGTGAGTACGCCGCCGCCGAGGCGCCCAAGGCCGAGGACGAGCAATTCCGCTCCGGGGAACTGGCCGTGCATTTCCTCAAACTCGGCGACCGCGGCCTCGGCAAGAGCATCGATCGCGCCCTCGGCGACCCGCGCATAGCCTTCGCCGACGGTCATCGGCGCCTCGCGAAGGTCGATCAGCTGCACTCCAAGGGCGAAGCGCCGCTCGTTGATCAGCCGGCGAGCCCGGTCGATTGCGACGTCGAACGGCTGCCCCCGCATTTCCTGGTCGAGGAACTGCGCGAACTCCGCTGCCGCGGGCGGCGGGTCGAAGCAGGAGGAATCGAGCAGGGAGTCGAGCAGTTCCGGTCTGCGCGCGAGCTGGTCGGACAGCGCGGGCGCATGGGCGAGGATTCGCGCAAGCAGGGTCGCCAGCCCGGGCCGCGCCTCCAGCAGCCGGTAGAGATTGACGCCGCTCGGGACGCGCTCGACGACGTCGCTGAGGCGGTTGAGCGCCCGCATGGGGTCCTCGCTCTTGCCGATCGCGGCGAGGAGGGCGGGAAGCATGCCCTCGAACGCCTGCTTGGCCGCGGCGGAGCGCAGGGATCGCGGGCGTCCGGAACGCCATTCGGCAACTCTTCGAACCGCCGAATCGAGGTCGGGGAAGCCCAGCTTGTCGAGGCAGTCCCGGAGCAGCTCCGGGTTCGAAGGGAGCCGCTCGCCATCGCCCCCGGCAAGCTCGTCGAAGGCCGCGCCAACGCGCTCCACGCTCGGGCGTAGCCAGTGGAGAAGCTCACTTCCGGTCGCCATGCCGTGAAGCTTCGCGACATTCTCAAGCGCCGAGTCGCTCGCCGGGAGCAGGTGAGTCTGCTGGTCGTCGACCATCTGGACCCGATGCTCGGCGGTCCTCAGCCGGCGGTAGGCCTCGGCCAGGTCGGCGGCGAATTCCGGCGAGAAATGGCCGGCGCTTTCCAGGGCGGCGATCGCGTCGAGGGTCGCTCCCGCGCGCAAGCCGGGATCGCGGCCGCCGTGAACCAGCTGCTGCGCGTGAACGTAGAACTCGACTTCGCGGATTCCGCCGCGGCCGCGTTTGAGGTCGAAACCGGGGCCGAAACGCTGTCCTTTGGAATAATGATCGCGGATCCGCTCGCTGATCGAGCGCACCTCCTCGATCGCCCCGAAATCGAGCGCCCGCCGCCACACGAACGGCTCGATTGCCTCAAGGAAGCGGCGGCCGACGCTTCGGTCCCCGGCGCAGCAGCGGGCGCGGATGAAGGCCGCGCGCTCCCAGCCGACCGCCGCGGATTCGTAATAGGAGATGGCAGCGTTGATCGGCAGGACGATTGGGGTGACCTCCGGCGAGGGGCGCAGCCTCAGGTCGACTCGCTCGACGAAACCGTCTTCGGTTCGCTTCTGCAGTATCTCGACGATCCGCCGCCCGATCCGGACGGCCGAATCGCCGGGCTCATCCCGCTGCCGGCGCGGCAGGGCGGCAGGATCGAACAGCAAAAGCAGGTCGACGTCGGACGAGAAATTGAGCTCCAGGCTTCCGAGCTTGCCGAGCGCGATGACCGACAGCCCACGAGCCGGCTGGTCCGGCAGAAGCTCGGCCATGGCCGCCTCGACCGCGCGGTCTATGGCGGAATCGGCGAAATCCGACAGCAGCCCCGTGACCTCTTCGAGCGGCAGTTCGCCGGCGAGGTCACCGAGCGCGACGGCCAGCGACAGCGCCTGCCGCCGCCGCCTGAGTTCCGCCTCCGCCGTTTCGGCTCCGGACTGAAGTGCCTGTTCCGCCGCCTTTTTTGCGCCCTCGGCGACGAATGTCTCCACGATTTGCGGGTTGGCCGACATTGCGGCGCGGAGGAACGGCGCGTGCGACTTGGCGCGCTCGATGGCGTCGAGCCGAGGGGCTGATCCCGGGTTTTCCACAATTCGTCTGTGCCTCAATCGGCTGTCCAAGGAAACTTCCGCCAGCACTCGTCGTTTTTAGAAAAGATGAAGAGTCACAAGTCGATGGCAACGGTATTTACAGAGCTGGATCGGCGACCGATCTGTGTCGACATGCCCCCCGAGCACGTGGGTGTCATGGCGGCTCTTCGGCGCGCCTTTCAGGCTGCCGCCGAGGAGCCCAGCGACCGCGATTTCGCCGACCTGCTCAAGAAATTGAATTGATCGCGCGCTGAGGTGTCGCGGACGAGCCGGAACTCCGGCGCGTTCACAGGTCGCGGCTGAGCTCGTCCACTTCGCCCATGATGGTCTGGAGCGCCGACTTGTCGGGATCGCTCTTGTGCTGGCGCCGTGAAGGCAGCTTGCCGCTGCTCAGAAGGCCTTCCAGCGCAACGCGTCCCCGCGCGACGCGGCTCTTGATCGTGCCCACCGCGCAACCGCAGATTTCCGCCGCTTCTTCGTAAGCGAACCCGCCCGCTCCGACCAGGATCAGCGCCTCGCGCTGCGGCTGCGGCAAGTGCATCAGCGCTCGCTGCATGTCGGCAAGCTCGATGTGCCGGTCCTGGCTGGCCGGAGCAGCGAGGATTTTCGACGCGGTCAGCTCGTCCCACTCGCCCTTGAACCGCGCCCGCCGCATCTGGCTGAGGAAAAGATTGCGCAGGATGATGAAGGTCCAGGCGCGCATGTTGGTGCCGGCCTGGAACCGCTTGCGCGCCGCCCAGGCCTTCAGGAGCGTTTCCTGGACCAGGTCGTCGGCAAGGTCGCGGCTGCCCGAAAGCGAGCGGCCGAACGCGCGCAGGTGCGGAATGACCGCCGCAAGCTGCTCCTTGAACTCCGGATCGGAGAGAGGAACCGGCTCCGGCTTTGCTTCGCCGTCGTCTTTGTCGCGTGCACTCATCGGGGCCCCACTGCTCCTACTCGCACGCGCTCCTGGAGCCGGTACGCTGAACCTGGAATTATCATTGTGCTGGCGACGCTTTCTGGACTGGCGAGATCAATAGATAATGAGCAGGATGACGAAAATCACGATGACCAGGCCGAGACCCCAGCCCAGGACATAGCGGGTCACGTGCGGGGTCGCGCCTTCGCGCGCCTCTGTGGTCGTCAGATGTTCCGTCGGCTCTTCGTCCATCGCCTCGCTCGCAAGGATGTTCTTCCTGCCAACGCGGCTTGTGGAACCATGTTCCCCAGGCGGAACGGTTACTTGCCCAGACCTAGGCAGGCACCGTCGCCGCGTCGAAGAACAGCGCCTGGGCGATCGCCGCCTTCACCGTCGAGCGCTGGAAAGGCTTGGTGATGAGGAACGTCGGCTCCGGTCGGGTCCCGGTCAGCAGCCGTTCCGGGAAGGCAGTGATGAAGATCACCGGCACCGAGAATTCGGCGAGGATGTCGCGGACAGCGTCGATCCCGCTCGAATCGTCGGCGAGCTGGATGTCGGCGAGAACGAGCCCCGGCGGGTGCTGGCGCGCCATCGACACGGCTTCGTCGCGGGTCACGGCGACCCCGGTGACATTGTGGCCGAGATCGCGAACGATGGTTTCGATATCCATGGCGATGATCGGTTCGTCCTCGATGATGAGGACGTCGGTCAGGGTTTGCCGCTCGATTTCGGCGAGCGCCTCGCCGACCAGCGAGTCGACGTCTTCGGCGCTGGCCCCGATAAGGTAGCCCGCGTCTTCGGACGAAAAGCCTTCCAGCGAGGTCAGGAGAAGCGCCTGGCGCGACAAGGGCGTGATCTTCGACAGGCGGGCGTTGGCGATGCTCTCCGCCCCGGTAAGGTCGGTGGACGGCTCCTCCCCTTCCTCGACATTGGCGGTCGACCAGATCGCGTGGAAAGTCTTGTACAGGCCCAGCCTCGGATCGACGTCGCGCGGGAATTCATCCGGCTTGGCGACGATCGCCTCGAGGGTCGCGCGCACGAAGGCGTCGCCGTGGGCCTGGCTGCCGGTCAAGGCGCGCGCATAGCGGCGCAGGAAAGGCAGGTGGGGAGCGAGTTCCTGACCAAGCGACATAAAGGGGGCATCTCCTAATGAAAGGCGGACCACCTATTGGGGAGCCGCCCAGTTCGTTGCAACCCTGGAAGGACCGAGTTCGCTTGCCGGCGCGCTCCCCCACAGAGACTTCTGTGGGTTGGAACAAAGCATCAGCCATTTGGTTTCCGCTCCTGTGGCGGGGTTCACTGGTCGTTGACGAGACCGGCGCGCCGAAGATAGGGCAGCGCGCTTTAGACGGTTATCCGTATTGCGATTGGTTATTTCGCCCCAGGAAAGTAGAGCGCCCGCACCCGCGCGAGGGGGGAAGACAGGTTGAGTGAGAAGAACGTGGGCGAGCCGAATAGCCCCGAGACGAAGAAAAAAAAGACCGAGCCCGGCAAGACGCCCGGCCGGACCCGCAATCGCGGGCAGCGCAGCGGCGACGTCGGGCGCGCCCTTCGATCGGTTTACGACGAGACCCTTCGCGAAAACGTCCCCGACGATTTCCTCAACCTGCTCGGCAAGCTCAGCTGAGCGGCCGCCGCCTGTCCTGAGGTGAGCGATGGCGACCGCCGCCGAACGTTTTGCAAGACTGTCGACCCCAGCGAAGCTGCTGCTGATCCTGACATTGGCGCTTCTGCCGATCGGATTCGGGCTGGTGTGGGTTGCCTATGACGGGATCCGGGAAGCCAATTCGGCGCTGAAAAGCCAGTCGGACGAGCAGGCAAGGGTGGCGGCGCAAGCCATCGAAAGCCTGATCGCGCGCAACGCCCTGGCACTCCGAATCGCGTCCAACGGCCGAATCGAGAGTCCGAACCCGTGCGAGCAGGTCCGCCGCTCGCTCAACATCGCTCCGGCGGTCGACCAGCAGTTCCGGCTGGAATCCGAGGACGGCAACCAGATCTGCACAGTTGGCGACATCGGCGACACCGGCCTGCTTCCGCCGATCGCGCCCGGCGATATCCAGCTTCGAGTGGCGCCGAGCGAGGATTCGCTGGTCATCCGCGTGGGGGTCGTCGGCGGGATGGCGACGACCGCGCTGACGACCGAGGAGATGAAAGCCGCGGCCGCTGCCGAAAGCCGGTCGATCCAGGGCCTTTCGGTGAACGACGGCCAGCGCGAGATTGCACTGGTCGCGTTCGACGCATCGGCGCCGGCCGGGCACGAGCCGTCGATGACCCGCTGGGCCATCGGCAACCACCGGCTGTGGGTGGAAGTCGAAGGGCGGGTGCCGAAGATCACCGCGTTCGACCGCGTCGTCATCATGCTGCCGGTGGTCATGTGGTTCATCGCCGCGCTGATGACCTGGCTGATGGTCCACCGCCTGCTGATCCAGCCCCTGCGCCGGCTTCAGCGCGCCGTGTCGCGGTACGAGCCGGGCGAACCGGCCGCCGAGCTTCCCCACAAGCTTGGGCCCGCAACCGAAATTCAGGAGCTTCGCGACGCCTTCGCGCGGGCCGTGACCCGGGTACGCGAATCGGAAGAAGAGATGGCAGGCGCTCTCGACGGCCAGAGGCGGCTGGTGCGCGAGGTTCACCACCGCGTGAAGAACAATCTTCAGGTGATCGCCTCGCTTTTGAACATCCACGGGCGAACGGCGCAAACCCAGGCCGGGCGCGACGCCTATGGAGCGATTGGGCGGCGCGTCGGTGCGCTCTCCATCGTCCACCGCAACCATTATGCGGAAATGGAAGAGAATCGCGGGATCTCGGTGCGGCCGCTTTTTTCCGAGCTCGGCGCCGAGCTTCGCTCGACTGCGCCCGAATCGGCCAAGGGGCTAACGATCGAGCTTGAGGTCGAGCCGCTCAACACCACCCAGGACGTCGCCGTTTCGGTCGCCTTCCTGATCACCGAAGTGGTCGAATATGCGATGCTCAACCGGCCCGACCAGCCGGTCGAGATCACGCTTCGGCGGACCAGCGACCTGACGGGCAGGCTGACCCTTGCGAGCCCTGTTCTCGTCCCCGACGGCGAGGAAGACAGGGAAAAGCACCAGTTCGAGCGGATTATCGGCGGGCTCGCGAAGCAGCTGCGCTCGACTCTGGACCGCAAGCTCGGCCGCTACAGCGTCGACCTGCCGGTTTTCCCACCGCGCTGAGCAATCGTTTCGGGACAGCCCGAAAAAAATTTGCACCCGTCGGAACCGGTCCAAAACGAGGGGCGTTATGCAGTTCGGATAGTGACCTTTTGCCCCCCCGCTCTCGCTATCCGATTAAATGGGCCCGGAACCGCCAACCCTCCCCCCCCCCGGTGGCGCTTCCGGGCCCTCACTTTTTTCAGCTGAGCCAGAGGAAGCCGCGGCGGCCACTCGAGCCGCGCGCCAGTGGGTGATCCGGATTGCGAGGATCGCCAGCTCGTACAGCGAATAGAGCGGCACCAGCAGAAGCATCATCGACACCGCGTCGGGCGGAGTGAGAACCGCGGCGACGGCGGCCGAGACGACGATCGCGTAGCGGCGATGCTTGGTGAGTTGCTGGAGAGTGACCAGGCCGGTGCGCTCCAGGATCATGAGCAGGATCGGCGTGAGGAACGCGACACCGAAGCCGAACAGGAAGCGGGTGCAGAAGCTGAGATAATTGCCGACGCCCGGCAGCGCTTCCTGCTTTATGCCGCCGACATTGCCCTGATAGCTGAGCAGGAAGTGCAGCGCCCAGGGCATTGCGACATAATAAGCGAACGCCGCACCGCCGACGAAGAAGACCGGGGTGAGGATCAGGAAGGGCAGCAGCGCCTTCTTCTCCCTGGCGTAAAGGCCCGGCGCGACGAACTTCCAGATCTGGATCGCGAAGAAAGGGAAGCCGAGCATCAGCGCCGCGAACAGCGCCACCTTCACCTCGACGAAGAAGGCTTCGAAAATGTCGGTGTAGATGATCCGGCCCTGCCCGGCTTCGAGCAATGGCTGGACCAGGAAAGCGAAGATCGGCCGCGCGAAATAGAGGCAGATGGCGAACAGGACGGCGAGAACGCCCACCGACCACAGCAGCCGCCGCCTCAGCTCGATCAGATGCTCGAGCAGCGGCGCTTTCGTCTCGTCGATGTCCTTCACGGAAGGACGCCCTTGTCGGAATCGCCGAGCGGCAGGCGCGGCTCGTCGGGCGACGGCTCGGTCGGACCCGGCACTTCAACCGTTGGCGGCTCGATCTGCGGATGCTCGCGCATGATGCGGTCGTTTTCCTCGCGCCACTTCTTCTCCATCTCCTCGAGTTCCGCCTCGCGGATCATGGCCTCGAGACCGCTGGTGAAATGACGGGAGACGGCGCGGATCTTGCCGACCCAGCGGCCGACGGTGCGCATCGTCGAAGGAAGCTCCTTCGGGCCAATGAACAGCAGCGCCAGGACGGCGACGATGATGAGCTCGGTGGAATCGACGCCGAACATCGGCCGTGGCGGCCTTAGCTACGAGTCTGATCGTCCTCGCGGGGACGCGGCTCCGGAGTGACGTCGATCGGCCGCTCTGGAGCGCGGCTCTGCGGCGGAAGCTCGCGCCGCTTCTCCTCCGGCTTGGTTTCGTCCTCGCTCATGCCCTGCTTGAAGCTTTTGAGGCCCTTCGCGACGTCGTTCATCATCGCCGAGAAGCGGTTGCCGCCGAACAGCAGCAGAAGGAACAGGCCGAGGATGATCCAGTGAATGAGGCTGAAAGAGCCCATGAGCACACTCCGATAGGTTGCGGGCTATCTAGTCTTCCTCGCCCTGCGATTCCAGTTCGTCTTCGGATTCGCCGCCAAGCTCCAGCTGAAGCGCCGCTTCGTCGAGGGGATCGAGAAGGCCGGCGGCCTTCAGGTCGTCGATTCCCGGCAGGTCCTTGCGCGAGCCGAGACCGAAATGGGTGAGGAAATCGGGCGTCGTCGCATAGAGCAGCGGACGCCCCGGCGCCTCGCGGCGGCCCGCCGTCTTCACCCAGCCGGCCTCCATCAGCACGTCAAGCGTTCCCTTGGAGATCTGGACTCCGCGGATCGCCTCGATTTCGGCGCGGCTCACCGGCTCGTGATAGGCGATGATGGCAAGAGTTTCGGTCGCAGCCCGCGACAGGCGCCGAGGCTCTTCCCGGGTTCGGCGGAGAAGGTGGGCGAGGTCGGGCGCGGTCTGGAAATGCCAGCGTCCGCCGCGCTCGACCAACTCGATCCCGTGGCCCTGATAGCGCTCGGCAAGCTCGGCGAGCGCGGCGGCGATGTCGCCCTCTCCGACGTGGAGCGCGATCTCTCCGGCCTCCAGCGGCTCGGCGGACGCGAAAACGGTCGCTTCGACGGCCCTTACGAATTCCTCCATCAGGCGGCCGCCTTGATCCGGAGCGGCGCGAACGCCTCCTCCTGCAACAGGTCGAGGCGGCCGCGCCGGGCAAGCTCGAGAGCGGCGAGGAAGCTCGAGGCAAGCGCGGAGCGGCGAAGCTGCGGGTCGTCCGTCGAGGGCAGGAACGTCTCCAGATCGGTCCAGTCGAGCGCGACACCGAGCATCCGGCTCACTCGCTCGATCGCCTCGTCGAGAGTCATCACCGCGCGGGCGTGGACCACGTGCATCGGCGGCTGGGTCCGGGCCTTCACCGTTCCGTAGGCGGCAAACAGGTCGAACGCGCTTGCCTGCCAGGCGGATTTGCGGACCAGCCTCAAGCCTTCCGGAGCGCCGCGCTGGAAAACGTCGCGCCCGAGCCGGTCGCGGCCCATCAGCCGCGCGCCCGCCTCGCGCATCGCATCGAGCCGCTGAAGCCGAAGCTGAAGCCGAAGCGCGATCTCTTCGGGGCTCGGATCCTGCTCCGGGTCCTTGGGGAGCAGAAGGCAGGATTTGAGATAGGCGAGCCACGCCGCCATCACGAGATAATCGGCCGCGATTTCGAGCTTCAGAGCGCGCGCTTCGTGCAGATAAGCGAGATATTGCTCGACCAGATCGAGGATCGAGATTTGCGCGAGATCGACCTTCTGCGCGCGAGCGAGGCTCAGCAGCAGGTCGAGCGGCCCTTCCCAGCCGTCGAGGCTGAGATTGAGCTCGTCGCCGTCGCGGCTCGCCGAATTGAGTGTCACCACCCCCACGGGTCGGAGATTACCTCAAACAGCCGGAATTGTAAGAGAATCCATTGCGACCCCGGACGCGATCCGGGGGAAGCAATCCATAAAAGTGTGGATTGCTTCGTCCCTTACGCTCCTCGTATTGACGAGTTATCTGCCCGCCGAAGCCTCGCTGATGAAGCGCTGGACGTCCAGGCGCATCGCGTGGAGCGCATCCGGGTTGAGGTACACCATGTGACCCGACGGATAGTAGCGGAACTCCAGGTTCTGCTGCTGTGCCGGCTCGAGCATCATGTGGTCGAGATCGAACTCGGTGCCGAAGAACGGAGTCGCCATGTCGTAATAGCCGTTCAGCGACAGCACCTTCAGATAGGGATTTTCGCGCATTGCCGCGGCGAGATCGAGGGCGGTGTTCGGATTGTTCATCGGATAGCCGCGGCCCGGCGCCTTGTGCTTCCAGTCCCAGCTGAAGCCCTTCTCCTCGCTCGCGCTCAGCCGGTACTGCATGTCGGTGTGGTAGCCGATGTCGTTGAGATAGCGGTGAAGGATGCCGATGAAGGCGCCGCTGATGGCGACGTCGGACGCATCATAGTCGGGGCTGTCGCCGGCCGCATCGGGATCGACCCCCATGTAGCGGGAATCGAACCGTCCGATCGTCTTGCGCTGGTCGCGAAGCAGCTCCTTGCGGAAGCGCGAGAGGTCGACCCGAAGGTTCGCCTGCTTGATGAACTCGGGAGAGAGACCGGTCAGCTGGCTCATGCGCTGGGCGACCGCATTCTCCTCCTCGGGACTGATCGTCTGCCCCTTGGCGAGCGCCGACGCGTAGGGCCCTTCGGCGAAGGCGCGCCCTTCCTCGGCCGCCTCGGCGACGGTGGCCGGCGGATTGGCCATCTTGTGATGGTACCAGGCCGTTGCCGCGTAGCTCGGAAGATAATTGAGATAGTCCTGGTCGAGCCCGGGCTGGCGGCGGCCGTAGTTCATGATCGAGGACAAAAGGATGACCCCGTTCAACGCAACTCCGCGGTCCTGCAGCTGGTAAGCCAAAGCGCCCGAGCGGGTAGTGCCGTAGCTTTCGCCGAACAGGAATTTGGGGCTGTCCCACCGGCTGAACTTCGTCACATACCTTTGGATCGCTCGGGCGAAGGCGTCGGCATCCTGGTCGACGCCATAGAAATCCGAACCTTTCGCGTCGCCCAACGCACGCGAATAGCCGGTGCCCGGAGCGTCGATGAACACGAGGTCCGTCGTTCCGAGCAGAGTGTCCGGGTTGGAGCCGTAATCGAACGGCGCCGGCCGGATGAAATCGGGGCTTCCGGTCTGGATCCGGGTCGGTCCGAACGAGCCCATACGAAGCCATAGCGAAGCCGATCCCGGCCCGCCGTTGTAGAAGAAGGTGATCGGCCGCCGCGAGCCCGGAGCTCCGTCGAGTGTGTCCGCCGTGTAGAACATGCTCTGGATCGGCTTGCCGGAATCGTCGCGGATCGTCAGCGTTCCCGCTGTCGCCGTATATTTGAGCGTCCGGCCGTCCACGCTGACGCTGTGCTTGCTGGAGACCGCCTGCTCTTCGACGGGAGCGCCCTTCCAGGCATCCGTCACCGCGTCCGCCATCGCCTGCTTGTGCAGATCCTCGACGCTCTTGCCTTTGTCGGGTCCCGCATCCGGCTGGGCGGCGGCAGGAACGGCTGCAACGAGGGCGAGTGCGGAGAAAGCGTAAAGGAGGCGCATCGGGCGAGTCTTTCCGAGCAGGTTCGGGGAGCAGTATCGAAGGTTAAGCAAAAACCGGTTTCGCCGTGCAACCCTGCCCATCGACGAACGGGCGGTCATTGTCTGCGAAAGCCGGAACCCTTCAGGCCAGCGCCAGAAGCTCGTCGCGCTTGGCGATCAGTTGCTCGAAATCGGGCCCGGGCTCGGACGATCCGGCGACGACCATCGCCTGCCGAAGCCGCTCCTCCCCTGCTCCTGTCATTGCCGGGACGGCGCCCGCCACGGCGACCATTTCGTCCATCTTGCCCGAGCAATGGAGGACGACGTCGCATCCGGCGCCGATGACGCCCTTCGCCCGATCGGCGAACCCGCCCTTCAGCGCTTCCATGCCGATGTCGTCGCTCATCAGCCAGCCGTCGAATCCGATTCGGCCGCGGACGATCTCGCTGACGACGATTGGCGACTGGCTGGCCGGGCGCTCCTTGTCCCATGCGGTATAGACGACATGCGCCATCATCCCCATCGGCGCCCAGTTGAGGCGCTCGAACGGCTCCAGGTCGGTTTCCAGCTCCTCGGCGCTCGCGGTGACGACCGGCAATTCCTTGTGGCTGTCGCACAGCGCGCGGCCATGGCCCGGGATGTGCTTGACGACTCCGACCACGCCCGCCGCGGCGAACCCGTCGAGGACGGCGCGGCCAAGGGCCGCCACCTGCATCGGCTGCGCTCCGAGCGCCCGGTCGCCGATGATGTCGTCCGCCTCCGGCCGGCGAACGTCGAGAAGCGGCAGGCAGTCGACGTTGATCCCGTGCGCCCGAAGCATCAGCGCAAGCGCGCGGGCGTTGGCCATTTCTGCCTCGATCGCGGAAATCGGCGCCTTGTCGTAGAGCTCCGCGAACGACCAGGCGGCGGGGAATTTCGGCCATTCCGGCGGCTGCATCCGGGCCACCCGCCCGCCTTCCTGGTCGATCAGGATCGGCAGATCGTCGCGACCGCCGAGCGCTCGAAGCGAGTCGGTCAGCGCCTTCAGCTGCGCGGAATCGACGCAGTTGCGCTTGAAAAGGATGAAGCCGGCCGGATCCGAATCGCGGAAGAAATCGCGCTCGTCATCGGTGAGGGCCGGGCCGGAAAGGCCGTAGATCGCAGCCTGCATCAGCGTGCGATGAAGCAGCTCTCGCCGCCGGCCTGAATGGCCCGGCAGGCCTGCTGGGCGGCGTCGGGCGACGATGCGGCAGCGCGCAGGCGATAGCCGCTGCTCCCGTTCGCCGAATAGGGCACCACCATCTTGGTCATGCCGGCAAGCGCTCCGAACCGGGCGCTGAGCACCGCCCATGCGCGCTCCGCCTGGGCGGTGTTCTTGAAAGCGCCGAGCTGGATCACGCTGCCGGCCGCGCCCGAAGGCGTGGGGGCGGGCGGCGGCGGTGCTGCCTCGGCCGGCTTATCCGCTGCTTTCGAAGCGTCGGCCGGTTGCGGCGGAGCTTCCTGTGCGGACACGTCCTCGCCGCCGGTGGCGCCGAGGTTCAGGCGCGAATCCACGTCCTGTCCGGCGCTTGTCTGGAAAGTGGTCTCGGATTCGCCGGCGATATCCAGTCCACCCGGATCGTCCGGCTTCACCTTGTAAGGAGTCGCCGGGGCGCGGATCAGCTCCGGCTCGCCCGCGGCACCGCCGTCGCGGCTGCCGAGCCAGTAAAATGCGCCGGCGACCGCCGCAGCGACGACGAGGACGGCAAGCACGCCGATGAGCATCGCACGGGCCGAAATCCCGCGCGGCGCGTCTTCGTCCTCGACTTCCTGGAGCCAGGGCAGCGAATCTTCGTCATAGCCGCTGCGAAGGTCGGTCATTTCACCGCATCTCCTCGGCGGCTTCGACGCCCATCAGGTCGAGGCCGCTTCGGATGATCTGCCCGATGCCGAGCGCCAGTTCCAGACGCGCCCGCGAAAGTTGTGGATTGTTCTCAACGAGGAAGCGCCGCTCCGGATCGTCGTTGCCGCGATTCCACAGCGCGTGGAAAGCGGCGGCGAGGTCATAGAGGTAGAAGGCGATTCGGTGCGGCTCGTGCGCAATCGCCGCGCCCTCCACGGTCCGCGGGAACTGCGCCGCAAGCTTGACCAGCGCCAGCTCCTCTTCGTCGAGCAGCGACAGGTCCGCGGCTGCGCCCAGCTCGACGCCGGCATCGGCGGCCTTGCGCTTGAGCGAGCTGATCCGAGCGTGGGCATATTGGACGTAGAAGACCGGATTATCCTTCGACGCCTCAACGACCTTCGCGAAGTCGAAGTCGAGCGGAGCGTCGGCGCGGCGCGTCAGCATCATGAAGCGAACGACGTCCTTGCCGACCTCCCGGACAACGTCGGCCAGCGTGACGAAGGTGCCGCCGCGCTTCGACATCTTCACCGGCTCGCCGGCACGGAACAGCCGCACCATCTGGACCAGCTTGACGTCGAGATCGACGCGGCCGTCGGTCAGCGCCTTCACCGCCGACTGGACCCGCTTGACGGTGCCTGCGTGATCGGCGCCCCAGATATTGACGAGATGGTCGGCGAGCTCGGCCTTCTTCAAATGGTAGGCCGCGTCGGCGCCGAAATAGGTCCAGCTTCCGTCCGACTTCTTCATCGGCCGGTCCTGGTCGTCTCCGAACTGGGTCGACCGGAACAGCGTCAGCTCGACCGGCTCCCATTCGTCCTGCTCGTCGAGGCTCTTGGGCCGCTCCAGCGTGCCTTCGTAGACGAGTCCCTTCGCCCTTAGCGTTTCCAGACCGGCGTCGACCGCGCCTTCCTTCTGCAGCTCCGCCTCGGAGGCGAACAGGTCGTGATGGATACCGAGCAGCGCAAGATCGTGACGGATGAGGTCGAGCATCGCTTCGACCGCGCGCTTGCGGAACAGTTCCAGCCACTCGCCCTCAGGCGCTTCGACATATTTGCCGCCGAACTCCGCGGCCAGCTGCTCGCCGATCGGCTTGAGATAGTCGCCGGGGTACATGCCCTCCGGGATCTCGCCGATGTCCTCCCCAAGCGCCTCGCGGTAGCGAAGGTGCACGGACCGGGCGAGCGTATCGACCTGACCGCCGGCGTCGTTGACATAATATTCCTTGGTGACGCGGAAGCCCGCCGCCTCCAGCACCCGCGCCAGCGCGTCGCCGACCACCGCCCCGCGGCAATGGCCCATGTGCAGCGGCCCGGTCGGATTCGCGGAGACATATTCGACATTGACCCGCTCGGCCTTGCCGATCTCCGACTGGCCGTAGGCCTCGCCCACGCGAAGGATCGTGGTCAACTCGTCGCGCCACGCATCCGGCGACAACCGAAGGTTGATGAACCCCGGTCCGGCGATCTCCACCGAAGTCACCGCCGGAACCGCCTCGAGCTTCGGAGCGATCATCTCGGCGAGCGCTCGCGGATTGGTCTTCGCCTGCTTTGCCAGGACCATGGCCGCGTTGGTCGCGAGGTCGCCGTGGGCGGGGTCGCGCGGCGGCTCGACCGCGACCGACTTCCGGTCGATCTCGGCCGGAAGGCTGCCTTCGGATTGAAGGCCGTCGAGCACTCCGTCGAGGAGCGCGGAATATCGGGCGTAGAGGCTCAAATTCTCACCTGTGAACGGGAAGCCGCGCGTCTAGCGCAGCCGCAAGCCCGCGTCACCTGTGCGGATGTCCGTGCTGCCTAGGGCTTGACCGAGCTGAGCTGCCTTTCCGGGGGCCGCTTCTTGTTGCGGCCCATCGACCAGTTCGCCTGAAGCCGAACCTGCGGATTCGGGACGCACCAGATCTCTCCGCCATCGTCCATTCCGACGACCCAGAGCAGGTCATGTTCCTGGCCATAATCGATGACCGCAATGGCATAGCCGCTCCCGCGATCCACGACATGGAGCGGCAACGGCGGATCGAGTTGGGTGAAGCCCATGCGAGGACAACGGCAAGCGTCAGCCGGCGTTCCGCGGCTTCGCTCAGGTCAGAAATGGTCGGGGAGCTCGACCGGGCCGATCAGCTGCGCGTGCTGGCGAACTGCGAAGCGGTCCGTCATTCCGGCGATGAAGTCGCCGATGCGGTGCGCCTGCGCGATCTTTTCGTCGTCGCGCCATTCGTGTGGCAGGAGCATGGGGTCGGCGCGATAAGCCCGGGCGAGGCCCGCGACGACGCGTTGCGCCCCGTCCTTCACCGCGACGAGCTGTGGGGCATTGTAGAGCGTTGCGTAAAGGAACCGCTTCAGCTCGCGCTCCTCCTCCGCAACTCCGGGGGAAAAGCCGGCAAGCTGCTGCCCGGCCGAGCGGACATCGTCGATGGTCTGAACGCCCGATTCCGCAACTCGACGGCGGACCTCCGCGATCACGTCGCCGACCATGGTCCCGATCATGTCGCGGACGAGCGCACGTTGCATCTTGTCGGGCGGGAGCTCACCCGATCGGTCGCGGATCGCACGCCAGTGCTTCTCGACCAGCGGCACGGTTGTCAGTGCCTCGAAATCGATCAGGCCGGCGCGCAGGCCGTCGTCGATGTCGTGATTGTCATAGGCGATATCGTCGGCGATCGCAGCGACCTGCGCCTCCAGCGACGGCCAGGTCGAAAGCTCGAGATCGAACTCGGCATTCGCTTCGGCGAGAGCCCAGGTCGGAGCGCTTACCGGGCCGTTGTGCTTAGCCAGCCCTTCCAGCGCTTCCCAGCTGAGGTTGAGACCGTCGAATCCGACGTACGGAGTCTCGAGCTTCGTGACGATGCGGATGGTGTGGGCGTTGTGATCGAAGCCGCCGGCATCGGCCATCGCCTCCTGCAGCGCGTCCTCGCCGGCATGGCCGAACGGCGGGTGGCCGAGATCGTGCGCCAGGCACAGCATCTCCGTGAGGTCTTCGTTGAGGCCCAGCGCCCGGGCGATGGTGCGCCCGATCTGCGCGACTTCCAGGCTGTGGGTCAGCCGCACCCGGTAATGATCGCCGTCAGGGGCGACGAAGACCTGGGTCTTGTGGCGCAGTCGCCGGAACGCAACCGAGTGGATGATCCGGTCGCGGTCGCGCTGGAAAATGTCCCGGGGCCCGCGCGGACCGTTATCGCTTTCGGCATGGAGCCGGCCGCGCGACCTCGACGGCTGCGCTGCGAGCGAGGGCGGCAGGCTCACTGGTCGGAAAGGCTGTGAATCACCTGTCCCGGCTGGCTCGTCCAGCTGAACGAGTCAATGCGCGCGGTCTGAAGCGCATCGGCGAACAGCCGTGCGTCCTCCTGGGTATGGAAGGGGCCGATAAGGAGCCTAGAGCGGTCGCCGGTCCTCGCGACAAAGCCGCTGATGCCGGTGAACAGCGACGGCTTCTTCGAGCGAATCCGCTGGAATTCACGAGGGAAGGAGCCGCTGTCGTCGCCGGTCGCAAGCTGCAGCCAGATCTTGCGGCCGCCCGGATCGGACGTGACCCGCTCCGTCTGGATTAGGTTGTTGTTGGGCGATGTCGCCCGCTTGATCGCCGGGCGCGAGACGGAGGCGAGCTGGATTTGCGGCGGCTGCGGTTGCGCGACCGCCGGGGTCGGCGCTGCATAAGCATATTGCGCCGGTGGCTGCTGGACCGCCTGCTGCTGGCCGGAATCGCCCTGCGCGAGAAGCGCGTCGATCGACGCCAGCCGGTCCTGTCTGGTCGCCGGCGCCGAAGTCGAGGCCGATGCCACTGCGACTCCGTCTTCCGGGAAGATGCCGAGGTTCACGGCGGCCGCCTTCTGGGCGCTCGTCAGCACCGGAAGGCGCCGGAAAAACGGGTCCATGCGGGCCGAAGCGCCCGGCATCGTATAGTCGAGCGCGGCCTTGGCTCCGGCGAGATCGCCGTCGACCGCGAGCACGAGGGCGCGAACGCGCTGTGCTGCAATGTCCTGCCTCTGAAGCAGCGGCTGAAGGGTCGAAAGGGCCAGTGCCTTCTTGCCGCTGATCGCGAGGCTTAGGGCGAGCCTCCGCCGGGCTTCGTCGCGATCAGGACCGTTCAGCGCGGCGCGATAGTCGGTCTGCGCGGCGACCTGGTTGCCGAGGAGGTCGAAAGCCAAGCCGCGATCGCAGCCGATGTTGGTGACGGTCGAGCCGTAGCTGAGCGCCCTTGCGAAATAGGTCAGTGCGCCCTGCGGATCGCCGGTCGCGGTCAGCGCCGCGCCCATCCCGGCCTGCGGAAGCGGGCTTCGCGGATTCACTTCCTCAGCGCGCCCGAAGAAGCCGGCCGCGGCCTGGGTTTCGCCAAGCTGCAGCGCCGCCTTTCCGGCAGCGACCAGCGAATCGAAATTCTTGGGGCTGTCGGCGAGGATCTTGACGTTGCGGGCGAGCGCGTCGGCCGGGGTCTCCGCATAATGCGGCACGGCCTGCGCAAGCGCAGCGGCCGGAACCATGGCAAAGCCAATCCCGGCACTTGCGAGAGCCAGCGCCAGCGCGCGCATGCGTGTCATGAGCAGAATATCCCCACCGCCATTCGATCCGCGTGGGGCAGAGAATCTTACGCGAACCTTTCTGCCTAGTGGCTTAACGACGAGCCGTGCGGCAGCGGCGGTGAGCGGGGCGGTCAGGCCGCCCCGCGCCCCGATTCACTGGTTGTTCTGGCGGTTCAGGAAGCGCGGGATGTCGATGGGTTCGTGGCTGAACCCCGACGCCGGCTTGTCCTCGTCGATCTGCGCGCGCGGAGCGCCGCGGGCGATGCTCGACATGCGCTCGAACAACGTGCCGCCGGAGGAGGCCGCCTTCGGCTGCTCGGCGGGCTTGGATTCAGCGGTCTCAGGCGAACCGATCTCGTCGTCGGACGGAGGAGCGATCGGAGGTGCTCCGACCGGGCTCGTCAGGATGTCGTCGCTGTCGAGAAGGAGCTCCTCCCCCTCGCCGGCCTCGTCATCCGCCGAAACTTCGTCGGTGAGGTCCAGAGTGTCCGTCTCGTCGGCTTCCGCGGCACTCTCGTCCGCTTCCGGCGCCGACGCGACCGGAGCCGCGGCAGGACGGGACGGGAAAGCGAATACCTTTGCCGGTTGCGGCTGGGCGACGCTGTCGGCCTCGATTCCGGTCGCCACCACCGACACGCGGATCTTGCCGTCGAGGTCGTTGTTGAACGCCGATCCCCAGATGATGTTGGCGTCCGGGTCGACCAGCTCCTTGATGTGGCTGGCGGCTTCGTCGACTTCCATCAACCGCATGTCCTCGCCGCCGGTGATCGAGATGATCACGCCCTTGGCGCCCTTCATGCTAACGCCGTCGAGAAGCGGGTTGGAAATGGCCTTTTCCGCGGCCTCGATGGCACGATTGTCGCCCGAAGCCTCGCCGGTGCCCATCATCGCCTTGCCCATCTCGCCCATGACGGAGCGGACGTCGGCGAAATCGAGGTTGATCAGGCCCGGCATGACCATCAGGTCGGTGATCCCGCGGACGCCCTGCTGGAGCACTTCGTCCGCCATCTCGAACGCTTCCTTGAACGTCGTCTCGGAATTGGCGAGGCGGAACAGGTTCTGGTTGGGAATGACGATGAGCGTGTCGACGTGCTGCTGAAGCTCCTCGATCCCGCCATCGGCCGAGCGCGAGCGGCGAGCGCCCTCGAACGCGAACGGCTTGGTGACGACGCCGACAGTGAGGATCCCCTTGTCGCGCGCTGCCTTGGCGATGACCGGGGCAGCGCCGGTTCCGGTGCCTCCCCCCATGCCGGCCGCGAGGAAGCACATGTGCGCGCCTTCCAGCGCCTTTTCGATTTCCTCGAGCGATTCCTCGGCCGCAGCGCGCCCGATCTCCGGCCGGGATCCCGCGCCCAGCCCCTGCGTGATCTTGAGCCCGAGCTGGATCCGGCGGTCCGCCGAAGAGGTGTTGAGCGCCTGGGCGTCCGTGTTGGCGACGACGAAGTCGACCCCCTGGACGTCGGCGCGGATCATGTTGGCGACCGCGTTTCCGCCGGCACCGCCGACTCCGATGACGCTGATCCGCGGACGAAGTTCGTCGACTTCCGGACGAATGAAATCGATGCTCATTGGACCCACCCCCAAACCAGGCAACGTTTTGAACCCACAATGTGAATCTTTGAATCATTGCGAGTCGCAAGCCAAGCGGAAAAGTTAACTTTCGCGAAAAAAGTGGGGATCGCGACTCTTGAGACTCACCCATGCCGCCGCCGACGCCCGCATCCGCTTGATTAGTCCCGGCAATCGTCCATATTGATTGCATGACTGGTTACACCCAGCCCCGACGCCCCCAGCTGCATCCAGGCAGCAGTACGGCACGATTCTAGCGCCCTGAGCGCCCGCGCCCTCGCGCGCGGATTCCCCGCTTGGGGCCTTTCCCAAATGAGCAGCGCTCCGCTCCGCGCGGGCGCACTTCCTCATCACCGGGCGGGACAGTTGCGAGCAGGACAGCCGCGCCCCGCCCATCGGGAGCAGAATCGTGGTTTCACAGCGTTTCACAGTCGAGTTCGACCGACGAACGGTCGGGATTGCCGTGCGAGTCCCCGGCGGCTTCATCTTCTACGCCTCGGACGACAGGTTCGAGGACGCGGACGGGCGAATGTTCCCACGGGCCCGCGCGATCGAGCGTGAGCTTCGGCGAATGGTCAAGCAGACCAGGCGCGCCGGGCGGCAGGCCAGCCCCTCGCTGGCATGAGCGCCGCCCGCCCTCCCCCTTTCACTCGAATTTCATGGAGACCAGATTGAACTATCCAGCAATGCATGAAGAGGTGCGGGCACTCCGCGCCGACCGCGAACGGGTCGCCGACCTGTTGTCGCGCTATCCCGACGTCACCCCAGGCGAGTCCGCCGAAATCCTCGGCTTCCTCCGTACCGGCCGCCATCTCGATGTCGGGCTGCTGACCAGCAATGTCGCGCTGAAGCCGAAGCTCGACGCGTTCATGGAAGACCACAAGGCCCATTTCCAGGTGAAGTGGAGCGAAGGCGTCATGGTGGTCGCCGCAATCGTGGCGATCATCGCCATTTTCTGGCTGGTGTGGGAGGCGTTCGCGTGACCGCGTCGCCCGGCCTCCCAGCCAACGACCGGCGCCCGCCGATCCATTTGCTGGCTTCGGAATCCGAACTGGTTGCCGATCTCGCGCTTCGGGCCGAGCATCGGCAGCCGGCGGTGGCGGCAATGCTGCTCGAGGAGATCGACCGGGCCGAGCTTCACGAGCCCGGCGACATGCCGGCCGGCCACGTGCTTCTCAACACCGACGTCACTTTTGTCGACGACAGGACCCACCAGATGCGCAAGGTTCGCCTGGTGCTTCCGGGCGAAGCCAATATCGCCGAGGGCCGAATTTCCATCCTCACCCCGATGGGCGCCGCGCTCTACGGCCTTGCGGAGGGCGAGTGCATCGAATGGCCGGACCTCGACGGCAACGTCCGGCCGATCCGCATCCTTCGGGTCGGTCAATCCGGCCCGGAGGCGGCATGACCTCTCAGTCGAGTTCGACCTCTCGGATGGCCGGGACCCCGACGACCCACCAAAGCGCGCCTGCAATCGCCACGGCCGAAGTCACCGCGAAGGCGGTCGTGTAGCCCATCTGCTTGACGATGATCCCGGTCACGATCGGCCCGAAGATGCCCGACGTATTGCCGATGGCGTTCTGGATTCCGACCCAGGTTCCGGCCGCCCGCGGCCCCGCGAACATCTGCGCGACGGCATAGGTATTGAGCGACAAGGCCCCGGTCGCGACGCCGGCCATGCAGAGCAGGATTCCGAGCTCGACCGGTCCGTCGGCGAAAGCAATTCCAAGAACGGCGAGGCCGGCGACGAGCTGGCCGGCGACCATCATCCAGCGGCGGATGACCGCCTCCGCCCTTCCGCCCTTGGTCCAGGAATCCGACAGCATTCCGAACCCGAGTGCCGCCACTGCCTGCGCTGCGTAGCCGAGCGTCGCCAGAAAGGTCATTTGGGCAATCGTCAGCCCGCGCGAGGTGACGAGGAAAAGCGGAAGCCAGCCGAGCAGGAAATAGAAGACATAATTGCTGGCGATATGCGCGATCGACATCGCCCAAAGCGGCCATTTGCCGATGAGCGCCGCGACCGGGACATGGCGGTCGGCGGCTTCCCGGGATGAGTCGAGCTCCCGCGTCGCGGCAAACCAGGGGGCGAGCCACAAGAGGGTGACGATTCCGAACGCGAGGAAGATCGCGCGCCATCCGAACGAACCGAGGATCAGCCCGCCGGCAAGCGTTCCCGCCGCCGGCCCCAGCGCGATGCCGAGCGACAGCGCCGCATTCGCCATTCCGCGGCGCTCAGGCGGAACGTGTCGAGTGATGATCTTCGATGCTCCCGGAAAGGCGATCGTCTCCCCGACCCCTAGCAAGACGCGAAGCAGCAGAAGCGAGGCGAACCCTGCGACGAAGCCGGTCGCAAGAGTCGCGGCGGCCCACAACAGGACTCCCGCCGCCATCAGCCGGTAAACGGAGAAGCGGTCGCACAGCCATCCGACGACGAGCTGCACCGGCGCATAGACCCAGAAGAAAGCCGAAAGGACGAGGCCGAATGCTTCCGGGTCAAGCTTCAGCTCCGCGGTCATCAGCGGCGCGGCAATGCCGATCGCGCCGCGGTCGACGTAATTGAGGAACACCGCGACGCCGAGAAGAGTCACCAGCATCGGCACGCCACCGCGTCCCGCTCGCGCCTTCGCCATCTTCCGATTCCCCGCGTTTCAGACAGCGACGGTTCATGCAGCCCGGAGCAGTTTGTTTCCACCCCAAGCAATGCTTGCGGAGCGGGCGGCCGTTGGAACGCCCGCTTTTCCGCGTGCGTTGCTTCAGTAACCGTTCTCCAATGGAGACCAGATATGCGTACCGGTTTGAAAAAACACCTGAAGTTCGCGGCACCGCTGACCGCCCTCGCGCTCGTCGCGGGCTGCGCCACGCCGACCCCGTACCAGCCGCTCAACGCCACCCGCACGTCCGGCGGCTATACCAATGTGCCGCTGGACCAGACCCACTGGCGCGTCAGCTTCTACGGCAACAGCCTGACCTCGCGGCAGCAGGTCGAGAATTACCTTCTCTATCGGGCGGCCGAGCTGACCCTTCAGCAGGGCTATCCCTGCTTCACCATCGTCAATCACGACACGGATCGCCGGACGACCGTTCAGGTGAACCCCTATGGGCCCTATGGCGGCGGCGGCTTCTATTCGGGCTGGACTCCCTACTGGAGCATCCACGGCCCGTTCGGCTGGCACTATTATGACCCGTGGATCGGCGGATCCTTCTTCCCGGGCTCATATGACGTGAACACGATCGACCGCTACCAGGCGATGGCCGACATCGCGCTCGGCAAGACCTGCGCCGTCGCGCCGGGGACGTTCAACGCGCAGCAGGTCGTCCAGAACCTGCAGCGCTACATCCTCTATCCGCGACCCCGCTAATAATCGCGCTTCATCGCCGAGATGAAGCGGCCGAACATCGTCTTTGGGCCCGGTTGGCGAATGATCGTGCCCAAAGCGATGTCGCGGATGTCGCCGCTCTTCGAGCCGGCGAGACAGGCGAGCCCGACCAGGGTCGAGAAGGCCGGACCTCCGTGCGCGTCGGGCAGCCCCGCGAGCGTGCGCGGACGGCCGATCCGCACCGTCCGGCCGAGCACGCCCTGCATGTAATCGGCGATATTCTTGAGCTCGGCGCCGCCGCCGGTCAGCACCACCGGCCGGCCGACCGGTCCTGAAAAGCCGAGGTCCTTGAGCGCCGCATCGACCTGCCCGGTCAGTTCCTCGACGCGGTGGCGGATGACCGTCATCAGCTGCGCGCGCGTGATCCGGATCGGCTCCGCCCCTTCCTCCGTTCCGATCGGGTTGGCGTCGATCAGTTCGTGATTGTCGCGCGGGCTCGTCATTGCCGAGCCGTAAAAGCATTTCAGCCGCTCGGCATCGCGCCGGTTCACCCCGAAAGTCGCGGCGATGTCGTCGCTGATGTCCTTGGCGCCGAGCGGGATCGAGCGAAGGCCGACGAGGATCCCCCCGTAATGAAGCGAGACATTGGTCACTCCGGCGCCGAGCTCGACCAGCGCAACCCCCAGCTCGCGCTCCTCCTCCGTCAGGCAGGCGAGCGCCGCCGCGATGGGCGATGCGACGATGGCTTTGACGCCCAGGTGAGCCGCGCGGATGATGTAATCGACGTTGCGAAGCGGCGGCGCGTCGGCGGCGATGACGTGGATGTCGACACCCAGGCGGTCGGCATGGAGCCCAACCGGCTGCTGAACCTCCTGCGCGCCGTCGATCGTGTAGAGCGCGGGGTGCGCGTGGAGTACCACCTTGCCGCCCCGGTCGATCGCCTCGCGGCCCGCCATCAGCAGCTGCTCGATATCCGATGGATCGATCTGGTGGCCGCCAAGATCGACCTCGACATTGGCGACCTCGCTGGTCAGGCCGCCGGCGCCATAGCTCGCCCAGACATCGTCGACCGTCACACCCGACATCCGTTCGGCCTGCTCGACCGCTTCGCGAACAGCGAATTCGCTCGCCTCGATATCGGTGATGTAGCCGCGCTTGACCCCATGGCTTTCGCGCTGGCCGGTGCCGAGCACCCGGATCCGGTCCTCACCGTCGCGGGTGGCGATAAGCGCGCTCACCTTCGACGAGCCGATGTCGAGGGCGGCGATCAGCGGCTGGTCGCTCGTCGGTGCCAACGGCTCAGCCCTGCGTGGTTTTCGGGGCGGTTTCGCCGCCCGGAGGAGTGGGGAAACGAACGACCATCTTGCCGGGAAGGCGCAGGTCGAAGCGAAGGAGCCCGCGGCCGAGAAGGCCCGTGGTCTTGTCGAGATCGGCGAATTTCGAAAGCGCCTTCTTCGCGGCCTCCTGGCCTTCGGGAAGGGCAATCGTCTCTCCGGTCTGGAGAGTCAGGTCCCATCGGCGCCCGCCGATCCAGCTCGCCGATACCAGCTGCGGCTTCAGAGTTGGTGCAGCGTCCAGGAGCGCGTTCAGGTCGCGCTCGTGAAGGTTGGCGTCGGGGCCGATCAGGAGCGGCAGATCGGGCATCTGGGTCACCGGCACGCGGTCGATGACGGTGCCGCTGGAATCGATCAGCGCCAGCTGCTGCGGCCCCTGCCAGAGCGCCGCCGGCTTGCGTTCGACAATATCGACGACAAGCGTGTCGGGAAGCCGCCGCGACACGCGCGCGTCCTCGACCCAGCCGAACTTCAGAAGCTGCTGGCGGATGTCGCTGACGTCGACCAGCGGCATCGCCATCGACCGCTGGTCCAGCGCGATCCGATAGACCGGAGCGCTGTCCATATGGCGGATTCCGACGACGTCGACCCGCTTGACGGTGAATCCCGCGCGGCCGATCCCCTCGCCAATCGAGGTCAGGATTCGCTGCGGAACATCGAGCGCGACCAGCACCACCGCCGCGATGACCGCAAGGAACAGGCCGAAAGCGATGGCCGCCCAGCGGTTGATCCGCGCTTCGCTGACCGGCAAGCGCTTCGCGATCTTCTTGGGCACGGTGACGCGTGGCGCCGGTTTGCGCGTCCTGGGTGCAGCCCCCCGCCGAACCCGCGCCGCCGTCACCCCAGCGCCTCCGCGATCAAGGTCTCGACCAGCGCGGCATATGAGGTGCCGCGCTGCTTGGCCTGCTCGGGCACGAGGCTCAGCGGAGTCATGCCCGGCTGGGTGTTCACCTCCAGCAGGTAAATGCCCTCCTCTCCGCGTTCGTCGTCCCAGCGGAAGTCGGAGCGCGACGCGCCGCGGCAGCCGAGCAGCCGGTGGGCTTCGAGAGCCATGTCCATCATCGAACGGGCGATCCCATCGGGAACTTCGGCGGGACAAACGTGAACCGTCAGGCCGTCGGTGTATTTCGCGTCATAGTCGTAGAAGCCCGCCACCGGCTTGAGCTCGGTGACCCCCAGCGCTTCTTCGCCGACCACCGCGACCGTCAGCTCGCGCCCGCGGATGAACGGTTCGGCCAGCAACCTTTCGAAATGATTCCACGGCCCCTCGACGTCGCGCCCGATCGGCGAGCCGTAATTGCCGTCCTCGGTGACGATCGCGACGCCGACGGACGAGCCTTCGTTCACCGGCTTCACCACATAGGGCCGGGCCATCGGATCCTCGCGAAAGAGGCTGTCGCTGGTGACGATCCGGCCCGCCGGCATTCGGATGCCGTGCGGAACCAGCACCATCTTGGTCAGCTCCTTGTCGATGGCGATGACCGAGGTCTCGAGGCCGCTGTGGGTATATTTCAGCCCCATCAGGTCCATCATGCCCTGGACGCTTCCGTCCTCGCCCGGCGTCCCGTGAAGCGCGTTGAAGACAATGTCGGGTCTCAGCTCGGCGAGCCGCACCGCGACGTCGCGGTCCATGTCGAGCTCGGTAACGTTGCTCCAGCCGTTGCCGCGCAGCGCCTCGGCGACCCCGCGCCCGCTCATCAGCGAAACTTCGCGCTCGGCCGACCAGCCGCCCATCAGCACGACGACGTGGAGATCGCGGTTCACTCGTAGCTCCCGATACGCTGGATTTCCCACTCGAGGAGAATGTTGCACTTCTCCATCACCCGACGCCGCACTTCCTCTCCCAGATCCTCGATTTGCGCACTGCTGGCGTTGCCCAAGTTGAGCAGGAAATTGCACTGCTTTTCCGAAACTTGCGCGTCGCCGATCGTAAGTCCGCGGCAGCCCGCCGAGTCGATCAGTGCCCACGCCTTGTGCCCCGGCGGATTCTTGAAGGTCGAGCCCCCGGTCCGGCTGCGGAGCGGCTGCGAAGCTTCCCGCTCCGCAGCGATGCGGTCCATCTCCGCACCGATCGCGGCGGGATCGCCGGGCTGACCCTGGAAGACAGCCTCGACAACCACCGCGCCTTCCGGAACGGCGCTGTGGCGATAGGTGTAGCCGAGCTTGTCCAGCGGCCAGGTTTCAATCGACCCGTCGCGAAGCACCAGCCGCGCCTCGACAAGGACGTCCTTCACCTCACGGCCGTAGGCGCCCGCATTCATCCGAACCGCGCCGCCGGCGGTGCCGGGGATTCCGCGAAGGAACTCCAGCCCTGCGATACCGGCATCGCGCGCCGCGGAAGCGACGGTGATTCCCATCGCAGCCCCGCCCGCACGAACCCTGTTTCCGGGCTCGATACCCACCTTGGCGAAGCTCTTGGGCAGCCGAACGACGACTCCTTCGACGCCGCCGTCGCGGACGATCAGGTTCGATCCGACGCCGATCGGGGTGACCGGCACGCTCGCATCCAGCTGGCCGAGGAAATGCGCGAGATCGCTCTCGTCTTTGGGCCGAACCAGCCATTCCGCCGGCCCCCCGGTTCGAAACCAGATGAAGTCGGCCAGGCTCCCGCCTTGCTCGATCGTGCCCTGAAGATCCGGCAGTGCGTCGGCGGCGGCAGTGCTCATTTGCCCTGCCTCGCTTTCGCGATTCCGTCGGCAAGGCCGGCCGCCCATTTGGTGATGTCGCCGGCGCCCAGGCAGATGATCGTGTCCCCTTCGGCCGCAATGTCGCGCAGCGTGGCTGCCAGGTCCTGCGGGTCCGCCACTGCCTTGACCATCCGGTGCCCGTGCGCGCGCAAGCCGTCGACCAGCGCCTCGGAATCGACGCCTTCGATCGGCTCTTCGTTGGCGGCATAGACGGGCGCGACGAACACCATGTCGGCGTCGTTGAAGGCCGCCTGGAAGTCTTCCATCAGCGACTGCAGCCGAGTGAAACGATGGGGCTGAATCACCGCGATGACTCGGCCCTCGGTCGTCTCCCGTGCCGCGGCCAGAACTGCGCGGATCTCGACCGGATGGTGCGCATAATCGTCGATGACGGTCGCGCCATCCACCTCGCCCACCTTGGTGAAGCGCCGCTTGACGCCCTCGAACCGCTCGAAGCCGGTGACGATCTGCTCGTCCGGAATGCCAAGCTCCAGCGCCACCGCGACGGCGGCGAGAGCGTTTTGCACATTGTGACGGCCGGGGATCGGCACGTGGATGCCCTCGATCGTCCGCCGCTCCCCGTCGCGTTCGAAAACCACGGCGTCGAATGTGCTTCCGAGGCCGCTCGGCTGCACATTCTCGGCGCGCAGGTCGGCGAGCGCCGAAAATCCGTAGGTGACGATCCGCCGGTCCTGGATCCGGCTCAAGATGCTCTGCACCTCGGGATGATCGACGCACAGCACCGCGAGGCCGTAGAAGGGCACGTTCTCGATGAACTCGCAGAAGGCGCGCTTCACTTCCTCGAAGCTGCCCCAATGCTCCAGATGCTCCGGATCGATGTTCGTGACGACCGCGATGGTCCCGTCGAGCCGAAGGAAGCTGCCGTCGCTCTCGTCGGCTTCGACCACCATCCAGTCGCTCTTGCCCAGCCGGGCGTTGGAGCCGTAGCGGTTGATGATCCCGCCGTTGATCACCGTCGGGTCCATTCCGCCCGCATCCAGCATCGCGGCGACCATCGATGTGGTCGTCGTCTTCCCGTGGGTCCCGGCGACCGCGATGGTCTTCTGCATCCGCATCAGCTCGGCGAGCATTTCGGAGCGTTTGACGATGGGGAGGCGGCGCTCGACCGCGGCCTCGACCTCCGGGTTTCCGCGTGAGATGGCCGTCGAGCAGACCACCACCGTGGCGTCGCCGATATTCTCCGCCTTGTGGCCGATGGCGACGGGGATTCCTTCCTTGCGGAGCTTCTCGACCACATAGCTGTCGGACTGGTCGGAACCCTGAACCGAATAACCGAGCTGGTGCATCACCTCGGCGATGCCCGACATTCCGATGCCGCCGATCCCGACGAAGTGGATCGTGCCGATGTCGGTTCCCAGCGCCTTCATGCCGGCACTCCGCCGCCCGCGTAAGCAGGCGTCTTGCGCGGCTCCAGCCCGACTGGGAGGGCGGAAAGTCCGCCGCCGACACGCTCGACCAGGTCGGCGAGGTCGCTCGCCGCATTCGGCCGGCCGACCGAAAGCGATCGGGCGGCGGCGTTCGACAGAGCCTGCGGGTCCGATGCAATCGCTTCGATCTGCCGGGCCAGGGCCTCCGGAGTGAACTCGCCTTGCGGGATGGCACGCGCCCCGCCCGCGCGCACCATTTCGCGGGCGTTGGCGGTCTGGTGATCGTCGGTCGCTGCACCGAAGGGGATGAGGATTGCCGGCCGTCCCGCCGCGGTCAGCTCGGCAATCGTCGATGCTCCCGAGCGCCCGATGACGAGGTGCGCGTCGGCGATCTTCTCCGGCATGTCGAGAATGTACGTCATCAACTCGGCGGGAATCTCCAGCTCGGCATAACGGGCGCGGATCTCTTCGATGTCGTCAGGCCGGCACTGCTGCACCACCTGCAAGCGATGGCGGAGCGACGGCTCCAGCAGTCCCAGTCCGCCCGGGACCACCTTGCCCAGAATGGTCGCGCCCTGGCTGCCCCCAGTGACCAGAATCCGGAGCGGCGATGTCTCGTCAAAGGCGGGGAACGGCATTTCGCCGATCTTCGCGATCTGCTCGCGAACGGGATTTCCGACCAGCACGACATTGGCTCGATATTTCGGCTTCAACCGCTCGACCTCGGGAAAGGCAGTCGCGATCGCCGTGGCCCGGCTGGCAAGCATCCTGTTCACCCGTCCGAGCACCCCATTCTGCTCATGAAGGACGCTGGGGATCCGCATTGCGCTTGCCGCCAGAAGAGCCGGGAACGCCGGATAGCCGCCGAAGCCGACCACCGCGTCCGGCCGATGGTCGCGGAAGATCGCCTTGGCCTCGCGCCGTCCGGCGAGGATCGCCAGCGCCGCTCGCGCCCAGCTCAGCGGATTGCGGCCGAGCTGACGGGCCGGGAGCACGTGCACTGGGATCTTGTCGAACAGGCCCGGAATTTTCGCGCCCCGGGCGTCCGTGATGACCAGCACCCCGTGGCCGCGAGCCGTCAGCTCTGCGGCAAGCGCGTGCGCCGGGACCATGTGCCCGCCAGTTCCACCGGCGGCCAAGACGAAATTCATGCGGCTTCGGCCTCTCCGCTCCATTTCACCACGTAAGGCGAGCGGGTCAGATAGGGGTTTCGCCGCGTGAAGGCGAGAAGCAGGCCCATGCCGATCGAAAGCGCCAGCATCGAGCTTCCGCCATAGCTGATGAACGGAAGCGTCATGCCCTTCGACGGCGCGATCTGCACGTTCACCGCCATGTTGATCAGCGCCTGCAGCCCGAATTCGATGACCAGCCCTGCGCCGGCGAGGATGGCGAAGGGCGAATCCTCGTCGAGGAGCTTCACCAGCACCCGAGCGACAATGACCAGGTAGAGGGCGGCGATGGCCAGGCAGGCGATCAGGCCGAACTCCTCGCCGATGACCGAGAAGATATAGTCGGTGTGCGGCTCGGGAAGGCCGAATTTCCGCGTCCCCGCGCCCGGCCCCATGCCGAACAGTCCGCCGGCGGTGAGCGTTCGCATCGCATTGTCGGTCTGGAACGTGTCGCCCTGGCCGAACAGGAATCCGTCGATGCGCGCGGTCGCGACATCATAGAAGAAATAAGCGAGGACGATCCCGACCAGCCCCAGAACGCCGATGATCCCCAGCATCCTCAGCGAGATCCCGGCAAGCGCCAGCATCGCCACCCAGACGGTGACGAAGATGATGGTCGAACCGAAGTCCGGCTGCTTCATCAGCAGGAAGGCGACGGCAGCCGTGACGACCGCCGACAAGGTGAACACGGGCAACGACTTGTCGCTTTCGCGAAGGCTCAGCAGCCAGGCCATTGCGACGACGAAGAACGGCTTCAGGAACTCCGAGGGCTGAAGCTGGCCGATGCCGATGTTGATCCAGCGCCGCGCGCCGTTGACCTCCGGCCCGATCATCGGGACCAGCGCAAGAAGCACGAAGAAGATCGCCGCTCCGACCAGCGACATCCGCCGCGCCCGCTCGCGCGGCATCATCGAAATCGCGATCATCACCGGCACTCCGACGCCGATCCAGGCGATCTGCCGGTAGAAATAATAAAGCTCAGGGAAGCGGACGTTGCCGCCCGAATAGCGAACCGCGGCCGCCGGAGAGGCCGCGGCGACAGCGATCAGGCCGATCCCGATCAGAACCGCGATCAGAAGCAGGAGGACTCGGTCGATTTCCCAGAACCAGCGGCCAACGGTCGACTGGTCCGACCGGCCGTAACGGTTGGCGTCGACCGTGATCTTCGCCCTGAGCTTGTCGGAAATGAGCCCCGTCATAATGCCCCCACCAAGGCTTTGAATTGTTGCCCGCGATCTTCGAAGTCGCGGAACTGGTCGAAGCTCGCGCACGCCGGCGACAGAAGGACGGTATCACCGGCCTCCGCATCCTGCGCGGCCTGCCGCACCGCTTCGTCGAGTTTTCCACAATTTTTCACAGGCATGTGCGGGCTTAGAAGCGCGGTGAACATCTCTGCCGCCTCGCCGATCGTGTAGGCCGAGCGGACGTGCCCGAAGTAAGGCGCGCACTCATCGAGATTGTCCGTCTTCGCCTGCCCGCCCAGGAGCCAGCGGATGGCGGGGAAGGCGGCAAGCGCAGGCGCCGTCGCGGTCGGGTTGGTCGCCTTGCTGTCATTGACGAACAAAACGCCGTTGCGCTCGCGAACGCGTTCCATGCGGTGCGGGAGGCCCGAATAGGTCACCAAGCCTTCGGCGACAGCGCCTTCGTCAAGGCCGATCACCAGACAGGCTGTGGCCGCGGCCGACGCATTCCATGCATTATGTGGCCCTTGAAGTTGTGGCCATTCGGCTTGAGCTGAGAGGCGTCGGCCGTTCCAGGAAAGCGCGCCGTTCGCGAAACTCGCGTGGCGGTCCCAGCTTGTGTCCATAAGGACGCGATATTCTTCGATTCGATGGTTCGAACAGTGCAAGTCGTCGAGATAATCGCCGACCCAGTCTTCTTGCAGCGTGAGATCGTTTCCCACCACTGCAGCATGACCCGGACCGAGCATGTCGAAAAGGCGCAGCTTGCTTTGCGCATAAGCTTTGAAGCTGTCGTACCGGTCGAGATGGTCGGGCGTGATGTTGAGCAGCACCGCGACGTCGCAATCGAGGCTCTGAGTCAGGTCGATCTGGTAGCTCGACAACTCCAGCACATAGACACCACCTTCCGGCAGCGGGTCCTGCGCCAGGATCGGCAGCCCGATATTGCCGCCCATCGTCGTCGGAACGCCCGCGGTCTTGAGGATGTGGTGCACCAGCGCGGTCGTCGTCGACTTGCCATTGGTGCCCGTGATCCCGACCACCTTGTGCGGCGGAAGCTCGGGCCGAGCGCGGGCGAACAGCTCGATGTCGCCGATAATCTCCAGCCCCGCCTCCCGCGCCCGCTGCGCGATCGGATGGCGGTTGAGCGGAAGGCCCGGAGTGACGACCAGGCTGTCGAACTGGGTGAGGTCCGCTTCGTCGAGATTGGCGATGGCCAGCCGCTCCCCTTCCGGGGGAGCTGTCAGCGCAGCTGACTGAGGGGGTGCCCCCTCCGTCGCTTCGCGCCACCTCCCCCCGAGGGAGAGGAGTTTATCGCGCGCCTCCTCCTTCGCGTCCCACGCAGTCACGTGTCCGCCGCTCGCCAGCAGCGCCGCGACCGTCGCGAGCCCGGAGCGCGCGAGGCCGTAAACCGCGTAACGTTTGCCCGCGAAGGCCCGGGCCGTGATCACCGCAGCTTGAGGGTCGAAAGACCCGCCAGCGCAAGCACGAAGCTGATGATCCAGAAGCGGATGACGATGGTCGGCTCCGACCAGCCGATATGTTCGAAATGGTGATGGATCGGGGCCATCAGGAACACGCGTTTCCCGGTTCGCTTGTAGACGAAGACCTGGATGACGACGCTAAGCGCCTCGACGACGAACAGCCCGCCGACGATGGCGAGAACGAACTCGTGGTGGGTCGCCACCGCGATCGCGCCCAGCGCCCCGCCGAGCGCGAGGCTTCCCGTGTCGCCCATGAAGACCGCCGCCGGCGGCGCGTTGAACCAGAGGAACGCTAGCCCCGCGCCCACGATCGCGAGGCACAGAACCGTGAGATCGCCGGCGCCGGGCACGTGGGGAACGCCGAGATATCCGGCGAACTTCGCATTACCGACGACATAGGTAATGATCAGGAAGGCGAGGCTGGCGATGATCACCGGCATGGTCGCGAGCCCGTCGAGCCCATCGGTCAGGTTCACCGCGTTCCCGAACGCCACGATCACGAAGGCGCCGAAGAGGATGTAGAACCAGCCGAGATCGAGCACCGCTTCCTTGACGAAGGGAAGGTGAAGCTCCGTCCCGCTGTAGCGGACCATCAGCCACGTGGCGAAACCGGCAACGACGAATTCCAGCGCGAGCCGGGTCTTGCCCGACAAACCGGCGTGATGGGCCTTCTTCACCTTCGCATAATCGTCGAGGAAACCGATCAATCCGAAGCCGGCGGTGACGATCAGGCAGCCCCAGACATAGGTGCTCTTGATGTCCGTCCACAGCAGGACCGAAGCGATCACCGCGATCAGGATCAGAAGGCCGCCCATCGTCGGCGTGCCGCGCTTGGACAGATGAGTCACCGGTCCGTCTTCGCGGATCGGCTGGCCCTTGCCCTGCCGAACCCGAAGGTAGGAGATGAACCACGGCCCCAGAAGCAGGCCGATCAGAAGCGCGGTCGCGCTCGCCGCGCCGGCGCGAAAGCTCAGATAGCGGATGAGGTTCAGTGCGCCCGGGAAATCGAACTGCTGGGCTAGGAGGTAGAGCATTCCGCGATTTCCTTGGTGAGACGGTCGATGACGCGGGAAAGCCCGACCGAGTTCGAAGCCTTGACGAGAATGGCGTCGCCGGGGCGAAGCAGCCGGGCAACCGCATCGGCGGCGGAATCGGCATCGCTTACACGGGTGATGCGCACCTTCCCGTCGATTGCGTCGGCGAGCGGACGCATGTCCTCGCCGACCAGCACAAGCTCGTCGACGTTTGCCGCAAGCACCGCCGGTGCAAGCGCCGCATGAAGCTGGTTCGCATGGAGGCCCAGCTCGCGCATCGGGCCAAGCACCGCAATCCGCCGCTCGACTCCGGTTTCATTGCCCAGGCTCTTGAGTGTCGCCGCCATGGAGGCGGGATTGGCATTATAGCTTTCGTCGATCAGCACCGCTTCGCCGCCATCGACTTCGAGCCGGTGGCGCTGGCCGCGGCCCTTGAGGCCGCCCAGTTCCGCCAGGGCAAGGCCGGCGAGCCCGACATCGCCGCCGACGGCCTCGACAGCCGCGAGCACGGCCAGCGAGTTGGACACCCAATGCTCGCCGCGCTGGGCGATGGTGAAGGTCAGGTCGTGATCGAGCATTGCGGCAGTGATCAGGCTTCCGCCGTCGTCCGACCGCACGGCATGAAGGGCATGGACGTCGGCGTCTCCGCTGCCGAACGTGACGATCCGGTCCGCGTGGCGCCGGGCGGCCTTCACCAGGCGGTCGCGGTGCGGCGTGTCGTTGGGAATGATCGCGACGCCTTCGTCTTCCAGCCCCTCGAAAATCTCCGCTTTCGCATCGGCGATGGCCTCTTCCGACCCCAGATTTTCGATATGCGCAGGAGCGATGGCGGTGATCAGCGCGATATTCGGGCGGACCAGCCGGGTCAGCGCCGCAATCTCGCCGGCGTTGTTCATGCCCATTTCGAGAATCCCGAACTCCACGTCGCGCGGCATGCGGGCGAGACTGAGCGGAACGCCGGTGTGATTG
>JBQCIU010000018.1:0-33271 GCA_051953395.1 Sphingomicrobium sp.
GCCGCCACCCCCGCCGCCTCCGCCGCCGCCTCCGGCGACGCAGACGTGCCCGGATGGAACGGTGATCCTGGCGACCGAGACGTGCCCGGCACCGCCGCCTCCGCCTCCGCCGCCGCCGCCGGCGCCAGAGCGCGGGTAACGAGCGGATCGTCGGCGAAAGCTGACGACGTAGACCAGAAGACCGGTCCGGTGGTTCGCCATCGGGCCGGTTTTCTTTTGCGCGATTGGAATTCCGGCGCGAGCTCGTCCATGAACCTTCCGGACGCCCTGGTGTTGACCGGCAAAGGAGGAGACCGACGATGCGGAGAACCATTGCGCTGACGACGATGGCAGCGGCGAGCCTAGCATTGGCGGCGTGCAACACGCACAAGGCCGACCATTCGGTAAGCAACAAGAGCGGGGGCGGCCCCATCGCCGAAGCGCCGTCGGTGCCGCTGGTCAACGCCAGCGGCCAGATCATCGGCGAAGTCAAAGGCGGCGACAGCGCCAACGGAGCGGTGCTCGAGATCGACGCCCACGGCCTTCCGCCCGGAGTCCACGGGATCCACATCCACGACGTCGGAATCTGCCAGGGCCCGGACTTCAAGAGCGCTGGCCCGCACTGGAACCCGGCCGGCAAGCAGCACGGCAGCGAGAATCCGAACGGGGCGCATATGGGCGACCTGCAGAACGTCACGGTCGCCGCAGACGGGACGCTGAAAGCCAAGGTGGTCGTCCCCGGCACCTATTTGCGCAACGCCGGGCACGACGCCCAAGCGGGCGCGGTGCAGATCCTCGACGCCAACGGCGCCTCGGTCGTGATCCACGCCAAGCCGGACGACTACAAGACCGATCCGAGCGGCGAGAGCGGCGACCGGATCGCCTGCGCGGTGCTCGGCGAAGGCAGTTCGACCGGCGCCTGAGCTTTAGCCGGCGACGCTCCCGTAGCTGAGCGTGCAAGTGTCCGTATTGTCGCCCGAATCGGCGCAGCCGGTCACGTCGACGTCGTGGAGCGTGTAGGTCCGGCCGCGCGCCGTCAGCTTGACCTCCGGAATGTGCTGGCCAGTCGCGCACGAGCCTCGAGCGGTGACGATGGTGAGGGTGCCGGACGGCGGAGGCTCGGACGCGGCGAGGGGCGTCTGCACCTTCGCGGCGTCCGCGTGGCCCGGCATCGGGGTTCCGCCATCGCTGGAGCGCAAGAGGGTCGGCGAGGCGGTGTCGGTCTTCTTCGACACGGTGAGCTCGCTGACCGACGGGTGCGAAGGCTTGCGCACGGTTCGGGCCGCGATTTCGCCGCCTTCCTCCGGATCGGAAGAGAGCCGCGCCGGCGAACCGCCAAACGACCAGGACAGGAGCTCGATGCTTTTCTGGCCGCCGCTGGAGTCGGCGATCGCGAGCCTGCCCGGAAGCTTGATGTGACAGAGGATCCAGGGGACGCAGACCGGCGCCGGGCCCGGGTCGAGCCGCGGAGCGGCCGCCACCACGACGGGCGCTGCGGGCGGAGCGAGAAGGAGAGCGGAAGCGAACAGAAGTCGGGAACGCGGTGACAAGGCATGGACCATCGGAGCCTCCCGTCGCGGATGTGACCGGGCAGGATACACCCGCGCCGTGAGTCGCTCCTAATGCGCTGCGCCGCTCACAAGGCTATGTCGCCGGGCAGAACCGGGACGACGACCTCGCGAATGTAGGGCAGGTCGCCGTTCGCGTGCGAGCGGTAGAGGAAAGCGAGCTCTTCGTGGCGCCAGCGGGCGGAAAGCGAGGCGGCGGCCTCTGCGGCGCGCTCCTCCTCCATTGCGCGGCGAAGGAAATAATCGCGGTCGTCTCGAGTCATGTCTGTTCGTGCTCCGCCCCCGAAGTCGAACGCCTCACTCGCCCGTCGCCGGCGGGCCGAAGGCAATAAGCGGGGCGCGAATGAACGGGCGATTACGGCTTCGGAAAGTTCATGAAGCGGTCAGTGTGGAGACAGGCTGCGCAAGCGGATTCGCCATGATGGACGGATGGTGGTACAAGGGCGCATTGCCGGACCCCGCATCAGCATTCCGGTGAACGAGAGACAAATGAGAGCTCCCGCTGCGTGATTGGGAGCCTTTGTATGTCCCAGAATTCGAACCTCCTCCGAAACCCCGATTATCATTCCGCCCGCGCCGAAGAGGAGCGCCGCCTCGCCGAAACCGCAGCGGACCCGAACGCCCGCGCGGCCCACGAACGGCTTGCCGAGCGATATGAGCAATTGGCCCGGGAAGCTGCCGATGAGAGTCGGGCGGCCTAAGACGGGCAACTAAGCCTCGCGCGCCTGGCCGGCGGCGGCGGCTTCGAAATGAATTGCGTGTGAGGCAGTGCGGGCAACCGCGCTGCCTTTTTTCATGCCGTCCTTCGGGGGCGGCATTTTTTGTCGGGAGAAGAGAATGAGCGAATCCGCGATCGAAACGGGCGGGACGATGCCGCCGCCGCCGCCCATGCCGGTGGTCTGCGACGTGTGCCGGAAACATGGCAGTGCGGGTGAGGAGGGGTTTGCGGAGATCGCGGACATCCTGAACTTCGAGCCGGTGCCGAGGCGTACCCAGGTCAACAACTGGACCCCGGAACTGCAGCGCGCCTTCGTCGCCGCGCTGGCGATTACCGGGTCGGAGCGGCGCGCGGGAAAGGCGATCGGACGCCACGAATATGGGGCTCAGAAGCTCCGCAAGGCGCGCGGCGGGCGGGCTTTCGACGAGGCCTGCGAGGCGGCTCTGCAAATCTATCGCGACCGGGAGATGGTCCGGCTGTCCGACCAGATGAGCGAGCTGAAGACCGCGAGCCTGGAGCAGGTGCAGAAGATGGACCTGAAGCCTGGCGAGGGCGATGGCGACGAAGCGCCTGGCTATGGGGAAGTCCAGGAGGCGCAGGCGCGAATCCAGGATCGGCTTCTGCGCGGGCGGCGCCTGTACCTGTTCAGCATCTGCAACAATGCCAAGAAGCGCGAGGCGTGGGAGAAGCTATGCGGGCCGGTCGATTGGGCGAAAGCGGTGAAGTTGGAGCCGCAGGAGAATGAACCCTATCCGGCGCGGATGGTGAAACCGGACATGCTTCTGACAGCGGAGGGGGGATGCCTGCCCGAAATGACTCCCGGCTGCCGCGACCGGGGCAAGGAGTTCATTGAGGCGATGGACGAGATCAAGCAAATGACGGAGGCCAACCCCGCGGCGCGGCTGGACGGGCCGAAGGCGCGGCGGTTCTTCGATGGCGATGTGCCGGGGGAGGAAGCGTAGATTTTTGCGAAACGCCCTGGTTTGAGTCACTCTGCCGCTGCGCTCGGGCTCGGGAGCGAGTGGCAGGGAGGACTCCATGAGCATCATTCTTTTGCTGGCGATCCAGGCGGCGGGGCAGGAGGTCACGACCTTCTACCCGCTGCCGTCGAAGCAGCAGGAGCAGGAGGAGTTGCGGAAGGCGCAGGGGCTGGCGGCGGGAACGCCGGTCGCTGTCGCGCCCGCCGCGCCGCCGGTGGCCAACCCGGCGCCCACGCCGGCCGAGCCGGTGAAGATCGAGGTGGTGTCGGTGAAGACGGTGCCCGCGGATGCGAATGTGCGGTTCGTGCCGGAGGGGCAGCCGCCGAAGTGAGGGTTAGGCTGTGAAATCTTCGATTGCACGGCGAGTGAAGTAGTCGGAATCGTCAGCCATGACCTGCTTAGCTCCGCCCCCGGAGTGGACGCCTGCTGATCCGCCGAGGCGGACGAAACGGCAGTAGCGCCCGCGCGGCTGAGCGGGAGGTGACGGGACGCATGAGTGTGGGTTCCGAGGGCTAAGCCCCGATGAACGCCAATATGCGTTCGATGGCATTGGCGAGTGCTAACCGGATCCGATCGATTGCTCGGCGAACTAGGCCGAACCCTCCGAGATCCAATAAAGCCAACACTGTGATTAACACTGCAAGGACGGCAATCGCGATATGCGCTAAAGGCGAATCAAACTCGTAACCGATCCCGAAAATCAGCACCCAAGAACTAGCCAACACGATCAGGATATAAGCACATGCAACGATACCGGCGGCGACGCGGCTCGCTATCTTGTGACGCTTTGCCTCCCGTTCGTTTCGTTCCTCCGCCAGCGCTTGTTCTCGGGCACGAGTGATCTGCTCATCGAGCTCGAGCTGGTATTTTGCATCCAATTCGGCACGCATCCCTTCAATTTTTTCTTCGTGCGCGCGCTCCAACTCGGCCACTTTGTTCGCGTGGCCGCGCTTTGCAGCGTCTTCATGTTCTTGCCGGCGCTCCTCTTCTGCTCGGGCTGCCTCTTCTGCTTGTCTGAACAGCTGTGCAATGTTCAGACGTTTGAGAACCGTCGCATCATTCAGCGAGGCGTCGCGTGCGGCGTTCCTAGCCGTCCTCAAGAATATTATGGCATTGGCACGTTGCGTTACTGCGTCGGGCTCTTCGCTCTGGAATTCGGCAATTGCGGCTGCGAACGCGTCAACCCACTCGGCCGACGGCTGCACTGCTGAATAGCATCGAGCGAGCAGCTCCTTCGTAACTTTAGCTGCCGATAGGCCCTTGCCGTTGCCCAGCCAGGCGGCCATCGTAATCTGGCCTTCAGTGAAGACTGGCGGAACCGACGATTCATCATAAAACTCAGTGTGTTCAATGGCGAATTGACGAGCGACGCGCTGCAAGAGACGGTTCTTCGTGATAAAGATTGCCCATGATCGTCCAATATCGCGCTCTGATCGGCCTTTCCGGAGCCTAAGGACAATGGCTACCGCATGCGCATCGTTATGAGCGTTATGAGCACTGTAAGTTCGCTCTGCGATTAGAGCGCCCGACTGAAGAGCAGAGGCAAATGCGTCTTCGTCGATCTGAAAGTAGTCGTCCGCTTTATTTGTCTGGTAATTGTAGTCGTAAGGGAAAATATTGAGTGTCGCGAGTCTAGCCTCATAGGTTGCCGAGAAATCCCTTATTTCCCCGATAGAAATTTCACCATTCAAAAGAGCGTCGGCTGTCTCGTGATAAATTTCTTGGCCACGATCGTATGCCCCCACAACGGTACTGAGAATGTTTTCTACCTCAGTGGACGTGCCGCCCAAGATATGCGTCTTCGCGCCGAGTGATTGGAGAGAATGATGCATTTCGAGTGTTGCGTCGCGGTGAAGCTCACCTGACGTACCAAGAAGACGCAGAATGACAGATGTGTCGTAAAAAACATTTAAGCGCCTGAAGTCAACGGACCTCTGAAGTGTTTGAATATTGCTAATGAAGTCTTCTATTTGAACGCCGGTGTATATCCTAACCACATGCTCGAATTGGCTGGGTTGCTCAGCTGCCAATTTGGATAGGAATGATGCGACGATGTACTCTTGCCGTTCTGGGGCGTTCGCTACTAGAGTTTCATGAAATTTGAATGCCTTTATGTTCTTTCCTTTATAGCTACTTCTAAGGAAAGAAATAAGTGCATCTGCCCAAGTGTCTCCAACTGGAGGTTCGCTCACTCCCAGTTTGCTTGCATATTCTGCAAGCATGGGTTCAATCTCAGCAAACGACTCAGGAAGTTCAGGAAATTGGCTTTTGTCTACGGTGAGACCCGCGACCGGTATGAAGCTATGGGAGACGGCGTTCCATTCAACGACGCCGCGAGTAGCCAGCCTCGGCAACATCTGTTGAAGGGCGTACATCGGTATTTCTAGCCCGATCGAGGTTAGATCAGACGCGATCTTATCGATTGAGACCGGTTCTTTTGGCCTCCGGGCTATGGAGTCGGTCAGGAACGGCAGAAGGCAATCATAAACATCCGCAACTGACGCATCTGTGCGCAAGTATGCCGTCAGATAGGCATACGTTCTTAAAGCTTTCTCGGAGTCGTCCGACACCAACTACCCCCCAACACGTCCGAGCGCCCAATTCGTGAAGTGGCGAGGCGTCGATGTAAAGAGTCAAAGCGGGGCGAACTCCGCCGCCGCGTGCTACTTCGCCGCAATCAGGTCCGGCTGATTCTCGTCAGCGCCCCTCGGCTTAGCTCGGGACGAACGGGTTTTGGTCTTCTTGCCTAGCTGGCTACCCGCTTTTCCCGCGTCCCTCGACTGCGCTCGGGACGAACGGGTTAGGAGAGGCTTCAGATATTGCCCCGTCGCTGATTTCGGCTCCGCGGCCACCTCCTCCGGCGTTCCGGTCACCACGATCTTCCCGCCGTTGACTCCTCCGCCCGGGCCCAAGTCGATCACGTGGTCCGCCGTCTTGATGACGTCCAGATTGTGCTCGATCACCACCACGGTGTTGCCCTGCTCGACCAGGCGATGGAGGACTTCGAGGAGCTTTCTCACGTCCTCGAAATGCAAGCCCGTCGTCGGCTCGTCCAGGATATACAGCGTCTTGCCCGTTGCTCGCCGCGAAAGCTCTTTCGACAGCTTCACCCGCTGCGCCTCGCCGCCGCTCAGCGTCGTCGCCGACTGGCCGACCTTGATGTAGCCGAGGCCGACTTCCTGGAGCATCCGCATCTTGTCGCGGATTCCGGGGACCGCCTTGAAGAATTCGGCCGCGTCCTCGACCGTCATGTCGAGCACGTCGGCGATGCTCTTGCCCTTGAACTTCACCTCCAGAGTCTCGCGGTTGTAGCGGGCGCCGTGGCAGACGTCGCAGGTGACGTAGACGTCGGGGAGGAAGTGCATCTCGATCTTCAGGACGCCGTCGCCCTGGCAGGCCTCGCAGCGGCCGCCCTTGACGTTGAAGCTGAAGCGGCCCGGCTTGTAGCCGCGCGCCTTCGCCTCCGGCAGGCCGGCGAACCAGTCGCGGATGTTGGTGAAGGCGCCGGTGTAGGTCGCCGGGTTGGAGCGCGGGGTTCGGCCGATCGGCGACTGGTCGATGTCGATGACCTTGTCGAGATGCTCGAGGCCCGTGATCTTCTCGCACGGGCCGCAGACGATGCGCGCGCCGTTCAGCGCCCGGGCGGCGCCGGCGTAGAGCGTGTCGATGGTGAGCGAGGACTTGCCCGAGCCGCTGACCCCGGTGACCGCGGTGAAGGTGCCGAGCGGGATCTTCGCGTCGACGCTTTGCAGGTTGTTGGCGGTCGCGCCGTGGACGGTGAGCGACTTGCCGTTGCCCTTGCGGCGGGTGGCCGGGACCGGGATTTCGCGGCGGCCGGAGAGGTAGTCCGCGGTGATGCTGTCCTCGCAGGCGAGGAGGTCGTCGAGGGTGCCGGCGCAGACGACTTCGCCGCCGTGGACCCCGGCGCCGGGGCCCATGTCGATGACATGGTCGGCGGTCCGGATCGCGTCCTCATCATGCTCGACGACGAGCACGGTGTTGCCGAGGCCGCGCAGGCGCTTGAGGGTTTCGAGGAGGCGGTCGTTGTCCTTCTGGTGGAGGCCGATCGACGGCTCGTCGAGGACGTAGAGGACGCCCGAGAGGCCGGAGCCGATCTGCGACGCGAGGCGGATGCGCTGGCTCTCGCCGCCGGAGAGCGTGCCCGACTTGCGGTCGAGATGGAGATAGTCGAGCCCGACATTGTGGAGGAAGCCGAGGCGTTCGTTGATCTCCTTCAGGATCACGCGCGCGATGGCGTTTTGCTGGTCGGTGAGCTTTTCGTGAAGGCCGGCGAACCAGTCGCGGGCGTCGGCGACGGAGCGCATGGCGGCGGAGCTGATATGCTCGCCGGCGATCTTCACGCTAAGCGCTTCGGGCTTGAGGCGGGCGCCGAGGCAGACCTCGCACGGGCGGCTGCCCTGGTAGCGCGACAGCTCCTCCTTCATCCACGCGGATTCGGTCTGGGTGTAGCGGCGCTGCAGGTTGGCGAGCACGCCCTCGAACGGCTTCTTCACCTCATAGGATTTGCGGCCGTCCATGAAGCGGAGGACCACCGGGCGGCCTTCGGTGCCGTAGAGGATAACCCGCTTGGCCTGGTCGGGAAGGTCGCGCCAGGGCACGTCGAGGGAGAAGTCGTAGGCGCGGGCGAGGCTGCTCAGCACCTGCATGTAATAGGGGCTGGGCGGCTGCGACTTGGCCCAGGGGACGACCGCGCCCTTGGCGATCGAGAGCGCGTGATTGGGGACGACGAGGTCCTCGTCGAACACCAGTTTCTCGCCGAGGCCGTCGCAGGCGGGGCAGGCGCCCTGCGGCGCGTTGAACGAGAACAGCCGCGGCTCGATCTCGGCGATGGTGAAGCCGGAGACGGGGCAGGCGAACTTCTCGCTAAACACGATCCGGCCGGGTGGGGCATAGTCCAGCTTCATGCCGCTCGTGCCCACCCCTTCGCCGCTCTCGCGGCTCTTCCCCTCCCGCTCGCGGGAGGGGGCAGGGGGTGGGTCGGCGGGGTCGAGATAGGCGAGACCTTCGGCGAGCTTCAGCGCGGTTTCGAAGCTGTCGGCGAGGCGCGCCTCGATGCCTTCGCGGATGACGACGCGGTCGATGACCAGCTCGATGTCGTGCTTGTACTTCTTGTCGAGCGCCGGAGCGTCCTCGATGTCGTGGAACTCGCCGTCGATGCGGACTCGCGTGAAGCCCGCCTTCTGCCACTCGGCGAGCTCCTTGCGGTACTCGCCCTTGCGCCCCCGGACGACGGGGGCGAGGAGGTAATGCCGCGAGCCTTCCGGCAGAGCCATCGTCCGGTCGACCATCTGGCTGACCTGCTGCGCCTCGATCGGAAGGCCGGTCGCGGGCGAATAGGGAATGCCGACACGCGCCCACAGAAGCCGCATGTAATCGTAGATCTCGGTGACGGTGGCGACGGTCGAGCGCGGGTTCTTCGACGTCGTCTTCTGCTCGATCGAGATGGCCGGCGACAGGCCGTCGATCTGCTCGACGTCCGGCTTCTGCATCATCTCCAGGAACTGCCGAGCGTAAGCCGAGAGGCTTTCGACGTACCGCCGCTGGCCTTCCGCATAGATGGTGTCGAAGGCGAGGCTGCTCTTCCCCGAACCCGACAGGCCGGTGATGACCGTCAGGCTCTCGCGCGGAATCTCGACGTCCACGCCCTTGAGGTTGTGCTCGCGGGCTCCACGGACAGAAATATGGGTCAGCATCGGTCGGCTTCGTTCCAGCTTTGTTCTAGTTAAATCAGCCGCCCCCGAGCGTCAACGCGGCACCTGTTGGAAATGGGGACTGCGAGCCGGAATTTCTACCGGCGAACCGTTTCAGAACGTCTTGCGAACTACCTGGCCAGGAGATCGCAACGTATATTCGGGCCGGTAGCCGGGCTTTACCTGGGTGCCCCATTGCGCACCGGCGTAGAGCCGCTTTCCGGGTATGTCGGAGCAGATCCTGCCGCTGGCGTCGCATTGGCGGCCCTCCTCCAGCTCGACGCTGACGTTGCCGTCATTGCGGAAGGTGACGGTTTCGCCGGAGCGGGTCGCGGCGATGCTCGCCTTCGGCTGGGCCGGTCGGACGAGAACGAGGACGTCATAGCCGATCAGGATTTTCAGGCCCGACTGGTCCGTGGCGATCGGGCCGGCGACGGGCTTTACCGTCACTCGATAAACGCGCTCGCCGTCCCCGGGAGGCGCGATCTCGGCGATGCGCACGAGCTTGCGCTGGCCCGGGTCGAGGATCATCCGCGAAGGCGAAACCAGGATCCCGAGCTTTTCGGGGTCGGGATCGGTCCGCCGCGATTCGGCCGGCGTTCCGGGATTGACGACCTCTGCCGGTTCGATCGCGACATAGGACCGATCCGGTCCGTTGTTCCAGACCTCGACGTCCTGCTTCGAATCCTTGCCGGGCAAGAGCTCGACGACGAGGTTGCTGAGAACGATTTGAGCTGCAGCCGGAGTCAGTGGAATGAGCGCGAGCAAGGCAAGGAGCGCGAACCGGACAATCATTTGCACACAACCTTCCCTAGCGAGACGAAATCGTTGCGCGGCGTTGCTCCGTCAAGCCGGACTTCGCACCGCGACGAAGCGCGTGTGAAGGCAAGGCTGTCGCCATTCGCCGCGTCGATCTGGAAATAACCGTTTTCGTCGCTTTCGCCGACCGAGTGAGGCGCCTCGACGAGAGCATTGGCGACGGGCGTTCCATCGGCCTCGATGGCCTGGCCGAACGCAGTGAAGAAGCTGTGCGCGGTCCAGCGGACGACGCGAACGTTTCCGGGGTACAAGGTGACCTTTCGGGCCTCACTGTCGAGGCTTACCGCGGCCGCCCCCTCCGGCCGGACGCTAATTTCATACGCGCGATAGGGCTGCAGGTGGATGGGCAGGTTTCCGCCCGCGCGGACGTGCCCATAGGCCGTTCCATTGACCAGCACCTGGAAATCGCTTTTGCCAGCGTCGCCGGCGATTTCGACGATCACGGCGCTGTCGTCGAGGTCGCGCGATCCGAACCCGACCGCGCCGCCGCTGGCCGCAATCGTCGATTGCATGGTGAGGCCGTATTGGACGCCGCCGGGAGTTTCGAGATTGTCGAGGAGGTCGGCGCGGGCATTCCCGTAGCGGCCGTACCAAGTGGCGCCCGCGTGGGCGACGCTGGAATCGATGCTTCGCTCCAGGCCCGCCGTCACTGACGCTTGGCTTCGGTCGGCGCCATCGTGGAACCAGGTTGCGGAGACTCCGCCGAGCGCGCGACTTTTCGACTGGCCGGACCCGTCACGGCGGTCGACACTCCCGTAGCCGCTACTCCCTTGCACGGTAATGTTCCGGCCCGTGTAAACCAGCCGAATTCCGCCGAATGCGCTGGTGGTCGTGCGGGTGCGCTGCGCGTCGGCCTGGAGTGTGAGCTGGAAGCCGCCGGCGTTGAGCATCGGCCAGGTGAAGCTCGGGCCGACGCTGTAATCCGAACGGTGCCCGGCATCCTTGCGGAGCGATCCAATCACCGAGAGATAAGCCATTCCGATCCGATAGCCGAGCGTCGCGCTCGCCTGCGTGTAGGATCCGCCGAGCTGGGCGCCCGTCGGCTGGCCGCCGCCGAAGCTGTCGATGAAGGATGGCAGCGGTATGAGAGGCCGGTCGTCGCGCGACCAGATGCGGCGCAGGTCGAAGGCGAAGTTGAACGGGCTCTGCCCGCTCGACGTGCCTTGCAGCAGAAGGGCAGCGTCGCCCGAGCTGGAGACCAGTCCCGCACCCCGGATCTGTGCAAAGCGGGTGATCAACCACGCGCCCGCTTCCACCATCGCCTTGTGCTGGGTTCCGACGATCGACAGGTCCAGCGCGATCGGCTGGCTGAGGCGGCGGCCTATTCCTGCCTGGTAATAGAAAGTGTCCGAGAGGCTAACGAGCCGGTCGGGCCGTGTGTTGGCGAGCATTCCGGCATAAGCGAAGTAAAGAGTCTGGCCGGCCGGCGCGATCTGCGGCGCCTTGACGAAGAAGCGGCGCTCTTCCCGATCCGTGCCGTCGGCGCCGTGTATCCGCAGGACGATCGGATAGGAGCCTTCGGGAAGGCTCGAGGTATCGAGGATATTGTTGCCGGTGTCGTAGGCGCGCGAGCCCGCGAGGCGGCCGTCGATCACGAAGTCGACACGTGACGGCTGGGTCAGGAACAGGATGAGCGGGGTTCCAGTCAGGCTGTCGCGGTCGGCGCGCGTATCGAACTGGGTCGCGACGCCCGCACCGACTATTCTCCGGCGGCCGGTAAGGTCGAGGCCGGGCGCCCAGAACAGCCCCGCCGAATAGCGGAAATCGCGCCGGTCGATCTCGCCGACGACATCGTCGACGACGAGCCCGAGCTTCGACGCATAGGACACGTCTGTTCGGACCCGGCCCGGCCCGATCGCCACGATCGTCCGGTTCTGAAAATTATATGCCGGCGACCGGCCCTGCGATCCGGAAATCGCGACGCCGACCGCGCTTGTCAGCGAGGGAGAGCCTTCCGGAGTCTCCAGATAGCGGCTGTCCGTCACGGGGATTGTGCGAAGCATTGCCGGCGGAATGAACAGGTCGACCCGAAACCGGCTCTCGTCGAAGATGATTCCGACCGAGCCTGACGCGAGCTTCCCGCAGTCCTGCCGGTTCGATTGAGCGCACACCAGCGCGGCGTGGGAGGGAAGGTCGCCGGCCAACGCGCTGGCAACGTCGAGAGTTGCGGCGAGATTGGGGACCAGCGCGGCAACCTTTGGGGGATCGCGGAACTGGAGGAACCCAGGCCGGCTGATGGCGACCGCGCTGCCGATCTTCTGCCCGCCGAAATAGACATCGACCAGGACTTCGCGCGGATTGGCGAGGTCGTCGAAGCCTGGAGGCGGGCCAAGCACTCCGAAATCGTGACCGCTGCTGGAATTTGCGGCACTCGCCGACGCCGTCGCTGCCGACGCGGCCGGCGACGCGAATAACATCGCTGCGCCGCAGAGCAGTGCTTCCGCAACGGCCGAAGCGCGCATCATTCGGGGCCGAGGACGAGCGTGAGCGTTCCGGAGTAATTGCCTCCGGACGCCGCCGCGGCGGAAGTCCCGCGAACGATCAGGATGAGGCTCGCGCTGGTCGCGGGACCGCTATTGCACTGCTGCTGGGTGGCGGTGCTGGTCTGGCCGGTCAGGGCCACGTTGGGCGACAGGCCGGTGCCGGCCGTCTGCCCCGAAAGCTTGTTCCACTGCACTTCGTAGGCAAGCGTGCTTCCACCGTTTGCGAGGGTGAACGCGCCCGATGCGCCGGAGCCGTTCGCGGTGACTCGGTAGCCTTTGGTGCCGGTACTGCTGAACGCACAGACATCCTGGGCACGCGTAACGTCGCCGCCGGTCAGCGACCCGAAGGCAACATCGGCGAGGCCGGTAATTCGGACGTTGTTGCTTTGCGCGCTTGCGGGAGTGCCGATGAGGGCAATTCCGCAGGCGCAAAGCGCTGCAAGGCCGTTTCGAACGGACATGTGCCGGCTTCTCCCGTTGCGATCGCCGGGGCGGCAGATCCCGCCGCCGCCCCGCCGATCTCGCTTATTCGGGGCCGACGAGGAGCGTCAGCGTGCCTGTGTAGCTGGTGTTCGACTGCATCGACTGAAGCGCGGTCGTGCTCATCTTGACGACCAGGCTGGCGCTGGTTGCAACGCCCGACGAACAGCCCGGCGACGTTGCCAGCGAGGTTTGCCCGGTGAGCGCGACGTTGGTGGTCAGCGACGTTCCGGTGGTCTGGCCGGTCGTTTGCGCCCACTCGACCGTATACGGCACAGTCAAAGCGCCGTTGGCGAGGGTGAAGGCGCTGCTGGTGCCGCTTCCGGTCGCCTTGATGTTGTAGCCCTTGGTCGCCGTATTGCTGAAAACGCAAACGTTCTGCGCGTTCGACGCGGCGGAAGCCGGATCCTGGTTGGTGAAGGCCACGTCCGTCAGCTTGCTGATCTGGACCCGGCTCGGAACCGACGCGCTGATCCCGACAGTTCCCTGCGACGTCGCGCCGAAGCTGCCATCCGTTGCGGCCTGAGCCGCGAAACTCGAACACGCGAGGAGTGCAGCCACCCCCGCAGCGCCGAAGCGCTTCATCTGTAGCATTTGCATCTCTCGATTCTCCCACCGAGCTGTTCGATCCAAAGCGGACCGAACCGGGAGAGGTGCAGCTACATTTCTCCGTAGGGCGCCACAATTTATCGGACGGTATCTGGCGTTGGTTAGTGTGGCGAATTTAGCGCGAATTCTAAGGACTTGGTTAAAATGCGTAGGCGGCAATCTCCTCGTAATGCGGGCCGTGGCGCGACAGATGGCTTTCGAACAGCGCGAATCCGTTAACCACGAAGGGTGAAGACGACAGGGCGCAGCCCCGTCTTTCGAACTGGCTCGCAGCCTCGGCTCCGCTCCGATTCCACCGAGCGAGGGTGATGTGCGGATGGAAGGCGCGGCGCTCCGGCTCGAGGCCGGCAATGACGCAGGCGCGATCGACCTTGGCTGCCAGCTCGGCGACCGGCTTCTTCGGTTCGACCGCGGCCCAGAGGGCGCCCCCGCTGCGCCGCTCGAACCGGCCGACACCGGCGATGCGAAGCTCGAACGGCGGAAAACGGATGGCCGACAAAGCATCGGCGATGTCGTTTGCGAGTGGCCGCTCCACCTCTCCGATGAACCGCAGAGTCAGGTGGAGTTGCTCGTCGCCGACCCAGCGCAGCTCGGGACTGTCGTCCATCGCATCCACCAGCAAATCGCGGATGGCCTCGGGCGGGCGGATTGCAACGAACAGGCGATGCATCGCGGGAGATTGCCGTCATCGCGGCGAGATGTCACATAGCCGTTCGGGGGAGCGGGAATGAGCGAGATCAAGAAGCTCACTTTTCCGGAATATGAGCAGCTCGCGAAGCCGCTTCTGAAGGAGCTCGCGCGCATGGCGCGGTGGCTTTCGGAAACCGGCCAGCGGATCGTCGTCGTGTTCGAAGGCCGGGACACGGCCGGGAAGGGCGGTTCGATCGACGCTATCGCCCGGGTGCTCAATCCCCGCCAGTGCCGGGTCGCCGCGCTTCCGTCTCCGAGCGAGCGCGAGCGCGGGCAATGGTATTTCCAGCGCTACATCCCCTACCTCCCGGCAAAGGGCGAGATGACCCTGTTCGACCGCAGCTGGTACAATCGCGCGGGGGTCGAGCCGGTGATGGGATTCTGCACGCCGAAGGAAACGGAAGCGTTCCTGAAAGGCGTTCCGGAATTCGAGCGGCATCTGGTCGACGATGGGATCCTGCTGTTCAAATACTGGCTGTGCTGCGACCAGGACCGGCAGGAGGAACGGTTCGAGAACCGGCTTCTCAATCCGCTGAAGCGCTGGAAGCTGTCGCCCATCGATGTCCAGGCGCGCACCCGCTACGAAGCCTATACCGAAGCGCGCGAGCGGATGCTGGCCGCGACCCACACCGATTTCGCGCCGTGGACGCTGGTCGATTTCAACGACCAGTCGCTCGGGCGGCTGACCTTGCTTCGCGATTTTCTCGACCGGGTTCCGGACACGGACCTGCCGGTCAAGGAAATGGAGTGGCCCAAGCTCGAAGGCGAGCCGCTCAAGGAGCGCTACGGGGTGCTCCATCCGATTGCCAACTATCCGATCGAAACCGCGCCGAAGGAAGAGCCGGGAGGAATCTACCAATAGGTCCGGCCGGCGAGCTCGGTCGCGGCCGAACAGGGGAGGGAAGACATGGCGACGAAGCTGCTCGGGAAGCTGACGCTTTATTATCTCGTAATCGCCTTGGTCGTGTTCATCGCCGTCCAGGTCTGGCCGGAATTTCGAAACTATTTGCCGATCGGTGGCGTCGAGCAGCTGATCTCGCAGCCGACGAAGAACCCGCTGCAGGGCGACGCGATCCACGCCCAGCACGTCGCCAACCTGGGGCAGAGCCTGTTCTGGCTCGTCGTCGCGATCATCGGCGCCTTCCTGTGCTCGCTCCCCGTGAGCTGGGTCTACATGGCGGTCCGGAGCGGCGAGGAATATGACCAGTCGCTCGTCCACACGATCCTCATCCTGCCGATGGTCGTCACCGGAATCGTCATCATCGTCCAGAACTCCCTCGCCCTTGCCTTCTCGCTGGCCGGGATCGCGGGCGCGGTTCGTTTCCGGAACTCGCTGAAGAGCTCGGGCGATGCCCTCTTCATCCTTCTTGCGGTGGCGATCGGCCTGTCCGCGGGCATCGGCGCGGTCGAGCTGGCGGCGGTGATGAGCATCATGCTCAGCTACTGTTTCGCGCTTCTTTGGATGACGGAATATGGCGAACGCGAGGGGATGAAGCGGTACCTCGCCGATTTCGACGGGGTCGATAATGCTGCCCCGCCGGAGCCCGAGAAAAAGAAGAAGTAGGGCGAGGAGCAGCAGCAGCTACTCTCGAATTCGACCGACGGATGTCCGGTTTCGCTTGAAAGGCCCCCTTCCTTTGCCGATATTGGCGAAGGGAGCACGGGCCCTTAGCCCGTCCGATAGGAGAAATGATGCAGAACCAGTTCGACCCGCGCACCACGAGTGCGAACACCGCGACGGTAGGCGTTCCGCGCGCCGCCCGCGATGCGGGCCTGCGGTCCTACATGCTGTCCGTTTACAACTACATGGCGTCGGGCGTGCTTCTGACGGGAATCGTCGCGCTCCTGTTCGCCAGCTCCGGGCTTGCCGAACAGGTGCTGATGACTCCGCTTCGCTGGCTCATCATCCTTGCGCCGCTGGGCTTCGTCATGGCCATGAGCTTCGGCCTCAACCGGATGAAGACGAGCACGCTTCAGGCGCTGTTCTGGGCCTTCTCGGTGACGATGGGCCTGTCGATGTCGTCGATCTTCCTGGTCTACACCGGGGTTTCCATCGCGCAGACCTTCTTCGCGGTCGCGGCCGGTTTCGCCGGTCTCAGCCTCTATGGCTATACGACCAAGCGCGATCTCAGCGGGCTTGGCACCTTCTTCATCATGGGTGTCATCGGCCTGTTCGTGGCGATGCTGATCAACCTGTTCCTGCAGTCGCCGGCGATGATGCTGGCGATCAGCGCCATCGGCGTGCTGCTGTTCGCGGGCCTGACCGCCTATGACACGCAGCGGATCAAGAGCATGTACGCCTACGTCGCCGGCAGCGACATGATGGGCAAGGTCGTGATCATGGGCGCTCTCAGCCTCTATCTCGACTTCATCAACATGTTCATGTTCCTCCTGCAGTTCATGGGCCAGCGCCGCTAGGCTCACGGAATCCTTTCAGGATCGGAGGGGCCGGGAGGAAACTTCCGGCCCCTTTCGCATCCGCCTCGAACCGGTCGGCGGTTCGCTAACTTTTGATACCGTTCGTGGACCCGGCGGGCGGCTTCGTCGAATCGGGTCGGCGGCGTTCCGCTTGCTGGGGCAGGGCGGGCGCGAAGGAGATCGGCCATCAGCCCGGCACAACAAAATTGTTCGCTGATCGTCGAGGCTGACGAAGCGCTGGCCCGCGGCGACGTCCGGCAGGCGGCGAGCCTGCTGGAGCTGGCCGCGCAACGGGGGCGCGATGCGACCACCCTGCTGAGGCTGGCGACGATCCGGCGCTCCGTCGGGGATCTTCCCGGGGCGGTCCAGGCGGCCGCAGCGGCCGTCGAACTGGCTCCCCGGAATTTCGTCATGTCGCTGCTGCTCGGCAGCCTTCGCGAGGCGACCGGAGCGCTCCATGCTTCCGAGCGCGCCTATCGCGTCGCCTGCGACGCGGCTCCGCTCGACCTGTCCTTCCAGCCAGCTGTGGCGAAACAGCTCGACCGCGCGCGGGCGAAGGTGGCGGCAATCGGCCGATGGCGACGGCGGCTGTTCGAATGGCAGCCGCGCGAGGATTCGCACCTGACCGCGGAGGAAGAGCGCCGCCTGCGCCAGTTCAGGAGCAATATCCTCGACAATCTCGATTCCGGGCCGACCGCCCCTCCGCTGTTCCTAGTCCCGGGAATTCGTTCGAAGAAATATTTCGATCCCGCCGAGTTCGCCGGAGTTCGCGAAGTCGAGGCCGCGACCGACGCCATGCGCGCCGAATTCCTCAACCTGGTCGAATCCAGCCGGATCAACATCGCCGCCGATGCGAGCGGCAGCCACGATGCCGAGTCCACGTCGCCGGCGGGCGGCAAATGGTCGATGGTGCCACTGATCCGCAACGGCATTCCCGTGGACGAGTTCGCGTCCCTGTGCCCGGTGACGATGGAAGTCGCGAAGGGCCTGAACCAGCCGAAGCTCGGCCTCATCTCGCCCAGCCTCTATTTCTCGATCCTGGAGCCGGGCAGCCGGATTCCGCCGCACATCGGAATCACCAGCGCCCGCGCGATCGCGCATTTCCCGATCATCGTTCCGGACGATTGCGGCTTTGCCGTCGGCGGCGAAACGCGCCGCTGGGAAGTCGGCAAGGCGATGATATTCGACGACATGACCATGCACGAGGCGTGGAATGACAGCAGCGCGATGCGCGTCGTGGTCATCGCCGATGTCTGGCGGCCGGAGCTCAGCGCGTCGGAGCGGCGGGAAATCGAAGCGCTGATGGACTGTTCGGAGGTCGCCCGAGCCGGCTAGCTGTCGAGCCGTTCCAGGAAACTGGAAGCCGGCACCTCTTCGCAGCCTTCGCGGTACCGGGCGATCAGCTCCGGATCCTCACTGAGCACCATCGCCAGGCTCGAGAGATCGGTCCCGGCAAGCAGCTGCTGTCCGGAGCCTTCGAACAGCAGGCCGCAGGCGACCCGGTGGGTTGCGTCCGCGCACTGCACGGTGCGGACCAGAACGGTTGCCGAATAGGCTCCCGCCGGCCATTCCCGAAGCGAGCCCGGAGCGGTGAAGTCGCTGCTCGTCCCCGGCAGGACGAGATTGCAGCCGCGCCCCCTCAGCCGTCCCTCGATGTCCGGGATGTCGGCCTCGACCTCCGCCAACAACTCGTCCCTCGAACAGAGGGTCAGCGGCCGGGCGAGATAGCCGTCGGTCAGGACTTCGGCGGAAGCCGTCGCGAGGAAATCCGCGTCGCCGGTGCAGAGCCAGATTCCGGACACCAGCCAGTCCGGCGCGCCCTCGGCGGGGCCGAAGCGCTGAAATCCCCTTGCAAGTGCCCTCAGTGTTTCCCCCCGGCACTTGAGCGGCACAAAATGGTCGTCGCTCACCGGGCACAGCCTACCGCAGCATCGGCGCACCGCAAGACGTGCTACAAATGTAGAGCTTTTAGGGGTTGCACCCGGCCTCGTGCTTGCGGCCAGATCTTCAAGTTGTTGTTAACGCAGCGCGATTATCATCGTGGAAATGAGACCAGGTCCAGTGGATCGCCGCAAGGCGGCGCGTGGTGACGACCCGGAGTTGAGAGGGCGCAGGGCAGAGCCTCGCGCCTACCTGCTTCTGCCTGCCTCGACCGAGGCGCTCAGCGGACACCGCCAGGTGACGCTTCTCGACGTCTCGCGAACCGGCGCGCGGCTGGAGGGCCGCAACCTTCCGGAAGTCGGCAAAGAGGTCATCCTCAAGTGCGGCGGGATCGAGGCGTTCGGGCGAGTTGCCTGGGCAGTGACCGAACGGTGCGGTCTGCAGTTCGAGGAACAGCTCGGCGGGCGCGACCTGGTCGCTCTTCGCGCCCTCGCCACCCAGACGGACGAAGCGAAGATGACTTACGCGGAGCGGCAGGCCGCCGCCGACTGGAGCAGCGGCCTGGCGCGATAGGTCCCGCTACTTCGCCGTCAAAGCGGCATCGATTTCCGCCAGCTTCGCCTGCTTCAGGATTCCGCAGTCGCGGATCCGTTCGACGGTCCGCCGGAACTCCAGAGTGCCGATCTGAACCTTTTCGATCTGGGGTCCGAGAACGCTCTGGACCCGCTCCGCCTGCTCGACTCCGCACTGGTAATTCAGGGCTCCGGGAAGCCTGCTGGTGATGAAGATGCCGCTGCCGGTGGCAAGGAGCTCGTCGTAATTGTCGAGGATCCAGCTGGCGGCATAATCGCGCGTGCCGGCGGTCTCCGCGAGGCCGTAGATGAGGCCGAGCTTGTCGTAACCGCGCAATCTCTTGTCATTGAGGTTGAGCAGGTAATTGGCGACCGCCGTGCTTCCGCTCGACGCTGCGGCGCCGAGCTCGGCCTGCCGAACGTCCGGATCTTCGGTCGAGAGCGCCTTTTCGACCAGCATCTTGGCGGCATCCAGGCCGCCTTCTTCGGCGACGACCGCCAGGGCAGCGCCGCGGAACGCCGGATCGAGCGCCTTCTCGTCGCCGGCAAGATATTTGTCGGCCGCGGCCTTGAGCTTCGCCCGGACGGCGGGGTCGCGCGCATCGAAGGCGACCAGCCCGACAAGCTGCTGCCGAAGCTTTTGCCGGTCGGGATCGTCATTGGCGTAGGTGCCGAAGGCGGGTTCGAAGCCGAGCGACTGGAGTCGCGGCCCGTAAATCGACGCCATCAGCGCGTGGTAAGCCGGCTGGGCGGCGGGCGAGATCATCCCGCGAAGCTCAAGGCCGGACAGCCGCTCGCCCGGATCGACGCTCGCGACCGAATCCGGATTGGCCGCCATCGCGCGCGCTTCCTGGACGAGCCACGAAGTCGGCGCCTTGCCGGCGCGGAACGAGGCCCACAGGCTGTCGGTCGCGGCGAGCGCTTCTCCGGGCGCTAGCGAGGCCGAGGACGCGATCAGCGTCTGCCAGTCGGCAGGCTGGAGGTCGAAGCGATAGTAGCCGGTGCCGCCGACATTGGGCATGATCGGGCCGGTGGCTGCGGCGTCCAGAGTCGCGGTCTTCTGGTCCATCAGCGTGCACTGGCTTGCTGCTCCGACGCGGACGCAGAGCGGGATGGTCCAGGTCTCCGCCGTCGGATTGCTTCCGAGATAGGCATAGCGCGACTGCGTCGCGATCAGCTTCGATCCGTCGCGGCGGATGGCGACGACCGGGACGCCCTGCTGGTCGACGAAGCTCTTGAACGCGGCGAGCACCTTCGGATCGTGGGCCGCGTCGGCAATCGCCTGGAAGAATTCCTCCGACGTCGCATTGCCGTAGCGGTGGCGGCTGAGGTGGAGGCGGACGCCCTCCTTGAACTTCTCGTCGCCGAGATAGGCGGCGATCATCGCCACGACCTGGCCGCCCTTGCCGTAGGTGATGCTGTCAAAGGCGGAATCGATCTGGCTGTTCTCGGTGATCGGCTGATGGATCGGCCGGCCTGCGACCAGCGCATCGGTGTTCATCGCTCCGAACGCCTCGTCGAGGGCGCCGACTCCGATCTTCAGGTCGGGTCGCCACTCGTTGCCGATCCGATAGCCCATCCAGTTGGCGAAGCTCTCGTTGAGCCAGATGTCGTCCCACCACGCCGGGGTGACGAGGTCGCCGAACCACTGGTGCGAGAGCTCGTGCGCAACCACCATTCCGAAGCTCTGCTTGTCGCCGGTCGTCGCTCCCGGCGACAGGAAGATGATTCCGTCGCCGTAGGTGTCCGCGCCGGCATTCTCCATCGCGCCGGCAAGGATCGGAGTGCCGATCTGGTCGAGCTTGGGGAAGGGGAAGGGCTCGCCGAAATATTTCTCGAGCAGCGAGACGATCTTCGGCGTCTCGGCCATCACGAAGTCCATCTTGTCCTTCTGCGCCTGCGTCGCAACGGCGCCGTAGGGCATCGGCTGCGAGCGCTCCGCGTCGGCGGGGATCATCCCGGTCTTGTGGACGAAGGGGCCGGTGTCGATCGCGACGAGATAGGTCGGCAGCGGCTTGGTCGGGGCGAGCTGGTGTTTCTCCATCCCGCCTGCAGCCTTGGTCACCGAAACTTCCGGCGAGTTGCCAACGACCACCAGGCCTGGATGCGTCGTTACGGAAACCGTGAACGGCGTCTTGTATCCGGGCTGATCGAACCCGGGGAAGGCGGCCCGCGCGTCGATGCTTTCGAACTGGGTCCAGCTGTACCACTGGTCGCCGACCTTGACGTGGAACATGCCCGAAGCGCTGTCACCGAACGGAGCGGTGTAATCGAACGCCAAGGTCATTTTCCCTGCGGGCATCGTCTGCGGGAAATCGATCCGGGCGGTCCCGGTCTGGTCGACCTGGGTCCATTTCACCGGGACGGTCTTGCCGCCGACGACCGCCACGGCCTTCGTCATCTCGAGATCGCGTCCGTGCAGGTAGAGCGACTTCGCGGGCTGGTTGAGCGTGATGTCGATCTCGTCGTGACCGGAGAAGCGTTCGCTTTCGGGAAGGATGGTGAAATCCAGCCGGTACGCCTGCGGAGTCGCGGTGTCCGGAAGCTTACCCTTGGGAGCATTGGCGTCGGGAACGACGGGCGTGGCGGCAAGCGCCGCGGTGCTCGAAAGCAGAAGCGCAATCGTCAAGGAAATCGAACGCATGCTTGTCTCCCCGGAATCGAGCGGCTGCTGTATTCAGCTAATACACTCGGTGCAACCCGCCCCCGCCGATATTGATGAAGCGCAGTCCCCGCGGCTAAGCTTTTTCGCTCGGCTGCAGGAGTGGTTCGATGTGCGATAGCGACAATAACCAGGGCTTCATCGTCGACACGTCCATGACTCGGCGGACGGCCGTGCTGGCGCTTTCGTCGGTCGCCGCGGCTGCAGCGCTTCCGAATGTGGCGCTGGCCGCCGACGTGACCGAGACCGACGTCATGGTCCCGACGCCCGATGGAAAGGCGGACGCCGCCCTGTTCCATCCCGCCGGAGCGGGGTCGTGGCCCGCCGTTCTGATGTGGCCGGACATTCTGGGCTTAAGGCCCGTTTTCCGGGAGATGGGGCGGCGCCTGGCGGCGAGCGGCTATACGGTGCTCGTGCCCAACCCCTTCTACCGCGTGAAGCGCGCGCCGATCGTCACCGGCCAGTTCGACTTCAACAATCCGCAGGACCGCGCCAAGCTCGACGGGATCCGCGACGGGCTGACCGACGAAGCGATCGATCGCGATGCGACCGCCTTCATCAGCTTTCTCGACAAGCAGAAGCAGACGAACCGGGGCAAGCCGGCGGGGGTGCAGGGCTATTGCTTCAGCGGTCCGCTGGCGTTCCACACCGGCGCCGCTCGTTCCGACCGGATCCGCGCGGTCGCCACCTTCCACGGTGGCGGGCTGGTGACCGACAAGCCCGACAGCCCGCACCTGCTCATTCCGAAGACCAGGGCCAGCTTCGTCGTCGCCATCGCGCACAATGACGACCAGAAGCAGCCGGAGGCCAAGACGGCGCTCAAGGCGGCTTTCGCGAAGGCCAAGCGCCCCGCGGTTGTCGAGGTCTATCCCGCCGACCACGGCTGGTGCGTCCCGGGAAGCCAGACCTACGATCAGGCTTCGGCCGAACGGGCCTGGGCCGAGCTTCTACGGCTGTATCGCTCGAACCTGGGCTGACTCAGGCCGGCTGCGGCTGAGCGGGTTGAACCGCGATCTGGCCGTCGATTTCCTGGGCTCGCCCATAGGCCTCGCGTGACTGCAGCCGATCGCGATACCGGATGAAGCTCTCGCGCTCCGGGAGCATGCCGAACTGCATCGGGAACATCAGCTGCGATCCGACATAGACGTCCGCGGCGGTGAAGCGGTCGCCGCAGACATAGTCGCGGAGGCTGAACAGTTCGTCGAGGACGGCAACGACCTTGTCGAAACTGCCGTAGCCGAACATGCGCTGCTTGTCCTCGGCGGGTTCCCAGCCGGCAGCCTTGTTGGTGACCGCCTGCTCCACGGGACCCGCGGCATAGAAGAGCCAGCGGTAATAGTCGGCCTTCTCGTCGTCGCGAGGACCAAGGCCCGCCTGCGGAAAGGCATCGGCGAGATAGGCGCAAATCGCCGCGCACTCGGTGACGACGTGGCCGCGGTGCCGGATCGCCGGCACCTTGCCCATCGGATTCACCGCCAGATATTCCGGGCTCTTGATCCGGTCGTAGGCGACGACCTCGGTCTCGTACGGCTGGCCGACCTCCTCCAGCATCCAGCGGATGATCCGGCCCCGGGATTGGGGATTTGTGTAGAAAATGAGCTCGGCCATGGAAGCTCTCCGGCAAGTTGACTGGCGGCGACCATAAGCGGGACTGCGAGGGTCTGCCAGTTGGCACTCGCCTCAATCACAGCAGTTCACAATTTCTTTTCTCGCACGTGAGAAGAGAGGGGCATGCGTGTCCCGTTCGATCTTCCTGCCGGCTGGCCCTGGTCGTTGTGGTTCTTCGTCGTTGCGGGCGTTGTCTATCTCCTGCAGCGATTCCCGCCGACCGGTATTTTCCTCATGTTCGTGCTGGCGATGTTCTGGTCGGTGTTCCTGATCAACGCCGGGTTCATCGGGATCGCGCTTGAGGCAATCACCGGGCGCGTCGGTCTGGGGTGGCTCGCGCTGCCCCTCATCTACTTCGGCGGATATTACGCTTTTTATGCCAAGGATCAGATGGTGCTTGCGTCGGCCCGCTCGCACTACGCGCGCGTTAATTCCGGCAAGTCGGTTTCCTTCGATCCCAATACGCAGGATCTGATTCTCGAGAAAAGAAGGGGCGACTTCAGCCCGATCCCTCAGGATTTTGTTCGCCGCTTCGGCTTGCAGCGCGCCTTCGACGCCAACGGGCTGGTCCATTTCATCGGCAACAGCGAAAGCTGCTCCCTGATCCGCGGAAACGACGCCTATCGCTCGGCCGGGATCTACGCCTTCGGGTTCCACACCGACGGCGACATCGGCAAGCGGCGGCTCGTCAAGGATTATTGTATCGCTTACGCGCCGATGAGACCCGACCGTCCGGTGGTTCGCGTGATCAGCGATGACTATGTGACGAGCGAGCTTGGCTTGCCGGTTCGCCGGCTGGAAATGCATGTTCGGGATGAGCGCAGCGGCCAGGAATTTGAACTCCTGGCCGGTCACGCGTCACCGCTGCCGCCGTTCCCGATGCCCGTCATGGGATGCGCTCTGAATAGCGGCAATCCGTCCTGGGAGTGCTTTGCCGGCTTCAATCGTCGCCATTTCGTTCCGATCGCGCCAACCGACCGGAAATATGGGGGTTCCGTCGACATCGTGGCCCGTGCGCTAGGGCTCAAGGCGAGCACCGATTATGCGGCGACATCGCTAAGTCCCGATCTCGTCCGCAAATGGGGCGATGCGGCCGATGCCGAATTGATCCGCCAGGAAACGGCAAAGCTGGAGCAAATGCTTGCCAGTCCCGGACAGGACATGCGCGACGGCTGGTTCAGGCACTTGCCCAATCGCGGATCAGCGGTTGCACCTTATGCCGATCGAATCTTCGCGGCGCTCGGCACCCTTCAGAACTCGGGCATCGGCGGCAGCAACAACGGCCGCAACCTGTGGCGTCTCGCGGCGGCCCTCCCCGAAGAGTCGCTGGCGCCGCACCGAGCGCAGCTCAAGGAGTGGCTAAGCCCCATCAATGCCCGCACGTGGACGAAATCGTCTTACGAGATCTATCCAAGGCTCGACGCGACCGACCCCGTCCAGGCCGACATCATGTTGCAAAGGTTGGAGACGGAGCGCGGAGACCTGCAGACGAAGCTGCTCCCACAATTCTGCAAAATGGGCACACGCGCTCCGGACGAGGTGAAAGAGCGGCTTCTGGCGCTCTGGCGGCAACGCGGGCAATCGAAGTCGGGAACACCGGAGGACAGGGCACAGTCTGACCTGATCCTCTATGTCACGCTCGCCCGCATGGGTCTGAAGGAACAGGCCGGAAAGGTCGAGCAGCGCTATTTTGGCCCGACCTTCCTCGGTGTCTGGAACGAGGTAACGCCCGATAGTGCGGCCGACATTTGTGACAGCAGCGTGAATGACCTCAGGAACCGATACCGGCGCCGCTGATCCTATCGGCTTCGGCCCGAGCCTCCGTTCAGTGCTTCATCGAGCATCTCCATCATCGCTTTGAGCGATTGCACGCGAATGAAACCGCGTCCCTTCGCTCCAAAGTGCTCCTCGCGGTGGACGGTGGCGGCGTCTCGTCGCGCAAGCGCCATGTGCACGAGGCCTTCCTCGTGACCATCGCCCGCCGGGCCGGCAAATCCGGTGACACCGAGCGCGATTTTTGCATTCGAACGGTTCAGAGCGCCTTCGGCCATCGCCTTCGCGACGGCTTCCGATACCGCCTCGTTCTTCTCGAGAAGGTCGCGGTCGATGCCGAGAAGTTCCGCCTTCGATTCCGTCGAATAGGTGACGAAGCCACGCTCGAATCCGTGGCTCGCACCCTCGATGTCGGTCAGAAGCGCTGCCAGCATCCCGCCGGTGCAGCTTTCCGCCGTCGCGATGCTGAGCTTCCGGTCGCAAACCAGATGCATCAGCCGCTCGGCCCGCTCGTCCAGGTCATCCGGAAGAGCGGGCTCGAGCGTTTCGCTCATCCCCGATCGCCCTTCGGCTGAGGAGCCGGCGCCGCCGTGGCTGCTCCGCCGCGCTCGGCGGCGGTCTTGTCACGCTCGGCTCGGAATTCGCTGTCGGCGCTCCAGTCCGGCCACTCGCGCGAATTGGCGAGCTTGAGGCCGACCTGGTGCAACAGATTGCCGTCGGCGGCCATGCCGGTGAAATCCCAGGTGGGCTGCCACTCGTCGCTGGGCTGATGGTAATGCTTGGCGGTATATTCCGCGCCCAGCGCTTCGCCGCGCGCCTTTCCGCCCTTGACCAGATCGTTGCCGGATTCGTAGCTGATCGCCGGCACGCCGACCTTCGCGAACGAGAAATGGTCGGAGCGGAAGAAATGCCCGGCTTCGGGGTGCGGATCAGGCGAGAAATATTTGCCCTCGCGCTTGGCCTCCGCGATCAAATCGTCGAGCAGGCCGAGCTTGGCGTTGCCCGACATGCTGAAATTCTTCGCCGGCCCGTAGACGCCCATCGCGTCGGTATTGAGGACGGCGACCGTCTTGCCGAGCGGGTAGAGCGGGTGGCTGGCGTAATAGGCGGAGCCGAGAAGCCCCTTCTCCTCGCCGGTGACGGCAAGGAAGACGATGGAGCGGTCGGGCCTCGGGCCGGCGGCGAAAACGCGCGCCTGCTCGATCAGCATCGAGACGCCGGTCGCGTTGTCGACGGCGCCGTTATAGATGGTGTCGCCGGTCGAATCCGGGGTCCCGATCCCGAGATGGTCCCAGTGGGCCGAGTAGATGATCGTCTCGTCCGGATGAGTCTTGCCCGGAAGGATGCCCACCACATTGTGGCTGGTGATGACCTTCGGGTCGGCCTTGTAATGGGCGGTCAGGGTCGCCTTCAGCGGGATCGGCTGGAAATCGCGCTTCTTTGCCGCCGCCTTCGCCGCTTCGAAATCGAGTCCCGCGCGCTGGAACAGCTGGACCGCGAGCGGCCGCTGGATCCAGCTTTCGAACTGCGAGTGCTCCGCTGCCGGATTGTCGCGGACGATGTCGAACTGAGCGTTGGTGTTGGAATTCTGGACGACGTTCCACGGATAGGAAGCCGGCGCGGTTTCGTGGACGATGATGATTCCCGCCGCTCCCTGGCGGGCCGCTTCCTCGAACTTGTAGGTCCAGCGGCCGTAATAGGTCATCGCCTTGCCGCCGAAATCGCCTTCGCCGCCTTCGAAATCAGGGTCGTTGATCAGCACGACCATGATCTTGCCGTGCATGTCCTGGCCCTTGAAATCGTCCCAGTTCCGCTCCGGCGCCTTCACTCCGTAGCCGACGAAGACGAGCGGCGCCTTGTCGATGTCGATCTGCTTGGCGCCGTTGAGCGGAGCAAGAACGGCGATCTCCGGCCCCTGCTTCAGCGGGACGACCGTGCCGTTCTCGTCGAGGCTGATCTGAGGCGTTCCGACGATCTCGGAGCTGAGCAGCGGGACGTTCTGGAACCAGGTGCGCTTGCCGTCGACGATGTCGCCGCCCGGCTGGACTCCGGCCGCTTTCATCTGGTCGGCGATATACTGGATCACCGTCGGCTCGATCGCGCTCGCGGTTCCGCGGCCCTGGAAAGCGTCAGACGACAGTTGCTTGTCGACCGCCGACAGGCGCGCCGGATCGAACTGGCCCATCTGCTGCGCGGCCGCCGGTACGGCGGTGAACAGGATTGCGGTTGCCGCAAGCAAGCGGAAGCTGGTCGGTTTCATTCTCTCTCCCCGAAATCATGTGGCCGGCGACCGCAACGCGATCGCGACGGACTCGCGCCCTTAGCGTTAGTTAGTGCGCGGCCTGTGTGGAACCCCCAGTGCCGGCGGAAGCCGTCGTCGGACTGTCCTTCAGCCGGTACTGGTCGAACCAGGCGAGGATCGCGCTGGCCTTGGCCGCGGACTGGCTCGGCCGATCGGCGAGGCCGCCGTGGCTGGCGCCCGGGACCTTGACCAGCCGCGTCGGGATCCCGCGCAGCTGCAGAGCCTCGTAATATTGCTCCGCCTCGCTGTCGGGAGTGCGATAATCCTCGCTTCCGACAACGACGATGGTCGGGGTCTTGACGTTCCCGACGAGGCTGAGCGGCGAGCGCGCCCAATAGCCCTGCGGGTCCTCCCACGGCTTCTTCGCGAACCAGTAGGGCGAATAATAAGCCGCGCCGTCCGATGTCAGGACGAAGCTCGCCCAGTCGATCACCGGCTTCTGCGTGGCCGCAGCCCGGAACCGGTCGGTCTTGCCGACGATCCAGGCGGTGAGCACGCCGCCGCCCGACCCGCCGGTGACGAACAAATTGTTCGGGTCGACGTGGCCGGTCCCGATCGCCGCATCGACGACGCTCATCAAATCGTCGTAATCGTGGCCGGGATAGGCCTTCTCGATCCCATTCGCGAACGCTTCGCCATAGGAAGTCGAGCCGCGCGGGTTGGAATAGACGACGACATAGCCGTGCGCCGCGTAAAGCTGATCGTCGGTGGAAAATTGCGGACCGTAGGCCGCGTAGGGCCCGCCGTGGATTTCCAGGATCATCGGATATTTCTTCGCCGGATCGTAATCGGGCGGAGTGACCATCCACGCGTCGATAGGCTGCTGGTCGAAGCTGGACCGAACCGGCAGCTTCTGCACGTCGCCGAGCACCTTGGAGTCGAGCAGGCTGGAGCTGAGTCGGGTCAGCCGCTTGGCGCCATTGCCCGATGCGACCGCGACCTGGTTCGGGTGGAGCGCGTCGCCCGAAGTGAGCGCGACGACTCCGTTCCTCGACACGCTGAAATCGCCGCCGGTGTACGGCCGGTCGAGCTCGCCGCCGCCCATTCCGCTGGCGACCTCGCGGATCGAGCCGTCGAGGCCGACGCGCATGACCTTGCTGACTCCGCCATCCTCGGCCTGGACGTAGATCGTGTTGTCGCCGCTCCATTGCGGGCTTCCGACGGATCGGTCGAGCGAGCCCGCCAGGACCCGTTTTCCGGATCCGTCGATGTTCATCACGTAGAGCCGGGTGTTCTGGTAGCCGAGGTGCTGGTCGTCGAACCCGACATAGGCGATGTGCCGTCCGTCGGGAGAAACGACCGGGCCGGCATCGGGGCCGTCGCGGTCGGTAAGCGCAACCGGTGCCCCGCCGTCGATTCCGATGCGGTAGATTTCGCTGTTGACCGGTTCGCGTTCCCAGTTCTTCGACAGGTTGGCGCTGAACAGGATCGATCGGCCGTCGGGAGTCCATGACACCGGTCCGCCGGCGTTGGTCGCGCCGAACGTCAGCTGGGTCGGCGCTCCGCCATCGGCCGGAACCCAGAAGATCTGCTCGTACCCGGCGGGCAGATATCCGGCGCCGTCGGCGCGATAGGTGACCGCGTCGATAACCGTCAGCGGATCGGCCCATTTGGCGCCTTCCGGCTTGTCCGGCGCCTTGCCCAGCCTCGCCGCGTCGTCGGGCACGAACATCGAATAAGCGATCCGCCGCCCGTCCGGCGACCAGGCGATCGCGCCCGGGCTCTGCGGAAGCTGCGTGATCCGCGCGCTTTCGCCGCTCGACATCCAGCGGACGAACAGCTGCGGGCTTGCGCCCTCGGCCGCGACATAGGCCAGGCGGCTCCCGTCCGGCGACCAGCGCGGCGAGAAATAGGAGCCGTTTCCGGCCAGGAGCGGCCGCTGCTGACCGCTCGCGACATCGACCAGCCAGATGGTCGAGCGGGCCTTGTCGGTCATGATGTCGTTGGACTTGCGGACGTAGGCGATGGTCTTGCCGTCGGGGCTGATCTGCGGATCGCTCGCCCATTCGAAGTTGAACAGGTCGCCGCCCGTCAGGTAGCGGCTCGGCCCCGTCGCGGGCGCCGCCAGGGCGGGCGTGGACATTGCGGTTGCGGCGAACAGGATCGCCAGCGGCGACAGCGAGCGAATGGCTTTCACGAAATTTCCCCTCCGGATTCGGCGGCGGAGGATTCAACTTTCGCGAGCCCGGGGCAAGCGGCTCATCGACGAACGGGAGCGACGGGCATCCGGGAAATTAAACCGAAAGGTTGACAATCGTTGGGGCGCGCAGCAAATTCAACCACATGGTTGAAAGTGATTCGCCGCGACTCGACACGATTTTCCAGGCGCTCGCCGATCCCACGCGGCGCGGCATGCTCGCCAGCCTTGCGCTCGGGGAGAAGTCCGTGGGCGAGCTTGGCGATCCGTTCGACATCAGCTTCGCCGGCGCCGCCAAGCATGTGAAGGTGCTGGAGAATGCGGGGCTGATCAATCGCCGCAAGGCGGGGCGGAGGCAGATCTGCACCCTCCGCGCCGAGCCCCTGGCCGAGGCCGAGAAATGGCTTCGGCAATGGGAGAAATTCTGGTCCGTGCGCCTCGACAGACTCGAGGCGCTGGTCGAATCCGACAAGGAGAGAAACGATGACTGAAGCCGCCACGCAAATCCGACTCCCGGTTCAGAAGGTCGCGCCCGATGCGATCCGCTTGGAGCGCCTGCTCGACGCACCGGTCGAGACGGTCTGGCGCTATCTCACCGAGGCCGAGCTTCGCCGCCAGTGGTTCATGGGCGGGACCGACGCGACGCCCGGCAGCGAATTCGAGCTTCTGAACGATCACGACAATCTGTCGGATGAACCGGCGCCCTATCCGGAAAATTACGCCGAGTTCAAAGGCCGGACCTGGAGCGAGAAGGTCCTCCGCTTCGATCCGCCGCATGTTCTCGAAACCACCTTCCAGGGCGGAAAGAACGGCAAGGTCACCTTCGAGCTGTTCCCGGAGGGCGGGAAGACGCGGCTGGTGCTGACCCACAGCGGGATCGAAAGCCCGGTCGGAGCGCAGGATTTCGGAAGCGGCTGGAACTCGCACCTCGCGGTGCTTCAGAAGCGACTGGCGGGCGAGGGCGTGCCCAATTTCTGGGCGCTTCACGCTCGGTCTCGCGAAGAAGTCCTGGAGGCGCTTGAATCGCAGGATTGAATGACGGAGCGTAAATGAAAAGGGCCGGGATCGCTCCCGGCCCTTCGTTTGTCGGATCAGAAGCTACTCCGCCGCAGGAGCTTCGCCGCCGGCTTTCTTCTTCGCCGGCGCCTTCTTCTTCGGCTTCGCCTTCACCTTGGGTGCGGCGGGGACGATCTCGAAGCTCGGCGCATTGTCCTTGATCCGGACCTTGACCTCGCCGCCGTTGACCAGCTTGCCGAACAATAGCTCTTCGGCCAGCGGTTGCTTGATCTTCTCCTGCACCAGGCGGCCCATCGGGCGGGCGCCGTAGAGCTTGTCGTAGCCCTTATCGACCAGCCATTTGCGGGCTTCGTCGTCGAGCTCGATGTGCACGTTGCGGTCGGCAAGCTGAAGCTCCAGCTGGAGGATGAACTTGTCGACGACCCGAGCGACCACCGCCGGGGGCAGGTAGCCGAACGGAACGATGGCATCGAGCCGGTTGCGGAACTCCGGCGTGAACATCTTCTTGACCGCGTCCTCCTGCGCATCCTCGCGGGTGACCTGCCCGAAGCCGATGCTCTCGCGGGCCATGTCGGCGGCGCCGGCATTGGTGGTCATGATCAGGATGGTGTTGCGGAAATCGACGGTCTTGCCGTGATGGTCGGTCAGCTTCCCGTGGTCCATGACCTGCAGAAGGATGTTGAACAGGTCTGGATGCGCCTTCTCGATCTCGTCGAGGAGAAGCACGCTGTGCGGATGCTGGTCGACGGCGTCGGTCAGAAGCCCGCCCTGGTCGTAGCCGACATAGCCCGGAGGGGCGCCGATCAGCCGGCTGACCGCGTGGCGCTCCATATATTCGGACATGTCGAACCGCTGCAGCGGGATTCCCATGATCGAGGCGAGCTGGCGAGCAACCTCCGTCTTTCCGACGCCGGTCGGGCCGCTGAACAGATAGTTGCCGATCGGCTTGTCGGGATCGCGAAGGCCGGCGCGCGACAGCTTAATCGCCGAGGCGAGCTTCTCGATCGCCAGGTCCTGCCCGAAGACGACACGCTTGAGGTCCGCCTCCAGGTTCTCCAGGACTCGCTTGTCGTCGGTCGAAACCGACTTCGGCGGAATCCGCGCCATGGTCGCGACCACGGCTTCGATCTCCTTGGGCGTGATCACCTTCTTCCGACGGCTCGGCGGGACGAGCATCTGCATCGCGCCGACTTCGTCGATCACGTCGATCGCCTTATCGGGCAGCTTGCGGTCATGGATGTAGCGAGCGCTCAGCTCGACCGCCGACTTGATGGCGTCGGGCGTGTAGCGCACGTGGTGGTGCTCCTCGAACGACGAGCGGAGCCCGGCGAGGATCTTGATCGTGTCCTCGACCGTCGGCTCGTTGACGTCGATCTTCTGGAAGCGCCGGAGCAGAGCCCGGTCCTTCTCGAAGTGGTTGCGGAATTCCTTGTAGGTGGTCGACCCGATGCAGCGGATCGCGCCCGATGAGAGCGCGGGCTTCAGAAGGTTCGAAGCGTCCATTGCTCCGCCCGACGTCGCGCCGGCGCCGATCACCGTGTGGATCTCGTCGATGAACAGGATCGCGTCGGGCAGCTTCTCGAGTTCGTTGACGACGCTCTTCAGCCGCTCCTCGAAGTCGCCGCGGTAGCGGGTGCCTGCGAGCAGCGCGCCCATATCCAGAGCGTAGATGGTCGCCTTCTTGAGCACGTCCGGAACGTCGCCCTCGACGATCTTGCGCGCCAGGCCTTCCGCAATCGCGGTTTTGCCGACTCCGGGATCGCCGACGTAGAGCGGGTTGTTCTTCGACCTGCGGCAGAGGATCTGAACTGTCCGGTCGACTTCCGGCATTCGGCCGATCAGCGGATCGACCTTGCCTGCCTTGGCCTTCTCGTTGAGGTCGACGGTGAACTGCTTGAGGGCGCTTTCCTTCTTGCCCTCCTTGTCGGCCTTCTCCTCGGTGCCTTCCGGCGGACGCGCCTCGGCCGACGCCTCGCCCTTTCCGACTCCGTGGCTGATATAGGTCACGGCATCCAGGCGGCTCATGTCCTGCTGCTGCAGGAAATAGACGGCGTAGCTCTCGCGCTCGGAGAAGAGCGCGACGAGGACGTTTGCGCCGGTCACTTCGTCCCGCCCCGAAGACTGGACGTGAAGGATCGCGCGCTGAACCACGCGCTGGAAACCGCTCGTCGGAGTCGGGTCGGTGCTTGTGTCGGCAACCAGCGCCCCAAGCTCGTTGTCGAGATAATGCTTCACCGACGCCCGAAGCTCGTCGCGGTTCACTCCGCAGGCGGTCATCACCTTCGACGCATGTTCGTCGTCGATCAGCGCGATCAGCAGATGTTCGAGGGTCGCATACTCGTGCCTGCGACGGCTGGCTTCGCCGAGCGCATTGTGCAGGGTCTCTTCGAGTTCGCGAGCGAAACTAGGCATTTAGGCTGGTACTCCCACCGCTCCGGGGTGAGCCCCGGGCTCTCTGGCAACCAATGTCATATGCGGGAAACGCGCAATCAAGGGGCGCGGCCCCGCTTATCCCCAGTTAATGGGCCCAAGCGGCTGTGCAGACGCTGAATGTGGTGGTCAGGGCTTTTTAAAGAGCTCTTCCGCAGCCGATCTGTGAGTCCTGGCCCGCTGCATATGGGCTTCCACCCGCGCAATCTCTTCCTTCAGCGCTTCGATTCGCGCCTGCAGTTCGTCGACCGAAAGCGGATCGAGGTCCTGTTTGCCGAGCTCCGTCAGCGGATCCTTGGGCTTGTCCGGAAAGAGGTCGTCCAAATCCATGCCTCAGTCGTTGACCGGGCCATGTGCGAAGTCAATAAGCCGGGCGCCGTGACCACCTCGATCCCAGCGACCATGAACGCCGTCGTCGCCCCTCAACCGGACGG